>JBQCGD010000143.1:0-13608 GCA_051955985.1 Phycisphaerae bacterium | reverse complement strand
ATTCACAACCAGGAACACCCCCCCACACAACATATGGACCAAAGAAGATGGACAACCCCGCACACGCCTTGTCCACCTTCTCCTGTCCATCTGCGTTTTTGACCCAAAAACGCCAATTCCTACTAATCCAGTAGAAGATGGCCAACCCCGCGCCCACCTTGGCCATCTTCCCGGTGGCCATCTTCCCCCCCACCCAACCTTTCGTGTTTTGCGTTTCGCGTTTCCCCCCCCTCCCCCACCCATGGACAATCCCCTCCCCGCTCACTACCCTACCCCAACCTCACCCGGAGCCCCCGTGACCACCACCTCCACCAAGCCCCGCACCTCCTCGCGCAAAACCACCTCCCTCCTCCTCCTCCTCCTCGCCTCCGCCCTCCTCCTCCCCCTCCTCTTCCCCCCCTTCTACTGCTACTTCCTCGCCCCCGTCGCCCTCGTCCCCCTCGCCTGGACCATCCTCGAACGCCCCATGAAGCCCCGCTTCGCCGCCGCTTACTACCTCTTCGGCCTCGCCTTCTTCCTCCCCAATCTCTTCTGGCTCGCCCCCGTCACCATCGGCGGCTACTTCGCCCTCGCCTTCTTCCTCGCCCTCTACCTCCCCCTCTTCGCCTGGGCCTTCCACCGCCTCGTCATCTCCTTCCGTATGCCCGCCACTTTCGCCCTCCCCCTCGCCTGGACCTTCGTCGAATACGCCCGCTCCACCTTCGTCCAGGGCGGCTTCCCCTGGTTCATGCTCGGCAACGCCCTCGCACCCGCCCCCCTCCTCATCCAAACCGCCGACCTCTTCGGCGTCTGGACCCTCACCTTCCTCATCTGCATGACCAACGGCTTCCTCGTCGACTTCCTCCGCCTCCCCTCCAAACGCGGCCTCAGCCCCCAGATCGCCAAACTCTTCACCATCACCGCCGCCACCATCCTCCTCGCCCTCGCCTACGGCCTCTTCCGCCTCCACCAATCCACGACGACACCTGGCCCGCAGGTCGCCGTCATCCAGGAAAACCTCCCCCAATCCCTCAAAGACGACCCCGCCAAGGGCGAAGAAAACTTCCAGAAGCACGTCCGCCTCACCCAGCTCGCCGCCATCTCCAACCCCAAGCCCGACCTCATCGTCTGGCCCGAAACCATGGTCCCCGCCGAGATCAACCCCGAAATCCTCCACCTCGACGAAGCCTTCCTCTCCGACGCCGGCCGCGACCTCGTCGAAAAATCCCGCCGCTACGACACCGAACTCCGCACCCTCGCCACCACCCTCAACACACCCCTCCTCGTCGGCGCCCCCGGCTACGTCCCCGACGACTCCCCCGCCGGCGGCATCCGCCAGAACCTCACCCTCCTCTACCTCCCCACCACCGGCCAATCCGCCACCGCCTACTCCAAAATCCACCTCGTCCCCTTCGGCGAGTACATCCCCTTCAAAACCGTCCCCCTCCTCGGCTCCGTCGTCCGCTACTTCACCCCCATCGACTTTGACTACTCCCTCACCCCCGGCAAAGAATGGACCCGCTTCACCCTCCCCGTTGGCGACAAAACCTACACCTTCTGCACCCCCATCTGTTTCGAAGACACCATGCCCGACCCCGCCCGGCATATGACAAACCCTCCGCCACTCGTCAATTCCCCCAGCCTGATGAGCTACCGCATTGATGGCAAAACCGACTTCCTCCTCAACGTCTCCAACGACGGCTGGTTCTACTCCGTCGAACTCAACCAACACCTCGAAGCCTGCCAGCTCCGCGCCGTCGAAAACCGCATCCCTATCGCCCGCTCCGTCAACACCGGCGACTCCGGCTTCATCGACTCCAACGGCCGCATCATCAAACTCGTCACCGATCCCAACACCGGCAACTCCGTCGGCGCCATCGGCTTCGCCGCCGTCACCCTCCCGCTCGACTCCCGCATCACCCTCTTCACGCGCGTCGGCGATCTCCTCCCAATCTTCTGCGGCGTGATCACAACCCTCTTCGTCGCCTACACCTATGTCCGCCCTCGCCGCGCCCGTTGAGCTGGCTGCCCCCCCCCGCGTTTTTTCAGCTCAGCCAATCCATAAGGTCGATATCTCCGTAACTTTGTGTACTCTGTACGATTTTCCACTCCCCTTGCCTCGCAAAGGAGCCTCATGCGCCACCGCCGCCTCATCGCCGCCGCATCGCTGACCCTTCTCCTCGCCTCCTGCGGCGCGCCGCCCCAACAGGATCCCGACAAGGCCAAGTCCGCCCGCATCGCCCGCGAAGTCCTCGACCGCGCCATCACGCTCCTGCAGGTGCAGTCCCATTCGCCCGACCCCACGGTCCGCGCCAACTGCATCGAAGCCCTCCAGCCTTCCAGCGACCCGCGCGCCGAGGACGTCATCGATGCCGGTCTGCATGATCCTGAGTGGATCGTCCGCTTCGCCGCCTGCATGGCCACCGCGAAGCGCAACTCCCTCCCCCTCAAGCCCACGCTCGAGCAACTCGCCAAGTCCGACCCCAACGACTCCGTCCGCGTCGCCGCCATCTACTCCCTCCGCAAAATGGGCGACACCGCCAACATGAACGAGCTCGCCCAGACTCTCTCCTCCCCCGATCCCGCCACCCGCGCCAACACCGCCTTCGTCCTGGGGCTCATGGGGGACCCCTCCGCAGTCCCCCTCCTCAAAGCCCACATCCGCGAGCCCGACAACCGGGTCCGCTTCGAAATCACCGCCGCCCTCGCCCGCCTCGGCGACTTCCCCGCCCAGCGCGCTATCGTCGCCCTCGCCATCTCCCGCTTCCCCGAAGACCAATGCAACGCCCTCGCCGTCTGCGGCGATCTCCCCCGCGACGTCGCCGCCAACCCGCTGATCAACATCGGCCTCGCCCCGCGCATCGTCGGGCAGGACCAGGACCCCAAGTTGCGTGCCGAGGAGACCGAAGACAAGGACATCGCCACGCGCCGCCAGCTCATCGCCGCCCGCTCCCTCGCCGAGCTTCATTCCGCGCAGGGCGCCAACGTCGCCACCGACAACCTCACCAACCCCAACCCCTCGCTCCGCGCCCTCGCCGCCTTCGCCCTCGGGGATATGCTCGCCCCCCAGCAGTCCTACTGGCTTACCGACCTGCTCATCGACAAGGACGAGTCCGTCCAACGCGCCGCCGCCGCCGCCATCGTCAACGTGTGGGCGCGGCAGGAATGACCCGCTCGATCAGCCGCGCAAAAAACAAAGAGCGTCCGCCCGAAGGCGAACGCTCTTTTCATTTCCAAACGATTCGGCAACGCCGTTGAAATCCAGGCCGGCTGTGGTTTAGGCCTTGATCTTCACGAACACACCGGCCGGCACCACGAGGCGGTTCAACGCTTCGATCGTCCGCGGCGTCGGCTCAAGAATATCAATCACGCGCTTGTGGGTGCGAATTTCGAACTGTTCCCGGCTCTTCTTGTCGATGTGCGGCGAACGCAGCACCGTGAACTTCTCCACCCGCGTCGGCAGCGGGATCGGACCCCGAACCTTGGCGCTGGTCCGCTTCGCATGATCGACGATTTCCTTCGCGGAACCGTCGAGAGCGCGGTGATCGTAAGCTTCCATCCGGATACGGATACGTTCGTGCGGGCCAGCAGCCATTGAAATTCCTCTTTCGACAATCGTCACCAGCGAAGACCATTCTCCGCCAGCGAACCGGTGTTCACTTGACCAGCGCCGCCAACATGCTTTCGCACGCGGCCAGCGGCATAAACCGCTGTTCGTCGCCCATCCCCCGGCCATGCCGACGGCACAGCAGGGAATGCAGGATCGGCAAGTGTAGTGAATTCCAGCCGTGGCTGTCAACTCAATTGCAACCTGCCGAACCGTCGCGCAATATAACCGTCTTTCCCCTATTCCACGAAAGACGCCCTTTGAACAACCCTCCCCCCAACCCGCACTTACAACCCTTCTGGCGAACGCGCCCCTCGCGCGACGCCCTGCTCCTCGCCACCCTCGTCGTCTTCCTCACCGCCATCCGCCTCTGGATGACCTCCATCCAGCGCCTCTGGGTCATGAACGGCCCCCACGACGACCTCCTCTTCCTCAATGCCGCCGAAACCATCAAACACTTCAAATGGCTCGGTCCCTACAACGAAACCACCCTCATCAAGGGCCCCGGTTACCCACTATTCGTCTGCTTCGTCGACATCATCCACCTTCCCCTCCTCCTCGCCCAGCAACTCTACTACGCCCTGACCTGCATCGTACTCCTCATCGCCGTCCGCCCGCGCCTCCGCTCCCCATGGCTGCTCGCGATGATCTACACGTTCCTCCTCTTCAACCCCGTCATGACCAGCGTCGGCAACTGGATGGTCCTCCGCGAAGGCATCTACTCCGGACAATCCATCCTCGTCGCCGCAACCCTCATCGGACTCCTCGTCCGTCTTGACTGGCCGCGCCGCTCGCGGCTGATCTGGGCCGTCGCCGCCGGTTACGCCCTCAGCGCCGTCGAAATCACCCGCGAAGAAGGCATCTGGCTCGCCCCCGCCGCCGTCATCCTCCTCGCCTGGATCGCCTTCAAGCTCTGGCAGCAGCGCAAAGCCCTCCTGAAATGGGAATGGCTCTGGCTCCCGGCCCTCCCCGGCCTCCTTACCGTCGCGACCATGCTCCTCATTTCCACCATCAACTACTTCGTCTACAACGCCTTCTGCGTCGTCGAAGTCAAAGAGCCCAACTTCGTCGCGGCCATTGCCGCCATGCAGCGCGTCGAGCCGCCCCACTTCCATCGCCTTGTTCCGGTGACCAAAGAAACCCGCCAGGAACTCTACGCCGTCAGCCCCGCCTTCGCCCGCCTCAAGCCCTTCTTCGAAGGCCCCCAAGGCGACAACTGGGCCAAATTTGGCGACAACTACAACGAGCTCCACGGCTCCGGCGAAATCGGCGGCGCCTGGTTTATCTGGGCCGTCCGCCAGGCCGTCGCCGATCTCGGCCTCTACAAAAGCAGCGCCACCGCCCGCGCCTATTACCGCCAGCTCGCCGATGAAATCAACGCTGCCGTCGCCGACGGCAAGCTGAAAGGCTACCCCCTCCACAACACCCTCGCCCCGCCGTGGCGGCCCGAATACGCCCGCCTCATGCTCGACCACTCCCACATGCTCCTCACCGAGCTCTTCGGCCTTCACCAGGATGCCCCCAAACCCCTCACCTACGAATCCCGCGGCTCCAACGGCGTCATCAAACATTTCGAAAACGCCACTCACGACCGCGCCCTCCCCAACACGCCGGAAGCCGCCGCCAGAATCAAGGCTGCCCAGGACGCCGACCCCCGCAGCAAAACCCTCGTCGCCCTGCAAAAAGCCTACGGCGTCATCCTCTTCCCGCTCGGCTGCATCGCCCTTGCCGCTATCGCCGCCATGCTCATCGTGCCACCCCTCCGCCGCCGCTCCACGTGGGCCCTCGTCTCCCTTTTCGCCCTCGCCGTCTCCACGGTCGCCCGCTGCGTCCTGCTGCTTTACATCGACGTCAGTTCGTTCTACGCCGCCGCCGATTCTCGCTATCTCGGACCCGCCGAAACCTACCTGATGCTCATGGAAATCTTTGCCATCACCGCCGCCGTTGCCGCCGCGGTGCAATGGCTACAGGCCGATCACTCCTCCGCCTCCTCCGCCGGCTCCTCCGCCTCTTTGCCCACCGCGATCGACGCCGCCAGCACCCCCGCCTCGTAAAGCCCGATCAGCGGAATCATCAACGACATCATCGTCAGCACGTCCGTCGACGGCGCCGCCACGCACGACACCACGGCAATCGCGAAGTAGGCGTACTTCCGCATCGACCGGAATGTCTTCACCTGCACAATGCCGATCTGCGCCAGCACCAGGATCACCATCGGCAACTCAAACGCCACCCCGAACAGCAACGCCGTGAAGGTGACGAAATCCAGGTACTCATCAAACTGCGGCAAATTCACGAAATACGCCCCCTCCTTCCCCACCAGCAGCACCCACGTGTGCCCCGCTCCCGAAAACTTCAACTGGCCATCCACCGCGTTGAAATACAAGTACCCGGTCCCCCTCGCCGGCATCGTCGTCGGATCGGACGAGACCATCGGAATCGCCGGCATCGTGGCGGCGTCCCCAGCGGGAAGCGTCGTCGGATCCATCCCCGGCGTGGGGTCCAGCCCCAGCTTGCGCTCGATCCACGTGGGCCGGGCTTGCGTTTTCGTGGAGGCCGTCGCATCGTTGAAGCCGATGAAAAAATTCAGCGTCAGCGGCAGAACCAGGAAATAGAAAAACGCCACGCCGAGGAGAAAGAGCGCCGCGCTCGGCCCGATGTACTTGTACACCAGCTTCCGCTCGCGCTTGTACAACCCCGCTCCCACAAACAGCCACAACTGGTAAATGATCCATGGGCTCGCCAGCACCAGCCCGGCCTTCACACCGATGCCGAGAAATGTGATCACCGGTTCCGCCGGTTTCGCATACCCCAGGTACGGCGGATATCCATGCGCCATCAGGGCAAGCTGATAAGGCCGCAGCAGGATGCCCACGATGTCGTACATGTAGTACAGGCAGACGACGATGAATCCGGCGGAACCGAGGAGGGCGAGAATGAGGCGCTTGCGCAGTTCCTCGAGGTGTTCCCCGAAGCCCATGCGTACCTGGGATTCTTCACTGTCGTCCGGAAGCTGAACTTTGCGTTTGGCCATGAGATGCGGAATTGTACTCGGTCACTTGGAGTTCCGCCCTGGAGGCGGCATTGGTCAGCGAGAGGAAACGGGGCCGCCTCATTCCTTAAAACAGTTCGCGTTCACGAGCACCCCTCATGGCTTCCTTGTGCGGCTTGGCTCCCTTGCACTCATTCAGAAGCTGAGAAAGCAAATAGCGGCGTCGCTTGCCGGCGTGACGCAGCAACAGACCGTCACCTTGTTTCTGGAATTCGACGGCAGTGCCCGCGCGAAATCCAAGTTCATCCGCAACATGATCCGGCAGGCGAATCGCAACAGAATCACCCCAATTTTCAACGACGGCTTTCATTCCCATCCTAACTCCAATCACCCCACGATTCGCCCCTCTGCGAGGTGCACCGTTCGGTCGGCCAGCTTTGCGACATTCGGGTCATGCGTGACGAGCAGCATGGTCTGCCCGCGATCCCTGTGAAGGCCCAGGAGCACGTCGAGGATTGTGCGTCCCGTTTTCGCATCCAGGTTTCCGGTGGGTTCGTCGGCCAACAGCAGCGCCGGCTGATTGATGAGCGCCCGCGCGATCGCGACGCGCTGCCGCTCGCCGCCGGACAGCTGGCCCGGGCGATGTTTGAGACGCTGGGTCAGGCCGAAGGCGTCCAGGAGAGTGAGGGCCTCCCCCTTCCGCGGCCGTGCCCGGATCAGCGCTTTGTACATCGGCGCATCTACCATTGCCGGCAATAACACGTTCTCCAGCACATTCAATTCCGGCAGCAAATGATAAAACTGAAACACAAACCCGAACTGGTGGTTCCGCAGCTTGTGCCGCCCCCACCGGCCGAGCGCGGAGACGGGTTTGCCCCGGAAATAGACCTCCCCCAGTTCCCGTTTCTTCCCATTTCCTGGAATTTCGTCCGGCTGATCCAGCACCCCCGCGATGTGCAGCAGCGTCGACTTTCCCGAACCGGACGCCCCCATGATCGCCACAAACTCCCCTTCGTTGACGACGAGGTCCACTCCCTTGAGCACCGGCACCAGGTCGGGCCCCATCTCGTACGACTTGTGAATGTTCTGCAGGCGAATGAGCTCACTCATACCGCACCGCTTTCACCGGGTCCTGCGACGCTGCCACGATCGCCGGTATCGCCGCCCCGACGACCCCCGCAATCACCGCCGAGAGGAAATAAATCGCCACCTCGCGCGGATCGACCGTGTCCGGAATTTTGTCGAAGACGTACACCGAGCGGTCCCAGATGATGACGCCTGTCATGTGGTAAATCCACTCGTGAATCTGGTTTGTGTGCAGCACAAACTCCACTCCGCACACCACCCCCAGCAGCCCCCCCACCACGCCGATGAAGGCGCCATACGTCACGAAGATCGCGGCCACGCCTTCTTCCGCCCCGCCCACCGCCTTAATGATGCCGATGTCGCGCGTCTTGTCCCGCACGATCATGTAAAAAATCAGGAAGATCACGACGATCACCACCAGCGACATCAGCCCGAGAATGAACGTCATCATGTTCTTCTCGTTTTCCACGGCACCGAGGTACTTCGCCTGCTTTTCGTACCACGTCTTCACGTCCAGCGATTCGTTGCTGGCATCGGGATGTGCATCCTGAAACTTCTCCACCGCCTGCTGCACCTGTGCCCGGAAAATGTCCAACTGCTCCTTCGGCACCCCCGGCTTCAGCTTGATCAACACCTCGCTGCAGCGCGGCGGCTTCCACCCGGGATCCCCTTCGCTCAGCACCGTGTTCCGCATGTTCGCCATGGCCTGAACCTTGGCGAATGGTGCATAGACGTACATCGAATCGACATCGAACACACCCGTGTAGGCGTCGTCGACGACGATGAACGGCTCCGTGTTCGGCGAGCGATCCGCCAGCGAACCATGCTGCGAGATCGGCACGATCGTCAGTTTCACCGGCAGGTAATCCGGCGCCTCGCTCCGCTCAAAATTCCCCCGCTTGTCCCGGTTCATAATCACATAGGAGCCCGCAAAACACCCCTGCACCGGCTCCTCGTCCCCTTCCCCTTGCGTCGCTGATGCCCCGGGCACCTTGAACGATGGCTCCGCCGGGACCAGCGCCTTCACCAATTCCTCGCGCGACGTGTACCGCTGGGCGTCCGGCAAGGTCGCCGCAAATTGCACCGTCCGATCCGCCCGCGTCAATTCCAGTTGCGCCTGCCCCGCCGCATCCCGCACATTCTCAAACCGCAACGCTTCGTATTTCTCCGGAAACATCACCGGCCAGGCGAGCAGCATCCCAATCGCCGCAAGGCCCACCACCCCCGTCGCCCCGGCGGCCAACCACCGCCACCCGCTCCGCCGCTTGCGCAGGATCCACACTTCAATCACCGCCACAATCACCAGGCCCCACAGAGCCCAGAGGTTCAGCGTCTCATACGCGGGCCGCTTCTTGCCCCCCACTGCGATCGAATACTCGTTGTTCGCCGCTTCATCGGCCGCCTTGAACCGCGCAAGCGTGGTGTCCCGCGCTTTCATCGCCCGCGACTGCAGCTCTGCCCCGGTCGCCGGAAGCGCTCCCTCGAGGTCCTCCACCGCATTCATTGGCGCAATATGCTGCTGATAAAGCGTCTCCCCGAAATGACTTACCTTTGCACGCCCCACGGGGTCGATCCCCTCCACCTGCACCGGCGCCGTTCCGCTTGGAGCGGAGATAAGGCCGTAGGCCTGGATTGTCGGCGTGGTCGCTTGAATCTCCGGGAACTGCTTCTTCAGGGCTGCCTGCAACTCATCGTACCGTGCCCACCCATACGCCGGATTGTTGCTCGAGATAATGATATCCCCCAGCAAATCCCGGTTCGCCTGCTGCACGTGTTCGACGAAGCCGCCCATGATGGAGGTCACGATGATCATCATCATGACGCACAGCCACACCACCAGAATCGGGAAAATCACGATCTTTTTGCGGGTGAGGTAACGGAGGGTGAGGAAAAGTTTGTACATAGACGGAAGAAGCCAGAAGTCAGAAGCCGGTAGACAGAAGTAAGGAACCAGAAGCCGGAGATGAAGCGATCATCGCTTCTGTCTCCTCTCTTCTGACTTCTGACTTCTCACAATCACTCCACATCCAGTATCCGCAAAGTGCCGTCCTTTTCTAAAACAAACATTGTGGGATGGACGGCGGCGGTGGCGTTAAGTCCTGCGACGAACTTGTTTACGTCGGCCTCCATCTGCGCTTCGCTGATGTCCTCCGCCCGTGGCTTCAAGAGCGGAAACAGCACCACGTCGCGGATGCTCTCCCGATTCGTCATCAGCATCGCCAGCCGATCAATCCCCACTCCCAGTCCGCCCGCCGGCGGCATGCCGTACCGCAGCGACGTGATGAAATCCTCATCCATTTTCGCCATGGAATCCTCTTCCTTCTGGCCGGCGAGTTGCTTGGAGAAGGTTTCTTCCTGGATGAAGGGGTCGTTGAGCTCGGTGTAGGCGTTGGCGAGTTCCATGCCGGCGACGTAGAGCTCGAAGCGTTCGGCGATGTGGGGATCCCCGGGCTTGCGGCGGGTGAGGGGGCAGAGGGCGGCGGGGTAGTCGTAGAGGAAGGTGGGGCGGTTGCGTGTCTTAAGTGCGGGTTCGGCAAGCTGTTCGAAGAGTTCGCCGACGATGACATCGTGCTCTTTTGCGGCCACGCCATGGAGGCCGCGTTCCTCGGCGATGCGCTTGACGCCTTCGGTGTCGCTCATTTCGACGCCGACGTGTTCCTTGAAAAGGGCGGCGTAGCTGACGCGGTCGAAGGGCGGGGTGTAATCGATAATGCGTTCTCCGTACTGGAGATGCAGCGGGTGATCGGCGGGTTTGCCGAGACCGGCGAGGCGCTCTTTGGCGAGGCGGACGACGAGGGATTCGGTGAGTTCCATCATGCCGGCGAGGTCGGAGTAGGCCTGGTAGACCTCCATCATCGTGAATTCAGGGTTGTGGGTGGTGTCGATGCCTTCGTTGCGGAAGTTGCGGTTGATTTCGAAGACGCGTTCCATGCCGCCAACCATGAGGCGTTTGAGGTAGAGTTCGGGGCTGATGCGCATGAAAAGATCGATGTTGAGGGCGTTGTGGTGGGTGATGAACGGCCGCGCCGCCGCCCCCCCCGCGATGGCCTGCATCATGGGGGTTTCCACTTCGACGAAATTTCGGCCTTTGAGGAAGGAGCGGATGGAGTCCATCATCTGGGAGCGGAAGAGGAAAACGTCCATGGAATCAGGGTTTGCGAACAGATCGACGTAGCGCTGGCGGTAGCGGAGTTCGGTGTCGGAAAGGCCGTGGAATTTGTCGGGCGGGGGGAGTAGGGCCTTGCTGAGGAGGCCGAAACCGGTCGCCCAGATGGTGATTTCGTTGGTGTTGGAGTGACCGACCTTACCTTCGAACCACATGACGTCGCCGAGTTCGAAAAGAGCGGTCTGCGGCCAGGTGCCGGCGGCTTCGAACGCCTGCTTGGAGAGGCCTACCTGGATGCGGCCGGTCCAATCCTGCAGGGTGAGAAAGATCAATTTGCCTTTGCCGCGGAGCAAGACGATGCGTCCGGCGACTTTGACAGTTTCGGTGCCATCGTGAGGCGTCGTCTCGACGCCCTTGTGGACGGCGCGTGCGTCGATGATGCGCATAAGTCCGTCCGTCCGCTGGCCATAGGGATCGACGCCGAGGCTCTTCCACTTTTCCAGTTTGGCGACGCGGTCTTTGTATTGGGGGTTTTCGGGGGCCGTCATGATCCGTCCTTCGGGCAAGAGAGGTCGAGTCCCGGATTGTAGCGGGGAAAGGGGATTCGCGTAAGCAGGCGTGGGATGAAGCTGGACTCAATTCCCGGATTTTCGTACAATTTTCGATCTGCCCAAAAGGCAGCGAAAGGGGTGGAGTGCTCATGGTAAACGGTGCCAGAGGAGCCGGATTTCGGCCCGCACACGTTGAGAGTCGGCGCTCCCCAAGACGAGGAATATAAGTCATGGCCAAGACAGCAGTTCCGCATCAGAGCAAGCCGGTGGCGCTGGAAGTTCGGAAGGAGCGCGGGTCGCGCAAGGCGCAGTACCTGCGGGCGTCGGGCAAGTTGCCGGGCGTGGTTTACGGGCTGGCGAAGGAGCCGGTGGCGATTGCGTTGCCGCACTCGGAGACGCTGTCGGTGCTTCGCTCGGGGTCGCACATCCTGGAAGCGACGTTGGACGGGAAGACCGAGAAGTTCCTAATCCAAGACGTGCAATACGATTATCTTCAGACGACGGTGGAGCATGTGGACCTGCTTCGGATTGATCCGAACAAGAAGGTGACGGTGAAGGTGTCGCTGGAATTCCGCGGGACGCCGAAGGGCGCGAAGGAAGGCGGGATTCTGGAGACGCAGGCGTCGGAGATTGAGTTGGAAGTGTCGCCGCTGGCGATTCCGGATTCGATCCGCGTGAACGTGGAGAACCTGGAGCTGCATGGGATCCTGCATGCGAAGGAAGTGCAACTGCCGGAGGGAGCGACACTTCTGGACCATCCGGAAAAGATCATCGCGCAGGTGCGTACGGTGAAGGAAGAGGTGGCGGCGGAAGCGGCGGCACCGACGGCGACCGAGCCGGAAGTGATTGGGAAGAAGAAGGAAGAGGAAGGGGCGGAAGGGGCTGCGGCGCCGGCGGGTGGGAAGGCGGCGGCTCCGGCGAAGAAGTAATTGCTGGAGAGGCTGTAGGTTAGAATCAAGAAGCAAGTACCAAGAAGCAAGAAGGGTGACCTTCTTGCTTCTTTTGTTTTATACTTGGGGTTTTTGTTTCCCGGCCCGAGGGCCGGGGCTAAACGGGGTGAGTGTAAATGAAGTTGATTGTGGGACTTGGGAATCCGGGGACGCAGTATGAGCGGACGCGGCATAACGTGGGGTTTATGGCGGTGGATCTGTTTGCGCAGAAGCATGGGGCAGCGAATTTTCGGGTGGCGCATCAGTCGTTTGTGGCGGATGTGCTGGTGGGCGGGGAGAAGGTGATTTTGCTTAAGCCTCAGACATATATGAACTTATCGGGGCAGGCGGTGGCTTCGGCGATGGGGTATTTCAAGCTGGGGATCGAGGAGTTGCTGGTGGTGGTGGATGACATTGCGTTGCCGGTGGGGACGATTCGGCTGCGGGCGTCGGGGTCGGCTGGGGGGCATAACGGGCTGAAGGATATTGAGGCGGCGATGGGGAATTTTGCTTTTGCGGCGGGGCGTAAGGGTATGGATTACAACAGGTTGCGCATTGGGGTGGATCCGCCGGGGCGGGTGCCGCAGAAGACGTATGTGCTGGAGCCGTTTTCGGCGGAGCAGAAGCCGAAGGTGGAGGGGGCGTTGAAAGCGGCGGTGGAGGGGATGGGGGTGTGGGTGGGTGAGGGGATCACGGCGGCGATGAACAAGTTCAATGCGGGCGAAAAAGGGTAGAAATTTTGCTCTCTCAGGGGGTGGGGGAATGGGTTTTGGACGGGTTTCGCACGGTTTTGGGCGCGTTTTGGGGCGGTTTGGGCGGGAATTTCCCGTCTCGTGAGAAGGTTGGAAGGCGGTGCGGAGGGCGCCGGCGACGACGGGGTTGGTGTCGATGAGGTGGAGGTGGAGTGGCATCATTCGGTTCGCAGATTTTCTTTTTATCGGATTGGCCGACGAGGGCGTCGGCCCCACTTTCGGGTGAGGGGGATGCGGGTGTCTTGGTATGGGCAACGGATCAACGTTGCGGGTCTTTTCGTTCGCTTGATATGGTCCATTTGACGGATTCTCCCTGGCCGAAGTTTTCCCTCACCATCAGGAGATCGCGGTAGTCGCTAAGGTTCCAAACCCAGTCATAAAGAGCATCGTGCAAGTCGGCACCCTTCATCGGATGAACGAGGCCGTATTGAGCAGGGCTGAGGAGTTTCACTTCGAATTGTTCTTTGATAAAGCAACCTTCTTTCTGTAAAAGCGATCGTTTGTCGTAGGCGGGTCAGGGGTTTTCCAGGTTCAAGTAAACTTTTCCAGTGGTCCATTCTTCGTCGATTTCCACGAGGACCGCGGAGACCAGCCGCAGCAGCGATG
>JBQCGD010000142.1:0-41252 GCA_051955985.1 Phycisphaerae bacterium | reverse complement strand
GGCGGGGGCGGCCCCGCCCCCCCCCCCCCCCGGCCCCCCGGGGGGGGGGCGGGCCCCCCGCGGGGCGTTGGGGGGGGGGGCGGGGGGGGGAAGGTGAATGGATTTTCGATTTTTTATTTTCGATTTTCGATTTGGGGGATTGGAATGGGTGCGATTTGTTTTTGCTTGTCCAAGAGGCATGCTTATGGCCCCGAGCCCCCCCGTTGGGCCATAAGCATGGCACCCGAAAATGGCATCGGACTCTGGTTTGGGGGGTGGGTGCTTAAATGCGCGGCAGGGGTGCGGGGGTTGGGCGAGGGGGAAGGTGTGGGAAAACTCGGGGGTTTTGCGGGTTTGAGTGGTGCGGGGGGTGGTGGCATGGGGTTTGTATTGAGGGGATGGAGCAAGCAAGCAGAACTTAGAGCGGGCGCTGGTTGATGGGCGATGTGCCTTCGCAGTGTGCCGTTGAAACAGGAAGGAGTCGCGGACTTATGGTGATGAAGCGTCTGGTGAAAGCGCTGTGTGCGGTGGCATTGACGGCGGCGATGGTGCCGATGGGAGCGGCGCGGGCGGCGGATGACACGGTGAAGATTGGGGTGCTGCATTCGTTGAGCGGGACGATGGCGATTTCGGAGACGTCGCTGAAGGATGTGGTGTTGATGGCGGTGGATGAGATCAATGCGAAGGGGGGCGTGCTGGGGAAGAAGATTGAGCCGGTGGTGGTCGATCCCGCATCGAACTGGGATTTGTTTGCGGAGAAAGCGAAGCAACTGGTGACGCAGGATCACGTGGCGGTGACATTCGGGTGCTGGACGTCGGTGTCGCGGAAGTCGGTGTTGCCGGTGTATGAGGCGAACGATGCGCTCTTGTTTTATCCGGTGCAGTATGAGGGGGAGGAGCAGTCGCTGGACGTGTTTTATACGGCGGCCACACCGAATGAGCAGCTCATTCCGGCGGCGGAATACCTGATGTCGGAGGAAGGGGGCGGGTACAAGAAGTTTTATCTGCTGGGGACGGATTATGTGTTTCCGCGGACGGCGAACAAGGTGTTGAAGGCGTTTTTGAAATCGAAGGGGGTGCCGGACGAGAACATTGTGGAAGAGTACACGCCGTTCCATCACCAGGACTACCAGACGATCGTGGGGAAGATCAAGGCGTTTGCGGCGGGCGGGAAGGCGTGCGTGCTTTCGACGATCAACGGGGACTCGAATGTGCCGTTTTATAAGGAGTTTGCGAACCAGGGGCTGACAGCGGCGGATTGCCCGATCATGGCATTTTCGGTGGCGGAGGATGAATTGCGGGCGATGGATGTGCCGCCGCTGGTGGGGCACCTGGCGTGCTGGAATTATTTCATGTCGATTGATACGCCGGAGAACCACAAGTTTGTGCAGGACTTCAAGGATTACTGCAAGTCGCACAATCTGCCGGGCGGGGAGGATCGGGTGACGGACGATCCGATCGAGGCGGCGTATTACGGGGTGTACGTGTGGAAGGCGGCGTGCGAGAAGGCGGGGAGCTTCGATGTGGATAAGGTTCGGCAGGCGGTGTACGGGATGAAATTCGATGCGCCGGGCGGGCCGAAGATGATGGACCCGAAGAACCAGCACACGTGGAAGCAGGTGTTTATCGGGGAGATTCAGAAGGACGGGCAGTTCAAGATTGTGTGGAAGTCGCCGGGGCTGGTGCATCCGGATTCGTACAGCACGTATTTGTGGCCGGATGCTTCGAAGATTCCGGCGCCGACGGGTGGGCCGAAGAAGTGAGTTGGCGTTCCCTCCCCCATCCCGACGACGACGACGGAAACACGAAGGGATGAAGGGGTGAAGGACCACGAAGGTTTTTGAGTTGGGATTTGGGCCAGGGGGAAGGGTCGTGGGACTCTTCTCCCTGGCTGGGTTTTTGTGGATTTGTGGGGGGGTGACACCGAGGGCGCAGAGGGCACCGAGGTGCACAGAGGGGATTGGGGGTTGGAGTTTTTTTTTGATGGGTTGGGAGTTTTGATGGTTGGGTGTATTGGGCGATGTGTTGTTGGGAGGGGCGGGTGGGGGTGCGTCGGGGTTCGGCGGGCGGCGGTGGTGTTGGCGTTGCTGGTTTTCGTGATGGCGGGGGTGGTGCGCGGGGAGGGGGCGGGGGCGAGTTTGCAGGGGTTGTTGATGCGGGTGGCGACGACGGAGGGGGCGGAGCGGAAGGTGGCGTTGCAGGCGCTGGCGAGAACGGGGGATGGGCGGCTGGAGAAGACGTTGGAGGCGTTTTCGGAGGGGTCGCTTTATGTGTGGAAGGGGCGGGTGGTGGAGTGTGACCTGTTTGAGAAGGATGGGAGCGGGGGGAAGGTGGCGGCGCTGGTGGATCCGGTGACGCAGGAGGCGATCGTGGAGGGAGGGAAGGCGGTGCGGGTGGGGACGGGGGAGTTGACGGCGGTGGATGCCTCGCGGCGGGATCGGCTGGTGGTGCGGGATGTGTTGACGGTGTTGCGGCTGTCGGCGCCGGATGGGGAGGCGCGGCTGGCGGCGGTGATACGGGCGGGGGAATCGACGTCGGCGGGGAGTCTGCCGGCGCTGAAGGAGATGGAGCCGGGGGAGCGGAATGGGAAGATTCGGGCGGCGATTCAAGAGAGCATTGCGCTGATTGAGTTGAATGCGTCGGGGACGGATGTGGGGGTGGTGGCGAAGCGGGTGGCGGCGGCGAAGTTGCTGGGGGAGATGGAGTCGGCGCGGGCGTTGCCGGCGTTGAAGGATCTGCAAAAACATACGACGGATGCGGGGGCGAAGAAGGTGTATGCGAGGGCGATTGCGAAGATCGAGCGGTGGCAGACCGTGGTGGAGTGGTGCGGGATCGTGTTTTCGGGGCTGTCGGCGTCGTCGATTTTGATTTTGATGGCGCTGGGGTTGTCGATCATTTTCGGGTTGATGGGGGTGATCAACATGGCGCATGGGGAGCTGATGATGATCGGGGCGTATGCGACGTATGTGACGCAGGAATTGTTTGTGAAGTGTTTGCCGGCGTCGGCGTTCAACTGGTATTTCGTGGCGGCGATCCCGATGTCGTTTGTGGTGGCGGGGCTGGTGGGGGTGCTGCTGGAGGCGACGGTGGTGCGGTTTCTGTATGGAAGGCCGCTGGAAACGCTGCTGGCGACGTGGGGGGTGAGTTTGCTGTTGATCCAGATGGTGCGGGTGGAGTTTGGTGACAACATTGCGGTGAACAGTCCGACGTGGCTTCGGGGGAGCGTGGAGGTGATGCAGGATTTGATGTTGCCGTACAACCGGCTGTTCATCATCGGGTTCTGCCTGGCGTGCATCGGGCTGATGTACTTTATTATTGAGAAGACGAAGCTGGGGTTGCTGCTGCGGGCGACGACGCAGAATCGGACGATGGCGGCGAGCCTGGGGGTATCGACGCGGAAGATCGACATGCTGACGTTTGGACTGGGGGCGGGATTGGCGGGGCTGGCGGGGTGCGCGTTGACGCAGATCGGCGGGGTGACGCCGGACATGGGGGGGAATTACGTGATTGATTCGTTTCTGGTGGTGGTGACGGGGGGCGTTGGGAAACTGGCGGGGGCGATCTGGACGGGGCTGGGGTTGGGGATGATCAACAAATTTATGGAGCCGTTCTTTGGGACGGTGTGGGCGAAGGTGTTGATTCTGCTGCTGGTGGTGGGGTTCATCCAGAGGAAGCCGTCGGGGCTGTTTCCGGCGAAGGGGAGGACGGCGGATGTCTGATGCACCGATGATTCGGTCGACGACACTGGTGATGCCGACGAAGGATGCGGGGCATCAGAAGATCGGGAGCGTGCTGCTGATTGCGGGGGCGTTGTTTTTGCTGGCGGGGGGGCCGGGGCTGTAGGCGGGGGGCGTGATGGATATTACGAGCGTGAATCAGTTGGGGCGGTTCCTGGCGGTGGCGCTGGTGGCGTTGGGGATCGACATGGTGTGGGGGTATGCGGGGATATTGACGCTGTGCCAGGCGATGTTTTTTTGTTTTGGGGGATATGCGATCGGGATGCACATGGCGCTGCATGGGCCGCTGGATGGGGATCATATTCCGCGGTGTTTGTTTGTGGTGTCGTCGGAGGTGGGCGGGATTCAGTTGCCGTGGTTCTGGAAGCCGTTTGAGACGCTGCCGGGGGCGGTAGGGCTAGCGTTTTTTTTGCCGGGGGTGTTTGCGTTTGTGTTCGGGTACTTCACGTTTCGGAGCCGGGTGCGGGGGGTGTATTTTTCGATCATCACGCAGGCGTTGACGTGGGCGATGTCGCTGGTGTTCAGCAAGAACGAGACGCGGTTGTGCGGGACGAACGGGCTGACGAATTTTGTGACGCTGGGGGGATTTGATCTGCAGTCTTCGCGGGTGAAGCTGGGGCTGTACGTGGTGACGGTGGTGATTTTGATTGCGGCGTATTTGATGTGCGTGATGATCGTGCGGTCGCGGCTGGGGCGGCTGCTGGTGGCGGTGCGGGATAATGAGAGCCGGCTGCGGTTTGCGGGGTACCAGCCGGTGACGTTCAAGGTGTTTGTGTTCGTGCTGGGGGCGGTGCTGGCGGCGCTGGGGGGAGTGCTGTACACGCCGCAGAACGGGATTATTACGCCGGCGAAGATGAGCGTGCCGGAATCGGTGACGCTGGTGGTGCTGGTGGCGGTGGGCGGGCGGGGGACGCTGTCGGGGGCGGTGCTGGGGGCGGTGGTGGTGAGTTACCTGGGGAGCATCCTGACGACGCGGTGGCCGGCGTTATGGCCGTTTTTCCTGGGGGGGCTGTTTGTGGCGGTGACGCTGTTTTCGCCGGACGGGATTGTGGGGGCGTGGCGGAAGTTGTTTGTGCCGCGGGCGCGGCGTCGGAAGGCGGTGCTGGAGGATGGTGAGGAAGCGGCGGTGGCGCGGGAGCCGGTGGAGGCGGGGGCATGAACGTGGAGACGAAGACGGCACTGTCGCTGGAAGAGGCTTACAAGATTGAGCACTGCATTGTGTATGTGCAGGAGGTGGTGGTGGAGTTTGATGGGTTCCGGGCGCTGGATATCCGGGAGTTTGGGATTGGGTACAACGAGCTGCGGGTGGTGGTGGGGCCGAACGGGGCGGGGAAGACGACGTTGTGCGATGTGATTTCGGGGAAGACGCGGGTGAAGTCGGGGCATGTGTTTTTTGAGCAGCAGGAGACGACGCATGCGGCGGACACGGAGATTTCCAAGCGGGGGGTGGGGCGGAAGTTTCAGACGCCGACGGTGTTTGATTCGCTGACGGTGTACGAGAACATGGAGCTGGCGTTGCCGGGGCGGCGGGGGATTTTGCGGAATTTGTTTCGGAAGGAGAGTTCGGCAGAGGGGGATCGGATCATGGGGATTCTGCGGCGGGTGCACCTGGAGCCGGTGGCGTATCGGCCGGCGAAGTACCTGTCGCATGGGCAACGGCAGTGGCTGGAGATTTCGATGCTGATCGTGGCGGATCCGAAGCTGCTGCTGGTGGATGAGCCGGCGGCGGGGCTGACGGATGAGGAGACGGCGTTGACGGCGGACCTGCTGCTGGAGTTGAAGGGGCATCACACGATCATGGTGATTGAGCATGACATGGAGTTTGTGCGGCGGCTGGGGAGCCGGGTGACGGTGCTGGATAACGGGAAGGTGCTGGCGGATGGGACGCTGGAGGAGGTGCAGGGGAATGCGGGGGTGATTGAGGCGTATTTGGGGAGGTAGGACGGCGGTTAAGTGGTTAAGTGGTTAAGTGGGTTGGAACGTTGAATTGAAGGGTTGCGGATGTTGACGTTGACGGGAGTTTCGTTTGCGTATGGGGCGGTGCGGGCATTGGATTCGGTGTCGATGGAGATGGGGGCGGGGGAGATTACGTGTGTGATGGGGCGGAATGGGGTGGGGAAGACGACGTTGATGAAGAATATTGTGGGGGTGCTGCGGTCGTCGCGGGGGAAGTTGGAGCTGGGGGGGAAGGATGTGACGGGGTTGCCGCCGCATAAGCGGGTGAAGGCGGGGATTGCGCATGTGCCGCAGGGGCGGCAGATATTTCCGAAGTTGACGGTGATGGAGAATTTGATGGTGGGGTGCGAGGCGCGGAGGGATGGGAAGCGGGTGGTGCCGGAGGAGTTGTTTGAGCTGTTTCCGATTTTGAAGACGATGGGGAAGCGGATGGGCGGGGATTTGTCGGGGGGGCAGCAGCAGCAACTGGCGATTGCGCGGGCGCTGGTGGGGGAGCCGAAGGTGTTGCTGCTGGATGAGCCGACGGAGGGGATTCAGCCGAACATTATTCAGCAGATCGGGCAGGTGCTGCGGAAGCTGGTGAGGGAGCGGGGGATGACGGTGGTGCTGGTGGAGCAGTACCTGGATTTTGTGCGAGAGTTTGGGGAGCGGTTTTACATCATGAATCGTGGGCGCGTGGTGGCGGAGGGGGTGACAGCGGAGTTGACGGGGGAGATTGTGAGTCGGCATTTGAGTGTTTGATTTGTTCGCACCCCCCCCCCACCGGGGGACGACGACGTAATCACGAAGAGATGAAGGCACGAAGGACCACGAAGACGGCTTTTTTTTTGGAGGTTTGATATGAAGAGTTTTGGGAGTTTTGGCTTGGGGTCGGTGGGGTTGGGGGTGGTGGCGCGGTGTGCGTTTGGGCATCCGGGGCATGGGGTGATTGATTTTGGGGGTGGGGTGGTGCATCCATTGACGGGGGTGGATCATCTGGCGGCAATGATGGCGGTGGGGATGTGGGGGAGCTTGATGGGGAAGCGGGGGATGTGGATGCTGCCTTTGGCGTTTGTGGCGATGATGGCAGTAGGGGCAGCGATGGGGATGTCGGGGGTCGCGGTTCCAGGCGTGGAACAGGGGATTGCGGCATCGGTGCTGGTATTGGGGCTGCTGATCACGTTTGGTTTGTGGATGCCGATGTGGGGCGGCGTGGGGCTGGTGGGGCTGTTTGCGGTGTTTCACGGATGGGCGCACGGGCATGAGATGGCGGCAGGGACATCGGGCGCAGCCTATGCGGCGGGGTTCGTGATGTCGACGATGGTGCTGCACGGGGTTGGCATCGGGCTGGGGGTGCTGCTTGTGCGGATCAAGCGGTTGGATGTGGTGAGATTTGCGGGCGGAACGGTGGCGGTGATCGGGGCGCTGCTGATAGCGGGGGTGCTGTGACGGAGTTGCTCGAACGTTCTGCAGATGTGGAACCGGCGGGGGCGGGGCGGCTGGTGTTTGAGCAGGTGGCCGGGCGGACCTGCGTGGTGGAGGCGAGCGCGCGGTGTCCGCTGCGGTTGCTGACGCCTTCGCGCGCGGGGGTGCGGGGATGGGCGTTTACGCGCACGTTTGGCGGGGGTCTGCTGGCGGGGGATTGTGTTTCACTGGAAGTGGAGGCGCGCGCGGGCACGACGTGTTATTTGAGCACGCAGAGTTCGACGAAGGTGTATCGGTCGGATGGGGTACGCGTGGCGCGGCAGTCGGTTCGGGGGCGGGTGGAAGAGGGAGCGGTGCTGGTGTGCTGTCCGGATCCGCTGGTTTGTTTTGAAGCGGCGCGGTACGAGCAGGTGCAGCGGTTTGAGTTGGTGCGCGGGGGGAGCCTGGTGCTGCTGGACTGGTTCACGAGCGGGCGGCAGGCGAGCGGGGAGCGGTGGAAGTTTGAGCGGCTGGTGTCGCGGAATGAGATCTGTGTGGAGGGGAAGCGGGTGGTGGAGGATGTGCTGCGGCTGGATCATGAGGCGGGGGCGCTGGCGGGTCGGATGCGCGGGGGGGACTTTCATTGTTATGCGACGCTGATTTTGATCGGGGAGCGGGTGCGGGACGCGGCGGCGGGGATCCATCGGAAGGTGGCGGCGTCTCGGATTGTGCCGGTGGAGCGGGGATTTTTGTTTGCGTCGAGCGTGGTGGGGGATGGGGTGATTGTGCGGGTGGCGGGGGCGCGGACCGAGGAGGTGGCGATGTGGCTGCGGGAGCGGTTGGGGTTTCTGGAGGGGTTATTTGGTGAGCATCCTTGGCGGAGGAAGTGGTGAGCTATGCATTTGATGCCGCGAGAGATTGAGAAGTTGATGCTGCACAACGCGGGGTTCCTGGCGCAGAAGCGGTTGGCGCGCGGGGTGCGGTTGAATTATCCGGAGGCGGTGGCGTTGATTGCGACGCAATTGCTGGAATTCATTCGGGACGGAAAGACGGTGAGCGAGTTGATGACGCTGGGGCAGAAGCTGCTGGGGCGCAATCAGGTGATGGCAGGGGTGGCGGAGATGATTGAGGAGGTGCAGGTGGAGGGGACGTTTCCGGATGGGACGAAGCTGGTGACGGTGCATCATCCAGTGGCGATGGAGGAGGGGGATTTGGAGTTGGCGCTGTATGGGTCGTTTTTGCCAGTGCCGGGGGGGGAAACGCAAAAAGCAAGACACAACACACAAAAACTTGTTTTGGCGAGCGGGGGCGGCGAGGGCGGGGTGGTGCCCGGGGAGACGATGACTTTGCCGGGGGAGATCGAGGCGAATGGGAGGCGGAAGTTTTTGCAGTTGGGGGTGACGAATGTGGGGGATCGGCCGGTGCAGGTGGGGTCGCATTATCATTTTATTGAGACGAATGGGTCGCTGGTGTTTGACCGGTCGCTGGCGTATGGGATGCGGCTGGATATTCCGGCGGGGACGGCGGTGCGGTTTGAGCCGGGGGAGACGAAGACGGTGCAGCTGGTGGAGATTGCGGGGGAGCAGGTGATTCATGGGGGGAATAACCTGGCGGATGGGCGGGTGACGGCGCCGAATCATCATGCGGCGATGGGGAGGGTGGTGCGGCAGGGGTTTGGGCATGTGAGGGCGGAGGGGGGAAATGACGAATGACGAATGACGAATGACGAATCAAATCCGAATGACGAATGACGGAATGACGAAACGGTTTTGCGGCAGACACAGAGAGCAGAGAGATGGCGCATTTCATTGGACGTGGGACGTATGCGGGGATTTTTGGGCCAACGACGGGGGATCGGGTGCGGTTGGGGGATACGTCGTTGATTTTGCGCGTGGAGCGGGATATTGGGGGCGGGGCGGCGTATGGGGATGAGTGCAAGTTTGGCGGGGGGAAGGTGCTGCGGGATGGGATGGGGCAGGCGAGCGGGATCGGGCAGGCGGAGGCGCTGGATTGTGTGATCACCAATGCGCTGATTGTGGATTACACGGGGATTTATAAGGCGGATGTGGGAATCAAGAATGGATTGATTCATGCGATCGGGAAGGCGGGGAATCCGCATGTGATGGCGAATGTGACGGCGGGGATGATTGTGGGGGTGACGACGGAGGTGATAGCGGGGGAGAACCTGATTTTGACTGCGGGGGGATTGGATACGCACATTCATTTTATCTGTCCGCAACAGGCGTATGAGGCGATTGCTTCGGGGATCACGACCCACATCGGGGGCGGGACGGGGCCGGCGGTGGGGACGTGTGCGACGACGTGCACCCCGGGGAAATTTCATATTCAGATGATGCTGGAGGCGACGGACGAGTTGCCGTTGAATTTTGGGTTTACGGGGAAGGGGAATTCGTCCAAGCCGGAGGGATTGCACGAGCAGATTGAGGCGGGGGCGATCGGGCTGAAGCTGCACGAGGACTGGGGGACGACGCCGGCGGCAATCGATGCGTGCCTGGCGTTGGCGGAGGCGCGCGACGTGCAGGTGACGATTCACACGGACACGCTGAACGAGTCGGGGTTTGTGGAGGCGACGATTGCGGCGTTCAAGGGGCGGACGATTCACACGTATCACACGGAGGGGGCGGGCGGGGGGCATGCGCCGGACATCATCAAGGTGTGCGGGGAGTTGAACGTGTTGCCGAGTTCGACGAATCCGACGCGGCCGTACACGGCGAACACGCTGGACGAGCACCTGGACATGCTGATGGTGTGTCATCATCTGGACAAGAATTTGCCGGAGGACGTGGCGTTTGCGGAGTCGCGGATTCGGGGGGAGACGATTGCGGCGGAGGATATTCTGCATGATTTGGGGGCGATTTCGATGATTTCGTCGGATTCGCAGGCGATGGGGCGCGTGGGGGAGGTGATCACGCGGACGTGGCAGACGGCGGACAAGATGAAGCAGCAGCGCGGGGCGCTCGCGGAGGATGAGGGGCATGGGGATGACAATTTTCGGATTCGGCGGTACGTGGCGAAGTACACGATTTGCCCGGCGGTGGCGCATGGGATTTCGCATTTGGTGGGGAGCATCGAGGTGGGGAAGTTGGCGGATTTGGTGCTGTGGAAGCCGGCGTTTTTTGGGGCGAAGCCGGAGATGGTGTTGAAGGGCGGGGTGATTGCGTGTTCGCAGATGGGGGATCCGAACGCGTCGATACCGACGCCCCAGCCGGTGATGATGCGGCCGATGTTCGGGGCGATGGGGCGGGCGCGGGGGCGGGCGAGCTGTGCGTTTGTGAGCGGAACGTCGATGGAGCGGGGGATTTCGACGGGGTATGGGGTGACGAAGCGGCTGGTCGCAGTGAAAGGGTGCCGGGGGATTACGAAGCGGGAAATGCCGTTGAACGATGCGTTGCCGGTGATGACGGTGGATGCGGAGACGTACGAGGTGCGCGCGGATGGGGTGCCCTTGGCGTGTGCGCCGGTGACGCGGGTGCCGCTGGGGCAGCGGTATTTTTTGTTTTGAGCACGGAGAAAATGGCCCACGGGGGCGTCGGCCCCACTACTTGTTTCTTCGCATGAGGGCGACACCGGCGAGGGCGGCGGCGCCGAGGCCGAGCATGACGGCGTTGCGATTTTTATTAAGCCAGAGCTGGGTGCTGAAGGATTTGGCTTCGGAATCGAAGCGGCCGTGGGCGCCCATGTCGCGTTCGACGGGTTTCCAGAAGTTGTCGGGGTGGTTCGGTTTTTCGGGGCCTTCGAGAGCGCCGTCCCAGGCGGCCTTGGCGATGTAGCGGTCGAGGAGGGCGGCGTTGACGCGTTCGCCGGCGACGGATTCGACGGTGGGCCAGCCGATGAGGAGTTCCTTGCGGGCGTGCTGCGCGGCGAAGAGGATTCCGTCGGCGATGACTTCCGGCTGGTAGATTTTGCCGACGGGGCGGACTTCCTCGCCGGTTTTGTTCTGCGTCCATTCGAACTGAGGGGTGTTGACGCCGGGGAGGGAGACGAAGGTGACGATGACGTTGGATTTTTTGTGGAGGAGTTCGGTGCGGAGGGATTCGACGAAGCCGTAGAGCCCGTGCTTGGAGGCGCAGTAGGCGGACTGGAGGGGGATGGAGCGGTGGGCGAGGGCGGAGCCGATGTGGACGATGGTGCCGCGATCGCGGGGCATCATGCGTTTGAGCGCGGCCATGGTGCCGTAGACCTGGCCGAGAAGGGTAACATCGACGATGTGTTTGAATTCGTCGGGGGTCATGTGCCAGACGGCGGCGTATTCGGAGACCATGGCGTTGTTGACCCAGATGTCGATGGGGCCGAAGTGATTTTCTATTTGAGTGGCGGCGTCTTCAACGCCTTTGGCGTCGGAGACGTCGAGGGAGAAGGTGATGGCCTGGCCGCCGGCTTCTTCGACTTCTTTTTTGGCGGCATCGAGGCCGGTGTGGCCGCGGGCGATGACGGCGAGCTTGGCGTGTTGCTTGGCGAAGGCGCGGGTGGTGGCGCGGCCGACGCCGGCGGAGGCGCCGGTGATGACGATGACTTTGTCTTTGAAGTGCATGTGTGTGCTCCATGAAAACGCGTCGATCTTCGATCGACCGCTAAACGTGTTGAGGGGTTGCGGAAACGGTTAATGCGATTGGCGGGGTGGCGGGGGCGTAGCCGGCGAGGTCGAGGGTGATTTGGCGGTAGCCGGAGTCTTTGAGGGCGGTGAGGATCTGGGTGCGGAGGGCGAGGGCGCGGGGAAGGTCGTCGGGGGGGAGTTCGATGCGGGCGACTTCATTGTGGTGGCGGACGCGGAGGTGGTTGAAGCCGAGGGCGGCGAGGGCGTCTTCGGCGGATTCGATTTGGGCGAGGGTTTGGGCGGTGACGGGGGTGCCGGTGGGGATGCGGCTGGCGAGGCAGGCGGCGGCGGGTTTTTCGGCGACGGGGAGGTGGAGGTGGCGGGCGAGTTGGCGGACTTGTTCTTTGGTGATGTGGAGTTCGGCGAGGGGGCTGCGGATGTTGCGGGCGGCGGCGGCGGGGCGGCTGGGGCGGTGGGCGTGGAGGTCGGAGGCGTTGGTGCCGTCGAGGACGGTGGGGAAGTTTTCGCGCGCGGCAATGTGGAGGAGTCGGTCGAAGAGTTCGGATTTGCAGAAGAAGCAGCGGTTGTGGGGATTGGCGGCGTAGTGAGGATCGGTAAGTTCCTGGGTGTGGAGGATGTGGACGTCGAAGCCGATGTGGGCGGCGGTCTGGAGGGCGGTTGCGAGTTCGCGGCGCGGGAGGCTGGGGGAGTCGGCGAGGCAGATGCGGAGGTTTTCGGGGGCGTGGGTTTTGAGAGCGGCGGCGGCGAGGAGGGTGCTGTCGACGCCGCCGGAGTAGGCGAGGAGGAGGCGGGGGTAGGTTTGGAGGTGGGTGAGGAGGGATTGGAGGAGGTCGGGGGGATTCATTGGGTGAGTTTCTCCTGCGCTGCGGATGACAATGCATGTTCGGTTGCGGTGTTTGCCGAATGAACTTGGCCGACAGGGGCGTCGGCCCCACGGATGCGGGCGTTGATCCGGGCGGCGAGGTGGGCGGCGCCGAAGCCGTTGTCGATGTTCATGACGCAAACGCCGGCGGCGCAGGAATTTAGCATTCCGAGGAGGGCGGAGAGGCCTTGGAAGTTGGCGCCGTAGCCGACGGAGGTGGGGACGGCGATGACGGGGGTGCCGGTGAGCCCCCCTACCACGCTGGGGAGGGCGCCTTCCATTCCGGCGACGACGATGATGACGTTGGCGTTGTTTAAGTCGTTGGTGTGAGAGAGGATGCGTTGGATGCCGCTGACGCCGACGTCGTAGAGTTTCTGAGGGGCGTGGCCGAAAAAGGAGAGGGTTTCGGCGGCCTCTTCGGCGACGGGGAGGTCGCTGGTACCGGCGGCGATGAGGAGAATTCCGGGGCAATTGGGTGCAGGTGACCGACGGTCGAGTGTGAGGGTCCTGGCGGTGGAGTTGTACCTGGCTTGGGGGTGTCTGCGGAGCAAGTGGCGAGCGTGTTGGGGGGTAGCACGGGTCCCAAGGGCACAACTGTGCTGTTGAAGGAGGGCTTCGGCGATGGCGGTGGTCTGCTCGGGGGTCTTGCCGGCGCAGTAGATGACTTCGGGGAGGCCGGTGCGCGCGACACGGTGGGTGTCGAGGGTTGCGAAGCCGTCGATGCGTTGGGTGGGCCAGGTGGAGGGATCGGTGTGCATGGGGGGCCTCGGGGTCAGGTGAGGTTGAGGGCGGCGGCGCGTTTGTCGGCGAGTGGGAGGATGTGGCCGCCGTGTTTGAGGACGGCGACCTTGGCGTCGTGGTCGTGGCGGGCGAAGGCTTTTTGGAGGGCGTCGTTGGGGTCTTTGGCCCATTCGAGGCCGAGCTTTTTGGCGTCTTTTTCGGTGACGCCGGGGGAAGCGATGATGCAGTGGGCGTGGTCGATGATCTGGGCGACGTCGGCGAGGATGGCGATGCCGACGAGGTCCTCGACACCGCCCTGTTGGACCATGGCGACGAGCTCGGCGTGGGGCTTGTAGCCGATTTCGAGGACGTTTTTATGATTGCTGGCGACACCCTCGGGGTTTGGGGAGACGAGGATGAGGGTGCCGCCGTTTTTCACAGCCATGGTGCCGGCGTAGTAGCCTTTGGCGGATTGCCAGAAGTCGCGGTCGGCGGGGTAGGAATCGATGACGACGATGTCGGCGCGTTCGGGCATGTGGGCGGCGCAGACTTCGCGGGAGAGTTTGCAGCCGGCGCGATGGGCTTTGACGATGTCACCGGCGAAGCAGCCGGCGATCTGTCCTTTGCCGTCGAGGACGACGTTGACGAGGTAAGAGAGGCCGGCCATTTCGGCGGCTTCTTCCATGCGGAGGCGCATGGAATTTTCGGGAACGCCCATGACGGTTTCGCTCATCTGCATGGAGGCTTCCCACTGGTTGCGGTCCATGATTTCATGACCGGCGATGCCGGGGAAGGCGATCTTGGCCCCCCCACCGAAGCCTTTGATGCGGTGCGGGACGATGCTGCCGACGCCGATGACGTAGTCGGCTTCCTTCATGAGCTTGTTGGCGGTGACGGGGGTGCCGTCGCGGGTGTTGCCAAAGTGGACGAGGTTTTTGGTGTCTTTCCAGTCGTGCTGGTGGACTTGAATTTTGCCGAAGAGAGAGCCGAGTTTCTTTTTGAGTTCGGCCTCGGACATTTTGCGGTGTGTGCCCTGGGCGGTGAGGATTTTGATTTTGTCGTGGGGCACTTCGGCGTGGTGGAGTTCTTCGAGAATGTGGGGGAGGATCTTGGCGGTGGGTGTGAAACGGGTGCCGTCGTCGATGAGGATAAGGACATTCTGCTTACGGCGGGCATCATCGCGGAGGCGGGGTTTTGCGACGGGACTGGCGAGGCCGCGGCGGAGTTCGGCATCTTCATCGGGTTGTTCGAGGATCTTGGGTCCCCAGACGCCCATGAGGCGGTCGTCGGGGACGTCGAGCGCGGGGATTTTTTCGTACATCGGGTAGTCGAAGGAAATTTTCATGCGGGGACTCCGGTGAGGGCGCGGCGGGCTTTCGGTTTGGTTTTCTTCACGGCAAACCAGATGGCAGCGCCGGCGGCGAGGGAGGTGACGGCAAGGAGTGCGGCGCGCTGGTTGGCGCGGCGGAATTCTTTGCGACGCTGTTCGACGAGAAGGCGTTCGGGTTTCCCGGGGACCCCTCGCTCGCCGTGCTTGATCGCCATCTGGAGGACTTCGGCGAGGTGGAGAGCGTGGCGGCTGGTTTCCTGGTGGATTTGTTCGCGGCAACTGAAGCCGCTGGTGATGATGAGTTCGTCGTCGGGTGATTTGCGGACTTCGGGGAGGAGGACGCGTTCGCCGGCGGCGATGCTGACCTTGTAGTGGTCACCTTTTTCGTAGCCGAAGGCGCCGGCCATGCCGCAGCAGCCGTCTTCGGGCTCGCGGAACTCGATGCCCATGTCTTTAAGGATCTTCTTTTCATCATCCATCTGCATGATGGCTTTGTGGTGGCAGTGGCCGTGGAGGAGGGCTTTGCGCTGGAGCCTGGGGACCTTGTAGTGGGGTGCGAACCTGGTGAGGAATTCGCTGAGGAGGTAGGTCTGGGTTTCGAACTTTTGCGCGAGCTTCATCGCGGGGAAGAGGTTGGTGAGCTCATCCCGGAAAACGGCGGCGCAACTCGGTTCGAGGACGACCATGGGGAGGCCGGCCTGCATTTCGTTCTGGAGTTTCTGCATGTAGTCGCGGGCCCAGCGCTTGGCTTCGCCGACGAAACCGTAGTCGTAGAGGGGGCGGCCGCAGCACATATCCGCCATGGGGACGTGGACGTGGAAGCCGGCATCTTCGAGGACTTCGACGGCCGCGCGGGCGGTTTCAGGCATGTAATAGTTGTTGAAGGTGTCGGCGAAGAGGACGACGGTTTGTTTGCCGACATTCTTGGGCGCGCGTTTGCGGAACCAGTCTTTGAAGGATTGCGGGGCGAAGGGGGGAATCTGGCGTTTCTGCTCCATGCCGGCGAGGAACTTGGCGATGTTGCGAAGCAGCGGGGCCTGGGTGAAGAGGTTGGCGAGGACGGGGAACTTGGAGGCGAGCACGCTGGTGATGTGGATGAAGCCGAAGGCGAAGGCGTGGCGCGGGCGGATTTTGCCCTTGTAGTAGTGGTAGAGGAATTCGGCTTTGTAGGTGGCCATGTCCACGTTGACGGGGCAGTCGTGTTTGCAGCCTTTGCAGGAGAGGCAGAGGTCGAGGGCGTTTTTAACTTCGGGGGATTTCCAGCCGTCTTCGAGCACGTCGCCGTTCATCATTTCCCACAGGAGGCGAGCGCGGCCGCGGGTGGAGTGCTCTTCTTCGCGGGTGACCATGTAGCTGGGGCACATGGTCTGGCCGCCGTGATTTCGGCATTCGCCGATGCCGACGCAGCGAAGAACTGCGCGGGAGAAGGCGTTTTTGTCGTTCGGATATTTGAAGAGAGTTTCGGGTTGCGGGGGGTTGTAGTCGGCGCCGATGCGCATGTTGTCGGTAATGAAGTAGGGATCGACGACTTTGCCGGGGTTCATGTTGTTGCCGGGGTCCCAGATGCGTTTGAAGTCGTGGAAGGCCTGCATGATTTTCGGGCCGAACATTTTTTCGAGGTATGGGGCACGCTGCTGGCCATCGCCGTGCTCGCCGGAGTAGCTGCCGCCGTAGCGGTTGACAAGGTCGGTGGCTTCCTCCATGAAGTTTTTCCAGTCGCGGATGCCGGGCTCGGTGTAGAGGTTGAAGGGGATGCGGCAGTGGAGGCAGCCCTGGCCGAAGTGGCCGTAGACGCTGGTGTCGTAGCCGAATTTGTTGAAGAGCTTGTGAAGGTCCTGGAGGTAGGGTTTGACGTCTTTGACGGCGACGGCGGAGTCTTCCCAGCCGGGCCAGGTGTCGGGGTGTCCGGGAACCCAGGCGGTGCTGCCGAGGCTGCCTTCGCGGACTTTCCAGATCATTTCCTCTTCGTTGGGGTCGTCGAAGAGCTTCATGGAAGGGGCGTCTTTTTCTTTTTTGAGGCGCTCCATGAGTTTGCGGGCCTGGCCGTCGGAATCTTCCTTGGAGTCGCCGCCGAATTCGACGAGAAGCCAGCCCTTGCCGTCGGGGAAGAGGGCGAGGTCGGCGTTTTTGTCGCCCTTCTGGCGGACCCAGTCGAAGAGGAGTTTGTCGACGCCCTCGAGGCCGGTGGGCTTGTGTTCGAGGATTTCCTCGAGGTGGTTACAGGCTTCGAAAATATCCGGATAACCGAGGACGAGGAGGGAGCGCTCCTTGGGGTTGGGCACCAGGATCATGGTGGATTCGAGGATGGTGACGAGGGTGGATTCGGAGCCGACGAGGGCGCGAGCGACGTTGAAGCCGTTTTCCGGGAGGAGGTCGTCGAGGTTGTAGCCGGAGACGCGGCGGGGGATCTTGGGGAAGCGTGCGCGGATTTCGCTGGCGTAATTGTCGGCGAGTTGCTTGAGGGATTTGTAGATTTCAGCGCGGCGGCCGCCGGCGGAGAGGATGCGGTTGTATTCTTCGGGGCTGGTAGCGCCGACGCGCATGCGCAGGCCGTCGTAGGTGACGATTTCGAGTTCGTGGGTGTTGTCACTGGTGCGGAGGCCGAGGCCGTTGTTTTTGGAGAGGAGGGAGTGGACGCCGCAGGAGTTGTTGCCGAGCATTCCGCCGAGGGTGCAGCGGGTGTGGGTGGCGGGATCGGGTCCGTAGATGAGTCCGTGCTTTTTGGCGGCGTTGCGGAATTCGTCGAGGACGCAGCCGGGCTGGACGCGCCCAAGCCGGCGAGCGGAGTCGATCTCGAGGACGTTGTTGACGTATTTGGACATGTCCATGACGACGGCGACGTTGCAGCACTGGCCGGCGAGACTGGTGCCGCCGCCGCGGGAGAAGAGGGGCGCTCCGAACTGGCGGCAGAGATCGACGGTGCGGACGACATCGCCGGGATGGCGCGGGATGACGACGCCGATGGGCACCTGGCGGAAATTGGAAGCGTCTGTGGCGTAGAGCGCCCGGCTGCCGCGATCGAAGCGCACTTCGCCGTCGATGGCGCGCTGGAGCGCATGGGCGAGACCTTCGGCATCGACTTTTCGATTGCGTCGCTGTTCACGGTCCTGGCGTTCGAGTCGCGGTTTTTCAGTGAGCTGCCGGAGATGCACAAGGCTGGTCATTACATGTTCCCGCCAATATGGCTAATAATTAGTCCACGAACGATGTGCTACAAACAAGGTGCCGGTGGGTTCCTAAGAGACACGTTGTGCGCGAAAAATGTGCAGGAGATTTTTGTGGGTGAGGGACCAGCGGTAGGGCGTGAAGGCCCACAAGAAAAGGGAGGTCCATAATCCCCACGGCGTGGGGCTTGGATTTTGCGGGGGGCTTTGTGGCTCAACGGAGGTCCGCCATGGTGTCGTTGCCAACGTTTGGAAGTGATGGGGGGAAGCGTCGTTCAGCTCAACCTTACAGTGAGCACACGTTGAACAAGGCGTCGCGGCTGCGCGGGGCGACGCTGACGCATTCCATATGTCCCTACTGCGCTGTGGGGTGTTCCACGAACATCTACACCAAGGAGGGGCGGGTGATCGACATCGAGGGGAACCCGCAGTCGCCGATCAATGAGGGGACGCTGTGTCCGAAGGGGGCGAATATCTTCCAGTTGCAGGAGAATCCGCACCGCGTGAAGCACGTGCTGTGGCGGAAACCGCACGCGAAGGAATGGCAGCAGGTGTCGCTCGAATGGGCGCTGGACCGGATCGCATACCTGGTGAAGGATTCGCGGGATCGGGGGTATGAGGAGAAGACGCAGGATGGGCTGTGGCTCAATGCCGTGAAGAACATCGGGTCTCTGGGCGGGGCGACGCTCGACAATGAAGAAAACTATCTGATGAAGAAGTTGTTCTGCGGGGGGCTGCAGATCTTGTCGATCGAGAACCAGGCCCGAATATGACACTCTGCGTCGGTGCCCGGTCTGGGTGCCTCATTTGGTCGCGGAGCCGGAACGGATTACCAGCAGGACCTGGCGAATTCGGATTGCATTCTGATCATGGGCTCGAACATGGCGGAAGCGCATCCGGTGGGATTCCGCTGGCCGATGAAGGCGCGGGAGAAGGGGGCGAAGCTGATACATGTGGATCCGCGGTTTTCGCGCACCTCGGCGTGCGCGGATGAATACGTGCAGATCCGGGCGGGGACGGATATTGCGTTCCTCGGCGGGATCATCCGGTACATCCTGGAGAACGATCTGGCGTTCAAGGAGTACATGATTCCGTACACGAACGCGTCGACGATCATTGCGGAGGGATTCGAGGACACGGAAGATTTGAACGGGATTTTCTCCGGCTACAACAAGGAGAAGCGGGAGTATTCCGGCGGGAAGGGGCATTGGGCGTACGAAGGGTCGGATGCCTCCAAGAAGCCGGTGGAAGGGGAAAAGGGGCCGCCGGAACAGGGGCCGGGCGGGCTGGGGCGGGAGGGTGCGGGGGAGCGCGCGGAATCGGGTGCGGAGACGAGCAAGGGGATCCACGGTCCGGGGTTGATGGGGGGATCGACGCATCATGAGTCGAAGCGGTCGGGGACGACGTGCGAGTCGGCGGGCCAACCGGAACGGGATGAGACGCTGCAGCATCCGCGGTGCGTGTATCAACTGTTGAGGAAGCACTATGCACGCTACACGCCGGAGACGGTGGCGGAGATCTGCGGGTGTTCGCCGCAGCAGGTCATCATGGTGGCGAAGCACCTGGCGGAGAATTCGGGGCGGGAGAAGACGGCGGCGATCGTTTACGCCGTCGGGTGGACGCAGCACTCGACGGGCGTGCAGATGATTCGCGCGGCGGGAATCATTCAGTTGCTGCTGGGGAACATGGGGCGGCCGGGCGGCGGGATCATGGCGATGCGCGGGCATGCGTCGATCCAGGGCTCGACGGATATACCGACGTTGTACGACATGCTTCCGGGGTATCTCACGCAGCCGACGGCGGAGAAGACGCACGAGAAGCTGGACGGTTACGTGAAGTACGAGGGGCTGGAGACGGGGTACTGGTCGAACTACAGCAAGTTCATCGTGTCGCTGCTGAAGGCGTGGTACGGGGAGGCGGCGACGAAGAGCAACGATTACTGCTTCAACTGGCTGCCGCGATTGGATGGGGATTACTCGCAGTTGCCGTTTTTTGTGGAAATGCTGAAAGGGAAGGTGGAAGGATACTTCCTGTTCGGGCAGAACCCGGCGGGCGGCGGCCCGAACGCGGGGCTGCACCGGGCGGCGATGCGGAAACTGAAGTGGCTGGTGGTGCTGGACTGGTTCCAGACGGAATCGGCGCTCTTCTGGAAGAATGATCCGAAGGCCCCCCCACCGGAGGAGATCGGGACGGAAGTGTTCATGATTCCGGCGGCGGGGATTGCGGAGAAGGAGGGATCCTTTACGAATACGCAGCGGCTGCTGCAGTGGCATGACAAGGCGATCGATCCGCCGGAGGATTGCCGGTCGGATTTGTGGTTTGTCTACAATCTCGGGAAAAAACTGAAGCGGCTGTATGCGACTTCGACGGAGAAACGGGACGAATCGATCCAGAAACTCACGTGGGGTTACGACTATGACGAGCCGCCCCGGCTGCCGGACGGGAGCGTGTCGCGTATTAAAGGGGAGCCGGATGCGAACAAGGTGTTGAAAGAGGTGAATGGATGGTCGCTGGAGGAAAAGGACGAAAAGGGGAAGCCGAAGCAGTTGAGCGGTTTTGCGGATTTGAAGGATGACGGGACGACGGCGTGCGGGTGCTGGATTTATTCGGGGGTGTTTCCGAAAGCGGATCACAACCGGGCGCGCGACCGGAAGATCACGGAGAATTACGTGCAGCCGGAATGGGCGTGGGCGTGGCCGCACAACCGGCGGGTGATGTACAACCGTGCATCGGCGGATCCGGAAGGGAAGCCGTGGTCGGAGAAGAAGAAGTTGATCTGGTGGGATGAGGGGCAGAAGAAGTGGGTGGGGAAGGACGAGCCGGACTTTGAACCGGACAAGGCGCCGAGCTACCGTCCGTCGAAACACGCGACGGGGATGGAGGCAATCTCGGGGATTGATCCGTTCATCATGAAGCCGGACGGGAAGGGTTGGATTTTCGCACCAGGTGTGGCGAAGGATGGCCCGTTCCCGACGCACTATGAACCGGTGGAATCGCCGTTCGAGAACAAGCTGTACAAGCAGCAGGACAACCCGACGATGCGGTATTTCGACTTACCGGAGAATCTGCTGGCGCACGTGCCGGAGTCGCAGTATCCGATCGTGGCGACGACGTTCCGGCTGACGGAGCATTATCTGTCGGGGCCGATGTCGCGGTTCAACAGTTGGCTCAACGAGCTGCAGCCGGAGATGTTCGTGGAGTTGTCGCCGGAGCTGGCGAATGAAAAGAGGATCGAGCACGGCGGGTGGATGGTGGTGGAATCGCCGCGCGGGAAGATCCAGGCGCGGGCGATGGTGACGCGGCGGTTGCGGCCGCTGCAGGTGCAGGGGCGAGTGGTGCACCAGATCGGTTTGCCGTTCCACTGGGGGTACGCCGGCGAGGCGGTCGGCGCGATTGCGAACGACCTGACGTCGCTGGTGGCTGATCCGAATGTCTCGATGCATGAAGCGAAAGTGTTTGTCTGCACCGTCCGGGCGGGGAAATTGACGCAGGGCGTGTCGGACCGGCCGACGGAGAAGTACGCACCATGGCCGCAGCGCGACTCGGTCCCGCAAACGCCGGTGCAGGCACAACCGGAGGGGCATTTGCGATGAGACTGGCGATTCTGGACGAAGTGGAGGAGAAGATCGGGAAGGAGGTGCGGAACCTGCCGAATGCGTTCCCGCCGCGGCGGACGGACGCGCCGGATCCGGAGGACGAGCCGCACCAGGTGATGGGGTTCCTGACGGACGCGTCGCTGTGCATCGGGTGCAAGGCGTGCGAGGTGGCGTGCAAGCAGTGGAACCAGCTTCCCGCGGATGGAAACAACTTCACGGGGTACTCCTACGACAACACGTTGCATCTTTCGGAGACGACGTGGCGGCACGTGGCATTCAAGGAAAAGATCGGCGGGCCCATCGCCGAGGCGATGGATGACGGCATCGCAACGCAGGGGAAGTGGCTGATGCTTTCCGACGTGTGCAAGCATTGCGAGGATGCGCCTTGCCTGAAGAGCTGCCCGACCGGGTCGCTGATTTACAACCCGTTCGGCGATGTGTACGTGCAGCCGGACATCTGCAATGGCTGCGGATATTGCGTGTCGGCCTGTCCGTTCGGGGTGCTGGGACGGTCGGAAGTCGATGGCCACGCGCACAAGTGCACGCTCTGTTTTGACCGGCAGACGGAGGGGATGGTGCCGGCGTGCGCCAAGTCGTGCCCGACGGAGTCCATCAAGTTCGGGCCGCTGGATGAATTGTGGCGGCACGCGGAGCAGCGGATTGAGAAGCTGCATGAACGCGGCCGGACCGATGCGTACCTGTACGGCAAGGAGTCGATCGGAAGTTACGGTCGGTTGAATGCGTTTTTCATCCTGGAAGATCACCCAAACAACTACAACCTGCCGGAGGAGCCGCGGCAGGCGGACCGGGGGCAGGTGGGACGGTATGCGGCGGGCGTCGCGATTTTTGCCGGGTTGACGGCCATCGCAGCGGGGATGTTCAGCGGCGGGCGCGGATCTTCGAAGAAGCGTCTCGTCGGAAACAGGCATTGACGGAGCGAATGCACACGCCGGCGATGCGACGCCGGCCTTATGTCGAGGAATTGAATGCCAGCGCCCACACAGATGTATCGGCCGAGATTGCAGACGGAGGTGTCGCGGACGGTGAACCCGGATTCGCCGCAGGACACACAGAAGCCGTCGTACTACGACGTATCCATTCTGAAGCCGCCGGTATGGAAGTGGCAGATTGCGACGTATTTCTTCCTCGGGGGCCTGTCCGCGGGAGCGTACCTGCTGGCGCGCGTGGCGGAGCGGTTCGGCGGCCGGGAATTCAAACATGTCGCGCGGATCGGGACGTACACGGCGTGCGTGGCGGCGGCTCCGTGTCCGATCCTGCTGATCTGGGACCTGGGGGACGCGGCGCGGTTTCACCACATGCTGCGCATCATGAGGCTCAAGTCGCCGATGAGCCTGGGCACCTGGGTGCTGACGTCGATCACGCCGATTGCTTACGGGGCGGCGCTCCGGGAATACGCACAGTCGGAGGGGATCTTGGCGAGGCATCCGCGGTTGAACGTCGTGGCGGAATCGATCGGGGTGGTGGCCGATGCGGCGGGAATTCCGCTGGCGCTGCTGCTGGGAACGTACACGGGGGTGCTGCTGTCGAACACGGCCAACCCCATCTGGTGCCAGAACAAGTGGATCACGCCGCTGTTTGCCGTGGGTTCCTTCTCGACGGGGGTATCGGCGATCAGCCTTGTCCATTCGATCGCGAAGCGGAACTCGCGGCCAACCCGGGCGGAGAAGGTGATGAACATGCTCGACACGATCGGGCATGCGGCGGAATTTGTCGCCTTTGAGGGATATCTGCATTCGCTCGGGCCGTTGAAGAAGCCCTTCACGAGCGGCGGGCAGGCGAAGCAGGCAATGACGGCGCGCGCCGGGATGATCGCGTCGGAAGTGATCAAGCATCTGCCGGTCAAGGGGAGGATGAAGCGGAACCTGGCCATCCTGGGGACGGCCATGGGGCTGGCGTCGGCATTTGCCATCCGGTGGGCGGTGGTCCACGGGGCGCATGAATCGGCAAACGACCCGGATGCGGCGCGGCATGCGTCGCGGGCGCGCGATCCGGCGCTGGCTGCCGAGTATGACCGGCATGAACGCGCCTCGCTGCGAGCGCAACATGAGCCGCGTCTTGCCCCGCATAACGAGGCGATATCGACGATCGACCCGCGACTGAAGGAGAACCCGCGGCATCGCTAAATACTCACACCTGAACCGCTGCTGAACGTCGCTGGCATCTGAATTGCGACGTAGCTGAGCAACTGCACTCCCCGGAATACCCGGGTGCAGGAAGTTGCATTTTGTCTTGCCCGGACGCGTCACTTCGACGCGATCGCCAGCCGGAGAGTGACGGGTGCCTGGTGGCCCTCGCGGTCTTCAAAACCGCTGTCACTTCTAATGCGAGGTGAGGTAGGTTCGATTCCTACCCTCTCCGTTCCGATGCGAGACCGCCAGCGACTGTGGGGCAGCAGCAATGACGATCATTTCAACAGAGCGCGCGAGCCACGCGCGCAAGAGAACCATCGCCCGGAAACCGGCGGCACGCGGGGAGGGGGAATCTCTGCGTCTCACCGCACTTTCCTCCTGCGCGGGGTGCGCGGCAAAGCTGGGGCAGGCGGTGCTGCGGGAACTGGTGCGGGAACTTCCGGAGACGACGCACCCGCGGCTGCTGGTCGGGGCGAACACCGCGGACGATGCGGCGATCTACCAGCTTGATGCGACGCGGGCGCTGGTGCAGACGGTCGACTTTTTTACGCCGATCGTGGATGACCCATTCGAATACGGGCGGATCGCCGCGACCAACGCGCTTTCCGACGTGTATGCGATGGGCGGAAGGCCGATCACGGCAATGAACCTGCTCGGCTTCCCCAGCGACGTGATCCCTCCCGCGGCAGCAGCGCGCATTCTTCTGGGCGGCGCCGCCATCGCGGCGGAGGCGGACGTGCCCATCGTGGGCGGCCACACGATCCGGGCGAAGGAGCCGATTTACGGCCTCAGCGTCACGGGACTCGTGCATCCGCGCCGCATGATCACCAACGCGGCAGCGAGCCCGGGGGATCTTCTGGTGCTGACCAAGCCGCTCGGTGTGGGGATCGTCACCACCGCGCTCAAGCGCGGAGTGGGCGACGAACGGTTGGAGAAGCGCGCCATCGCCCTCATGACCACCTTGAACCGCGTGGGCGCAGATATCGCGGAGCAACGATTGGCCCGGGCGGGTACGGATATCACCGGCTTTGGGCTCATGGGCCACCTCGGATCTCTCTGCAGGGCGAGCGGCGTCGCAGCGGAGATCTCGTTTGACGCGGTCCCCGTGCTCGATCCCGACATCCGGCGGCTGATCCGGGAGGGATGCGTCCCGGGCGGAACGCGCACGAACCTGGCGGCGGCCGAAGAAATCGCGGAGTGGCCCACGCTCAGCGAAGAACAACGAATCCTCCTGTGCGATGCTCAAACCAGCGGGGGTCTTTTGCTATGCGTCCAGCCGAAACGATTGGACAGGGTATTGGAACTGCTTCGGCAGCATCGAACCCCGGCGGCGGCGGTGATCGGGAAGATCACGCGAACACCGCACGCATCGACCCGCGGCGGGTCGCCCGCCGGGACGATCCGGGTGCGATGAGCGGCAAGCGTGCCTTGCCGGCGGTGCAGACGGTGTTGCGCGCATTGCCGCCAAGCCGCATGCCCCTCGCGGTGGTGACCGCCATCGTGCGCGAGACCCTCGCCACCGTGCGCGCGGAGAATCCTGCGGTGGACCGGGACGCCGCCATTGCGATGGTCCAGGCCGCCGTCGAAGCGGAAGAGCGTGGCGGCATCGTGCCGGTCATCAACGCCACGGGCGTCATCCTTCACACCAACTTGGGCAGGGCGCCGCTGTGCGAGGAAGCGGTGCGGGGCGTGGCGGCGGCGGCGCGCGAGTATTCAACGCTGGAGTATGACCTCAACACCGGCAAACGCGGCAAGCGCGGGGCGTATGTCGACCGTTGCCTGGCGATTCTTGCGGGAGCAGAGGCGGCGCTCGTAGTCAACAACTGCGCGGCCGCGCTCGTCCTGCTGCTGCACCACTTCTGCGGAAGAGGGAAGCGGGACGTCGTGATTTCGCGCGGGGAACTATTGCAGATCGGCGGCGGCTTCCGCGTGCCGGAGATCCTCGCGGCAGCGCGCGCCCGTCTCTGCGAAGTCGGAACGACCAACGAGACGAACATCGCCGATTACCAGCGCGCAATCAGCGAGCGCACCGCCATGATCCTCCGGGTCCATCGCAGCAATTTCTACATCGACGGCTTTGCATCGTCGCCATCGCGCGGCGAGCTGGCGGCCGCCGCGCGCGACGCGGGCGTCCCCTTCGTCGAAGATCTGGGCAGCGGCGCGATGGCCACGCTTCCGTTGGGTGCCGAAGAGCCCACGCCGAGCCAGGCCCACAAGGAAGGAGCGACGCTCGTCTGCTTCAGCGGTGACAAACTTTTCGGCGGTCCACAGGCGGGTATTGTGACCGGTCCGCAGCAGCAGATCGCGGCGCTCCGGCGAAACCCGCTTTACCGGGCGTTGCGGCCCGACAAGCTCACGCTCGCAGCCCTGCAGGCGACGGCTGACACGCTGCTGCGCGATCGAGAGAATCCGGACATTCCGATTGTGCGCATGATGCGCGAGCCGCTGCAGAAAGTGCATGCCCGCGCCCAACAACTCGCAGAGCAACTTACAGTTCTCGGTGTGAACGCACACGTGGTGGAATCCACCGCGTGCGTGGGAGGCGGGTCCCTGCCGCGCGTGCAAATTCCTTCCGCCGCCGTGGCACTGCAGTGCCCGGATTCGACGGAGGACGAACTTGCCGCGCGTTTGCGCATGGCGACGCCCGCCGTCATTGGCGTGGTGGCCCGGGGAGAAGTCCGGCTGGACCTTCGGACTGTCCTGCCGGAACAGGAATCGCTGCTGGCGTCATCCATATCGCAAGCGCTGGGGGAGAGGACGCGGTGAGGACACTCCCCTACCTGCTTGCGACGGCCGGCCACGTGGATCACGGGAAATCCACGCTGGTCAAGACGTTGACGGGAATCGATCCAGACCGCCTCCCCGAGGAAAAATCCCGCGGCATTACCATTGATCTTGGTTTCGCGCCGTTGTGGCTCGAACACCCGCACGATGACGCGGCACGACTGCAGGTCGGCATCATCGACGTGCCCGGGCACGAGGATTACATCACCACTATGGCCGCCGGCACGGGCGCAGCGGACGCGGCGCTTCTGGTCGTCGCTGCCAATGAAGGGTGGATGCCCCAAACGCAGGAACATTTTGAAATCCTGCAGTACCAGCAGATCCCGCGGCTGGTGGTCGCGATCACCAAGGCGGACGCGGGCGTTTTGGAGGAAACACGGCAGGGCGTGCGGCAGCGGCTGAACGGTTCGCGCTTTGCGGATTCGCCCATCGTGGCGGTCAGTGCGCTGACGGGGGCGGGGCTCAGCGAGCTAAAGACAACGCTCGCCACGATGCTCCTGATCGCGCCGCCGCGAAATGATGCGGGAAAACCGCGACTGTTCATCGACCGCGTCTTCTCCCGGCCGGGGCTCGGCACGATCGTTACCGGATCGCTGATCGGCGGGGCCCTGGCGGCGCAAATGCCCATCCGCATCGATCCCCAGCAGCATCAATCGAGGATTCGAACGCTGCACACGCACGGTGCCGCCACGGAACGCGCAATGCCCGGCATGCGCGTGGCCGCCAATCTCCCCGACGTGCCGGCACATGGGCCCGGAGCCCCGAAGCGCGGTGACGTCGTCATGTCGCCACGCTGCGCCGGCGCCGTCGATAGTTTCGATGCCGCCCTGTGGCGCCTTGAATCGAATGTCCCGTCACTCGCCCGCGCCTTGGTGCGTAATGGAATGCAGGTGCGCATCCAGTTGGGAACGCAGGATGTCGGTGCAAAGCTGCTGGTGCTGCAGGGCGATCCTATCGCCGCCGGCGGTTCCGGGCTTGTGCAGCTCCGCTGTGAACGGCCGGTGAGTCTCTTCGCCGGAGACTTTATTGTTGTCCGCGACTGGTCAAAGCGGCACACGCTCGCCGGAGGACGTGCCCTGGTGCTTGATGCCTCGCGGAGCCGCATGCGAACGGACAGCCGCATTGACCGTCTCGCCCGACTCGCTGCGTCTATGGACGACATAAAGAAGCTTGTTACCGAGACGGTCCCGGCGGTGGGAGCCGTTCGCCGATCGCAGTTGCTATTGCAGTCACGCTGGTCGGACGGCGAGATTGCCGCCGCGATCGATGATGCAATCGCCGCCGGCACGCTGGGATGCACCGAAGAGTGGATTTACCGCCGCCAATGGCTCGAACGTATCGCTGCGGAAAGCGTCGCATTGATCACCCGCTGGCACACGCAGCATCCCACCGAAGCCGGAATGCCAATGCTGGAATGGAAATCCGCACTGGCGCGCATGGGCGTCCCGCCGGAGCTGTTGCCGCAGGTTCTGTCCGCCGGCCGGCGCATGCTCCATGTCCACGACAATCGCATTCGCCTGCAGTCGCATCGTCCGCAGTTGCCTGCGTACCTTACCGGTGCGGAACGGCGGTTGCGGGAGGAACTCGGGCGGCACCCCTTTGATCCCCCCTCCCGCGCGCAGCTCGCCCCGGACCTCCGAAGCCGCGAGGCCCTCGATTACCTCGTCGCGGTCGGGGACGTGGTGGCGATTGCACCGACCGTCCTGATCTCGCGCGAGGCATTTCAAAGCGCCATCGTGCGCATACGCCAGTTTCTCCGCGCCAATGCCGGCCGCGGCGCAACCGTCGCCGAGCTGAAACAGTTGCTCGGCTCCAACCGCCGCGTGATGGTGCCGCTGCTCGAAATGCTCGATGCGCGCGGCATCACGAAGCGCAAAGGCGATCTGCGCACGTTGTGCGAAGCCCCCGCCGAGCAACAGGCGGCCGTGTAGCTCAAGCACCACTGTTTCGTGGAGTTCTCCATGCGAATGTTGTTTCATGCAGCAATCACCGCTCTCGCCATCGCCGGCGCCGCCTCCCTTTGTGCCGCCGCAAGCGGTGCAAGGCCTTCGCGCACCTTCAACTTCGATTACCGCGTCGTCGTCACCGATCTGCCGAAGGGCGCCGACGTGCGAATCTGGATCCCCGTCGCCCAGACCACGCCGGATCAGCAGGTGGATCTCCTCTCCGTTCCCGCCGGGGGCCAACTGACGACGGAAAAGACCTACGGCAACCGGCTGCTGTACGTCTCGCACACATCCGCCGGCGAAGACCTGCCCCTCCATCTTTCCTACCGCGTGACACGCTTCCAGGATCGTGGAGACGCCCCGGCTGATTCCGACCGCGCCGCATCTCGCTTTCTCAAGCCCGACAACCTTGTACCTGTCGGCGGAAAAGCGGTCGCGCTGATCGCCGGCCGGGTGTTGCCGAAAAATGATATCGAGCGTGCACGATTGATCTACGATGCCGTCGATGACCACATGGTCTATCGAAAGGACAAACCGGGATGGGGCACCGGCAACTCCGAATGGGCGTATCAATCCTGTTTTGGCAACTGCACCGATTTCCACAGCCTCTTCATTTCCCTCGCGCGGGCTGAGCACATTCCCGCCAAGTTTGAAATCGGCTTCATGCTCGGAGAACAGCGGAACGGGACCATCCCCGGCTACCATTGCTGGGCGAAATTCAAGCCCGCCGGCCACGGCTGGATGCCCGTCGATATTTCCGACGCCAACCAGCACCCTGAAAAACGCGAAGCGAATTTCGGGACCATCGATCAGAACCGCATCATGCTCAGTACCGGCCGCGACATCGTGCTCGAACCTCGCCAGGCCGGCGGTCCCGTGAATTTTCTCGTCTACCCCTACGTCGAAGTGGATGGCAAGCCGCTCCCGCAGGACCGCATCAATAAAAGCTTTTCGTACGAAGACGTGACGGCCACCGCCAGCGAATGACCGCCGCCCGCCCAAGTCACCGCTGCTGCGCCTCCCGGGAAAGATCGGACACGAAGCGCTCGACATCCTCCGGCTGCGAATCCCAGCTCGCCATCAGGCGGGCGCTGTTGCCGATGAACGTGTAAAACGTCCAGCCGCCGGCGCGCAGGGCGGCCATGCATTTCTCCGGCATACGGACGAAGACGCTGTTGGCCTGCACCGGATGCAGGATCTCCACGCCGGGAATTTCGCGGATCTTCGAGGCCAGCAGTTGCGCGATCGCGTTGGCGCGCTGCGCATTGCGCAGCCATGCGCCCGATTCCAGCATGTTCGTCCAGGGCGCCGTGAGGTAGCGCATCTTGCTGGCGAGCTGGCCCGCCTGTTTGCAGCGGTATTCAAAGTCCCGGGCGAGATCGCGGTTGAAAAACAGGATCGCCTCCCCCACAGGAAGCCCGTTCTTCGTGCCCCCAAAACAGAGCACGTCCACGCCCGCTTTCCATGTGATCTCCGCCGGCGACACCCCCAGATACGCCACGGCATTCGCGAACCGCGCGCCATCCATCTGAACGTTCAACTGGTGGGCCCTGGCCACCGCGCCTAGCGCGCGGATTTCCTCGGGCGAGTAAACCGTTCCCAGCTCCGTCGCCTGCGTGATGCTCAGGACCCGCGGCCGCGGATAATGGATGTCGCTCCGCCTCTTGACGATCGCCTCCACGTTGTCCGGCGTCACCTTTCCGCCTGTGCCCGGGGCAAGCAGCAGCTTCGCGCCGTTGGCGAAAAACTCCGGCGCGCCGCATTCATCCGATTCAATGTGCGCCGTTTCGCTGCAGATCACACTGTTGTAACTCTGGCACAGGTGGGCGATGGTCAACGCGTTCGCCGCCGTGCCGTTGAAGCAGAAGAACACTTCACAATCGTTCGTTTCAAAGCGATCCCGGAGAAGGTCCGCCGCGCGGCTCGTCCAGGCGTCATCACCATAACTCGGGACGTGGCCGGACTCGTTCGCCGCCAGCAGCCCCTGCCACGCCTCGGGACACACCGGTGACTGGTTGTCGCTGGTGAATTGGTGATGGGAACGTGCGGTCACCTGGCAACTCCTCGTCGGGCGGTATCAGGAGCGCGCGGTCCTGCCAGCGCTCGCCGGCCGGTGCAATCCTGCGGTGATGCTATTGTAGCCGGTCTCGCGAATTCCGTCGGCGGGTGGAGAGGGACCACGCACGCCGGTACGCAATCAACCTGCTTGCGCAGGTCAAGAAACGAGGGAACGGGGAGTCATTTCAGTCGGTTTTTGACGCTGCGCAGGAAGGAGATCCCCTCGCGGACGACCGGCGTGCGGTCGAACCATTTAAGGCTGGCAATGTCGCTGCGCGAGGAGCGCTGATGCCCCAGCGAGGGATGCGCGATGCGCGTGGGGATCCGGTGGCGCTCGCGGAATTCGTTGAAGGCGCCATCGACGTGCATCGGGCCGCCGTCGGGGTGCTGAAAGGGCCGCGTCTGGATGGTTTCGAGCCACTCAATCAACGGGCCAAGAATCGCGGCGCGCACGGAGTAAAAGTGCGCGCAGACGACATGCTGGGTGGAAAGATCAAACGTGATCGGGCGCTCGTGCGCGCCGGGCCGTTCGTCGAGCACGTGCCCGAAGTAAGCGAATTGCCAATCGGACATGCGGGAAATCCCCGCGAGCTGCTGGTCGAACTTCGGCACCAGCGGCGAGAAGGCCATGTCGTCTTCGAGAATCAGCACCTGACCGTACCTGCGGGCCTGGGCATGCTTGAGAATCGCCAGGTGGCTCAGGAAGCAGCCGCGGCAACCGAGCGATGGAAAGCCGGCAAGCTCCGTCACACGCTGGCCAGGAAAGAAGGAGACGAAGGCATCGGGGGCTTCCAGCGGCCTGGGAGACGGAAAGTTCGCACGCTGCAATTCACCCGCCATCTCCCGCCGGCGATCAGCCCGGTCCGGCAGGTTCAGAATGTAGACACGGTCGAACGTCTGGGCGAAGAGCGAAGTGGTTGGAGCGGCAACGGTCATGAAGGAATCCCGGGATTCGATTGCGTGCGCGCAGCGCACGGCTCATCATGGATACGCCCGCAGGTGGGCCGCGGATGGATTGCCCATGGCAGTGCCGCCCCCGCAGCCGGTGCCGTTAGTCGTTGCCTCAGCTATTGGGTTGACACCGGCATCCCTGTTTCCTATCATTGCGGGACTACAAGTGAATACGGCTCTTATCCAGAGTGTCTGAGGGACGGGCCCGTTGACGACACAGCAACCCATCCGAACCGCTTTGCCGCGGTTTTGAAGCGGGTGCTAATTCCCACCCGTTTGTTTCGCCGAAAGGCGCCACAATCAAGGGGATAGATAAGCGGATCGTCTCGCCGATGCTCTCGGCACAAATTTGGACGGCCTCTTGTCTGGGAACCCCGGATCGGAGGCCGTAATCGTTTTTGCCTTTGCAGCCGCTGCGTGGCGAGGAGAATCTATGTCGTACGTCAAGGGACTTCGGTGTCGCGAGTGTCACAAGCCCTACCCCCAGAAGGGCGTCCACGTCTGTGAAGTCTGCTTCGGCCCTCTCGAAGTCGAATACGACTACGAAGCCATGCACGGCAAGGTCACCCGCGCCTCCATTGAATCCAAGGACCGCAACCTCTGGCGCTACCGCGACCTCCTCCCCGTCGATACCGAACCCCGCGCCGGCCTCAACTCCGGCTGGACCCCCCTCAAACGCGCCCACAACCTCGGCAAACTCCTCGGCGTCAAAGAACTCTACATCAAGGACGACTCCGCCAACTACCCCACCTGGTCCTACAAGGAACGCGTCGTCTCCGTCGCCATCACCAAGGCCATCGAACTCGGCTACGACACCGTCGGCTGTGCCTCCACCGGCAACCTCGCCAACTCCGTCGCCGCCCACGCCGCCCAGGCCGGCCTCAAAGCCTTCGTCATGATTCCCCACGACCTCGAGCTCGGCAAAGTCCTCGGCTCCCTCATCTTCGGCCCCACCATGGTCCGCATCCAGGGCAACTACGACGACGTCAACCGCCTCTGCTCCGAAATCGCCGACAAATACAAGTGGGCCATCGTCAACGTCAACCTCCGCCCCTTCTACACAGAAGGCGCGAAAACCTTCGGCTTCGAAATCGCCGAACAGTTCGGCTGGAAGCTCCCCAAGCACACCATCGTCCCCACCGCCGGCGGCACCATCCTCCCCAAGGTCTACAAGGCCTACCAGGAATTCATCAAGCTCGGCCTCGTTGAAGACAACCAGCCCAAGATCTATTCCGCCCAAGCCGCCGGCTGCAATCCCGTCGTCGAAGCCATCAAGGCCGGCCGCGAACTGATCAAACCCCAGAAGCCCAAGACCATCGCCAAGTCCATCGCCATCGGCAACCCCGCGGACGGCTTCTACGTCGTGCAAGCCGTCAAACAATCCGGCGGCTGGGGCGAAGACGCCACCGACGATGAAATCGTGGAAGCCATCAAGCTCCTCGCCAAAACCGAAGGCATCTGGACCGAACCCGCCGGCGGCACCACCCTCGCCTGCGCCATCAAACTCATCAAGTCCGGCCGCATCCCGAAGGATGAAAGCATCTGCGTCAGCATCACCGGCAACGGCTACAAAACTGTCGAAGTCGTCCAGGACCATCTCGAACCCCCGCAATCCATCCCCGCCAAACTCGAAGCCTTCGACGCCATCATCACCGGCCAGAAGAAGACGGCGCCAGCCCAGGTTCCGGTGAGCGTATAATGCATGAAGGTGCGCGAGGTCATCAGGCTCATTGAGCGCGATGGATGGTTTCAGGTTCGGCAGCGCGGAAGTCACCGCCAGTTTCACCACTCCTCGAAACCCGGCACCGTGACAGTCTCGGGAAATCCGGGCCTCGAAATGCCTCGCGGTACGCTGAACAGCGTGCTCAAACAAGCAGGCCTCAAGGAGCAGTAAATGAAATACGCAATCATCCTCGAAAAAGGTGAAAAGAGTTTTGGCGCGTATGTCCCGGACCTGCCCGGTTGCGTCGCCGTCGGAAAAACGGAAGCCCAAACGCGACGCCTGATTCACGAGGCAATCGAGTTGCACCTGGAAGACATGAAGGCCCGCGGCCAGAAGCCGCCCAAGCCTCACTCGAAAGTTGAATTCTTCGATCTCAAAGTTGCTTAACGGAGTTTCCATGCCCGTCAAAGTCCGAATCCCCACCGCCCTCCGCCAGGCCACCAACGGCGTCGACCTCGTCGAACTCCAGGCTGGCACCATCGGCTCCCTCCTCGCCGAACTCTGCGGGAAGTTCGAAGGCATCGACAAACGCCTCTTCAAACAGCCCGGCGAACTCAACCGCTTCATCAACATCTACGTCAACGACGAAGACATCCGCTTCCTTGAAAACCTCAGCACCCCCGTCAAGGAAGGCGACGACGTCTCCATCGTCCCCGCCGTCGCCGGCGGCTGATTTCCTCACCCCTCAGGACTCAAGACTCAGGACTAAAAAATGCCCACAAGCAAAAAACGAGTCTGGCTCACCTTCGGCAGCCGCGATATGGTCGAAACCCCCGCCCTCTGGCGAATGACCAGCCGCTTCCCCGACGTCTCCTTCGACATCCGCCAGGCCTCCGTCACCGCCGAAATCGGCATCATGGCCGTCGTCTTCGAAGGCGAAACCGAACGCGTGGAAGCGGCGCTACAATGTCTCAAAGACCAAGGCGTCACCGTAGAACCGATCGAAAAAAACGTCATCGAAGGCTGAAAGGAATTCTGAATTCTGAACTCTGAATTCTGAATTAAAAAATAAATGGCTCTCTCCGAACTCGCAGAAGAACTCGACAAGGCAGATCCCTCCCTTGCCCGCTACAACCGCCAGATGCTCTGGGCCCCCATCGGCATCGAAGGCCAGAAAAAACTAAAGGCCTCCAAGGTCCTCCTCGTCGGCTGCGGCGCCCTCGGCACCGTCCTCGGCAACCTCCTCGCCCGCGCCGGCGTCGGCCACCTCACCATCGTCGACCGCGACTTCATCGAAATCACCAATCTCCAACGCCAAATCCTCTTCGACCACGACGACATCGAGCAAAATCTCCCCAAATCCGTCGCCGCGCAAAAGAAGATCGCCCGCATCAACCCCGACGTCACCGTTGACGCAGTGGTCGCGGATGTCAACCACACCAACATCGAACAACTCGCCGCCGGCAAGGACCTCCTCCTCGATGGCACCGACAACTTCGAGACCCGCTTCCTCATCAACGACCTCTCCATCAAACTCAACATCCCCTGGATCTACGGCGCCGTCATCTCCGCCTCCGGCCTCGCCATGAACATCCTCCCCCAGAAAACCCCCTGCCTCCGCTGCATCTTCGAAACCATGCCCCCTCCCGGCATGAACCCCACCTGCGACACCGCCGGCGTCCTCGGACCCGCCGTCTCCATCGTCTCCAGCTGGCAGGCCCTCGAAGCCATGAAAATCCTCACCGGCAACCTCGACGCCCTCTCGCCGTTCCTTTTCTCCTTCGACCTCTGGGACAACCGCTTCCAGCAGCTCAAAGTAGCCAAGGCCCGCGACATCGCCGACTGCCCCGCCTGCAAACACAAAAACTTCGAGTACCTCTCCGGCAAATTCGCCAGCGCAACGACGAGCCTCTGCGGCCGAAACGCCGTCCAGATCTCCCTCGGCAACACCATCAAGATCGACTTCGAACACGTCGCGTCGAATCTGCGCAACGTCGGCAAAGCCACCTTCAACAAATTCATGCTCAAGTGCCCCATCGTCGAAGGCGCCACCGGCCCCGCCGACCGCCGCAAAGAATACGAACTCACCCTCTTCGCCGACGGCCGCGCCATCCTCAAAGGCACCAACGACGCCGCCATCGCCAAAGCTCTCTACTCGAAATACGTAGGCGCATAACCAAAAGGCATCGCTCCGTACTTAACCACTTAACCATTTAACCACTTAACCGGAAGCCAACCATGTCCCTCATCGACCCCCTCCTCCACACCATGAACCACTCCCACTCCCAGCTCCTCAAGCTCGTCGCCGACCTCTCCGACGACCAGCTCGCCTTCCAGCCCGCCCCAAAAACCAACCACCCCGCCTGGGTCCTCGGCCACCAAATCCAGGTCGACCACTCCTTCCTCTCCCTCATCACCGGCCAACCCGCCCCCGCCGGGATCGACGCAAACTGGAAGACCATCTACGGCAACAAAAGCGAACCCGTCTCCGACAAATCCAAGTACAAACCCAAAGCCTTCTATCTCGAAAAACTCGCCGCCGTCCGCGAACAAATCATCGCCCGCCTCAAACAAATGAAGCCCGAAGACTTCGCCGCCCCCCACCCCGACCCCGCCCGCCGCGAACGCTTCCCCACCGTCGGCCACATGGTCATGCTCTACGCCACCTGGCACGAAGCCTACCACGCCGGCCAACTCTCCACCTGGCGCCGCGTTCAGGGCCTCCCTCCGGTTTAAGGTGCGAAATGGACGCATTTGACATACTGCGTCAAGAAGCCCTCGATTCGCTGAGTTTTGAAGCCTTTCGCGAGGCGCATTTCAGCCTGTCTACGCTTCGTCTTTTTCTTGGAGTGCGTTCTTCGTTTTCCAACGACGTTTCATATGGCATTTTCGAAACTCTCAAAGATCGCGACATCCTCCTTCTTCGAGCCGAATGGCGTCGCGACCTGGACAGGCCTCGCAGCCCTCTAGAGGCCATCAGCCTCGCAATCCTGCCGCGAGAGCCGACGATAGAGGTGAAATCTGTTGAACGCGAAAAGGCCTGGGCTGCTTCCGTTATTTCCCGTTTCGAAGGACTGAGTGCGATCTTGCCAATTCAAGGCGAAACTCGCGTAGGCGCTGATGGGACCTTCTACCACCTCGCATGCGGAGACCATTGGGGCAACGCGATGCTCCAGTGGTGGGAAGATGGGCCGGCCGCGTGGCAACCGATTACGAGTAAAGCGCGCGCGTTGATACGCGAGTTTGAAGACCCGCATCTCGAGTACCGAGAAGGAATAATTTTTCGCTCGTATGCCGTCGACCTCGTATGGGATCCGCCTGGCGTGCAGTCGGCGCACCTCGCTGGCATACGAGAGCTGATTCCCGGGCTTTCGGAAATTCCCATAACGCAACTGTTGGAAGGATTGCGTGGCTCCACAAGAGTGCATACGGGCGTGTTCAATAGGAACACCGCCGCAGTAAAATGTATTCGTGCTCGCGAGCTTGGAATTGCCGCTAACATGTACCACGTGAATGGAAGCCATAGTTAGGATCAGACATGGAAAACTCAGTAATTTATTTCGACAACGCCGCCACCTCCTGGCCCAAGCCCCCCGCCGTCACCGAGCGCATGACCACCTTCCTCGCCAGCGAAGCCGCCAACCCCGGCCGCGCCGGACACCGCATGGCCGTCGGCGCTGAAAAAATGCTCGACGCCGTCCGCAAACAACTCACCGACTTCATCGGCGGCAAAGACCACCACCGCCTCATCTTCGCCATGAACGGCACCGACGCCCTCAACATCGCCATGAAAGGCCTCCTCCGCGCCGGCGACCACGTCATCACCACAACGTTGGAACACAACTCCGTCTCCCGCCCCCTCCAGGCCATGGCCGACGCCAACTTCATCACGTTGACCCGCGTCGACTTCTCTCCCCAAACCGGCGTCATCGACCCCGCCGACGTCAAACGCGCCATCACCCCCAAAACCAAGCTCATCGCCATCACCCACGGCTCCAACGTCGTCGGCACCATCCAGCCCATCGCCGAAGTCGGCAAAATCGCCAAGGAACACAACGTGCTCTTCCTCGTTGACGGCGCCCAAACCATCGGCGTCGTCCCAATCCACATCGACGCGCAAAACATCGACCTCCTCGCCTTCCCCGGACACAAATCCCTCCTCGGCCCCACCGGCACCGGCGGCCTCTACGTCAACGCCTCCGTCCCCCTCGACGCCTTCCACGCCTTCCGCGAAGGCGGCACCGGCGGCGACTCCTCCTCCCCCACCATGCCCAAACTCTTCCCCTACTTCCTCGAAGGCGGAACCCCCAACACCGTCGGCATCGCCGGCCTCGGCGCCGCCGTCGAATACGTCGTCAAACACGACCCCGCCAAAACCCTCGCCAAAGAACAAGCCATGGTCCAGAAAATCATCGACGCCATCTCGTCGAACCCCAAGTTCAAACTCAACGGCCCCAAGTCCGCAAACACCCGCGTCGGCACCGTCAGCTTCACCCTCGAAGGCTACTCCCCCCAGGAAGCCGGCTCCATCCTCGACGAATCCTTCAACATCGCCGTCCGCCCCGGACTCCACTGCTCCCCCTACGCCCACAAAACCCTCGGCACCTTCCCCGACGGCGCCATCCGCGTCTCCCCCGGCCACTTCAACACCGACCAAGAACTCGCCGCCCTCCTCGACGCCCTCCAGCAACTCGCCGCTTAACGAATAGCGCCGGCGATGGCATCGCCGGAATGTGCCCATCGCTGACCCTCGCTCAACACGCGGCTACCCGCCAACGCTTGCGTCGTCGCGAACCCCGCATATAACTCATTGCATCCGTCTCGCTCCCATGACGCGCGTCTGTGCAATCGACGGAAAACTATTTCTGCCGCCAATCATCGATGTGTGACCGCTCCACCTTCCCCCGCTCATTCCCCTGCACCACCCGCCCCGTCTCCAACTCCAGACACGTCAACCACCCCCCTTCATAAACCCCTGTATCAATACACACCGCATGCCCCACATTCCGAATCGCCCGCCCCTTCGTATGCCCACACACAATCACCTTCCCCGACGCATGCGGCAACGGATCCCGAAACCGCTGCCACCGTAACCAATCCCCCGTCTGCCCCTCCATCGGCACATCATGCCGCGCCATCGCATGCACCAGAATATGCCCCCGCAACTCCACGTACGGCAAAAGCCCCCGCATAAACCCCCAATGCTCCTCCGGCACATCCTTCACCGACCCCCGCACCCCGCCATACGACCGCACCATCTCATACCCCCCAAACACCAGCCAGTCATGATACCCCGGCAACCCCAACTCCCCCGGCCGCTTCAACCCCTCCCGCGCCGCCAACGCCATCTCCTCGTGATTCCCCAGGATCCCCGTAAACATCCCCGCACGCTGCAACCCCATCAACCGCTCAATCACCCCCTTCGAATCCGGCCCCCGATCAATAAAATCCCCCAACCCAATCACCCGATCCTCCCCCGTCGGCCCAACCGCATCCAACACCGCATCAAGCGCGCCAAGGCATCCATGCACATCCCCAATCACAAACGTCCGCATCACCACGTCCAATCCGAATTCGCCCTCAACCATCGTAGCGTACCACCACAGGCGGTACGACACTCGGGTTCACGGTACCCCAAACGGATGAGTCTCCAAATCGCGCAGGTTAGCCGGCGGTTTTAACCGCCGTGTCTTCTGCGGCATTCTCTCCATTCTACTTCGCGGTTTCAGACATCACTCCATCAATCCGCATACCGCACCCCAACGTACTCCGCTAGCCCCCGCCTCCACGCGCGGACAACTTCCCCCCCTCCGATTAAACTACCCCCTCTCGCCCTTCGCGAGTTGTCAAAGGAGCCTCCACATGGGTTACGAAGCCGAAATGATGTACGGCGACCTCGCCACCAAACTCACCTCCCTCGGCCAGGCGCACATCTTCAAATTCTGGGCACAACTCACCCCCGACCAGCAAAAAGACTTCGCCGCCCAGCTCTCCCGCCTCGACTGGGACCTCATCGCCAAACTCATCGACACCATGGTCAAGCACCCCCACAAGTTCGAACTCAAAGGCGACGTCAAACCCGCCCCCTACTACGAAAACAAACCCGCCGACCCCGCCAAACAACAAAAACTCAAAGACGCCTTCGCCCGCGGCGAACAACTCCTCCGCCAGGGCAAAGTCGCCGCCTTCGTCGTCGCCGGCGGACAGGGCACACGCCTCGGCTGGAACGGCCCCAAGGGCACCTTCCCCGCCACACCCGTCAAACACAAAACCCTCTTCCAGTGCTTCGCCGAATTCCTCCTCGCCACCGGCAACCGCTACGGCAAACCCGTCCCCTTCTACATCATGACCTCCCCGCAAAACGACGCCCCCACCCGCGAGTTCTGGCAGCAGCACAACTTCTTCGGCATGGACCCCAAAAATGTCATGTTCTTCCCCCAGGACGAACTCCCCGCCATCTCCTTCGACGGCAAAGTCCTCCTCGAAGCCAAAGACTCCCTCGCCCTCTCCCCCAACGGCCACGGCGGCTCCCTCCTCGCCCTCTACAAGTCCGGCGCCATCGCCGACATGAAGAAGCGCGGCATCGAACAGATCTCCTACTTCCAGGTCGACAACCCCATCGTCCGCTGCGTCGACCCCACCTTCATCGGCCTCCACGACCTCGACGGCGCCCAGATGTCCTCCAAAATGCTCCCCAAGGTCGCCCCGAAAGAAAAGCTCGGCAACTTCGCCGTCATCGACGGAAAAATGTCCGTCATCGAATACTCCGACCTCCCCGACGAACTCGCCGAACAGCGCCTTCCGAATGGCGACCTGAGATTCCGCGCCGGCTCCATCGCCCTCCACGCCATCCGCGTCGACTTCGTCGAAGAACTCAACAAAGAAGGCTTCGCCCTCCCCTACCACCGCGCCGAGAAAAAAGTCCCCTGCATCGACCTCGAAACCGGCGCCCCCATCACGCCCGACAAACCCAACGCCATCAAACTCGAAACCTTCGTCTTCGACGCCCTCCCCCTCACCCGCAAGAGCATCATCTACGAAACCGACCGCCTCGACGAATTCGCCCCCATCAAAAACCCCACCGGCGTCGACTCCGCCCAAAGCAGCGTCGAAATCACTACCGAACGCAACGCCCGCTGGCTCGAAGCCGCCGGCGCCGTCATCCCCCGCAAGCCCGACGGCAAGCCCGACGCCCTCATCGAAATCGCCTCCAACTTCGCCCTCTACGGATCCGACGTCATCACCAAAAAAGACAAACTCCCCGCCATCCCCCCCGCCGGCCAGATCTATATAGGTTAGCCCCACGCGCAGCGACGTTGCTACCGCGACCGTGAGAGTCCTTTGCAGCGATGCTCTCACAACCCGTCCTGCCGCTTGTTAGGCCCGGATGGGCCGCAATATGGGTAGCTCGGCCCGTAAGGGCCGAGTTGCAGGCGACTAGCATTGTTGAGCTCCGGAGGAGCGACATAAATATTCGAGACTTGTGCGACAGATGCAAAAGTCTCGTAAGGGAGCGCACATCATCCGCTCCCCCACCCTTGCGGGCGCATCCCGGCAAACGACCGAGGCGCATTCAGCTCACGGCCGCATCCATCTCCACACGGGAAAAATCGCCAGCCTTCAGATCCTGTTCCGGGATGAAAAAATACAATTTGAAGATCCCCGAGGGCTGCAACACGCCAACACCCGAAAATGCCAGAAGATTGACCCACGTTTGCCCCCCCGTATGCCGGCTTTCCACGCGATCGATTGTTTCCCGATCCACATTCGGCACCGATCCGAGTAACCAGCCCATAACCACGCAATCGCCTACGCTCGCGGCAACGTCCACACGAACGGGCTGGAAAACTTTTGGGCGCTCATGAAGCGGGCATTGGTCGGGACGTACGTGGCGTGTGAACCATTCCACTTGGAAGCGTACCTCGATGAACAGTGCTTCCGGTTCAACAATCGGAAGATGACGGACGCCGAACGCTTCGCTAAGGCCATCGCGGGCATCTGCGGGAAGCGCCTCACGTTCTCTGAACTCACGGGCAAGACTGCGGGGGAGCAAATACAGTAACTACAGGGGTAAGGGGCGGTGGGGAAGGGGGAAACGTCACTCCATCCGTTCATCCGGATAGATTGACGCATAGCGACGCGTCACGACGCATTAGCGAATTGTGGAGCGATTCTGCTGGCGCGACCGTTCGGTACTAAATAGTGGTGTTGATGACGCATTGAGTTGCTTCAGACGCTTGCAAGCCCAACTCAACTGTGTGCGTTCGACGAACCACATCTTCAATTTGATCGCTGTCGTCGTCAAGATGGCTTCGTTTGAGCAACGGAGGTATTCATGGCGATTTCGGCGAAGCGGATCAAGGCGCGGGAAGCGACGTGGCGGCGGGTGGTGGCGGG
>JBQCGD010000141.1:0-46261 GCA_051955985.1 Phycisphaerae bacterium | reverse complement strand
TCCGGGTCTTCGTGCTCGACCGCCAGCAGCGCGACAAGGCCGACTTCGACTTCCTCGACCGCGTCTTCCACAAGCTGCTGCTCAACTTCACCTGGTGGGTCAACCGCAAGGATGCCGACGACAATAACGTATTCCAGGGCGGCTTCCTGGGCCTGGACAACATCGGCGTGTTCGACCGCAGCGCGCCGCTGCCCGGCGGCGGCCATATCGAGCAGGCCGACGGCACCAGTTGGATGGCCGCCTACTGCCTGAATATGCTGACCATCGCGCTGGAACTGGCCGGCGAGGATCCCGTCTACCAGGACATCGCCACCAAATTCTTCGAGCATTTCCTGCGCATCGCCGCAGCCATGGCCGACGTATCGGAGGAAGGAATTTCGCTCTGGGATCCGCAAGACGGGTTCTTCTACGACGTGCTGCATATGCCCAACGGCGACAACCAGCTATTGCGCGTGCGTTCGATGGTGGGGCTGCTGCCGCTGTGCGCGGTGACGGTGTTTGATGGCAAGCTGCTGGAGGACAATCCGGAGGCGCGGGAGAACCTGAAGCGGTTCCTGGAAAAGCGGCCGGAGCTGAGGCAACTGATTCATGATGCCACCAAGACGGGGCTGGAGAACCGGCGGATGGCGGCGATTCTGAACGAGAAGAACCTGCGGCGGGTGCTGGCGCGGATGCTCGATGAGAAGGAGTTTCTGAGCCCGCATGGGATCCGGTCGCTGTCGCGCTATCACGAGGAGCACCCGTACGTGTACACCGTGGGGCAGCAGGAATTCCGCGTGCCCTATTTGCCGGGGGAATCGGACACGGGGGTCTTCGGCGGGAATTCGAACTGGCGGGGGCCGGTCTGGATGCCGGTCAACGGGCTGATCCTTCGCGCGCTGCTGCAGTATTACATGTACTTCGGGGATGCGTTCACGATCGAATGCCCGACGGGGTCGGGGCGGCAGATGACGCTGTATGAGGTGGCGGAGAATCTGGCGGAGCGGCTGACATCCATCTTCGTGCGCGATGCGAGTGGCCGCCGGCCGGTGTATGGCGACGATGCCGTTTTCCAGAACGACCCGCAGTGGCGGGATTACATCCTGTTCTATGAGTACTTCCATGGCGACAGCGGGGCGGGGCTCGGGGCAAGCCACCAGACCGGCTGGACCGGGGTGATCGCGCGGATCATGCATCTGTTTGCGACGACGAACTCCCAGCAGGTGGCGTTGCTGGGGAAGAAGGCGGCGGCCGTTGGCGTGAAGCCTGCACCCGCGATGGAGACGGCGGCGCGGAAGCCCCCGCCGGCGAAGAACCGGAAGCGCGACGACGTGGTTCAGGAGAAGGCCACATGAAAAAGGCCCGCCAATCGGCGGGCCTTTCGTTTTCGCGGGATGGTGCGGCGGGTGTTATTCACCGCCAAGATCGTGATCACCCTCATCCTCGTCGGCTTCGAGCGTATCGACGCCGCCGCCGCCGAGGCCGTCGCCCATGGGCATGGCGCCGAGGGTGGCGTAGATGCTGCCGTCGAGGAAGCCTTCCAGCTTGCGGGCACGCACCGGGTGCTGCAGCTTGCGGATGGCCTTGGCTTCGACCTGGCGGACGCGTTCGCGGGTGACCTTGAAGATGCGGCCGACTTCTTCGAGCGTGTAGGTGTAGCCGTCGCCGATGCCGTAGCGGAGCTTGATGATCTCGCGTTCACGGTAGGTCAGCGTCTTGAGGACCTGGTCGATGCGCTCGCGGAGCATTTCCTGCGTGGCGGTTTCGACGGGGTTCTCCGCGGCTTCGTCTTCGATGAAATCGCCGAAGTAGCTGTCTTCGGACTCCCCTACCGGGCGATCGAGGGAGATCGGGTGGCGGGAGATCTTCAGCACGCGGCGGCACTCGCCGACGGGCATCTTGGCTTCCTTGGAGATTTCTTCGATCGTCGGCTCGCGGCCGAGCTCCTGGAGGAGGCGTTTGGAGATGTTGCGCAGCTTGGACATCGTTTCGATCATGTGCACCGGGATGCGGATCGTGCGGGCGTGATCGGCGATGGCGCGGGTGATGGCCTGGCGGATCCACCAGGTCGCGTAGGTGGAGAACTTGTAGCCGCGGCGGTATTCGTACTTATCGACGGCCCGCATGAGGCCGGTGTTGCCTTCCTGGATGATGTCGAGGAAGGAGAGGCCGCGATTGCGGTATTTCTTGGCGATGGAAACGACGAGGCGGAGGTTGCCGCCGGAGAGTTTGCGCTTGGCGTCTTCGTATTCGTTGAAGACGAGCTGGATGGCCTGGCAGCGGCGGACAAGCGACTCCGGATCTTCCAAGACCAGATCCTGAAGCCCTTCGAATTCTTCCTGCATCGCCTGGCGGTCATCTTCGCTCAACCGGCTGTTGCGTTCGGTCAGCCGATTTTTGATTTCGACCATCTTTCCACAGATGGAAGCCAGCTTTTTCATCAGCGGGATGACCTTGCTGGTGCGGAGGGAGAGTTCTTCGAGCAGCGTGACGGCCTTGCGGCGGCGGTTACGCATGCGACGTTTGATCTCTTCCTTCATGTTTTCGGAGGTGCCGGTCTCGCGGAACTTGCCCCAGTCGAGGCGGTCCTGTTCGAGGAGCTTGCGGACGGTGGCGAGGTTTTCGGGGATGCGTTTGGAGATGGTGCCCTTGGCATCCACTTCGGCGGTCGAGATCCGCATGGTGCGGTCGAAGGGGAGCTCGCCGGATTCGACCTGGGCGAGGATGTCGACGGCAGCCTGCAAGCAGTAATCGGATTCGAGCACCTTGCGGCGGAAGGCCATCCTGGTGAGCTCGATCTTCTTGGCGAGGCGGATTTCTTCATCGCGGGTGAGGAGGGGAATTTCGCCCATCTGCGTGAGGTACATGCGGACGGGGTCGTCGATGCGCTTGGAGCCGGCGTCGGAGGCGTCAACCTCCTCCATTTTTTCGATTTCTTCTTCGGCCTGGCGCATCATGGCTTCGTCGGGCTCGTCGGCGGAGGGGGGCGCGACGTGCTTGTTGCCTTCGACTTCGTCGAGGAGCTCGATGCCGAGCTCGTCGAACTGCTGCATGAGGGCGTCGAGGCGATCGGGTGCGATGGCGTCGTCGGGCAGGAGTTCGTTCAACTCTTCGTAGGTAAGATAGCCCTGGGCCTTGCCCTTGGTGACGAGAAGCGCGAGGTTCGCGTTCGCCTTGGCGAGCGGAACCGTGTTGACGGTTGCGGGGGGTTGAACGGTGGTACCAGAACTGCTCACAAGACCTCCAAAACCACTCTGAAACCTCGCCGGTACAACTGACGATCCGGGGAGGTGAACCGGGGTTCTCTCGTCGGGGCACTCAAGTGAAGGAGGCACAACAGGCGATCGCTGGGGAGCGCCGGGCCCGTCGTCTCATGACGACCACTCGTGCGGGCGAAGGGAGCACGCCGGGATGTATTGTTGCTTGAGGACCTCTAGGCCCTGCCCGGTGTTTCAAAAGCAAAAGCAGCCCCAGAGCCACAAGCTTTTGGGACTGACAATCGGTTCGAAACATCCTTCTCGGGGCAGGCGTTGCCGCACCCCTTGCAAACGCATGATTCTACCCCCGGAAAACGAGCGCTGCCAATGTGGAGTTCTGAGATTTATGGGAAATGTTCAGGAATGGATAGAAAAGAGGAAGGAAAGCCCCGGAAGAGGCGCAAAAACAGCCTAAACGGCTGAAATTTCATTTAATGGAATTTTTGGACGGGTGGAGATTGGGTTATGGCCCGATGATGCGGCGGTTGCCGCCCTGGGCGTTGCGCCGGATGGCTTCCTGGATGGCCGCGAAGGCGGGATCAATGTCGGGGGCGGCGGCCGCTTCTTCGGATTCGCCAAGGTCCGACGCGATGGAGGGGTCCTCGGGGTTGCGGGCGGTGCGGAGTTCCTGAAGCGAATCTTGCGCGACGTTGGCGAGGGTGAGGCCGCGCTCGTCGGCGGATTGCTTGAGCATCTTGATCTGGTTCGGGGAGAGGTTGGCGGGGTCGAGCCAGTCGGAGGTCTTTTGTTCGAGTTCGATGGCCTCGCGGACGAGTTCCGGGGCGCTGCTGGCGTCCACGTGTTCGTCGAAATCGGAGATGATCTGGGCGAGGGTGCAGGTGGTGAGGTCGGGGTGATTGTCGAAGTATTCGATCAGGTGGCTGGCGAGGTCGCGGAAGGTGATGAACAGGGTGAGGGAGAGATCGTCGCGGAGTTTGTCGTAGAGGGTGGGCTGGGCGAGCAAGGCGCCGAGGAGCCAGCCTTCGGCGGCGTCGAGGCCTTTGAGCTGCGAAATAACGGGACGGGCCCGAACGGTTTGGACGGGGCTCTCCTCGTGCATGGAGGGCCAGTTGTCGGGCGGCGGTGAGCCCAGGGATTGCAACCCCTGGGCTTGGGGCGCGGAGGGGGGCTGCGGGCGCGGACCGGTGCCTTGGTGGCCGAGACGCTTTAACGTCGCGGCGACTTCATCGATGTGCATGCCGGTGAGGCTGGCGAGTTTCGAGAAGAGCAGGCCGCGGCGGATCGGGTCCATGCTTTGTGCCCCCCCGCCGCTGCTCTCCATGGCAGTGCCGACGAAGCGCATGAACTGGGTGATCGCCTCCTGCTTGGCGGTGAGCGACTGCGTGGCGTGGAACTGCTTCGCAAGGCGGTTCCACTGGTACGTCATGGCGTCGACGGCGTTGTCGATTAATTTCTGGAAAGGCTCCCCGCCGTTTTTCATGCAGAAATCGCAGGGATCTTTGCCGTCGGGGACCGATGCGAGCTTGATGTCGAGGGTGGTTCTGACAAAGACTTCCATGGCGCGATCGGCAGCGCGGAAGCCGGCATCGTCGGAATCAAAGAGGAGGACGATGGTCTGGGCGTAATTCTTGAGAGCGCGGGCGTGTTCGGGGGTGAGGGCGGTGCCGAGGGTGGCGATGACGTTGGTGACGCCGACCTGGTGGGAAGCGATGACATCCATGTACCCTTCGACGACGACGGCGGTGCGGGTGCGGATGATCTGCTGGCGGGCGAGGTTGAGGCCGTACATGGATTCGGATTTGTTGAAGAGGCGGGTCTCTGGCGAATTTAAATACTTCGCCTCGGTGACGTTGCCGGCCTCATCGCGTTTTTCCTGGAGGATGCGGCCGCCGAAAGCGATGACGCGGCCATTTCCGCTGGCGCCGCCCGTGGCGTCGATGATGGGGAAGATGACGCGGTTGCGGAAGACGTCGTAGGGGGAGCTGTCCTGGCGTTTTTTGATGAGGCCGGCCTCGAAGAGGTGCTCGGGTTTGAGGGAGAGGCGCATGGCCGCGTTGACGAGGCCGGTCCAGGAGTCCGGCGCGAAGCCGAGGCGGAATTTCTGAATCGTTTCGTCCGTCAGGCCGCGGCTGCGGAGATAGTCGAGCCCGGCCTTTCCCTGCGGCGTGTGAAGCTGCTTCTGGAAGAAGTCGCAGGCCCATTCGTTGGTGGAAGCGATTTGTTCGCGGACGCTCGGGCCCTCGGCATTACCGCTTCCACCCCCCCTACCGTTTCGCGGAAGTTCGGGGAGCTTGATGCCGGCGCGCTGGGCGAGGACGCGGAGCGCTTCGCCGGCGGAGAGTTTGTGATATTCGCGGATGAATTTGAAGACATCGCCGCCGGTGCCGCAGACGAAGCAGTGGAAGATCTGCTTATGCGGGACGACCGACATGGAAGGTCGGCGGTCGTCGTGGAAAGGGCAGAGGCCTTTGAACTCGCGTCCGGCGCGCTTGAGGGCGATCGATTCGCCGATCACCTCGACAATATCGACGGCGGCGCGGACCTGTTCAAAGATTTCGTGGGAGCCGGACATGAGGCAGAGTATAGCAACGGCGTGCTGGCCACAGAAACGGTGCGGTTTCCACGGCGATTCTTTCGAAGCGCGCGGAAAAACCCCGCGCGTGCGGGGCTTCCTCGGTAGCTATCGTGGCGGCAGAGGTACCGCGGTCTTAGGCGCGACGCCGTTTCAGAAGCGCCAGCCCGGCGATTCCCAGCAGGCTCATGGACGCCGGTTCCGGCACTGCGACGAACGTCGGATTTACCTGGGCAAAGGCGCCCGTCAGCGGGAAGCCTTCATAGATGAACGAGGTGGTGATGGGGAACCCGAACTTGGTGCCCTCGAGCGTTGCCTGGGAGTCGGTGGTGGTGAAGCCGAAGGTGGCGGAGTCGCCGGGGGCGATGGGGCTGCCGGAGAGGTTGTAGTACTCGAGGCTGGTGCCGGGGAAGCCGCTGGAGATGAGGCCGACCCAGCCGGTGGGTTGGGTTGCGGCGGAGGGCGGGGTGGGGAGGAAGTCGTATTCGATGGGGTCGCCGGGGGGGGTCCAGGCGAACCAGAACGTGCCGATGTCCGTAGTGCCGTTGTTGTGGACGGTGACGGTGTAGTCGTTATTGCCGGCAGTGCTGGAGGTTAACGCAATATCGGCAGTGGCGCTCAGGGCTGCGTGCGTGGATTGCGCCGCCAGCGACACGAGTGCCGCCGCCGCGATCAGGCCAAGGGAAGTCCGCGTGTTCATGTTCTTCTCTCCCGTTTTTCTGGTTGTTGACAGGGTTCCACCCCTCTCTGTGCCCGGGGGGAGGCGGATTATTCACCAGCGGCGGCGACAAATTTGCATGTCCAGCTTCCGCCCGCAGATGCATTCCTCTTTCGTCCGCGGCGTCTACAATCTTCGCAATGGCGTCCATGAGAAGGAGAGTCCATGAAGCCCCGCCTGGTCGTCCCCTGTGTCGGCATCCTCATTCTCGCCGGCGTTTACCGTCCCGCGCAGGCCATCGATGCCCCCCTTCTCACGCTCGATCTCGCCGATCCACCGCCTCCCGAAATCTCCGGCGGCACCCCGCGCAGCACCGACTACGCCATGAAAATGACGTTCTACTGGGAAAACGACGGCGGATGGGCCAAACCGGTCTGGCGGACGGACCGGCATTACACAGCGGGCGTCGGCGGCTCGCTCGCGTTCCAGGCGCCGTTCATCAATGCGCTGCTGTCGCATGTACCCACGATCAACAACGAATTCGATCCGCAGAAGACCGATTACGCCATGGGGCTCGTCGGATCGCTGAACATTTTTACGCCGGCGAACATCGGCGATCGGAACCCGATTCACAACGATCGCCCCTACGCGGGGTGGACGTACGCCGGCATCTACGCGCAGCGGGCGAATCGGTTTGCGAGCGTGCCGGTGTACGAGTCGCTGGAGCTGGACGCGGGGATCCTCGGGCCGTCGAGTCTTTCGGAAAACGCCCAATTCATGATTCACAACTATTACCATTACACGACGCCGCGGGGGTGGAAGTACCAGGTCAATGATGAGGCGGATTTCGACATCAAGTACAACCGGCGGTGGCGGTTTGACCTGCTGACCAGCGAGCACTTCCGGCCGGGGATCCAGATCATGCCGGATGTCGGCTTCACCGCGGGGTCGATCTTCGACGAAGTGCACGCGGGGGCGTTGTTCCGGCTGGGGTGGAACATGCCGAACGATTTCGGGCCGGGGCACCTGTCGCTGCCGGGCGACTTCACCGGCGTGGTGCCCTGCGGCTGCGGGAACTGGTTTGAGGATTTCTTTTCGAAGCAGTCGTTTTACGTATTCGCCCGTCCGTATGGCCAGCTCGTGGCGCGGGACTCGACGATGCAGGGGGACACCTGGTCGAGCCGCGATCCGGTGACTGTCACGCCGGAACCGGCCGTCTTCGGCGTGGAGTACGGCCTCTCGCACCGGTTTCTCCAGCACTTCGAATTCACGTACATGTGGACGAGCGTCTCGCCGCAATTCTCCCGCCAGCACAACTGGGACAACTGGGCCAGCGTGAGCCTCTCCTTCTTCGTGGCGTGGTGAGCGCGGAAGTTATCGGAATTCCGGGCACATTGGTTGTTCCTGCGGGCTCCGTTACAATCCCTGCATGAAAACCATCGCCTACCAGAAGTGCATGAACCCCGCCTGTGGCTCCACTTATGACGTCACCCAGACGCTGACAAGCTGCGCCAAATGCGGCGAGCTGCTCGATATCCGTTATGACTGGAACAAGGCCTCCAGCCTGCCCAAGTCCCTCAAGGACTTCGAGCAGCGCTGGCACAACCGCCGCTTTCCGCTCGACCACTCCGGCGTGTGGCGCTTCCGCGACCTGTTTCCCTTCGCCGCCGACGCCATGATCTGCACCATCGGCGAAGGGCAGACATTTCTGCAGAACGCCACCTGCCTCGGCAACCAGCTCGGCATGTGGCCGGGACAGCTTTACCTGCAGTACGAGGGGATGAATCCCTCCGGCTCGTTCAAAGACAACGGCATGACCGCCGCCTTCACGCACGCCCGCATCGTCGGCGCGCGCCGCGTCGCGTGCGCTTCCACCGGAAACACCTCCGCCTCGCTCGCCCTCTATGCCGCACAGAACGGCTTCCAGGGAATCGTCTTCATCGGCTCGGGCAAAATCGCCTTCGGCAAACTCTCGCAGGCCCTCGATTACGGGGCGCTCACGCTCCAGATCGAGGGCGATTTCGACGCCTGCCTCCGCCGCGTGCGCGACGTCTCGCAGCAGCTCGGCCTCTACCTCATGAACTCCGTCAACCCCTTCCGCCTCGAAGGGCAGAAGTCGATCATGTACCGCATCCTCGAAGGCCTCAACTGGGACGTGCCCGACTGGATCATCGTGCCCGGCGGCAACCTCGGGAACTGCTCGGCGTTCGGCAAGGCGTACGAGGAACTCCTCGAACTCGGCCTCGTCAAAAAGGCCCCGCGCCTCGCCATCATTAACGCCCAGGGCGCCAACACCCTCCACAGCGTCGTCAACCGCATGGGCATGAAGTGGAACGGCGGCCACGTGGACGGCGCCAAGATCAAGCAGCTTTACGCCGGCATGGATGAAGCGAATTACCACCCGCACACCGTCGCCAGCGCGATCGAAATCTCCCGCCCGGTAAACTTGAAAAAGGCGCTGCGGGCGCTCGATGTCATGAAGGGCGTCGTCGCCGAAGTGACCGACGAGGCGATTCTCGAAGCCAAGGCCCTCATCGGCCGCTACGGCTTCGGCTGCGAGCCCGCCAGCGCCGCCACCATCGCGGGGCTGCAGCAGCTTTTGAAGAACGGCACGATCGGCCGCAACGAGCGCGTCGCGTGCGTCCTCACCGGCCACGGGCTGAAAGATCCGGATGCCACGGTTTACTACCACACCGGCATCAAGACGAAGGACGCCAAGCAGCCCGCGCCCGAACCGACCTGGGGCAGCCGCGCGAACAAGCCGATCCAGGTCGCCGACGACATGCAGTCGATCCTCAAGGCCCTCGGCATGAGCAAGGACACGCTCAAGGAGACGGTGCCGACGGGATACAAGGAGACGGCGACGGCGAATTTTCCGACGGTGGAATACTGATTTCGCCTCAACGCCCGCAAAGGGCGCAGGACCGGCCAATGAAAGCTTATCGTGGTGCAGGTTTGCGAGAGCTCGTGCCGCGCGGCCTCGTGCTTTTAAGTTTGATCGTCGCCGGATGCGGATCACGCGGAACTCCGGCGACGCCGGGGTCAGGGAGGAGCGTGGTCGAGGTGGAAGTCGGCGGGGTGAAACGTTCCTACATCCTCCGCGTGCCGCCGTCTTATGATGGCAAATCGAAAGTCCCGATGGTCATCCTGCTTCACGGCGCGACCGATTCCGCGGCATACGCGGAAGAGGCGTATCACTTCGCCGAGAAAGCGGACGACACGGGATTCATCCTCGTCCTCCCCGATGCCCTCGGCGAGTTCCACGCCTGGCACGGGCTGGATGCCGACACGCCCGAAGCCCCCAACAACGACCTCGCCTTCCTCGACCTCATCCTCGCCACGGTGCCGAAGGCGTACGCCGTCGATGCCGACCGGGTGTACGTCTGCGGGCATTCCTCCGGGGCGATCATGGCGTACCGGCTCGCGGCGGAACGGCCCGATGCGATCGCGGCGGCGGGCATCGTCGCCGGAACTGTCGGCGACACCCGCAGCGACCCGCCGCGCACCATTCCCACGCCGAAGGGACCGGTGCCGCTGGTTATTTTTCATGGCAAGCTGGATTCGACGCTGCCGTACGACGGGGGAAATCCGGGCATTGCATCGGTGGCAGAGTCCGTGGCGTTCTGGGGGAAAGCCAATCACTGTGCGAACGCGCCGAGCCGCCGCCTCGAGGTAATGCCGCCCGTGCAGGAGGAGGTGTGGGACTCGCCGGTGGGCGCGGAAATCGATCTTTACACCGTTGAAGACGGCAATCACATGTGGCCCGGTGGGAAGATCATGCCGGGGAAAGACCAGGAACCGGTGCAGGACATCTCCGCCACGGACGTGATGTGGGATTTCTTCGCGAACCATCCGCGGCGACCCCGCGGCAAGTGATGCCCCGTCAACGCGCCGGGCGCATCAACAGGCGGGCAGGCAGCAAAAGCAACGCCCGCAACACCGCCAGCAGCGATTCCAGCACGATGTACACGAGCCGGAACGGAATTGACAGCAGCCACAGGATCGGCACAGCCACCAGCACCAGCAACGCCAGCGGCCAGCAGAAAAACAACAGCAGGCACCAGAGAATCAGGGCGATCACGAATTTCATCGGCACTCCTCCCATGAACCTCCATCCATCTCCATATGTTAGGACGGGCAGCGGAGCGCATCAATCGGTCATTCCCCTAGCAGCTTCCGGATCCACGCCTCCATGTCGCGGTCTTTGCCGCTCGGGCACGCACGCACCACCCCCTTTTTGTCGATCAGGTAGAGCATGCTGGCATCGTGGTGGCTCGCATAAAGCGACGCGGTGGCGCCCTCGCTGTGACGTTCGTGGCCGCCGGGTGTGTGGTCGTCCGTCGCATCAATCGCGCACGGCCAGGTGACCTTGCTGCTCTTCACCCAATTCTCGATTTCCTGCAGCCGGTTGATGCCCCACGCGGTGTTGTTCGAGACCAGCACGAACCCCGTCTCCTTGGTCTTCTCGTAGAGTTTCCCGACTTCCGACTGCGGCGGATACGACTGCAGCCACACGCCCGTCTGCAGCAGCACCACCTTGCCCCGATAATCCGCCAGCTTGTCGGAACCCTTGTTGATCCAGCGGGCGGTGAGGAGGTCGGGCGCGGGCTTGTCGCGCAGTTCCGAACCCAGCGGCGTCATCGTGAGCTTCACATCCTTCGCGCCGGCGTGGGCGGAAAAGTCGCACGTGCCGTAAAGGCCCGCCGTGGCGCTGAGGGAAATGTCGTTGTCGTGCGGCAGGTGCGTGAGGGTGAAGCGCCCCTTGAAGTCCGTGACGGCCGTCGGAATGTCGTCCAGCCGGGTCTCGAGGGCGAGGCCCACCACCGGCTTGCCGGTTTCATCCACCAGCGTGCCGGTGATGCTGGCATCCCGGACGAACGTGCGGTCGCCCACCTTCCCGCAAACGTGCACATGCCCGAGGTCCGTGTCATGCCCGCCCTCATAGTAAGGCACACGGCGATAGCGCTCTTCGCCCAGGTGGTTCGTCGCCAGTTGCAGGCGGAACCCCGCGGGAACCGGCCCGATGCGAAAGCGGCCATCAGGAGCAATCGTGGTCTTCCAGAGCGCGTTGTCCGCCTCCGCCGTTCCGCGCGGCAGGCGCACGGAAAAGTGCGTCGCCACCTCGGCCGGAACCGGGTGATCCGCATCATCGATGAACTGCCCCGTGAAAGTCGCCATCGGCTCGGCATAAAGCTGCAGCGGCTGGTTCTCGTCCACAACGGTAAACGTGAACCCCGTGCCCAGCGTCTGGTCGTGGTTCGTGGCAATGCCGATCTTCCCCGGGCCGTTCAGCTCCGGCGCCGGCATTGCAAAGCGGCCGTCCGCCTCCGTCGAAACCGCCTCATCGCCGATCACGATGCGTCCCTCCAGCGGCTGCCCCTTGTCGTTGAAAAGCTGACCGCGAAGCACCGGACGCGGGTGGACGGCCATCTCCACCGGCGCGGCGTTCGGATGCACATCCACTTCCGACACCACTTCGCGCACGCGACCGTTCTCCCAGCCCTGCACGCGCAGCCGCGCCCGGCCCGGAGGGAGCCGCAGCGTAAACTTCCCCTGGCTGCCCGAAGCGACGTGCATCGCCCCCGGCAGTCCGCTCACCACTTCGATCTCCTGCGGCTGCTGCAGCGGCTGATGCGTCACCGGGTCCTTCAGCACCCCCGTCACCACCACCGGCGGCTCGCAAATCAGATTCAGCTTCCGCTCTTCGCCCGGCTTCAGCAGCACCGCCATGCGCCGCACCGCAAGCGCATCGTCCGGCGTCAGAAAATTCGGCGAAAGAAATTCCCAGCGCCCCTCCGCAAGCCCCGCAAACTCCAGCTTCCCGTGCTCATCGCTCTTCGCCCAGCTCCCCATCTGCAGCCGCGAGCGGTCAAACGCGTAGATCCACACGTTCGGCTTGGCCAGCGGCTTGCCGTTCTGCGTGAGCTGCGCGTGGACCGTCACCGGCGGCTGCAACTGGATGGCGACATCCGTCGCGCCGGCCGGGATGGGAAAATACCGCCCTCTCGCCAGCACGCCGGTCGAATAGCAGGCGTCATGCGGATCGCGCACGTGCAATTGGAGCAGCGTCCCTTCCGGAACGCGGTCGAACTCGAAGTGGCCGTGCGCATCCGTCTTGACCGCGTGGCCGTTCTGCTGCGTGAAGGCCGCATCGCCGTACGTGTTGTCGTTGAGCGTTTGCGCCTCGGACTCGACCACCGCGCCTTCCACGGGCGCCCCCTTCGCGTCGGTCACCGTGCCGCCCACCGGAAGCGCGCGGCGGAGATGAATGGCCGCCTGGTCATGGAGCGGAAACAGCTCGCTATCACCGACGTTCCACCACGCCAGCGCGGCGTGCGGCGCATCGAACACGACCAGGCGATGCGTGGAATCATCTCCCTCCCGGCGAAACGGGCCCACCGTCAGCGAACCGTCCGCGCCGGTTCGGCCTTCCGCTTCCACCGGTGTGTCCGGCGTCACGAATCCGGTGCGGAATACGCGATACGGAACATTCGCCGCCGGCGTGTTGTCCGGATTCAACAACACCGCGCGGTAGCGGAGCGGCGGGTTCGGCGAAACCGGGGCCAGCGCGCGGGCCGCCGGCTGGGATGCGGGCGGTGAAACAATGCCGGCGGTGATTTGCGGCGCCGGCGGCGGGCCGTGATAGACCGAGAAAAACGCGGCCGTCCCCGCGCCGATCATCGCCGCGGCGATGGCCGTGGAAATCAGCGTGTTGCGCAGGAATGAAGGGGTGGGGGTATTCTCTCCGCTCTGTTCCGACATGCGTACGACTCCGGGGACTGCTGAACTGCGAACGAGCGGCTGGCCCGTTGGCCTGAATAAGGAAAAACGCTGCCACCGGGTGGTTGATTGCGGGAGATTTGTACCGTCAAATACCGCGTCGTGACGAAACATGACCTGAACAACGCCGCCCGCGTGAATTCGCACGCCCAGCACGTTCACCGTTGCGACGGCCGGTAGGATGCTCATGAACTCCGCGACTCTCCGTTCCCTCCTGCTTCTGCTGGCGACCGGCATCTGCATCGGCGCGCTGGCCGATTGCGCGTCCCACCCCCCCGCCAGACCCGCGGCCGCCACCCCTTCGCCACAAGAAGGCGCCGGCGGCATCCTCCTCGATTTTGAACAGCCCGATCCCCCCATCGCCTGGCGCAATTCTCAACAAACCGGCAACGCTGCGCCCCCCACCACCGAAGCGGCGCCAGCCACCGAACCCACCGCCCCCGGATTCGTCGCCACCCAGCCCGCGGCCGCAACCCTCGCCCGCAGCAGCCTCCAGCCCCACACCGGCCTCTGGTCCATGACCACCTCCCTCTCCCCCGGTCAACCGGGCGAACTGTTCCATCACTTCCAACACCCGCGCAACCTCGAACATTTTTCCACCGTCAGCGCCGCGGTCATGCACCTCGGCTCCCCCGCGCGCAGCGGCGAGTGGCGCGCTGCCGTCTACCTCGTGGATGAAGACGGCAAGCGCATCACCGGCGACCCTTACGCCCTCACCACCAAGTGGCGCGACATCCCGCTTGACCTCCAGACCGCCGCCGAAGAAGGCCTCGACATCATGCACGTGGCCGAAGTGGGCGTGCAGTTCCTCCCCGGACGCGCCGCCGATCCCGAAGCCGCCGACCCCCTGCAGGTCCAGACCGATACCTGGAAACTCGCCAGCGACGCCCACACCTACATCGGCCAGAAATTCGGCGCCGCCAAATCCTTCTACGTCCAGCGCGAAGGCACCCGTCTCGAAGTCGGCATGGTCGGACAGTACGAACTCGACTTCTTTCAGCGCGCCGGCACCCAGCGCCCCTGGTTCACCATCCGCCAGAAGGGCGACCTCGCCCTCGGTCAGCCCGGCACCGGCTTGATGCTTCTCGACCAGGACCAGTACGACGCCCTCAGCACCGGCGGCGTGCGCCAGGATGCCTACGCCGACAACTTCGAATCCGCCGGAAAAATGCCCGCCGCAAGCTGGCCCGTCGCCGGCGCCGAACGCCCCAGCGAATGGACCTGGGAATGCTCCTGGACCTCCCCCGTCGCCGCCATCGTCGTCGTCCGCCAGGAAACCGGCCCCTACGACGCCCTCGGCCAGCCCGCCGCCGAAGTGAAATGGCGCTTCATGATCTACCAGTGGGGACAGGTCTTCGTCCACGCCGAATGGACCAAAACCGCCGGCCCCAACGCCCCCGCCGGCGATCCGATCACCTGGGCACTCGTGCTCGACCGCTCCGTCCACCCGCCCGCCGCCGCCCCCGCCGTGACCGCCAATTCCTCCCGCCTGCTCGATGCCATCTACCCCGCCGCCGTCCGCCAAGGACTCACCACCGCCCTTCCCGACCGCATGCAGACCGGCGCCGCCGTCGGAATGATCGCCAAAACCGGCAGCCGCGGCGGCCAGAACTGGTGGTGGACCGCCGGCGATGGCAAACGCGTCTTCGGCGTCGGCATCGCCCAGCGCGGCGGCCCCGTCGATTGCATGCTCCTCGCCAACACCCCCACCCCCCTCATGCAGGCCGGCTCCTACTCCGCCTACCTCGTGCCCCCCAAGGTTCGCGTCCGCCAAGGCGAATGGGACCGCAGCTTCCCCGGCGATGTCGACAACGACGGCCTCGTCGAACCCTACGGCTTCCAGGTCGTCCGCCTCCAGAACGGCCGCGTCAGCTTCACCCTTTACCCCCAGGAACGCCCCCTCTTTTATCCCCCCTTCCTCTTCACCGTCCCCGCCGTCGAACGCCAGGCCGACGACGTCAAGAACTCCCACATGCTCCTCAATATTTATGGGCAGCAGATCACCGAACCGCCCCAGTTCCCCGACGGCAGCTTCCTGCTGCAGATGCCCTACGTCATCGACCGCCCCGTCCAAGTCGAAGGCGTCCTTGTGAAAAAGTAACCCCCGCTTTAAACCTTTGCCCCAACACCCCCCGCCGATCCATCCCGGTGGCTGGCACGTACTTCGCTCGGCAGTACCTCCACTGTTTACCGTGGGAAGAGCCCCGTCAAATTTGCGTAGCGTTAGACATTCTGCAAGTGCCCGCGGGCATTTGATAGGGAAGTGAGAGCTGGCATGGTAGCGAGCGGATCTGAAGAGCAGAGCAATGCCCACGCGCCGGAGCTGCGCGTCTTGCTCATCGCGGAAAATGCCTCCTACCGATTCGGCGGTGAAGCGGTCCTCCCCCTCCACTATTTCCGCCTCATGCGCAAACGCGGCATCCCCGTCTGGATGATCCTGAACGAGCGCAATCGTGCCGAACTCCAAAGCAAACTGGCGCCCGAAGACTTGTCGCACCTCCTCTTCATCCCCGACGACTGGATCCACCGCACCCTCGCCCGCATGAAAAACTGGATGCCCGCCAGCGTCGCCTCCTTCACCCTCGGCCAGGTGCTCGAACTCATCGACCAGCGCCGCGCCGTCCGCCTCGCCCGACGCCTCCAACACACCTACCGCTTCACCATCGCCCACCAGCCCACGCCCGTCAGCCCCAAGCACGTCAGCATCCTCTGGAATCGCGGTCGCCGCGGCCTCGGCATCCCCGTCGTCATGGGCCCCATGAACGGCGGCATCACCTACCCGCGCGGCTTCCGCAAACGCGAGCATCCCCTCGACCGCGCCTTCATCTCCGCCGGCCGCACCCTCGCCAGCCTCGTCCACCGCGTCCTCCCCGGAAAACTCCGCGCCGAAACCCTCATGTGCGCCAACCCCCGCACCGTCCAGGCCCTCCCCAAGGGCGTCCGCGGTCGCGTCGTCCAGGTCGTCGAAAACGGCGTCGATCTCTCCCTCTACCAGCACGGCCACCAGCACCCCCGCGAACGCAAGCCCGGCCAGCCCGTTCGCTTTGTCTTCGCCGGCCGCCTCGTCGACTTCAAAGCCGTCGACCTCCTCATCCGCGCCTTCGGAAAAGCCGCCACCCAGGCCCCCATGGAACTCCACATCCTCGGCGACGGCCCCCTCCGCCGCCCCCTCGAAAAACTCGCCTCCGAACTCGGCGCCCTCGGCCGCCAGGTCCTCTTCCACGGCTGGATGTCCCACAAGGAATGCGCCGCCCACATGGCCGACGCCGACGTCTTCGTCCTCCCCAGCCTCCGCGAGTGCGGCGGCGCCGTCGTCCTCGAAGCCATGGCCATGCGACTCCCCATCATCACCGCGAACTGGGGCGGCCCCGCCGATTACGTCGATGCCTCCTGCGGCATCCTCGTCGACCCGCATACGCCCGACCAGTTCATCGGCGACCTCGCCCGCGCCATGGTCGAACTCGCCAAATCCCCCGCCCGCCGCGCCGACATGGGCGCCGCCGGATACGAAAAAGTCCTCCGCGAATACGACTGGGACCGCAAGCTCGAACAGGTGCTCGGTATTTATCACGAGGCCATCCAGCGCGCCTCCGGGAAAATGAACGCAAAACCCGCCCCCCAGCCCCCCAAGCCCCCGCTCCCCGAAGAAGTGGAAACCCCCGCCGAACCAGCCCCGGTATAATGGGGAGCAATAGCTGGAGGCGCTCCGCTGCACCCGGACCCGAAAACCGCAGCGGCGCCAGGAACCATCCGGAAAATGTCGGCCGTCGTGGCTGACGGATTCAACCCCGTCCCGCCCCCGGTATTTTCGCGTTCCGCTGAAACGCCGAACGCAGTCGCGGATTCCGTGCGCATCAGAATCGCTCCAGCCATCGCCCGAACGTAAAACTGGAGCCCCGCGTGTCTGTCGCCGAATCACCTGCCTCCCCCCCCTCCGCACCCGCGCATCCCAAAGCCGGCTTCGGCCTCATCCTCCTCCTCGGCTCCCTCGCCGCCATGGGCCCCCTCGCCATCGACATGTACCTCCCCACCATGCCCGCCATCGCCGACTCCCTCCACACCGACATGGCCAGCGTCCAACGCACCCTCTCCAGCTACTTCGTCGGCCTCGCCATCGGCCAGCTCATCTACGGCACCCTTTCCGACCGCCTCGGTCGCAAACGCCCCATGCTCTTCGGCCTCGCCGTCTTCGCCCTCGCCTCCGTCGGCTGCGCCCTCGCCCAATCCGTGCAAGCCCTCATGGCCCTCCGCTTCCTCCAGGCCCTCGGCGGCTGCGCCGAAATGGTCATCTCCCGGGCCGTCGTCCGCGACCGCTTCGACGGCCGCGAAGGCGCCCGCGTCTTCTCCTCCCTCATGCTCGTCATGGGCGCCGCCCCCATCGTCGCCCCGCTCCTCGGCGGATTCTTCGTCCTCCACGGCGGATGGCGAATGAGCTTCTGGCTCCTCGCCCTCGTCGCCTTCGTCTGCTTCTTCGTCGTCGCCTTCAACCTCCGCGAATCCCTCCCCAAAACCCACCGCCTCTCCCACGGCCCCAGCGAAATCTCCCGCATCTTCGCCACCCTCCTCCGCCACCAGCACTACATGGCCCACACCCTCGCCAGCGCCCTCCTCCTCACCGGCCTCTTCGCCTACGTCGGCAGCTCCTCCTTCGTCTTCATCGAACTCTTCCACATCTCCCCCCAATGGTTCTGGACCCTCTTCGGCCTCAACGCCGCCGGCCTCATCGGCTCTTCCCAAATCAACGGCCGCCTCTCCCACAAAATCGCGCCCCACATCATCCTCCGCCGCGCCCTCATCGTCTCCGTCCTCTCCGGCGCCGTGCTGATGCTCTCCGCCGCCCTCGCATGGCCCGCATCGCTCCAATGGGCCCGCTATATCACCTTCTTCCCCGCAATCTTCACCTACATGTCCGCCGCCGGCTTCATCTTCCCCAGCGCCACCGCCCTCGCCATGGGCCCGCAAGGCCGCATCGCCGGCAACGCCTCCGCCCTCCTCGGCTTCCTCCAGTTCGTCATCAGCGGCCTCGGCACCTGGCTCGTCAGCGCCCTCTTCGACGGCACCGCCAAACCGATGGCGATCGTGATGCTCGCCGCCGCCATCGGCGGCCTGCTCATCAACCTCCTCCTCGCCCACCACCGCCACGAAGAAAAAATGATGGCCCTCTCCAGCACCGTGATGTCAGCCGAATAAACAATGAGCGCCAACGAGCGTAAAAGCGGTCGCAGAAGCGCGAATGCTCGTCACGAGCACAAGGCTGAAGGCCTCAAAGTTTTGTAGCCGGGGGTTTTGAGCGCCAGCGAAACACCCCCGGTTTCACGATCCCCATTCCCCGCGGAGCCTGTAGGGCTCCAACATTTCCCCAACACGCCCACGTCATTTCAAAGAAGAACAGACGCCTCACACGTTCATTGAGCGCCCGCCCATCGAACAATGCCAAAATCCGTCACCAGCGCCACCGGTTCCCCCGACTCCCCAATGCCAAACCAGGACCCATACGCCCCATCCCCATACCCGGACGAAAAAACCGCCATCGATCCATTCCGCGTCTCAACGTGCACCCACGTCCACGTGGTACGGCGGACTTTTTGGCTTTCCGCAAGCATCTGGTCGTCAAGGCCGATGTCGACATCGTGAGCTTCATCAATGAGTTCTTGCACGGATTCATCACGAAAACTGCCAGTCCCGCTATCGACGCCATAAGTATTCGTGGCCCCTCGGCGAGACCCATCCTCGCGCTCCTCTAACAAGGCGCTTTCCCAACTCGTAATGCGCTCGCCCGAGAAACGAATGATCGCAAGCGCCACACGTTCGTCTCCTCCCATTCCCGCAACGCCGAGGAACAACGGATAAGTTCCTGGTCGCACCGATTTTTGAAGAGGGCCGCCCATGGAGATGATCCCATCGGACACGACAATGCGCCCGGACGGAAGATGCAAGTTCGGCAGCTGATAGAAGGAAACCGGCACTGGATGGCCGTTCTGCCGCGAAGTGTAAGGGGCTCCCAGTTCCGGCGCAAGTGTCGTGGTATCCGGAAGCTTTGTGCCCTCGGTCGAAAACTTAAAATCAGTTATTTGGATGGTTTCGAAAAGATCCGGCGTCGGCAATGACCGATCCAAAACACGCGCCTTGGCCAAGGGGGACAGACGAAACGATACACTCTTTCGCCGCGGAAGTGTGACAATCTCCCCCTTCTTCGGGCCAAATATCATCTTCATTTGCCGTTCCGGCCGTTCGATTTTCGACAAAACGCCAATTCCCGGCACCGCAAACCCCGCTTCCGCATTGTCGTACGCAAGCTCCGCCTGTGCCTGTAGAACGGACTTCACCTGCTCTACCGAAAGGCCCGTCTTATTCGCCAATTGTTCCGCCACCTGACTCCGCGAAAGTCGCCCTGCCTTCATGGGAATCTTCCTTCTCACAAGTTGCTCGCATAGATTGCCGCAGAAATGGGGATGACGCAACACTTTTCTTCCAAAGTGCGGTATCAGCAAAAAAAAAAAAACGCCGTCATCGCTGACGGCGTTTTCGATCAATCAAATCAATGCGTGCTTCACGCCAGCTGAGTAACACCCATCAAATACCGATCACACTCCCGCGCCGCCCCACGCCCTTCATTGATCGCCCACACCACCAGCGACTGCCCGCGCCGGCAATCCCCCGCACTGAACACCCCCGGCACATTCGTGTTGAACTTCCCATACTCCGCCTTGTAATTCGACCGCGGATCCAGCTCAACACCCAGCGCCGCCGCCACCGGATTCTCCGGCCCAAGGAACCCCATCGCCAGGAACACCAGCTCGCACGGCCATTCCTGCTCGCTCCCCGCCACTTCCTTCATCTTGAATTGCCCCTTCTCGTCCTTCGTCCATTCGACGCGGACCGTCTTGAGGCCCTTCAAATTCCCCTCCGCATCCCCCACGAATTCCTTCGTCAGAATCAGGTACTCGCGCGGATCCTTCCCATGCACCGCACGCACTTCCTCATGCCCGTAATCAATCCGGAAAATGCGCGGCCACTGCGGCCACGGATTGTCCGCCGCCCGCGCTTCCGGCGGCTTCGGCAGCAACTCAAAGTTCACCAGCGACTTGCACCCATGCCGCATCGATGTCCCGATGCAGTCGTTCCCCGTATCGCCGCCGCCGATCACAATGACATTCTTGTCCTTGGCGGAAATAAACTTCCCGTCCTTGTGCCCGGAATCCAGCAGCGACTTCGTGTTCGCCGTCAAAAACTCCATCGCAAAATGCACGCCCTTGAGCTCACGCCCCGGCACCGGTAGATCCCGCGGCTTCGTCGCCCCGGTCGCCAGCACGATCGCATCAAAATCCTTCTTCAACTGCTGCGCGTCGTGCGTCACGCCGATGTGCGCCCCCGTCACAAACTTCACCCCCTCATCTTCCATCAGCTTCACGCGGCGATCCACAATCTCCCGCTTGTCCAGCTTCATGTTCGGAATGCCGTACATCAGCAAGCCGCCGATGCGGTCCGCACGCTCAAACACCGTCACGCTGTGCCCCGCCTTGTTCAACTGATCGGCCGCCGCAAGACCCGCCGGCCCCGACCCGATCACCGCCACCTTCTTCCCCGTCCGCTTCTCCGGCGGCTGCGGCTTCACCAGCCCATGCTCCCACGCATGATCGATAATCGCCGCTTCAATCTGCTTGATCGTCACCGGCGGCTCGTTGATGCCCAGCACGCACGACCCCTCGCACGGCGCCGGGCACACACGCCCCGTAAACTCCGGAAAATTGTTCGTCTTCCACAGCCGGATGATCGCCTCTTCCCACTGCCCGCGATACACCAGGTCATTCCATTCCGGAATGAGGTTGTTCACCGGGCAGCCACCCGTCTTGTCCGAGTGGCAGAACGGCACGCCGCAGTCCATGCACCGCGCGCCCTGCGTCTTCAGCTTGTCATCCGCGAGATGATCGTGAAACTCGTTCCAGTCCAGCACGCGAAGTGACGCGGAACGGTCCGGCCCGAGCTCGCGGGCATATTCCATAAATCCTGTCGGCTTACCCATGACTTACTTCCCCCCTACCGGCGCGCCGGAGTGCGCCATCTGGGCCAAAGCCTTCTTGTATTCCGTCGGCATCACTTTGTGGAACTTCTTCACGGAGTTATTCCAGTCTTTCAAAATCGCATCCGCCACCGTCGATCCGGTGTACTGCCGATGCTGCTCAATCAATTCGCGAACCAGGTCCAGGTCCGACTTCTCGGTGAGCTTCTCCAGCTCCACCATCGCCAGGTTGCAACGCACCAGGAACTCGTCGTTCGGGTCGTACACGTACGCGATCCCGCCCGACATGCCCGCCGCAAAGTTGCGGCCCGTCGGCCCCAGAATCACCACCCGCCCGTTCGTCATGTACTCGCACCCGTGATCGCCGACGCCTTCAACCACGGCCATCGCGCCCGAGTTACGCACGCAGAACCGTTCGCCCGCAACGCCGCGGAAGAACGCCCGCCCGCTCGTCGCACCGTACATCACCACGTTGCCGATGAGAATGTTCTCCTCGGCCTTGAAGCCCTGCGCCAGCGCCGCCTTGTCCGGAGCCACGACGATCTTCCCGCCGGAAAGCCCCTTGCCGACATAATCGTTGGCATCGCCTTCCAGCTCGATCGTCACGCCCCGCGCCAGCCACGCGCCCAGCGACTGCCCCGCGTGCCCGCGAAGCTTGATCGTCACCGTGTCGTCCGGCAGGCCCTCTTCGCCATACACCTTGGCAATCTCGTTCGACAACATCGTCCCGACCGTGCGGTTGATGTTCTTGATCGTCTTCTCGATGACGACCTTCTTCTTGCCCGTGATCGCCGGCTGCGCCTGCTTGATGATGTCGTTGTCCAGCGCCTCTTCCAGCTTGTGGTCCTGCGGAATCGACTTCACCACCTGCACCTTGTCGTGCGGCTTCGGCGCCGGCATCAGGATCGGCGCCAGGTCCAGGCCCTGCGCCTTCCAGTGCTTGATCGCTTCCGATACATCCAGCATGTCCACGCGCCCGACCATGTCGTCGAACTTCCGGAAGCCCATCTGCGCCATCAACTGCCGCACTTCCTCCGCGAGGAGGAAGAAGAAGTTGATCACGTATTCCGGCTTCCCCGCGAACTTCGCCCGCAGAACCGGATCCTGCGTCGCAATCCCGACCGGGCACGTGTTCAGGTGGCACACCCGCATCATGATGCAGCCCATCGTCACCAGCGGCGCCGTCGAGAAGCCGAATTCCTCGGCACCCAGCAACGCGCCAATCACGACATCCCGCCCCGTCTTGAGCTGCCCATCCACCTGCACCGTCACCCGGCTCCGCAGGTCGTTGAGCACCAGCGTCTGGTGCGTCTCCGCCAGACCGATTTCCCACGGCCCGCCCGCATGCTTGATCGACGTCAGCGGCGACGCGCCCGTCCCGCCGTCATGACCGGCAATCAGGATGTGATCCGCATGCGCCTTCGCGACGCCCGCGGCCACCGTCCCGACGCCCACTTCCGCCACCAGCTTCACGCTCACGCGCGCCGCACGGTTCGCGTTCTTCAAGTCATAAATGAGCTGCGCCAAGTCTTCGATCGAATAAATGTCGTGGTGCGGCGGCGGCGAAATCAGCTGCACGCCCGGCGTCGAGTGACGCAGCCACCCGATGTACTTGTCCACCTTGTGCCCAGGCAACTGCCCGCCTTCGCCAGGCTTCGCACCCTGGGCCATCTTGATCTGCAGCTCGTCCGCGTTCGTCAGGTAGTTGATCGTCACCCCGAAACGCCCCGACGCCACCTGCTTGATCGCCGACCGACGCATCTTCTGCGTCCCGTCCGGCCACACTTCGCCCGGGACCGGCTTGAAGCGGCGGGAATCCTCGCCCCCTTCGCCCGTGTTCGACTTCCCGCCCAGGTGGTTCATCGCAATCGCCAGCGTCTCGTGCGCTTCCGTCGAAATCGACCCCAGCGACATCGCGCCCGTGCAGAACCGCTTCACAATCTCCTTCGCCGACTCCACTTCTTCCAGCGGCACCGGCTCGTGCGCATTCTTGATCTTGAACAACCCACGCAGCGTGCACAGCGCCCCCGCCTGCTCGTTGATCGCCTTCGCATACCGGGCATACGCCTCGCGCGAACTCGTCGAGCTCTGCTCCGACCACGTCGCCTGCTGCAGGTTCGAGATCACTTCCGGGCTGAACAAGTGCCGTTCGCCCTCTTTCCGCCACTGGTACTGACCGCCCGACGGCAGCACCTGCAGCGGCTTCGATTCCTTCCGCACCGGGAACCCGATCTCATGCCGGCGAACCGCTTCCTTGGCCAGCACATCCAGCCCGACGCCGTCCACCTTCGAAACCGTCCCGACAAACGACCGCTCAATCACTTCCGCGTTCAAGCCGATCGCCTCGAAGATCTGCGCACCCTTGTAGGATTGCAGCGTCGAAATCCCCATCTTCGACATCACCTTCAGCAGCCCCTTGTCGACCGCCTTGATGTAGTTCTTCACGATCGTCTTGTCGTCCTTGACGTCGATCTTCTTCTGCGCCCGCAAATCCCACAGCGTCTCAAACGCAAGGTACGGGTTGATCCCGTCCGCCCCGTAGCCGATCAGCATCGCATGGTGATGCACTTCCCGAGCCTCGCCCGTCTCCAGGATCAGCCCGATCGCCGTACGCTTATTGCTCTTTACCAAATGATGGTGGACAGCACCAACAGCCAGCAGCGAAGGAATCGCAACCTTCCCATACTCCATCGCCCGATCCGACAGGATCACCAGCGAATACCCATCCTTGATCGCCTGCGAAACCTGCTCGCAAATCCGATCCAAAGCCGCCGCCAGCACCTGACCTTCTGACTTCTGACTTCCGACTTCTGACTTCTCAAAAAGGATGTCGATCACCTTTGTCTTCCACCCGCGGTGATTCATCTCCTTCAATTTCGCCAACTCTTCGTTCGACAAAATCGGATGCTGAATCAACAACCGATGGCAATGCTCCGGAGTCGCCTCCAGCAGGTTCTTCTCCGGCCCGATGTACGCCTCCAGCGACATCACAATGTATTCCTTGTCGCTGTCCAGCGGCGGATTCGTCACCTGCGCAAACGACTGCTTGAAATAGTCGTAAAGCATCCGCGGCTGGTCCGACAGACACGCCAGCGCCGCGTCGTTCCCCATCGACCCGATCGCTTCCTGCCCGTTCGTCGCCATCGGCGCCAGCAGTTTCATCAGGTCTTCAGTCGTATACCCCAGACACTGCTGCCGTGTGATCAACGTCTCCTGCACAAACCCGCCCACGTACGTCGGCGTCGGCAGGTCTTCCATCGTCACCTTCTGTTCCTGCACCCACGTCCCGTACGGATGCTCTTCCGACAGCTTCTTCTTCAATTCCATGTCATCGATGATGCGCCCTTCCTCGAAGTTCACGAGGAACATGCGCCCCGGCTGCAACCGCCCCTTCTTCGCAACCGTCTCCGGCGGAATCGGCAGCACGCCGACTTCCGACGCCATGATCACCAAATCATCCTTGGTGACGTAATAACGCGACGGCCGCAACCCGTTCCGGTCCAGCACCGCCCCGATAAACGTCCCATCCGTAAACGCCACCGACGCCGGCCCGTCCCATGGCTCCAGCAAACAGCTGTGATACTCGTAAAACGCCCGACGACGCGGATCCATCGACTCGTGGTTCTGCCACGCCTCCGGAATCATCATCATCACCGCGTGCGGCAACGACCGCCCCGTCTGCAGCAACAGCTCCAGGCAGTTGTCAAAGTCCGCCGAGTCCGACCCGTCCGGCTCAATCACCGGCTTGATCTGCTCGATCTCTTTCCCCGGGAACAGCTCGCTCTTGAACATCCCCTCGCGCGCCCGCATCCAGTTCACATTCCCGCGCCGCGTGTTGATTTCCCCGTTGTGCGCCATGAACCGGAACGGCTGCGCCCGGTTCCAGTTCGGAAACGTGTTCGTCGAAAACCGCGAATGCACCAGCGCCAAATGGCTCGTGTAATCCGGATCCGCAATGTCCGCCCGGAAATACTCCGTCACCTGCGCCGGCGTCAACTGACCCTTGTAAATGATCACCTTCGTCGACAGCGACGCCACATAAAAGTAGCTCGATTGATCCATGTCCAACGCCCGGCACGCATACGTCGAACGCTTCCGGACAATGTACAGCTCCCGCTCCAGCTCATCCCCAACCTTCGGATGCTTCCCGCCGCCCGTCACAAACACCATCCGCATCTTCGGCTCGATCCGCTTGGCCGTCATCCCCAGCGTCGAGTTATCCGTCGGCACATCCCGCCACCCCAGCAGCGTCAGCCCCTGCTCCGCCACCATCTTCGCCACAATCTCTTCGCATGCCTTCCGCTGCTCCGAGTCCGTCGGCAAAAACACGATCCCCGCCCCGTACTTCCCCTTCTCCGGCAATGTCAGCCCCGCATCCCGCTTCGCCACCTTCACCAGGAAGTCGTGCGGCAACCCCGTCAGGATCCCCGCCCCGTCCCCCGTGTTCTGCTCGCATCCGCAAGCCCCACGGTGATCCATGTGCTCCAGCATCGTCAGCGCGTTCTTGACGATGTCGTGCGTCTTCTTCCCCTTGATGTGGGCCACAAACCCCACACCGCAGGAATCCTTCTCAAATTGTGGATCGTACAGCCCCACCTTGTGGGGAATGCCCAAGTGATTCGTGCTCTTCACCGTTATAAACCTCCGACTGAGAGCCCCCTCGCTCCCGTCTCCGCACCGTTAAGTCCGCTTGCCAGCTACGCATTAGGGAGCCAAATACTTTAGCATTTCTGAGAATCACGGGCAAGGAAAAGTTGAGCCATCGCCCCTTGACGCACGCAAACACCCGTGCTCTCCCCCCTCTGCCCAATTTCTAGGCACGACATTGCGAATAACCCGAGAATCTGGGGTATCTCTACGGTTTTTCACGGACTCACCGCCCCGTCGCCCGTGCCTGCATCCCACGCAGCCGCGCCAACTCCCCCGCCACCCGTCCATTCCCCGGCAACAACGCCGCCGCCCGCTCCAACGCCCCCACCGCCTCCCCAATCCTCCCCTCCTTCTCCAACGCAATCGCCAGGTTCACCCACCCCGCACCATACCCCGGTGACACCCCCACCGCCCGCCGAGCCGCCCCCTCCGCCCCCGCCCAATCCCCCCCACGCAGGTGCAACACCGCCACCTCATTCCACACCTTTGCCTGCCCCTCATCCAGCCGCAACGTCTCCCGATACGCCCCCTCCGCCCCCGCCAGATCCCCCGCCTGCTCCAGCGCAAACCCCAGATTCGCCCACCCCACCGCGTTCGTCGGTTCCAATTCCACCCCCCGCCGATACTCCCCAATCGCCCCCGCCACATCCCCCAACCGCAACTCCGCCAACCCTAACGTAAAGTGCGCCCGTGAGTTATCCTCCTTCAACCCCAGCGACACCCGCGCCCACCGCGCCGCCTCCTGATTGTCCCCCGCCTGTACCAGCGCATACGCATAATTCGCCGTCGCATACCACGACCCCCCATTCCCCTTCACCGTCGCCCCCCACAACGCCACCGGATCCCGCCATCGCCCCGCCTGCCCCCAAGTCACCGGCACCAGCACCGCCGTAACCACCGCCGCCACCACATATTCCGCACGCCTGAACCGCCCCACCAACCAATACCCCACCCCCGCCACCCCCACCGCCAGCGGAATCAACCCGAGATACACATAATGATCCGCCACAAACGTAAACAGCATCGGAAAATAAACCACCAACCCCAGCGACGGCCCAATCACCACCACATACACCGCCGCCAGCACAAACGCCCCCCGCCCAATCCTCTTCCGCAACCCCCAAAGCCCGCCCAACACCCCCACCGCCCCCACCGCAAACCCCCACTGCCACCACGCCCCCGCATCCACCCCCCACTTCGGATACACCGTCAACAACCCCGTCGGCCAGAAAAATTTCCCCACATAAAACCGCGCCGCCCGCCCCGCAATCACCACCCGCTCCCAAACCGAAAACCCAAACCCCACCCCACGCGCCCCCACCGCCGTATGCTCCATCCACACAAACACCCCCCCAATCACCCCCGCCACCACAAACAACGGCACCACCCCCACCAGCACCCGCCGCCCAACCCTCCCCCCACGCCAATACTCCACCAGCAGCAACACCACCGGAAACACACACACCACCGACTTCGCCAGCATCCCCGCCACAAAGCACCCCACCACCCCCGCATAAACCCAATACCCCCTTCTTGATTCCTGCTTCTTGATTCCTGCTTCTCCCTCCCCCCACTTCAACCACAACCACACCGCCCCCAACCCAAACACCCCTGACAACAAATTCTTCAACTCCGACACATACGCCACCGTCTCCACCCCCAGCGGATGCACCGCAAAAACAAACGCTGCAAAAAAACCCCACGGCACCTTCAGCCTTCGCAAAATCCCCCACACCAGCAACACATTCCCCGCATGCAACACCAGGTTCACCACGTGATACCCCACCACCCACTTCCCAAACACCCGCGACTCCACCCAAAACCCCACCATCGACACCGGATAATAATTCCCACTCACCCGCCCCTCTGCCTCCCCCCCGCCCGGCACAAAAAACACCAGCGGATTCCCCACCCGCTCCACCACCCCCACATGCACCGCCTCATCATCCCACACAAACCCGCCCCGCACCGCCGGCAAAAACGGCACCACCGCCGCCAACACCAGCAAAACCACCAAAGCCCATTCCCTGCGTCGCATCACCCCAGCATAAAGCCCCCCTCGCATCACCGTAAAGCAGTGCGACCCCTCCGCAGGTTTGCCGGCGGTTTTAACCGCCGCGTCGACGCCCGCTACTTCCACTCTTCTCCACACAAGAACACTCGCCCCCCATCCCCTCAACTTTCCATTTGCCCCCGCTCACCCCCGCAATATATTGAATCAACACATCTCCACATTCCACCGAAAGGCACCCCATGACCCGCATCCTCGCACTCCCCATCGCCCTTCTCGCCCCCCTCTTTCTCGCCTCCCTCGCCCACGCCGATGTGATCACTTACGACGTCACCGGATACATCGACACCTCCGACTACCTCCGCATCTCCGGTTCCTCCTTCCAATGGGTCCACACCGACACCGGCGGCGCCGCCGTCGGACGCCACGCCGGTAACAACTTCCCCACCATCATCTCCTCCACTCTCAACGGCGTCCCCCAACTCTCCAACGTCAACTGGATCCCCACCTGGCCCCAACCCGTCCCCAACGAAATCCGCTTCAATGCACTCTCCTCCTCCCTCGACACCATCGCCCCCCCACTCCCCGCCTCCGTCGCCGACGTCCAGCTCTCCGTCCTCTCCGGCCGCGGCTCACTCCTCCTCACCGCCCTCCCCTCGCCACAAAACAACAACACTCTCATCATCGAATTCAAAGACGGCTTCAGCGGCTCCGCCAACCTCGACGCCCTCATCACCATCACTACCCCCGAACCCGCCTCCCTCTCCCTCCTCGCCCTCGCCTCCCTCCCCCTCCTCCTCAAACGCGCCCGCAACTCTTCACCTTCCTTTTGATCCACCGCCGACGGCCCTCCTCTCTACCCCTTCGCCTTCAAATACCCATGCATCCCCAGCCACCGCACAAAATCCTCAAACCACCCCGTGCTCGTCGTCTCCTTCGGATACATCCCAAACCCATGCCCGCCCCGCTCATAGTAATGAAACTCCACCGGCCGCTTCGCCTTCCGCCAGTTCTCAATCAACCCGAAATTCGGCCCGCCCATCAGCGGATCATCCGCCGCCACTGCCGCAAACAACGGCGGCGCGTCCGCCGGAACCTCGACCGCCCGAAGCCCCCCATAAATATTCCCGATAAACGCCGGCTTCGCCTCATGACTCTGCAGCGTCACCGCCATCGTGAGCATCCCGCCCGCCGAAAAACCGATCATCCCGATCCGATCCGGATCCACGTGCCACTTCTCCGCATTCGCCCTTACCAGCGCAAACGCCGCATTCGCATCCGCAATCTGCACCGCAATCCCCGCCATCATGTCCCCCTCCCCAGGCCGCGTCGCCGGCCGCCCGGTCCTGACCGGCGGCCGCGCATAAGCCTCCAGATCCGCCGGCGTCTGGTGCAGCCGGTACTTCAGCACAAACGCCGCCACCCCCTTCTCCGCCAGCGCCCGCGCCACGTTCCACCCCTCATTCTCCATCGATAGCGTCTGGAACCCCCCGCCCGGCGCCACGATCACCGCCGCCCCGCTCCCCTTCCCAGCCTCCGGCAAAAACGGCGTCAGCGTCGCCATCGTCACATTCCGCGCAAACTTGCTCCCATACTGACTATGCCACGACTCCTGGGCCGTCGCCCCCGGCAACGCCCCCGTCCCCAACTCAATCGCATCCGGCTGCGCCGGCGTCTCAATCGCCGTCATCCTGTCATTCAACACATGCGACCGCGGCGCCTGCTCCGGAGCCTCCGCCACAACCCCCCGCGGCAACACGCAAGCCATCAAAACGCCGACACAAGCGATCGCCATCCCGCACCGACGCCGCCCCGAAGCTACCGGCGCCCGACAAGAGAAACCCACCATCACGTCGCTCCTCGCCTCAAAATTCCCTTCGCAGATCGTTCCGCGCCCACCTGCGCATGATCAACAATTCCCGCTAGGTACACGATTACCTTAACACCACGTTGGGAATTTTCCCAGCACAAATCCAACAAAAAAAACACCCCGCACCCGACCACCGAATTTCCCGCCACCACCCGTTATTGATCTTCACCAATTCAATGTCCCTTTTAGCCGTCGATCGAAGATCGACGCGGAGGCCCGAATGGGCCGGCTATCAGTAGCCATGCCGCCCGAACCCCGAGACCCGAGACCCGCGACCCGAACAAACCCGCCGCACAGCACCCACCTCCCCTCACCTTGCCTTCCCCTCACATTCTTGCGAGACTCTTCCCATGACTACAAAGACCCTCACACCCGAACCCACCACCTCCCCCTCCTTGGCCGTCACCATCGGCAAGCTCCGCCTCGCCAACCCCCTCATGACCGCCTCCGGCACCTGCGGCTACGCCAACGAATACGCCGACTTCACCGACCTCTCCAAGTTCGGCGCCTTCGTCACCAAAGCCATCTCCAAGACCCCACGCAAAGGCAACGAGTCCTACCGCGTCATCGAAACCCGCGCCGGCATGCTCAACGCCATCGGCCTTGCCAACATCGGCCTCGACGCCTTCCTCAAAGACAAAATCCCCCTCCTCAAACAGATGGGCGTCCCCGTCATCGTCAATGTCCCCGGCTGGTGCACCGAGGACTACGTCGACGTCGCCGCCGCACTCGACGCGGTCGAAACCGTCTCCGCCATCGAGCTCAACGTCTCCTGCCCCAACGTCAAGAACGGCCTCTCCTTCGGCACCGACCCCTCCCGCCTCTTCGACCTCGTCGCCGCCGTCAAAAAAGTCACCAAACGCTGCGAGCTCATCGTCAAACTCTCCCCCAACGTCGCCGACATCGCAGTCACCGCCAAGGCCGCCGTTGACGCCGGCGCCACCTGCCTCTCCCTCGTCAACACCTTCACCGCCATGGTCGTCGATATCGAAAACCAGCGACCCATGCTCGCCAACGGCACCGGCGGCCTCTCCGGCCCCGCCATCAAACCCATCGCCGTCTTCCTCACCCACCGCGTCTACACCGAGGTCGCCAAAAAACACAACATCCCCATCATCGGCATGGGCGGAATCCAACGCTGGCAGGATGCCGTCGAATTCCTCCTCGCCGGCGCCACCGGCCTCGCCGTCGGCACCGCCCTCTTCCTCGACCCCAACATCCCCCTCCAGATCCTCGAAGGCCTCCAGACCTACCTCGCCCGCAAAAACAAAAAATCCATCACCGACCTCATCGGCGCCCTCCAACCCCCGCAACCCCACGGCTGAGAAGTCAGAAGCCAGTAGCAAAACGAGAAGAAGCAAGAAGACTCTCATCTCCTTGCTTCTGACTACTGACTTCTGTCTTCTGACTACTATTGAAGCAGCTTCAACACCGCCTGCGGCGTCGAATTCGCCTGCGACAGCACGCTCGTCCCCGCCTGCACCAGCACCTGCTGCCGCGTCAGGTTGCTCGTCTCCTGCGCGAAGTTCGTATCCTCAATCGTCGAATTGCTGGATGTGACATTCTCCAGCGCCACCTGCAGCGAGTTGATGTTCGTCTGCAGCGTGTTCTGCTCGAACGCACCGAGCCGCCCGCGAAGCTCCGACACCTGGTTGATCGCCGCATCGATGATCTTCGACGCCTGCGCCGGGTTCTTCGCCAGGGCGTACTTCCCGCCCGTGATCACGTCCGTCAGGTACCCGACTTCCGAGTTCCCAAGCTGGCTCGCCGCCACCGACGAAATCCCGATGCTCACCTGCTGGTTCGACGACACCTGCGCCCCAAGCTGGAATTCCGCGCCCCCGCCCGTGATCGTAAAGTCCTGGCGGCCCAGCCCGAATGCTTTGTCCAGGTTCAGCGACGGGCTCAGCGTCGGCGTGTTCAGGCTGATCTTGTCCCCCACCGCATTGGCCACCTGCCCGTTGACCGTCGCCAGCGCGTCCCGCCCGATGGAACGCTGCTGCACCGCGCCGCCGACCGTCTTGGTCACAAACGCCGAGGCCGGCGCCTGGTTCACCACGCTCACCGACACGAATTCGTTCGAACCGTACCCAATGCTGTTGAAGATGATGCCCGACGACGCGTTCGTCGCCGACACGATCGAGGCCGTTACGCCCGTCGAATCGCTCACCCGGTTGACGCCCGCCGCGATCGCCGAGGCCTTCGTGCCCGACACAAACGACAGGATCTGCAGCCCCGTCGTCCCCTGCACCTGGATGGTGACGGAAATGCTGATCGCCGACGCCTCAAACCGCAGCGCCGCCGGCTGGGCCGACTGCACCACGTTGATCGACACCGGAATGGTCGCCTGCGAGCCGAAGCTCGCATTCGTGATGTTCACATCGTGCAGTGCACTGGCCGTCACGCCGCTGGTGATGTAGCCGAGGGTGCCATCCAGCAGGTGCGTCCCGGCAAAGCTCGCCGAGTTCGCAATGCGGGTGATCGACTGGATCGCCGAATCCACCTGCAGCTGATTTGCCTGGATCTCATCGGAGGAAACCGCCCCCGAGTTCGCCGCCTGCACCACCAGCCCCTTGATCGACACCAGCAGGTTCGACACCTCGCTGAGCGCCGCATCGGCCGTGGAGATCACGTTCTGGGCCTGCGTGGAGTTGTCGATCGCCGTCGAAAGCCCCTGGATCTCGGCCTTGAGCTGCTGGCTCACGATCAGACCCGAGGGATCGTCAGCGCCGCTGTTGATCCGCAGACCGCTCGAGAGCCGTTGAATCGACTTGCTCAACGCGTTCTGGCTCTTCGCCAGGTTGTTGTTGGCGATCAGCGAGCTGACGTTGGTGTTGATACGAGCCATGGCAATCCTCCGTGATTGGTTGGCTTAGCCCTCTCCGGCGGCATCCTCTGCCACCCGCACCCTGGTGCGAATCGGATCGAGCTGGCGATGAACTTTGTCATTCGTGGCCGGTTCATCAGCGGCCTGGGGGTCCACTGCCGGGTGCCTCACGGCGGCCGGCGTTCTTAAAGGTTCACTGCGTCAGGACTGCGGGGCTTGGGAGCCGGGCTCCGACCCCGCGGGCGGATTTTTTGGGGACACCCCGTTCTGCACGGAATTCCCCGGCCTCTGCCCCGGCGCCGATCCTGGCGGCGACGGCGGTGTTCCAGGCGGCGTCGGCCGGTTCCCCGGCGGCCGCACGCCCGGCGGCACGTTCCCCGGCTTGCCCGGGGCCTTCGGAAGATTCGGTAAATCTTCCATCTTCACCTTGGCCGCCTCGCGATTCTCCCGCTGAATGGCCTCGTAAACTTCTTTACGATGCACCGGGATCGTCGCAGGCGCCGTGATCCCGAGGCGAACCTTGTCGCCTCGAATGTCCACGATGGTGATTTCAATGTCATCACCAATCATGATTGTCTCATCGCGTTGCCGCGAAAGTACCAGCATCTGTGGGCTCCTTCCCGACCATCGCCGATTTCTCCTGTCACTCGGCGTGGCATAGGTTTCAAGGTGGCTCAAACGCGTCCGGAACTCCGAGATCCGGCGGGAGCACAATTTCTCATCCTGAGTATTGTAGCGCCCGTACGCCTGAGAACCCTGGCCGCCTCCTTGCGGCTTCAGACGAAATCTATTCACTTGTTCACTGCACTGCGTAACTGCTGAGCTCAGGCGGACTTGCTCACGTACTGCGTCTGCTGCCCGCCCGCCGCTGCCGTCTTGCCCGGCCGCTGCAGCGTCAGAATCGGATGCCGCGTCTGGTACTTCTTCTCGCTGATCACGATCTGCGCCGCCACCCGCGTCGTCGCGTTGATCACCAGCGGGCCCTGCAGGTTCGCCGTCAGCGTGTCGCCCACCTTGTTCACGATCACCAGCACGTTCGCTTCGCTCAGGTCCTGCACGCCCAGCTCCACCCGCGATTCCTCCCGCAGCGGCACCTGGTAGTCCGGCACGAACAGCAGCGGGTCCGTCACGACGAACGCCAGGTCCGCCGTCTGCAAGGACTGCAGCCAGTAAAACGTCGAGTCCTGCTCCGGCTGGATCAGGATGTACTGCTTGTACTGCGGGAACCCGAGGATGCCGCGGGGGAACTCAATCGTCCGCCCTTCATCGACTTCCACCGGCCCGAACCTGCTGGTTTGAACGATCATTGACTTGCTCCTTCGCGATCGACTTTCCTGGCGGCTTCTTTCGTTACGTCCGGAACGACCCTGTTCTGGGCGAGCCTGAATGTATGAGAACCGATCGCAGCCCTTCATACATGTTTATCGGTCTAATTGACTCCAAGAATCCACGAATTACCGTGGTTTTATTGCACAAAATCCATAAGACTCATCGTGAACTGTTTTGCACCGACTTGCAAAGCGGCCTGATAAGCATTCTGCACCTGTTGAAACTGCGTGATAGCCGTCGTCATATCCGTGTCCTGCAGCAGGCTCAGCGAACTTTGCAATTGCAGTTGATCATTCTGCGTGTCCGTCATGCGGTTCTGCACATCCTGCTCATGGGCGCCCACGATCCCCTGCGATTGCGTGATGCGGTTCGCATCCGCCTGCAGGAGCGTGCCCGCCTGCGTAATGCCCTTCACGTCGTTATTCCGCAAGGCATCCCGCAGCTTCATGAGCGAGGAGAAAAGCCCCGCCGGCTGCACCGGATTCACATCATCGCCGTTGATCGTATTCGCCGGCGTTCCGGCCGCTTTGAGAATCCCAAGTTGCGAGGCCGCGGCGGAACCGTTCAATGAGGTCACCGCAAAGGCGCCGCTTCCCGTGGAATTATCCGTAAGTTCAATGCCGTTGCCGCTGCTGTTCAGCGAGGCAACCACCTGCCCGGGGCTCGTATTCCCACTGGCCGTGTTGATCTTGTTGAGAACATCCTGGATCGTTTTCGCGCCGGTGAGGTCGACGCTGAACGACACCCCGTCCTGCCGCGTGATGCTGAAATCCGATGCCCCCGCCTGCGTGGCCGAGGCGAAGGTCACGCCGGTTCCATTGTTCAGATCTGCAAGTTCCGTCTGTGCCGTAAGCGAGCGGATGCCGAGCTGCGTCGCCGTCAAGCCGCCATTCTCGCCAATTGTCACCGGAAGCCCCGACACGTTGTTGTCGACTTCGATCCCGGTGCCGTCCGCGCTCAACTTTGCCGTCACGCTTGTGCCGGAATTGTTGATTGCGTTAACCAGGTCCTGCACGGTATTCAACCCGGCCAGCGTGATTGTCGCCGTCTTGGCCGTGCTCCCCGTGCCGCTGGTGATGATGAATCCCGCCGGATCCAGGCCCGCCCCTGCGTTTAAAGCCGACAGCGGCGTAAGCCCCGTCACCTTCGCATTCACGCCCTGCCCCGGCGTGGTCACCGCCGGCGCGAACGTGCCCGCAATGCCCAGATCCGCGGCCGTGTGGCCATTCGAAGTGTCCGCAATCGTAACGCTTTGCGTCGCATCGCCGTTCACCGCAAATCCGCCGCCGGAGACGCTCAACGTCGCCGTCGAACCCGCGGCGGTCAATTGCGCATTCACAAGATTCACAACATCCGAAGCCGTCGCAGCACCGGAGAGATCCACCGGCACCGTCGTGGCGCCGATGGTCACATTCACCGTTCCCAGCGAGACGCCCAGGTTCCGCGCCCCCGAAAGGTCCGCGATCTTCGTGCTCCCCGTCAGGGCCGCGTTCAGCGCGGCCCCGCCACCCACCTGCGACGCCCCCCCGAAAATCGTGCTGCCGTCCAGCGTGTACTCGATCGCCCCGCCGCCCGGCGTCAGGATGCTCGCCCCGCCCGCATTTCCTTGATAGATATATCCGCCGGTAATCTGGTTGAATGCACTTTGCGAAGTATTCAATCCGCCGAATAAGGATTGATGCTGGTATTGAGTGTTCGCGTAGGAATACGCCTGGTTCAGAAGATTGTCGATGACGCTCGCTTCCGCCGAACGCTGGCTGGAGGTGACGTTCGCCCCCACCATGCTGCTCGCCGCGCTCGTTGCGGAATTCACCAGCGTCGAGAGGCTCGACAGCGTCGAATCCGCCTGCTTCAGCGCCGAAGAGGCGAAATTCAGGTTGCTCGTGTACTGCGTATTGAACGAGATTTGCTGGTTGATCCGCAGGATCCCCACCGCCGCCGCCGGATCGTCGCTCGCCTGCGACAGCCGCTTCCCCGACGAAAGCTGCTGCGACAGCGTCTGCAGGCTCGCCTGGTCCGCCTGCAACCGGTTGACGAGGAGCGTGCTCCTCATCAGGTTGGAACTGCGGCCGGATAATAGCGGAAAGCTTGTCATTAAAAACCCGTCAATCCTTAACCAATAAGCCCAAGAACATCTTGCATCATCTGGTTGATCACGTTGATGTACTTCGCGGACCCTTCAAAAGCCCGCTGGTATTGCATCATGTTGACCGTCTCTTCATCCATCGACACGCCGCTGATCGACTGCTGCTGCGTGGTCAGCGTCGTCTGGATCGTCGTGTTCGCACTCAGGTCGTTCGAGACGTTCTGCGCCTGCGTCGCCAGGTTCCCGATGTAGTTCGTGTAATAGTCCGTCAGCCCCTGCCCGCCCAGGATCGCCACCGCCGCGTTCCCCGCCGTGCTCAGCGCCTTGGCGTTCGCCTGGTTGTCGATGCTCGTCGGCGTCGGGTTGTTCGGGTCGCTGTACCGCCCCGTCGCCAGCAGGTCCGGGTTCTTCTGCACCGTGCTGTTCACCGCGATCGTCAGGGCATCCTTCCCGGAAAAGAACGTGTTCACCCCCAGCGCCGCCAGCGTCCCGCTCGAATCCTGCCCGAACCCGAACGTCACGTTCTTGTTGCCGCTCGTGATCTTCAGGTACCCGCCCGTGTCGCTCGCCGTGATCACCCCGCCGCCCGCCGTGTTGATCTGGCTCACAATGTCATCCAGCGACGTCTGCGTCCCCGTCCCGCTCAAATTCACGTTGATCTGCTTCGGCGTCACCGTCCCCGCCACGTTGTCCGTGATGTACAGCGTGAACGTCCCGTTCGCCGGCGGAAACGTGATGCCCGTCTGCGTCGTCCCCGCGTTCAGCGGCAGCGTCGTGTCCAGCACCTGCGTCGTCCCCGTCACGCTCGAATACCCCTTCAGCCCCTGCCCCTGGCTGTACACGCTGTTCACCGAGCTCACCAGCCCCGCCGCCACCGTGTCCACCGTCTGAATCGCCGGTTCAATGAAGTTGTCCCGAGCATTGACCAACCCGCCGATTTGCCCGCCGTTCACCGTCGTCGGGTCGCCGGTGTCCGCAAACGTCACCTGCGTGATCGAATACTGCCCCGTCGGGTCCAGCGTCTGCTTCGTCGAAAGGCCCCGTGTCACCGTCCCGTCCACCACCGGGATGCTCCCCATCATCACGTTCACCATGCCGTTCCCCTGCGGGACCGCCGTGATGTTCATCAGCTGCGAAAGCTGCGTCAGGGAGTTGTCCCGTTGATCGTACAGCGAGTTCACGTTGCTGTTGCCCGCGCTGGCGATCTGCCGGTTCAGCGACGCCACCTGCTGCAGCAGCGTATTTGCCTGGGTCGTCAGCGTCTGGATCTGCCCGTTCGCGTTCGTCGCGATGTTCCCCACCTGCGTCCGCAGCGACTGCAGGTACTGCGAAATCGTCACGCCGCTCTGGATCATCTGCGCCCGCAGCGACGAATCCGTCGGGTTCTGCGCCAGCGTCGAAAAATTGTTGAAGAAGGTGGAAAGCTGCGAGGAAAGATCGTTCTCGTTCAACGCCCCGAACGTCGTCTGCAGTTGGGTCAGCATCGAATTCAGCGAATTCGACGCATTCTGGTCGCTGGTCGCATCCCGCAGGTTCTCGTTCAACGCCTCGTTGACCTGCCGCGTGATCGACGCGATCGTCACCCCGCTCCCGCTCATCTGCGTCGGGGTCACCTGCTGGTCCGGCCCCGGCGAGAAGTTCGTCACCTGCCGCGTGTACCCGGGAGTCCCCGCGTTCGCGATGTTGTTGCCGATGACCCCGAGCCCGCCCTGCGCCGACCGCAGGCCCGATTCACCGACAGATAATGATCCGAAAAGACTCAAGCAGTTCCCTTAAAAATCCAGGCCTTCAGGCCGTGATCTCCAGCATGTGGATCCCGCGGATCGCCGCCTTCCGGCCGTTCCGCATGTAAAGCCCCGCGTGCTGCGCCAGGCCCGTCATCACCTTCAACACCCGCGCCAGCCCCTTCACTACCGATTCCGAAATCTTCGCGTTCATCCGCGTGTGCCGGTCCAGTTGCTCCGTCACCGCCTTGATCTCCGCCGCCACCACCAGCAGCTCCGTCTTCGCCGGCTCCCCGCACCGCTTCGCAATCTCGCTCACCTTGATCTCCACCCCGCGCCCCAGCACGTTCGTGAACTGGTTCATCAACACCCGGCGGCGATTCGCAAACGTCTCCGCCTTCTGCGTCTCGATCTTCTCCTGCTCGATCAGCACGTTCAGCTTCTCGATCTCGTACACCCGCATCGCCTCCTGCCGCGCCACTGCAATCTGCAGGAGCCGCTGCTGGCTGGCGAGGATCTCTCGCAGGAGGTTCAGAAGTTCAGTGACCAGCTTATCCATTCACATCGATCCTTGACGCGACCTTCATTCCGTTGTTCACCGCCGTCGTCGGCGACCGCTTTTCGAGCCGCTTCACCAGCGCCTCTCTAACGCCAAGCCTCGGGCTCTGCGCAATTCGGTCAGCCAACTGCATATCAAACTCTGGACCAAATGCTTTTTCCCCGTTTCCACCCGAAAAAATGCTGTTTTCCCCGAAACTTGAGCGCCGAACTTGCTTGAGGATCGGCAAAATCAGCGCGTTTGAAACGAGCCCCGCCGCCGCCTTCTCCGCCTTTGCATGCGCTTCCGCCGCTGCATCCACATCCACCGACTGATTCAGCTTCTCCGCCGTCGTCGTCGCCGCTCGGTGCCACCCCGTCTTCACCGCCGGCGCGGCCGCGGGAGAAGACACCGTCTTCGCATTCACCCCCGCCACCACATGCTTCCGATTCAAATACGACGCCGCCGTTTCCCCCGCCTGCGGCCCTTCCGCTTCCGCCCCGCTCACCGCCACCTGCCGGTTCATCAACGCCGCATACCCCCCGCCCGCCGCCGGCGAAGCCCCCTCCGCCGCCTCCCCCTTCACCATGCTCCGATTCAATGCCTGGGCAAACGTCTCCCCCACGCGCGTCCGCCAGTTGGACGGGGCCGCCCCCTTCTTCGGTGACTGCTCCGCCTTCCGAACCGCCGCCATCGCCGCCCCACCCGAGCGGTCCACCGTCACCAGATTGTCCTGCATCCGCAAATCCATGCGATCCTCGCAAAGTGTCACCAGCATCCTGCCGGCGTCCCTCTCCCCTCTAACCACTGATCACTGATCACTGACCACTGGCCACTCGTTACTCCATCCGCAAATCAGCCTTCAACGCATTCGCGTCATGCAGCATCTTCACAATCTGAATCCGGTCATCCGGGCTCACCTTCAGCAGGTTGAACGCCGTCTCCAGGTCCTTCAGCGTCGCCGTCATCGGACGCGTCGGGTCCACCACCGAGCCCGCCGGCGGCGGAGAAGCCACCGTCACCGTCATGTTCCCCTGCGAGATCATCGTCGGGGACAGCTCCACTTCGTCCGTGAACACGATCGTCTTGCTCTTCGTGTTGATGTACACCTTCGCCGGGTCCGTGATGTTCAACTGCCCCAGCGACAGGATCCGCGCCACAAACGCCGTCGTGTTCCCCTGCTCCACCTTCGGAATCTCCACGTGCACGCTCGTCGCGTCCTGGGCGATCGCCACCCGCTCCCCATCCGTCTGCGGCGACACTTCCTCGTTGATCCGGTCCGCAATCGCCGCCGCCGTCTCCATGTTCGCCGTGTTCGGACGCAGCACCAGCGTGAAGTCCCGCGTGATCGACTTCGGCAACACGTCCTTGATCAGCACCCCGCCGCCGCGAATCACCCCGCGCGTCGGCACCGAGTCATCGTCCAGCACCACGTCACCGCTCGCCCACCCGTAAATCAGCTTCGCGTTCGTCTGCGGTGCGATCATCGGCAGGATAAACAAACGCCCCCCCTTCAAGCTCTTCGCCCCGCCGATCGACATCACCTGCACATCCAGCCGCTCCCCTGAACGCGCACCCTGCGCCGGAACCCGCATCGTCACCGACACGATCGCCACGTTGTTCGCATTCTTCACATCCCGCACCGACATCCCCGGATCATCAAAATGCTTCATCACCTCAAGCAGCGGCTGCATCGCCGGAAGGTAATCCCCGCCATCCCCCGTCCCTTTCAACCCGAACACCAGCCCCATCCCCTCCAGCTCGTTCGGCGCATCCGTCCCCAGCCGCGCCACATCCCGAATGCGAACGGCGGAAGCCGTCGAAACAAACCCCGCCACCCCCACCACACAAGCCACCCCGCACACCAGAACATTCTTTATCCACTTCATCATTTGAATCTCGTCGTCTTCGTGGTACTTCGTCTCTTCGTGCCTTCGTGTTTACGTCGTCGTCGCGGGGGGGGGGGAAACCGAATCAGAACGGATTCACCTTGTCGATGATCGTGTTCAACCACCCGCTCTTCGTCCCGTCACGCACTTCGCCCGACGTCTTCTTGCTCACCGTCAGGTTCGCCAGTTGCGACGACAGCAGCGTGTTGTCCGGCGTCACATCCTCCGCCCGGCACAACCCGCTCATGTGAAAGTGCTGCACTTCCCGGTCCACCGTGATGTCCTTCCCCGCCTCCAGCACCATCGTCCCGTTCGGCTTCACGTCCACCACCGTCGCCGCGATCCGCAACGACAAACTATCCGTCCGGTCGTTCGTCGCCTGGTTCTGCCGGTTGTTGTCATACTTGAACTTCGCCTCCGGCAGCGTCCCCGAACTCCCCACCCCCATCGTCTTCGGCACCCCGTTCGCACTCGTGTGCAACTGGAACCAGTTCTGAAGCGCTAGGTCAAAATCCTGCTGCTTCTGGCTCTGCGTCTGCGCATTGCTCGAATACGCAGAATCTTCCTGCACGATGATCGTCACCAGGTCGTTCTTCCGGAACTTCTTCGCATGCGGCGGCGCCACCGCCATAAAGCTCACCGGCGCCGATTCCATCGGCTCCCCCTCCGCATTCACCGGCACCGGCGAAGACGCCGCCGCCTCAAACAGCGAGCCCCGGATCTCGTTCGTCGGCGCCGACGCAATCGCCGGACCGTTGTCCTTGTGCGGCCGCACGTTCTGGCCCCCGTCCGGCAACCGCGGATTCGTGTCCTCCGTCGTCGCCGTCGCCGGCGCACTCACCTGCCCCGACGCATTGCCCTGCCCAAACACCGCAACCCCCATCCCGCCGATCAACAAAACGCCGGCAAGCGCCCGAACCAGCACCTTCCGACTCCCGGCTTCTGATTTCTGACTTCTCGTGCTCATCGCGTCTCCCGAAGTTTCTTTTCCGTCGCTTCATCCGGCGTCGGCCCGATCACCGCCAGCGACTTCCCGATCAGCGTCGCCTGGTATTCCTGCCCCGTCGCCTCGTTCCTCACCCCGATCATGTCGTGCAGCTTCCCGCTCGCCTGCGCACGCCCCGTCATCTGCACCTTCAACGCCCCCGCCACAAACACCACCGTGATCACGTCCCCCGTGTTCGCCATCATCACCGGCTTGAAATCCCGCTGATCCAGCATCGACCCCGCCATCAGCTCCCGCTGCGCCTCCAGCCCCACCACGTCCGCCGCATTCGAAAACAGCGTCGGCATGTTCCGGTCCAGCCACACCTCCTGCGTCCGGAACTGGTCCTTCGTCACCACCCCCTTCACATGAATCTGCGACGTCGCACACAACACCGTCGTCTTCTTCTCCGCAATCGCCTGCACCATCGTCCGCTTCAACACCCGCGGCCCCTGCATCAGCTCCGCCGAGAACGGCAACGTCCCCAGCGTCGATTGCGTCAATGCCCGCACTTCCCACCGCGCCCCCGCCGGCGCCGCCTCGTTCAACAGCGGATTCACCGAATCAAACCGCACCCGGTACCCCTCCTTCGAAACCCCCAGCGCCTCCCCCACTTCATCCACTATCAACTCCCCCAGCGTCTCCCCCGTCACCGTTTCAACCCCCTCCACCTGCGCATCCGCCCCTTCCGCCGAAGACCCTGCGCTCGCCAGCACCACCGGCATCGCCCCCTGCTGCTGCTCCGAACCCCCCGCCACCACCCCTTTCCCCCCCGCGCGCCCTTCTGAATTCTGAATTCTGAACGCTGAATTCCCCGCCCCCTCCCCCACCACCACCTCCACCGTCGCCGCCCCCGACACCTCCAGTTGCTGCGCCACCCGCCCCGCGCCCAGCTGCGCCGAAATCGCCATCAGCACCGAATCCGCCGACACCTTCTTGTCCGATTCCACATCCGACATCACCACGATGTCCGCCAGCCGCGCCGCCGTCGCCTCGTCCGCCCCCGTAATCGTCGCAATATTCCCCAACCGCACATCCTCCCCCCGATTCACCACCGCCCGACTCTCCAGGTGAATCACTTCCCCAAATGCGCACGATGCCCCCAGCACCATCATCACAACTGCAATCCCAACTTGCCGGCCCAACTTCATGACAACCTCTCAAACCTCAGACCCTAGACCCCAGTCCCCAGACCCTCACCATCAATGCCTCAGATTCGTCACCGTCTGCAGCATCTGATCCGCCGCCTGGATGCTCTGGCTGTTCAACTCGAACGTCCGCTGCGTCTTGATCATGTCCACCAACTGCGTCACCGGATCCACGTTGCTCGACTCGATCGCCCCCTGCAACAGCGTCCCCGCGCCCGGCTCCCCCGGATTCACCAGCGTCGCCGGACCGCTCGCATCCGTCTGCTGATACAAGTTCCCGCCGATCTGCAGCAGCCCCTGCGGATTCGTAAAGTGCGCCAACTGCATCTGCCCCACCTGCTGCTGCGCGTTCGAGCCCGCCACCGTCGCCATCACCCGCCCGTCGCTCGAAATCGAAATGTCCGTCGTGTTCGCCGGAATCTTGATCTGCGGATCCAGCATGTACCCGTCCTGGCTGTTCAGCACCAGGTTCCCCTGGTCGTTCACAAAGAAGCTCCCCGTCCGCGTATACGCCAGCCCGTTCCCCTGCGAAGGCAGCACCTTCACCTGGAACATCCCATCCCCCTCAATGCACACATCCAGTTGCCGCCCCGTGTTCACCGGAGCGCCCTGCGCCAGATCCAGTTGCGTCCCCGCCACCCGCGTTCCCAAACCCACCGCCACCCCCGTGGGCCGCGTATCCCCGATCGCATCCTTCGTCCCCGGCACCTGCTGGTACTGGTACAGCAGATCCTCAAAATTCACCCGGCTCGCCTTGAACCCGTTGTTGTTCGCGTTCGCCAGGTTGTTCGAAATCACATCCAACTGCGTCGAAAGCGCCGAAAGCCCCGAAGCCGCCGAATGAAGTGCCATAATCGCCATGTTCGTTCCCGTCTTCTACAAAACCGACATCGTCTCAGACCCTAAACCCCAGTCCCCAGACCCTCTTTCCGCTACGCCACCTTCCCCACCGTGTTCAACTCCTGCAGCGTCGTATCCTGGTACGAAATCATCTTCGCGTTCGCCTCAAACGCCCGCTGCCCCTCCATCATGTTCACCATCTCCACCACCGGATCCACCCCGCTCTCTTCCACGTGAAACTGCCTCACCTGCGTCTCCGCAGGAACTTCCGTCAACTCTTCCGGCTTCGATACCTTCATCAGGTTCTCCCCCACCTTCACCAGGCCCTTCTGGTCCTTCACATCCGCCAGCCCCAGCTTCACCCCCGATCCGTCCTCCCCCTGCGAAATCGTCCCATCGCTCGAAATCGTCACCGGCAACTGCGGATTCAGCACGATCGGCTGACCGTCCGCCGACAACACCGGCCGCCCCCCCGTCGCCGTCACCAGCATCCCATCCGTATTGATCAACATCCGCCCGTCGCGCGTCAGGTTCTTCTCCCCCTCCTTATCCCCCTTCACCGTCAAAAACCCCCGCCCCTCCAGCGCCACGTCCGTCTGGTTCCGCGTCTCCATCAACGGCGCCTGCCGCAGATCCACCCCGCACCCCACCGCATTCACCCCGCCCCCCTGGTTCCGCAGGCTCGGCACCAGGTACTTCATCATCCGCACATCTTCTTCCGGCGCCTGCAGCCGCGACTGCATCAACGCCAGGTCCCGCTTGAATCCTGTCGTCTGCGCGTTCGCCAGGTTGTTCGCAATCACCGCCTGGCGCACTTCCTGCGCCTGCAACCCGGCCGCTGAGAGATAAAGCCCGCTCAACATGTCCATCGCCTCCTGCAAGCCCCCCACACAAACCCGCCGTCTCCGACGGCGTGGGCCCACGTGCGTCCGTCGCACAAAAGCCCATCTCCTCTCTCGACCTACCCCCGCATTCCGTCAATCCCGTATTCAAGGGAAGCCATTCCTGCCTCTTCCGCCATCTCCATCAACTTCCCCGCTTGGCTCCCCACCAGCGACTCCACGTGCTCCAGCGTCGCAATCTCCGCCAGCTTCATCACCCGCTGGGCAATCAATTCCAGATCAAACCCCATCTCGCTCTTCCCGGAAGCCACCATGCACAACTCCAACAACATGCGTCTCCTCCACCCAAAGCAACCCCGATGCCACCCCCGCCCAGCTATAAACACAACAACCATAACTCAATGACCTACAATCCCTTATGCCGATTAACCCCAAATCGTCCACCCCCCGCCTCCCCCAGGAAAACGCGCAACCCTCACCCCCTCAACGCGCAATATCCGCCCGCCCCCGCTCCACCCTGATCCGCACGCCAGCGCCCCTCCGTCCCCGTTCCCCTCCCCACCAAGTCACGAACCTTTCCCTACACCGAATTAGGGCACACGCCGATCCACTCCACCTCCCGGCCACACGACAATCTCAATCACCCCTCGCTCGTCACGATGGGCCATGCACGCGTCGCAAAGCTGTTCCAGAACAAATCCTTTTCGTGTCTTTCGCGTCTTTCGTGGCTAATTCACGGCTCTCAAAAACCCGGAGGGAAGAAAATCATGAACGCCCCACACACCCTGCGCAACGCCATCCCCGCAACACTCCTCACCTTTGCACTCACCGCCGCCACCCACGCCGCCATCTCCACCACCATCACCACCGACCCCGACACCCTCAAAGCCGCCCTCAACCCCTCGGGACTCACCATCAACGCCATCTCCACCCCCAACGGTGCCCCTGGTCAGATCGGCACCTATACCAACTTCTCCACCCTCCCTGTCGCCATCTCCGACGGCGTCGTCCTCTCCAGCGGCAGCGTCGCCAACCTCGCCCCCTTCGACCAGCCCCCAGGCTACGCCGACCCCAACTCCGGCTCTGACCCCAACGTCGTCAGCCCGCCCCCGCAGGTCAACAGCGCCATGGATCCCTCCGGCGGCGGCGGAACCCCCGAATTCGACGCCTACGGCTCCAGCATCTCCCACGGCACCACACGCATCGAAAACTTCAACGCCTCCCACGACGTCGCCGTCCTCCGCGTCGATTTCTCACTCGCCGCCGCCTCCCAAATCCAGTTCGACTTCATCTTCGGCTCCGTCGAATACCCCTTCTACACCAGCAGCTTCACCGACGCCTTCCTCGTCTTCCTCGACGGCCAAGCCCCCACCGACGAAATCACCTTCGACGCCAACGGCAACCCCGTCCAGGTCGGTAAATCCTTCGCCGGACTCGTCACCACCACCGACCAGGACACCGCCTTCTCCTCCCCCCACGGCGTCATCCACCACCTCACCACCACCACCAAAGAACTCTCCGAAGGCGACCACACCCTCTGGTTCGAAGTCGGCGATGTCAACGACCAGATCCTCGACAGCGCCGCCTTCATCGCCAACCTCCGCACCGGAACCGGCACCGAAGGCACCGAGCCCACCGACGACGACCTCCCCGTCCCCGAACCCGCCTCCCTCTCCCTCCTCGCTCTCGCCGCCCTCCCCCTCCTCACCCGCCGCCGCACCACCTGACCAGACCCCGCCGCAAAAAACCAAGGCCGCTGACCCTCAACCCAATGGGCCCCCACCCGCCCCCCTATCCGTGCGCGCACAAAAAATCCAATTGTCCCCCGCCAAAAGAATTTTCCAATAGTCGCAAAACAAACACCCACAACAACTTACATCACACCACGTTCACCTTGTGCGCACAAAGTGGGCGCCGCTGCCCGTTCATAAAGGAGGACCTAACCATGTCCATGACCCCCCAAATCGAAAATCGAAACGCCAAAATCGAAAATGATTTCCTCCCCTCCGGCGCCCTCTCCCTCCTCATCGGCGACCCCGGCATCGGAAAATCCCTCCTCGCCCTCGACATCGCCGCCCGCCTCTCCCGCGGCCACCCCCCCTTCCCTAATACCACTAATACCACTAATACCACTAATACTACTAATACCACGGATGATAAAGCAACCTTCTTTCTGTAAAAGCGATCGTTTGTCGTAGGCGGGTCAGGGGTTTTCCAGGTTCAAGTAAACTTTTCCAGTGGTCCATTCTTCGTCGATTTCCACGAGGACCGCGGAGACCAGCCGCAGCAGCGATG
>JBQCGD010000140.1:0-28107 GCA_051955985.1 Phycisphaerae bacterium | reverse complement strand
ACCCTCACCCTCGGCGCCCCAGGCAACCCGTATTTTAATTGACTGTGAGTGGAGCGACATCAACTCCACATCCTCTACACTCTTACGCTTCCAGAATCTCTTCCGATCTCTTGCGTCGTCGCGAACCCCCACACAACACATTGCATCCCCTCCCCGCCCATCCCGTGTCATCTCCGTGCCCTCCGTGCTCTCCGTGGTTCCACCGGTTTTTTCTTTTGAAGAGATGCACCCGCCGGTAAGCTCTCCCCCATGAAGACAGCACCGGGACGCAAAAAGGTGCCATGGTGGGTGCGGGTCGCCAGGTCGGTGGGGGTCCTGCAGATGCCCCTCGGCGACCGCGGCGAACGCGCCGCCGCCCGCTTCCTCCGAAAAAAAGGCCTCAAACTCATCGCCCGAAACCGCGTCCACGGCAAAGGCGAAATCGACATCATCGCCCTCGACGCCAACGACCTCGTCTTCATCGAAGTCCGCACCCGCCGCTCCGACGCCTACATGACCCCCGAACAATCCATCCGCTATTGGAAACGCAAAACGCTGACCTCCACCGTGCGCCGCCTGATGCGAAAACAAAAAGCCCGCGACACCGACCGCCTGCGAGCGCGAATCGACGTGGTGGCGGTGATCTGGCCAGTGGGGGCGAAGCGGCCAAAGGAAATTCGGTGGCATCGAGGCGTGGTAGCTGTCGCGACATGGTGATCGCGTAGTTGCCTATTGTCATGGTTTTAATCCGTAGATTCGGATTAACGGCTTGACACCGACGATAATTGCCTTTATACTTTTGCGTACCTGCCAAAATGGCGAATTGCGCGACTGCCACAACATATTGTGGCAGCGGCGCGGCACCGCCCCAGTCTGTGGGGGGTGGGGAGAATTATAGGTACAAACCATTACGCTAACAGAGTTTGCGGCGGTTACTGGCGCTAGCCTAGCACAACGGCATCGTTCTTGCATTCGACCGCTGCACCGGGTTGCAATTGTGCAAGCCGACGAACTGAAAGGGATGGCTATGGGTGTCGAAGTATCCATTGGAGGGATGCGGAAAGATCTCGCTCAGGTCACTGAAGGATGGATCCGGGACGAGATCGGCCGCGGACGGGCGAACGGTCACAATGTTTGCGTCCTCGTCAGCATTGAGACACCCCGTATCAGCATCAATCTTGCTACTCCGAGTTGCGCCGTTGGTGGCGGTATTTGCCGTAGCTTGAGCTCGATGGAAGTTCAGGTCATCGATTGGTGGAAAAGGTTTGGCCTGAGCGATCACGGATTTGATGCCGAGGGCGTTATTGCATTCCTGCATAAGCTTCGGACCATTGCGGCATCGGAACTGCGGGCGTGCGCATGAACCCGAAGGCATTGATAAGTTACAGCCATGATTCGAGGTTCCACGAGGACCGCGTGCTTGAGCTTGCGGACCGACTCAGGGCGGAGGGTGTTGATTGCTCGCTCGATCAGTATGAGATTTCGCCGGTTGGAGGCTGGCCCGCTTGGATGGCTCGTGAGCTAAAGTCGGCGAATTTTGTCATAATCGTGTGCACGGAAACGTACCGACGGCGATTCGAAGGGGACGAAACTTCGGGCATAGGTAAAGGGGCGAAGTGGGAGGGGGCCATTATTACTCAATCGCTATATGAGAGCGAGAATGGGACGCAGAAATTCATACCCGTAGTATTTAGCGCCGGGGATAAAGCGTTTATACCGGAAATTCTAAAAGGCCCAACACACTACAACGTCGCAACCGAGGAAGGATATAAATCGCTCTATCGCCAAATCACGGATCAGCCCGCGATTCCCAAGCCGCGGCTTGGAGACATTGTCCCAGTACCCCCGAAAAGCCGCCGCACGGTTTTCCCTCCCGACGGCGAATCGGTGCCCGCGCTGGCACGCGAAGGTTCACCCGGCCTAGCGACTACCGGTAAAACGGGAGCCTTAGACGCATCGATCGTGATGCTGGTGGATTCCTCTGGTAGATGGGTACTGGTGAACTATTCTCGAATCACCAGGCAGGATCGTGTCGTTCTTAACCTCCGGCCGGGTAATGCAAAAGCGACAGCATTTCTTGAAGACGTAAGAGATGGCCGGAGATCCCAACTCGCTGTCGCATGGGGGCGAATCGCGGTGACCGGGCAGGTCGAGAAAATCAGCTCGTATCACGGTGCTGATGGGGAAGAATGGATTGTCGAGGTACAGGAGCGCCCGAGCGACTGGCAGTCTCATGAGGTCAACTTTAACGGTATCACTGCCGACCAGATGGCGGAGCATCGCGCGCGGACAATCCTTCTCGGAGAAGCAATGCCCGATTTGGGTGGACTGGAAAACGCATTTGTTCGGCGGTCCACGGTGCTCCGAGCGGATTTGTCTATTCCGTCTCTGAAGAATATCTACTCCGGCCACCCTTCCATGTTTTTACAGGTTGCTAAATTAAGCAGCGTCTTGCAACTTCATTCCATGGGAATTGTTCGTCACATCAACCAACTGGATTTTGAGCTGAAGGGGAACTCGTTGCGGGTAGAGTTCGAGGGCGAGCGCCCAAAATTCTATACCAATGTTACTCCTGTTGTATTACGGTTTTCCGGCACACGGAAAATCTGAAACTTGCACGGGAAGGGCCGTTGGATTGGCGGAATAGATTGCAGACTAGATGGGGGTCTCGAGTGAGTTCGAGGCGCGGCGTCCGGCATTTTCTGCCGGGTCTGAGATTTCGAAGAGGTTGTTATGGAGTCGAGGGGCCCTAGTGGATGGTGCTTTTACGCATAGTTTTTTTGTTGCACCTTCGATATTGTTAAGGTAAAATTTGGTACCTCGAGAGTAGCGGGGAGGAGGGGCCCCCATGTCACGATATCCCACCACACGCCGCGCCGATTGCAAGTTCACCGCCCCCCTCATCGCACGTCCCACCCATCGACCCACCCTACACCCCGATGCAGCCCCTCCCCACCCCAACCTGCAACCGGTTGCAGGCAACCCCACCCCAAAGGCGCACCCCGCTGCGCCTCTACCCAAATTAACCCCCATTTTCACCTCAAAAACCCCAAAGGCGCACCCGGCTGCGCCACATAATCAAAACCCACCCCTCACCCCACGCGCGCCTCTCCCCCCGAACTTGATCACCTTCGGCTGGCGCTATCAAAAACGCGGTTTCCAAAACCCCGAACTTGATCACCTTCGACTGGCGCTATCAAAAACCGGGGTCCGCGCCCAAGCCCAGGGATTACATTCCCTGGGCACCCCTCGAACGCTCCCAGGGGGGTGGCGCCACCATGAGTCCCTTCCGAGGAAAACCGCATGTTTTGCACCTCCCCATGAGTCCCTTCCGAGGATTCCCCCACTTCCTTTCCCAAACCATGAGTCCCTTCGGCACAAAACCGCGAAAGTTTTCCCAAAACACCCCCGCCAGCCCCTCCCGTGCCTCACTTGTTCCCGTACAGAAAATACTCCATCAACTCATACCCCTGCTGAATATGCAGGTCGCTCTGCTTCGCCGCCGCCTCGGTATACGGAAGTTGCAGGTTCTGCTTGGACGGAATATTGCTCCCGGCAATCGCGAACGGCACCGGTTCGTCGTAGTGCTTGCGGGTCATGCACTGCGTGGCGTGGTCGGGCATGATGAGCATGCGCCATTCGGGGTAGGTTTTCAGTTTTTCGAGGACGGGGCCGACGACGTGTTGGTCGATGGCTTCGATCGAGTCGATTTTTTCCTGGACGTTGGCGGCGTGGGAGGCTTCGTCGGGGGCTTCGACGTGGCAGCAGACGATGTCGTAGTGGTCGAGGGCGTCGATGGTGGTTTGGCCCTGGGCGGCGTAGTCGGTGTCGTGGTAGGAGGTGATGCCGGGGGAGTCGAGGTTTTTCCAGCCGAGGAGGTTGGCGATGCCGCGGAGGAGGTCGACGGCGGTGATCATGGCGCCCGATTTCTTGAAGCGCGACTGGAACGACGGAACATTGGCCGCACGCCCCTGTCCCCAGAGCCAGATGTGGGTGGCTTCGTTTTCGCCGAGGTCGCGGCGGGTGAGGTTGATTTCGTGGTTTTTGAGGACTTCGTGGGATTGCTGGATCAACTGGGTGAGGATTTCGCTTCCCTTGCCTTTGGGCATGTGGCCTTTGATGGGTTGTTCGGGGATGTCGTGGGGTGGGGTGCATTTGAGGCCGGTAAAGTCGCCGCCTCTGTAGGTCATCAGGTTGCGGTAGGAGACGCCGGGGAAGAAGGTAAGGGGTGTGGTGCCGGGGTCGGGGGCCAGGGTTTTGCGGACTTCGTCGAGGAGGATGCGGGCTTCCTTGTCGCCGATGTGGCCGGCGGAGTGGTCCATCATCACGCCGTCCACAATCGTCACGAGGTTGCAGCGGAAGACCCAGTCGAGTTCGGGGTCGAGCTGGAGGCCCATGGCGGCGGCTTCGAGTGGGGCGCGGCCGGGGTGGTACTTGGCGGGGTCGTAGCCGAGGAGGCAGAGGGTGCAGACGTCGGAGCCGGCGGAGAAGTTGGGTGGGGTGGTGCGGACGGTGCCGAGCTTGCCGGTTTGGGAGACCCAGTCGATGTTGGGTTTTTTGGCGACCTGGAGAGGGGTCTTGTTGCCGAGGTCGGGGATGGGGGTGTCGGCGGCGCCGTCGGGGATGATGAGGGCGTATTTCATTTTGTGTCCTTGGGAGTCACGGGGGATTTTTTGTCCACAGATTACACAGATTTTCACAGATTAACGACGACGGGGGGGGGACGTAAACACGAAGAGACGAAGACACGAAGGAACACGAAGAGGGAGAATGGGTTTGTTATTTTTTACGGGGCGGGCCGTCGAGTTTGTTGCCGATCCAGGATGCGAGGAAGGCGAGGAGGAGGACGGGCCAGATCGTGGCGAGGAGGATGATGATCCAGCGGAATGTCTTGGGGCGGTGGACATCTTTCTCTGATGCGCCTTCTCGCTTCAAGTGCAGCCAGGCGACGGGGACGCCGAGGGCGACGTAGCACCAGAACGGCGTGTTCGTCCAAAAATCGTCCGGTTGCGCCACGTTAGCACCTTTCGATTATGCGAGGACGCGGATGCGGATGGTGTTGGCGGTGATTTGTTGGAGCTGGTCGATTTCGTCGATGGCTTTGAGGATGTCGCCGTCTTTGGCTTCGTGGGTGGTGATGATGATGGGGACGGGTTGGCCGGCCTTGGATTCGTGTTGATTGAGGCCGGCGAGGGAGATTTTGTGTTTGGAGAGGATGTTGGTGATCTGGGCCATGACGCCGGGGACGTCGAGGGCGGTGACGCGGAGGTAGTTGCGGGAGATGATCTGGCTGGTGGGGATGAACGGAAGCTGACGCTTCTTTGTCAGCAGGGGGAGTTTTTGGAAGAGGAGGGGGGCGGTGCCGAGGGCGATGTCGAGGATGTCGGAGATGACGGCGGAGGAGGTGGGTTTGCCGCCGGCGCCGCGGCCGTAGTAGAGGGTTTGTCCGGCGGCGTGGCCTGTGACGGAGATGGCGTTGAAGGAGCCGTGGACGTTGGCGAGGAGCTGGTCGGTGGAGACGAAGGTGGGGTGGACGCGGAGCGACAAGCCGGCGTCCGTTTTCTCACCGATGGCGAGAAGTTTGCAGACGTAGCCGAATTCTTTGGCGAATTTGAGGTCGATGTCGGAGAGGGTGTCGATGCCGGTCTTTTCGATTTTGTCGAAGGGGATTTCGGCACCGAAGGCGAGGGAGGAGAGGATGGCGAGTTTGTGGGCGGAATCGGTGCCGTTGACGTCGAAGGTGGGGTCGCGTTCGGCGAAGCCGGCGGCCTGGGCGCCGGCGAGGGCGTCGGCGTAGGATTGGCCGGACTGGGTCATCTGGGTGAGGATGTAGTTGCAGGTGCCGTTGACGATGCCGACGACTTTGGAGATGTCGTTGGCGAGGAGGGATTGGGTGAGTGCGGCGATGATGGGGATGGCGCCGCCGCAGGAGGCTTCGAACTGGATGCAGCGTTTGGCGCGTTTGGCGGCGTTGAGGATTTCGTGGCCGTGGACGGCGAGCAAATACTTATTTGCTGTGACGACGTGTTTGCCGGCCTTGAGGGCTTTGAGGACGAAGGTGCGGGCGGGTTCGAGGCCGCCGATGAGTTCGACGACGATGGAGGTTTGGGGGTCTTTGAGGACCGTATTGAAGTCGGGGGTGAGGAGTTTGGCGGGGAAGCCGGCCTTTTTGGCGCGTTCGATGTCGCGTTCGACGATGTGGCGGAGTTGGAGGGAGACGCCGGAGCGTTCGCGGAGGAGCCTGGTTTCTTTGAGGAGTGCGTCGGAGACGGCGGAGCCGATGATGCCACAGCCGATGACGGCGACGCCGGTGGAGGAGGGGGAGGTGGGCATGAAAGGGGTCTCCTGAGGGGGGAATTTGAGGGGGTAAGGATAACGAGAAATGAGAGGAGTGGAAATGGGGTAGGGAGCGGCAAGTTGCGGCACGCGGTTCGCTTCTGTGTTGGGGGAGTGGTCAAGGAGTCGCCCATGGTTGCGAACAGTCCGGCAGGAGTCATGGAAGAGATGCACGAGGAGCCGTGGGGGGAGCAGTATTTTGAGGGGCTGACGGAGCATGGGCCGGAAGAGGTGGTGGAGGCGTGCCGGACGATGATGGAGCGGGCGGCGGGGAAGGTCCGGAAATATCCATGGGTGTGCATGGGGGTGGCGTTGGGGTTGGGGGCATTGCTGGGGATATCGGCGGGGGGGTTGGGTTGCGGGGGAAGCGCGCGGGATTAACCTTGGGCGCGGTGTGGCCCGAGTGGATATAGAGAGTGCCGTCGCTTTCGCTGGTTCGGCGGAGGAGCCAGTGAAGGCGATGGTCTTTTTTGCGGAGGGGAGGGGGAGGGGTTTGGGCGGGGCGAGCATGCACTATTTTGTATATGAGATGTGAAGGCAGGCAAGCTACGGCTTTACGGTGGGGGAGGTCTCGACTATCCTACGGGTACCCACGGGAAGGCCCGATCATTGCTTTCACGAGCAGCTCCGGCGCCCCCTGACCGGTTCGGTCCACCCTCTGTATCCGTTGGGATGGGATGGCTTTGTGGAACGACGCTCGGCGGGCCTCGCAGCGGAAAGTAACTTCGTTCATGGAACTCAAGAAAGGCATCGGCGTCTCGTCTGGCGTGGTGGTATGCCAGGCGCTTTTGTTGTTGGACGACGACCTGCGCATTGGGCGGCGGGCGATACCGGCATCCCAGATTGAAACGGAACGGCAGCGGCTTTCGGATGCGCTGTCGGCGTCGCGGGGGGATATCCGGCTATTGCGGGACCAGACGACGCGGGATTTCGGGCAGGAGACGGGGGCGATTTTCAACTTTCACCTGGGGCTACTGGACGATCCGACGCTGCTCGACACGTTTTACCAGGGGGTGGAGAAGCACCGGTTCACGGCGGAGTATGCGGTTTCGAGTTCGCTGCGGGAATACTCGAAGCAGTTTTTGAAGCAGAAGGATGCGTACTTCCGGGAGCGGGTGAAGGATATTTATGACATTGAGCGGCGCCTGATCAATAAGCTGCAGGGGCGGGAGCGGGTGCGGCTGGGGGATATCACGGAGCCGGTGGCGCTGGTGGCGCATGATTTGACGCCTTCGCAGACGGCGTCGCTGGACCGGACGAAGATCCGGGCGATCTGCATTGATGCGGGGGGGAAGACGAGCCACACGGCGATCATTGCGAATTCGATGGGGATTCCGGCGATCGTGGGGTTGGAGAACATCACGCAGGAGGTGACGAGCGGGGACACGCTGATCGTCAACGGGCATTCGGGGGTGGTGATCATCAATCCGGACCCGATGACGATCGAAGAGAACCGGCGGCAGGAAGCGAAGCTGGTTCAGTTTGAGAAGCAGTTGTGGCAGTTGCGCGATCTGCCGGCGAAGACGAAGGAGGGGGTGGAGATTGCGCTGATGGGGAACATCGAGTTTCCGCATGAGGTGGAGAACGCGCTGCAGAAGGGGGCGGTGGGGATCGGGCTTTACCGGACGGAATTTTTGTACCTGGCGTCGGAGAAGGAACCGACGGAGGATGATCATTACGGGTCGTATGCGGAGGCGATTCGGAAGCTGGGGGGGCGTCCGATCGTGATACGCACATTGGACCTTGGGGCGGACAAATACACACCGTGGCAGGAGCGGGATGAGGAGGACAATCCGTTCCTCGGGTGCCGGTCGATTCGTCTGTGCCTGGCCAACCTGGATATGTTCAAGGTGCAGTTGCGGGCGATTCTGCGGGCGAGCGTGCTGGGGGATGTGCGGGTGATGTTTCCGATGATCACCACGCCGATGGAATTGCGGCAGGCGAAGATGGTGCTGAAGGATGTGATGGAGGAGCTGGATGAGGCGGACATTCCATACAATCCGCACATACCGGTGGGGATGATGGTGGAGGTGCCGTCGGCAGCGTTGATGGCGAACACGTATGCCAAGGAATGCAATTTCTTTTCGATTGGGACGAACGACCTGATCCAGTACACGCTGGCGGTGGACCGGGGGAACCAGAAGGTGGCGGGACTTTATACGGGCGCGCATCCGGCGGTGCTGGCGTTGATACGGAATGTGATCCGCGTGGGGAACCGGGCGAACATCCTGGTGAGCCTGTGCGGCGAGCTTGGGGCGGACATCGAATTTGTGATATTGCTGGTGGGGATGGGGCTGCGCACGCTGTCAATCACGCCGCACTCGATACCGGAAGTGAAGAAGGTGATCCGCTCGATCAACGTGAGCGATGCGCAGCGGGTGGCGCGGCGGGTGATGAGCTTCGAGCATTCGCAGCAGATCCTTTCGTATCTGCGGGATGAGACGCGGAAGGTGATTCCGGAAGCGTATGACGAATAGGGAATTGAGAATCAAGAATCAAGAATCAAGAAGTAAGAAGGGAGGGGGGCGATTTGGTATTCTGTTTTTCCTGGTTCCTGATTTTTGATTTTTTCTGAGGGTGTTGATGGCGCTGGACACGCAGCCACTATCGCGGGGGAGGCGGCTGACGATGCTGGGGGTGCTGGCGGTCGTTTTTGCGGGGTCGATGGGGTTTGCGGGATACCTGGTGAAGACGCATCCGGGGGGCTTTGAAGTGGTGCCGGTGCTGGAGAAATTCGGTTTCAGGACGTCGGAGCCGGTGACGTTGCCGTACGAAATTGCGGCGCGGACGGGGAGGGTGGGGAAGGGGGAGCGGCTGGTGGAGGTGTTTGCGTGGGAATCGCCGAAGGTGCTTTCGCCGCGGGAGCAGCGGGCGGGTGCGGCGACGTTTTTCGAGGCGCTGGGGGTGGGCGCGCCGCTGACGGTGGAAAGCGGGGAGTTGCTGGGGCATCCGGGGGTGCAGGTGGTGGGGAAGGACGAGCAGGACCAATTCACGATTTTGCGGTTGGCGGTGTTTGGGAAGCAGGTGGTGGCGATTTCCTACAGTGGCCCCCTCCCGTATACCGATGCCGATAAGACGACTTTTGATACGATTTGTTCGACGGGCGTGGAGCTTCGGAAGTAAGCGCCTGGTGGCAAGGACGAGGGTCATGATGAAAACCGGATTCGGGCGGGCGGGAGACAGGAAGAAGTGGATTGCCGGGGCGTTGTTTGTGGCGGCGGCGGGCCTGATGGGCGCGAGCGCGGCAGGGCAGTCGAGTCCGCCGGCGCTGGGGCCGGAGGGGTTCTCGGCGAGCAGCACGGATGATGTGGGGCAGTACCTGGGGCCGATCTACAAGAACGAGCTGGCGGGGTTTGAGATTGCGCCGCCGGTGGGCTCGCGGATCATCACGCGTGCGGGGCTGGAACTGGTCAGTTTTGTGAACGATGCGAAGCAGTGGGGCGGGAGCGTGCAGAAGGCGAGCCTCATCCGGCATGCGGACGAAACGCGGGGCGGGGTGAAGGGCCCGAGCGACCGGGCGCAGGTGATGACATTTGACGAGTACATGAACAGCATCGGGCCGGAGCTGCAGAAAAGCTTCCAGGCGGTGCAGGTGCTCAACATGCGGGAGTTCAAGTTCCAGGGTCACGATGCGGGGCGGATCGACTCGAGCATGCAGGCGGAGGTGGGGGGGACGCAGAAGGGGGCGCACGGGGAAGTAATTCCGCTGTTCCGGCAGCAACTGGTGGTGAAGGTGAGCGAGACGGATCTGCTGATCCTGACGCTGTTCACGCCGCTGAAGGACCGGACGGCGGCGACGACGACGTTTGACGCGATGCTGACGTCGTTCCGGATCCTGGACCGGACGGAGATCGCGAAGAAGCTGGAGCTTTCGATCAAGGCGGGGAAGGAGTGGCTGGCGCAGCGCACGGCGGACGAGCTCAAGAGCAAGCTGAACAACCAGCCGCAGTTGTTCCGGATGAAGGTGGGCGGGGCGGACGTGGGGTACCTGCGGTTTGACGAGAGCGTGGAAAGCCGGAACCACATGCCGGGGGTGATGGTGGCGATCAATTCACGGGGGTTTCCGGCGGACGGTTCGACGATTTACGGGAAGAACGAATCGTTCTGGGCGTTCGTGGGGGACGCGGCGGGGGGGCAGCGGCCGTTTTATACGATGTGGGACAACACGACGAAGACGGTGACGAACCGGCCGAACGTGCCGCGGGATGCGCAGACATTCTGGCTGCGGGAGTTCGGGACGATCCAGCTTTCGGGGCTGTCGCGGTATACGGATGAAGAGCTGGAGGGGATGAGGAAGCACCGGGAGGAGCTGATCAGGAGCCACGCGCCGGCGAGCAAGATTCCGCCGCCGATCGAGGTGCCGAAGAAGGAGTACCGCATCCAGGTGACGTACGAGGCGGACGCGTCGCAGCCGCCGCTGCAGGGCCTGGACGGGGCGATCGCGATTGAGCGGGCGGCGCCGCTGCCGACGGTGCTGGAGTACCTGTGGCCGCGGGTGATCGACCTGACAAAGCCGACGGAGATGACATTTGTCAGCTACAACTCGGGATTACGGAAGCTGACGTACCGGAAGCTGTCGGTGATCGGGCCGGACCATATTGTGATGGACCGGAAGCCGGTGGATTGCGTGCGGTGCGAGGACGAGCTGGAGCCGAACAGCACGACGTTGTGGGTGGATTCGCAGGGGAAGATCCTGATGATGCGGACGAGCGACCAGTCGCTGCTGGTGCCGACGACGGAGGATGAGATGGCTCGGCTGTGGGCGGGAAGGTTGAAATGAACTCGTTCGTGCGGTTCATCCTGGTGCTGCTGGTGATGGGGAGCGCGATTGCGTTCGGGATCGTGCTGTGGGCGGATGTGCACGGTGCGCGGAACCAGGCGGCGGACCTGGAGCGCGAGAAGGCGCTGTTTTCGGAGGTGGTGGAGCGGTATTCGGGGAAGCAGGCGCACGGTCTGATCGCGGTGGAATGGCAGAAGACGGACGGGAACCAGCAGGTGATGGAGAGTTCGCTGCTGGTGCGGCTGTTCTCGCTGAACGCGGAGGGGAAGGAGTCGCCGCTGCCGATCCAACGGGTGGTGATTCCGCAGGACCGGGTGGCGGTGGAGGGTTTGCTGCTGAACTTCGATTACAACTTTTCGGACGAATATGCGCCGCTTCGGGGGAAGAGCCTGACGTACATACATTTCATCCATGCGGACGGCGCGCCGCGGGGGGACGGGCTGTCGTTCCTGGTGCCGTACAAGGTTCCGCGGGCGACACAGATGCATGAGGACCGTGCGACGCAGTTTGAGATGCAGTTGTGGAGTTACCTGTGGGACCTGATCCTGGTGCCGCGGGACGGGCGGCATGGGTTGTCGGTGACGCCGGATCCCTCGACGTGGCCGGTGGTGGAACCGGGGAAGGCGGCGAAGGCGGCGCCGATGACGGAATCGGACCGGCGGTTCATCGCGGCGCGGAAGGTGAGCAACGGGGGGATTTATTCGGTGTACGTGTCGGCGGACGGGGCATCGATCGTGGAGAACAACGATCCGGCGTTGTTCAATGACATGCGGGAGGAGATGAAACTGGAGGAGGCGGAGAAGGCGCGGAAGGCGGCGGGGGAGCAGGAGCAGGCGATGTTGCCGACGGGCAATTGACGCCCCCGGCCGCGCGGTCTATTCTCAGGACATCCATTTCGACCAACACACGGGAGTAGAACGTGAACACACCCATGCTGCCGTTCTCCGCGCTGGCGGAGACTCCATCGACGGGAAACACCCTGCTGTGGGTGGCGCTGCTGATTGCGCTGGTGGTGGTGATCGTGGTGTTCCTGGTGATCGCGCAGTTCTTTACGTTGTGGCTGCAGGCGTTCATGGCGCGTGCGGGGGTGACGTTCTGGTCGCTGATCGGAATGAAGCTGCGGAAGGTGGATTCGCGGCAGATCGTGCAGGCGAAGATCACGGCGGTGCAGGCGGGGCTGGATGAAGTGACGACGGAGATGCTGGAGTCGCACTATCTGGCCGGCGGGCGGGTGCCGAACGTGGTGCGGGCGATGATCGCGGCGCACCGGGCGCAGATTCCGTTGGACTGGTCAAAGGCGGCGGCGATCGACCTGGCGGGGCGGGACGTGCTGGATGCAGTGCAGACGTCGGTGAATCCGAAAGTGATCGACGTCCCAAACGCGACACAGGGGCGGGCGACGATTGATGCGGTGGCGAAGGACGGGATCCAGTTGCGGGTGAAGGCCCGGGTGACGGTGCGGACGAACATCCAGCAATTGATCGGCGGGGCGACGGAGGAGACGATCATCGCGCGCGTCGGCGAAGGCATCGTGACGTCGATCGGGTCGTCGGACACGTACAAGCACGTGATGGAGAACCCGGACTCGATTTCGAAGACGGTGCTGCACAAGGGGCTGGATGCGGGGACGGCGTTTGAGATACTGTCGATCGACATTGCGGATATTGACGTCGGGGAGAACATCGGGGCGAAGCTGCAGGCGGACCAGGCGGAATCGGACAAGCGGCGGTTCCAGGCGGAAGCGGAAAAGCGGCGTGCGCTGGCGATTGCGCAGGAGCAGGAAAACCGGGCGTTGGCGCAGTTGAACCGGGCGGAGGTGATCAAGGCGGAGGCGCAGATTCCGCTGGCGATGGCGGAGGCGTTCCGGTCGGGGCATCTGGGGATCATGGATTATTATCGCATGAAGAACATCGTGGCGGATACGAACATGCGGGAGTCGCTGGGGACGAGCGGGCCGGACGACTCGGCGACGAAGTGAGTTTTCACGTGGGAAGGTGAATCATGCCGGAAGTGCCGCGGGATCCTCGACAGCTTGCCCGGGATATTCTCTCGGGGAAGATATCGATTGAGGAGCTTGCGCGCGAGCAGCAGCGTCAGCGGGCGGCGCAGGCGGGGGGCGGGAATCCGCCGCCGCCGGTGCAGCAGCCTCGGATGGCGCCGGGCTCACCGCAGGCGCGGGTGCCGCTGCCGCGGCCGCCGGTGACGCCGCCGGGGGTTCGTCCGGTGCTGCGTCCGCCGCCGCCACCGCCGCGTCCGGTGCAGAGGCCGGTGCAGAAGATTCCGCAGATTCCACCGGCGCCGCGCCGGCAGGCGCCGATTCCGCAGCGTGCGCCGCAGCTACCTGCGCGGGGGCCGCAGATTCAGCGGCCGGCGCCGCAGCAGCCGATCACGCGGCCGGCGAACGTGCCGATCACGACCCAGCAGCAGCCGCCGGCGGGGTATGAGATGCCCAAGGGAGTTGCGGACATACGTACAGCGCCGATGCCGGCGCGGGTGACAGCGCAGAGCATCCGGGGGAATCGGGCGGCGTTGCGGAATGCGATTCTCATGGCGGAGATTCTGGGCAAGCCGTTGGCATTGCGCGAGCCTTCGGAAGGCGCCTTTTGATCGGGGGGTTAGATGAAGGCGGCGAGGACGTCCCGCAGGATGGCGTTGGAGACGGGGACGGCTTTTTCCACCAGCAGGGCGCGATGGGGGGTGAGTTCCACGAAGCCCATGTCGGCGAATTTCTTGAGGGCGCGTTCAAGCACCGGGCGGGCGTCAACGCCGGTGCGGGCGCGGAATTCGGCGTAGTCGAGTCCAGCGCTGAGGCGAAGCCAGAAGGTGGCGACTTCGCCGGCCCAGTGCATGGGGGAGAGGTGTTCCAACTGCGTCATCGGCAGGACGGCGGGAGCGGCGGGGGGGAGGAGTGCATCGAGGTAATGAGCGAGGCTGCCGACGTTTTTCCAGCGCCAGCCGCTGAGATGTCCGGCGGCGCTGGGGCCCCAGGCGAGCCAGTTGCCGCCCTTCCAATAATGGATGTTGTGGCGGCACTCGAAGCCGGGGAGGGCGTAGTTGGAAACTTCGTAGCGATCAAAGCCGGCGGCGCGCATGCGGTGGTAGACGTGCTCGAACATGGCGAGTTCGAGGTTTTCGTCGATGGGGGCGAACTCGCCGCGCTTCATGCGGGCGGTCATGGCGGTGTTGGGTTCGTAGGTGAGGGAATAGCAGGACATGTGGCGGGGGCGGAGGTCGAGGGCGCGGGCGAGGGAGAATTCCCAGGAGTCGAGGGTCTGGCCGGGGATGCCGAAGATAAGGTCGAGGTTGAGGTTGTCGATGCCGGCGGCGCGGGCGAGGTCGAAGGCGCGGGGGACGTTTTCGGGGTCGTGGTCGCGCTGGAGGGTGCGGAGTTCTGCGGGGTTGAAGGATTGGGCGCCGAAGCTGATGCGGTTGACGCCGTGGGAGACGAGGGCGGAGGCGCGGTCGGCATCAAAGGTGTTGGGATTGGCTTCGATCGTGAATTCGCGGAGGCGGGAGGGGTCGATTGCCTGGGTGATGAGGGCGAGGAGGCGGCTGATGCGTGGCGGATCGAGCAGGGTGGGGGTGCCGCCGCCGATGAAGATGGTTTCCGGTTGGATCCGGGGAAGGCGCTCGGTCCATTGGGAGATTTCTTCGGCGAGTGCGTGGAGGAACTGGTCGGCGTGCTCGAGGTGGCCGGCGAGGGAATAAAAATCGCAGTAGTGGCATTTTGTGGAGCAGAAGGGGACGTGAACGTAGAGAGCGTCGACGGCAGCGTGCGGGGCGGCGGCGGCGGGGAGGTCTTCGTAGGCGGGCCGGACTGGGGCGGCGGCGGGGCTGAGAACGGCGAGGGGCGTTCGGGGGTCGGGGGAGGAGAGGGTGCGGTTTGAATCGGTCATGAGGTTGAGTTGAGCCTGCGAGTATGGAGGGGGTGAATTTCCTTGATCCTTGTGCAGCCAAAGGTTACTTTCGGGAATGAAGTTCGGCGGCGCTTCTGCAAATCGTAGCCGCCGGCCGCCTAAAATTAAAACAGCCGCCTGGCCCACTACCTCTCCTGGACGCGCGAAACGAGGTCCGCCGATGAATGTTCAATTGGTTTTATTCAAAGAAGATGGAACGCGTCGCGATCTGGACATGAAGCGTGACGCCGTGGTCATCGGGCGAAGCGGCGATTGCGATTTCCAGATCCCGCTGGCGGAGATATCGCGGCGGCACTGCAAGCTTTCGAAGAAGGGGGACCGGTTGATCGTGAAGGACTTGGGGAGTTCCAACGGGACGTTTTTAAACGACAAGCGGGTGCTGCAGGCGGAGGCGAAGGCGGGGGACAAGATGAAGGTGGGGCCGGTCATTTTCACGATCGTCATTGACGGGCAGCCGGGGGACATCGAGCCGGTGGTGACGATGCTGAAGGGTTCTGCGCCGGCGGAAGCGGCGCCGGGGGCTTCCGCGGGGGGGTCGGATATCGCCGCCGCTCCGCTGATGCCGGAGGCGGCGGCGGCTGAGGCTCCGACGGAAAGCAGCGCGAGCCATTCGGGAGGGATCGACATCGTTGCGAACCTGGAAGGGTTGTCGCTCGACGACAGCAAGGCGGAGGAAGTGGACCTGGGCGATTCGGGGCTGAGCCCGCTTGCCGAGTTGGAGGAACTGGCCAAGCAGCGGAAGAAATAGTTCGCGTTGGGAGGGCGGGGTGCTATTCTTAGGACAAGACGTGAGCAGATGGGCGCGACGGCCTGGCCGGAGCGCGTTTTGCTATTTGGGGTGATGATGCAGTTACGGGCGGGCAGATGGATGTTGGGCGTTTTGCTTTGGGCCGGCGTTGCGCGTGCGGACGTGGCGGGGACGCAGCCATCGGAAGGGGGTGGGAAGCCGATTGCGGAACTCATCAGGGAAGTGGACTCGCCGGATTACGCGACGCGCGAGGCGGCGACGGATGCGCTGATGCGGCTGCCGGGCGAACGGCACACGGAGATTGAGGCGGCGCTCGCGAAGACGGTCAGCGCGGAAGCGATTGCACGGCTGGAAAAGGTGGCGGTGCACCTGTACATGAAGCAGCACACCAACTTCAAGGGGAAGTTCGGGCTGATGGGGGTGAGCATGGCGTACGAGATGGTGCAGCTCGATCCGAAGTCTCCGAACTACCAGACGTGCATCGTGGTGTGGAAGACGCAGCCGGGCTTTCCGGCCGCGGAAGTGCTGAAACCGGCGGACCGGCTCATCGCGGTGAACGGGGAGCCGTTCCAGACGGAGTTTCCGGGACAGGATCCGCGTGACGCGTTCCGGCGGATGATCAACCGGGCGGGGGGCGGCGCGGTGCTGAATTTCACGCTGATCCGGGATGGGAAGGTGATGGAGGCGAAGGTGCGGCTGGCGGGGCTGCGTGAAGAGGATGTGAATTTTATTCTCCAGATCGTGGAAGAGCGGGATCGCGCGGCGGAACTGTATCGGGCGTCGCTGAAGACCGGGCGCACAGCCGGTGCGGCGGAACAGCAGTCGCTTCCGCCCGCCACGATGTACGACGCGAAGGACCGTTGACCGTCTTTTCCTTGGGGGGTATAAGCGCCGGTTCATTACCATGAACTGGTCGGGAGCACCTCATGCGCGCAACATTGGCGGGGATCGTACTTTCCTGTGCTTGCCTGGGAACGTTAGGCGTTCCAGCGCGAGCCGTTGCGGCTGTGGATCCCGGGGCGCGCCTGCTCGGGCACCTGTTCGTGGACGACGCCTACCGGCATTCCGGGGACACCGCGATCCCGGCGCAGCTCAGCGCCCGCGAGGCGCAGATCGTGCTGCAACTGGCCCGCGACGTCGATCCGGAAAACACCCACACGCTGAAGCTCCTGGTGGAAGCGTCGACTGCGACGGGCAACACGGATGTCGAGCGTGAGGCGCTCCGCGGCTTGATCAAGCTCGATCCGGGGGACCTCGTGGCGCAGGTGCAGTACATCGACCTGATTGCGGCGGCGTCGCAGGCGCTGGACGAGCGGGCGAAGGTCTACCAGGCCGCGCTGGGCAAGACGGCGCTGGATCCGCAGATTCGCAGCGAGGTGGCGGTGCGGCTCGCACGGATCGCCCGGGAGCGCGGGGACATCGAGGGGGCCAAGGGACTGGTCAAACAGGCGCTGGAACTGAACGACGTGAATGTCGGGGCGCTGCGCGAAGGGGTGCAACTCGCCAAGGAGCCGGTGGAGCGGCTGCAGGCGCTCGTGAATCTTTTGACGATCAATCCGCTGGAGCCGGCGGCGTGGGTGGAGTCGGCGCGACTTCTCGAAAGCGCGAACCTGCACGCGCAGGCGGCCGATTACCTGATGACCGCGCTGGAGCAGATGCAGCTCGACGGCCAGCAGCCGCCGGCGGATGTGTACCTGGCGGTGGGCATTGATCTTTCCATTGCGAGCCGATTTGCCGAGGCGTATCCGATTGTCTCAACGCTCTCGCGGCTGCCGAACGCGCCGCTGAACGCGCTGGTGGCGATGCACCTGCTGAGCGCGGAATACACGGCGCCGGCGAGCATGCCGGGCGCGGCGTCGCAGCCTTCGGCGGATGAGCTGGCGGGCAAGATCCACAAGCTGCTCGCGAACGAGGTGAAAGCGAATCCGAAGTCGGTGCCGGTGCTCGCCAATGCCCTGTGGACGGAATTGTCGGTGTTTCCGCAACCCGCGCCCGAAACGGCGGACTGGCTGAAGGAATACCAGCAGCTCGTCCCGGCGGAGGATGCGACGGTGGCCCGTTTCCACGGATGGCAGCTTCTGCGTGCGGGGAACCTCGACGATGCCCGGCAGGCCCTCGAAAACGCCGGGGACGATCCCTATGCCAAACTTGGGCTGGCGCACCTGCTGGTCACGCAGAAGAAGATCGGCGAAGCCGCCCCGGTGCTGCAGTCGATCTGGAACAATCACCCCACGGGCATCTTTGCGCTGCAGGTGGCGGAAACGGCGTACAAGGCGGGCGGCCAGGGGATCCGGCTTTCGCCGCCGAGCGGTTCGGAAGCGCTTCTGCAGGCGGCCAAGCAGCTTCCGGCGACGGCGATGACGGCGCATCGCCAGACGCGCGATTATGAACTGATCACCACGGCAATGAGCAAGCGGGAATACGCCTACGGCGAGCCGATTCTCCTCACGATCCGCATCAGCAACACCGCGCCGACGGCGGCTCCGGTGGGCCCGGACGGCCTGATCAAAACGACGTTCGGCATCCTGGCAAATCTTCGGGGCGCGGAACGGCAGAATCTGGGCCTGGTTCGTACCGAAGACCTTCGCCGCGTCTTCCGCCTGGAGCGCCGTGTGACGATGGAAACGACGATCCGTCTCGACCAGGGCCGGTTGGACACGCTGCTTCAGAATCGGCCGATGCAGGTGGTCAATGCCGACGTCGCGCTGATCACAGCGCCGCAGGGAACCACGGCGAACCCGGCGCCGGGCCTTGGCGGCCAGTTGCTCTCGGCGGGCGAGTTTCAGCGGAACCCCTTCCCGATGCGGCTCCCGACCGATGCCGACAAGCTGGTTGAGAGCGCCCTCGCGTCGACGGGCAGCCAGCAGATGATACGGGCGCAGATGCTGGGCGTCGCGGCGGCGGCGCTCGCGAAGAAAGCGACGGGCAATTCGCAGCCGGCGCCTGACGACGATCCCATCGCGGCGGCGCGCGACAAGGTGGACCACGCACTTGCCTCGCTGCTCGACTCCGCTTCGCCGGCGCTCCGGGCGTATGTTCTGATGACCGTTCCGCCGGACGGGATCCGCGAGGCGCGGGGGAAACTCGACAAGCTCAGCGAGGACCCGGACCGGATCGTCCGCGCCGCGTGGGCGGCGCGGCTGGGGGCGTTCGCCACGCAGTTTGGTGATCCGCAGGCGCTGGCGGCGTTGCAGAAACAGGCCGGCGTTGAAAAGGACGCGCTCGTGCGCGAGTGGATGTCGGCGTTGATCGAGGAAGCGAAAACCCGGGAGGCGCAGCCCATGACGCAGGCGGCGACCGAGCCTGCGGCCACGCAGTAGGCGCGACGTTTTCGAATGCAGACGCCACGTTTCGCCAGGCTTGTGCATTGACTCCCGCCGCGCCCGCCGACATGATTCCATTCAAATGGTTCGCTCTCCATGTTCTCGTTGACGGTCGATCATGGCGCACGTGACGCTCGAAAAAGTCACCAAGATCTATCCGGGCGCCGACAAGCCGGCGGTGGGGGGGGGCACCGGCATCGATCTCGACATCAAAGACCGCGAATTCATCGTGCTCGTGGGCCCGTCGGGTTGCGGCAAATCGACCACGCTCCGGATGGTGGCGGGGCTGGAGGAGATTTCCGGCGGGACGATCCGCATCGATGACCGCATCGTGAACGACGTTCCGCCCAAGGACCGGGACATCGCGATGGTGTTCCAGAACTACGCCCTGTATCCGCACATGTCGGTTTACAAGAACATGGCATTCGGTCTTCAACTTCGCCGGCGGAAGCTGGGCCTGACGAAGCAGCAGATCCACGAGCGCGTGCTGGAGGCGGCGCGGGTGCTGGGGATTGCCGATTATCTGGATCGCAGGCCGCGGGCCCTTTCGGGTGGGCAGCGGCAGCGCGTGGCGGTGGGGCGGGCGATCGTCCGGAATCCGAAGGCGTTTCTTTTTGATGAGCCGCTGTCGAACCTGGATGCCAAATTGCGTGTGGAAACGCGGGCGGAGATCAAGAAACTGCATCTCCGTTTGCAGACCACAACCCTATATGTGACGCATGATCAGGAAGAGGCGATGACGCTGGGGGACCGGATAGTGGTCATGAAGGATGGGTTGATCCAGCAATGTGCTCCGCCATTGGAGGTGTATGAGCACCCGGTGAACCGGTTCGTGGCGAGCTTTGTGGGGACGCCGCCGATGAACTTTCTTTCAGGCGAAATTGTCACTCAAGGGGCTGGCCTGACGTACTTTACGATCGGGCGGCAGCGGGTCCGGCTGACGCCGCGGCTGGCCCAGGCGGCGGCTGGCCATGTGGGCAAGTCGGTGGTTCTGGGCGTGCGGCCGGAGGGGCTTTCTCCGGCACCGGGCGGGAAGTTTGCGGGTGAGGAGAATATTCTCAACGCAAAGGTGAACGTTTTGGAGCCGCTGGGGGACCGGGTGGACATTTCGATGAACCTGGAGCCGGGGATGCCGGCGGTCGCGGGCGTCGGGTCCGGGGCGATTTCCGGGGGCCTGGTTTGCCGCGCAGATGCGTATGAATTTGGAAAACTGGGAGTTGGCAGTATAATACCTATTCATTTGGACCTTGGAAGAGTCCATCTGTTCGAGCCAGGAGAGCCAGGCGTGAACATCACGATGACCCAAGAGCATCGTCATGCGGCTGCATAAGTCGCACAACTTCCTCCTTCCGGTGTTCGCTGCCGTCCGGCAGAACACCGGCCTCGGAACCCGCGCAGCCGCGGGCGTTTCGGGACTCGTCAGGAACGCTCAGATCGATTTGAGGAGGGCACCCTCTTAAAAAATCGAAAATACTGAGCGTGTAGACTATCTCCGCAGCATGCGGAGGCCGGACGGTGGAGTTTTTCTCCACCGTCGCTGTTTTTGCCAACGGCATTGCCAATGGCGATTACGGACGGCACAGGCGGAACGGCGTTGTTTGCTGTTCCAGCGTTTTCGTCAGCCGCGCGCCGGGCGGTCGGGCGTACGAGGTGAGCGTTATGAACTCACCCCGACAACTGAATAACCCCGTAAAGGATTGCCATGAACCAGGAACTGCTCCGAATTGTTGACTCCATTGCTCGCGACAAGAACATCGACAAGGAATCGATTTTTGTCGACATCGAAGCGTCGCTGCTCTCGGCGGCGCGCAAGTTTTATGGCGAAGCGGATGACGTCAACTGCACGATCGACCGCATGACCGGCGACATCGAAGTCTCGAAAGACGGGACACTGATCGACTACCGGGAGTTCGGCCGCATCGCGGCGCAGACGGCCAAGCAGGTCCTGATCCAGAAGATCCGCGAGAACGAGCGGACTTCGATTTACGATGAATACGCGGAACGCAAGGGGCAGATCATCACGGGCTCTGTTTCCCGGTTTGAGGGCGGGGCGCTGATCGTGAACCTCGGTCGTTCGGAAGGGTTTTTGCCCAAGAGCGAGCAGATTCCGGGCGAAACGCACAATACCGGGGAGCGCATCCGCTGCCTCGTGCTGGATGTGCGGGATGCGGGCAGCCAGGTGAAGATTATCTTGTCGCGGAGCCATCCGGACTTCATTCGGCGGTTGTTTGAGCTGGAAGTGCCGGAAGTGCAGGAGAAGGTGATCGAGATCAAGGCGCTGGCGCGTGAAGCGGGTTACCGCACGAAGATTGCGGTGACGTCGATCGACACGAAGGTGGATGCCGTCGGTGCGTGCGTGGGGGTGCGTGGCAGCCGCATCAAGAACATCGTGGATGAGCTTGGCGGCGAGAAGATCGACATTGTGCGGTGGAACGAGTCGTCGCAGATTTTGATCACCAACGCGCTGAAGCCGGCGGAGATCGTCGAGACCTCGCTGAACTTTGAGTTGAACCGGGCGACGGTGGTGGTGAATGACGATCAGCTTTCGCTGGCGATCGGCAAGCGCGGGCAGAACGTCCGTCTGGCCGCGCGGCTCACCGGCTGGGATGTCGATATCCTGACGCCGAAGGAATACAACAAGGGCCTCGAGGACATGGAAAAGTCGCTCAAGGCTGTGGAGGGCGTCACGGAGCAGATGCTCGACCGGATGGTGGCGCTGGGCATCATCAACCTGCTGGATATTGAGGAAGTCGGCACGGAGCCGCTGGTGAAGGAACTGGAGATCCCGCAGGAACTCGCTGAAAAGATTCTGGCGGTCTCCATTGAAGACTCGAAGCGCATCGCCGCGGAAGATGCGGCCCGCAAGGCTGCCGAAGAGGAAGCCAAGCGGAACGCGGTTTCGCCGCTGGATGCGGCGATGGCGGCCCCGGTCGAACCGGCGGCGCCGTCGGGCCCTTCGCCGCTGGAGGCTGCACTTTCTGCACCCGTGCCCGCACCGGAACCGGCCCCCGCGCCGGAGCCCGTGGCGGCTACTGAGGAGTCAGCACCGACGTCGAACGCATAATGGAATGCAGTGAGTGAGCAAACGGAATTTTGAATATGTGTGGTTAGTCCTCAACAACGGCAATCGGGCCGCTGCGATATTCGGGAGTGTTACTTGAGTTTGAAAGTCTTCCAACTTGCCAAGGAACTGGGCGTCGACAGCAAAGTCATCGTCAAGAAGTGCAAAGACGAACAGGTTCCGAACATTGAAACGCACATGAGTCCGGTGAGTGCCGGGCTCGCGGCGACGATCCGCGAGTGGTTTGCCAGCGGCGAGATGAAAACCGCCATTGAGCAGACGCCGCACATCGACACGGCGAAGGTGGCCAAGCCGCGGAAGCGGACGTCGAAGAAGGCGGCCTCGACCGCTGCGGATGCGAACGGTGGCGAAACAGCTACTGCGGTCGCCGAACCGCCCTCGCAGACCAATGGCGAGGATGCGGAAACGCCGGTGGTCGAGCATGCCGGGAGCGCCGTCGCCGAAGCGCCCGTCGCGGAAGCGCCCGCCGCGCCCGCGGAAGCTGCGCCGGAAGCCGCTCCAGCGCCCGCACCGGTTGCCGAAGCGCCCGCCGCTCCGGTGGAAACCCCCGCCGTGCCCGCGGCTCCGGTCATTGCCGAAGCGCTGCCTGAGGCGCCGGCTGCCCCTGTGGCTTCTCCTGCCAAAGTTGCGCCGCCTCCGCCCGAAGCGCCTCCCGCGGCTGCGGCATCTGCCGCGCCGGTTGCGCCCGCGGCGAAGCCCGCGCCCGTCAAGCCGGTGCCCCCGCAGGTGCTGCAGAAGCCGGTGCGTCCGGCGGTGCGCCCGGTTGGCGTCGTAAATGTGCCGACGCGGCCGGCGAACATTGCGCCGGTGGGCCCGCAGGTTCGTCCCGCTCCGGCACAGGTGCAGGGCCCGAAGGTGATCCGCGTGGAACAACCAGATCAATTGCCCGCACCGCGGGCGCGTCCGCGTCCGGCGGCAGGGGCTGGTGGTCCCGGATCGATGGGGCCGGGCGGTCCGGCGCGTGGGCCTGGTTTTGGCGCCCCGCCGATGCCGATGCCCACTCCGTCCCGCGGCACCGGCCGTTCGGGGACCGGGAAGCCGTCGTCTGCGCCGATCGACGATGAAGAGGCAGCAGCCAAGAAGAAGGGGCGGTCGGTACGGCGCGGTGTCGGCACCGGCCGTCGCGGCGATGCGGGCGTCAACGCCATCAAGGAATGGCGTGAGGCCGACCTGCTCGAACGCCAGGGCCGCATCGCCGGTGCTGCCGGGGTGCTCCGCGAACGCAAGCGCGAGATGATCAAGCAGCAGCGGCACGGCGCGGGTCCTCATGCCCCCGCCGCGAAGCCGACGCACATTGAAATCACGCCGCCGGTCACCATCCGCCAGCTCTCCGAGGCGCTGGGCGTCAAGTCGAGCGATATCCTCAAGAAATTCATGGCCCAGGGCGTGATGGCCACCGTGAACCAGATCGTGGACCCGGAAGCGGCGCAGGTCATGGCGCTCGAGTTCGGCCTCGAACTCGTCGTCAAGGCGCGCGAAAGCGAAACCGCCCGTCTCGAACGCGAATACAAGGTCAGCGAAGAATCCGCCGAGAAGGTGGCCCGGCCGCCGGTCGTCACCATCCTCGGCCACGTTGACCACGGCAAGACCAGCCTGCTCGACAAGATCCGCTCCGCCAACGTCGCGGCGGGCGAAGCGGGCGGCATTACCCAGCATGTCGGCGCTTACACGGTGCAGATCACCGGCAGCGACGGCAAGGACAAACGCGTCACCTTCCTCGACACCCCCGGCCACCAGGCGTTCACCGCCATGCGTGCCCGTGGTGCGAACATGACGGACATCGTCGTGCTCGTCGTCGCGGCGGATGACGGCGTGATGCCCCAGACGGTCGAATCGATCAGCCACGCGAAAGCGGCCGGCGTTCCGATCGTCGTTGCCTTGAACAAGATCGACAAGCCGGAAGCGAACGCCAACAAGGTGCTCGGGCAGCTCGCCGAAAACGGCCTGAACCCCGTGGAGTGGGGCGGCGACATCGAAGTCGTCCGCACCTCCGCCACCGCCGGCCAGGGCATCAAGGAATTGATCGAGATCCTCGACCTCACTGCCGGCATCAAGGAGCTCAAGGCATCGCCGACGCTCCCCGCCCGTGGCGCCGTCATCGAATCGTTCATGGATGCCAACCGCGGCGTCGTGGCACGCGTGCTTGTGCAGAACGGCACGCTGCACATCGGCGATACGCTGGTGTGCGGTCCCGCCTGGGGCCGCGTGCGGTCGATCACCGACGACAAGGGCAAGCAGATCGAAGAAGCCGGCCCGGCGTCTCCGGTCGAGGTCATCGGCCTCGACACGGTGCCGAGCTCCGGCGACAAGTTCTACGCGCTTGAAGATGCGAACGACGCCCGCGAAATCTCCGCGGAGCGCAAGATGACCGACCGCCAGGGCGAAATTGCCCAGCGGGCGAAGGTCACCCTCGAGAACCTCTACGACACCATTCAGCTCGGCACCGTCAAGGAACTGCGCGTCATCCTCAAGGCCGACGTGCAGGGCTCCGTGGACGTGCTTCGCACGCTGCTGACCGAAGAGTTGTCGAAGGAAGTGAAGGTCCGCCTGCTGCACGCAGCCGTCGGCGGCATCACCGAAAGCGACGTGCTCCTCGCCGAGGCTTCCGATGCGATCATCATCGGCTTCTCCGTCGTCCCCGACGAAGCGGCCCGCAAGCTCGCCGAAGCCGAGGGCGTCGAAGTTCGCCTCTACCGCATCATCTACGAGATCACGGACGACATCCGCAAGGCCCTCACCGGCATGCTTGCCCCCACCAAGCAGGACCAGGTCCTCGGCCACGCGGAAATCCGGCAGGTCTTCAAGGTTTCCAAGATCGGCAACATCGCCGGCTGTATGGTTTCCGATGGCGTGCTGCAGCGGAGCAACAAGTTCCGCCTCATCCGCGATGGCGCCGTCGTCACCGAGAACCTCACGCTCGAAAGCCTCAAACGCCTCAAGGACGACGTCAAGGAAGTCCGCGGCGGCCTCGAGTGCGGCCTCAAGATCGCCGGCTACGACGACATCAAGGTCGGCGACCGCCTTGAAGCCTACAAGACCATCGATGTGGCCCGTACCCTCTAATCAGGAACAGAGGGGCCGGCGGTTCGCTCCGCCGGCCCCAATCTCCTGCCCCAGACATGTATGCTCATCGGAATCCTCCAGCTGGACCTGCGTATCGGCGACGCCCTCAACCTCAAGGACAAGCGGAAAATCGTCCGCTCGCTCAAAGACAAATGGCACCATCACCACAATGTCTCCATCGCCGAGGTCGATCACCTGGATCATCCCCAGCATGCGTTCATGGGCATCACCATGGTGGGCAACGACGCCAAGCAGTTGGAGAGTTCGCTGAGCAAATTGGTGGAGCACGTGAAGCACGAGCGGTACGCGGAACTGCTCGATTTTCAGATTGAGATCATCTCCGGGCGCTAACCCGCTCCGGCCCCGTGGGACCCCGAAATCGGAAAGAGACATGGCGAAAGTCCGTCAGCAGAAAGTCGCATCGCAGATCCAGCGGATCGTTGCGACGGTTTTGCTGCGCGACATCGCCGACCCCCGCGTTGATGGCCTCGTCAGCGTCACCAAGGTCGAAGTCACCCCCGACCTCCGGGAGGCCAAGGTGTTCCTCAGCGTGCTCGGCGGGAAACGCACCCCCGCGACGGTGCTCGCCGGCATCACCTCCGCCGGCCGCCGCATCACCGGCGAAGTCGCCGACAAACTTCCCCTCCGCTACGTCCCGCGCCTTTCGTTCCATTTGGACGAGTCGCTGAAGAAACAGGCGGAAATTTTCAGAAAAATCGACGAGGCCATGGGCACCAACGCCCCGGCCACCGGCGATCCGAAGGATTGAAAGGGTTCTGCCGCACATGAATAAGCCGAACATCAAAGTGGATGTGCTCAAAAAGACGATTGCCCGGCTCGTCAAAGCCACTCCCGCCAAAAAGCCGGAGCCGCTCGATCCTCTCAAACGCCTCATCCGCGCGTTCCTCGAGTACGACTGCGATGAGGCCCGTACGCAGGTCGCCGAACGCAAAATCACCGAGAACATGGTGGATGCCAATGAACTCCGGGTCACGCCCGCCATCGAACTCGCCGCCCTGCTCGGCGTCCGCTACCCCTTCGCCGAATCCCGCTGCTCCGCCCTGCACCGCACGCTGCAAAGCATTTTCGACCGTGAACACCAGATGCGTCTCGACCGCCTGAAGGAAATGAAGAAGACGGAGATCCGTCCGTACTTCCAGTCGCTCGCGGGCATCACGCCGTACGTTGAAGCGGCCGTGAGCGTCGATTGCTTCGGCGTCGCCGCGGCGCCGGTCGATACCAAGCTGCTCCTGTGGCTTATTTCCAAGGATGCCCTCCCCGAAGGCATCGACATCAAGACCGCCCAGCAGACGATCGAAAAGCATTTGAAAGCGACCGAGTCCGAAGACTTCTTCCACGGCAGCCGCAAGGAAATCGACGACTGGTCGCCGAAGTCCTGGCCGCAGGTGGCGAAGGTGCCCTCGCCGATCCTCGCCCCGCCCACCCCCGAATCGGTGGCCCGCGAAGAAGCCGAAGTGAAGGCCGCCCGCGAGAAGGAAGCCGCGGCCGCCGCCGCCGCGAAGAAGCCTGAATCGGCCAAGAGCGACACCAAGGGCAAGCCGGCCACCGCCGCCAAGAAAAAATAGAATGGGCGACGGCGGTGGGGGGGATGTCGGCATGCGGATTCGTCCATCCTTGCGCGGCAAACCCGCTCATTCGCCTGTTCCCTACCTTCTTTTCGGGCCATTCCCTACGCCGCCCCCCGCGCATTGGCACGCCCGCGCCCGTATAATGCCCATCCGTTTTTCTCCTAGAACTGAACTGTTTCAGGTGCTCGTCATGCTCAAACCTTCCGCGAACGTCCTCCGCCTCGGCATCCCCAAGGGCTCCCTCCAGGACTCCACCGTCGATCTCTTCGCCAAGGCCGGCTGGAAAATCTCGATCGACTCCCGCTCCTACTTCCCTTCCGTCGACGACCCCACCATGGAACTCGTCATGTTCCGCGCCCAGGAAATGTCCCGCTACGTGGACGATGGCGTGATTGACGTTGGCCTCACCGGCTTCGACTGGATCCAGGAGAACGGCTCCGACGTGCAGGAAGTCCTCGAGCTGGTCTACTCCAAGGTCAGCGCCCGCCCCACGAAGTGGGTCCTCTGCGTCCCCAACGAATCCCCCGTGCAGAAACCCGAAGACCTCAACGGCGGCGTCATCGCCACCGAGCTCGTCGGCTTCACCAAAAAATATTTCCAGCAGAAAAACATCAACGTCAAAATCGAATTCTCCTGGGGCGCCACCGAAGTCAAAGCCCGCCTCCTCGATGCCATCGTCGACGTCACCGAGACCGGCTCCTCCATCCGCGCCAACAACCTCCGCATCATCGACACCCTCATGACCTCCACCACCCGCCTCATCGCCAACAAAAAGGTGTGGAACGACAACCCGGTGAAGCGCGAAAAAATCGAAAACATCGCCTTGCTGCTGCAGGGCGCCATCAACGCCCGCGAAAAGGTCGGCCTCAAGCTCAACGCTCCGCGCGAATCGCTCGATGCCATCATTAAACTCCTCCCCGCCGAAAAGTCGCCGACTGTCTCTCCCCTCGCCGACGGCAAATGGGTCGCGGTCGAAGTGATCGTCGAAGAGAAGAGCGAACGCGACCTCATCCCAAAACTCAAGCGCGCCGGCGCCACGGGGATCATCAGCTACCCGCTGAACAAGGTCATCGCTTAAAGGTACCGAGTGGCTGACTAAAGGTATGGAGTTCCGCCTTTTGGCGGCGTCGAACGCCGATGCGGAGCGAGGCGTCCACTCCCTTACCCCCCCCCCCCCCCCCCCCCCCCCCCCCCCCCCCCCCCCCCGCCGCCACCCCACACCCCCCGCCGCACGACCCCCCCGCCCCCCGCCAGCAGCGGGGCGCCCGCCGCGGGGCGGGGGGGGGGGAG
>JBQCGD010000139.1:0-2561 GCA_051955985.1 Phycisphaerae bacterium | reverse complement strand
GGGGGGGGGGGGGGGGGGGGGGGGGCGGGGGGGGGCGCGGGGTAGGTGCCATCGCCGGCGGGGCCGGTGGTCGCCTCCAGGGTGGGGGCGGTCGAGGGGGGGGGGGGGGAGGCCGGTGTGGTGGAGGATGACGTAAGAGAGGGGGGTGTTGGGAGGGATGTTCATGCCTTGCGAATCCTTTGCCCGATGATACCATCATGCGTTCCGCCAATCATTTGGAGAAATTCATGGTCATCGCTCGCCTTCGCTCGACTCGCATTCTCAAGAGTTCGTTCCTGCTCGCCGGGGTTGTGTCGTTGACGCTGTTGACCGGATGCGAGAGCGGTGTGGAGAAGTACCGGAAGGCGGGGATTGCGGAGTACAACAAGGGGGATTACGAGCATTCGCTCAACACGCTGAACAAGGCGCTCTCGTATGACCAGTTTGATGCGCAGGCGAATGCGTATGCGGGGTTGATTGAGTACCGCGAAGGAAATTACGAGCAGGCGGCGTATCACTGCAAGGTGGCGCTGCAGTCGGATCCTTCGTCGGAAGAGGCGAAGGACGGGCTGACGGCGGCGCTGATCAAGCTGGATAAGCCGGACATGGCGCTGGATTACCTGGAGCGGGCGTCGGCGCTGGCGGACAAGGTGAAGGATCCGCGGATGGCGCAGTCGGCGAGCAAGATTCCGCTGCAGCTCGAGACGGAAGCGCGGCTGTACGCAGGGAAAGTCGGGGATCGAATCCGGATCGGGCGGGCGTACGAGAAGCTCGGCGACTACGACAATGCCCTGGTGTACTACAAGAAGGCGCTGGCGCTCGATCCGACGGACACGCGGGCGCTGATGGCGCTGGCCGATATTTCGGAGAAGGGCGGGAACAAGGCGGCGACGCGGGAGTATTTGATCCGGGCGTACAACGCGAACCCGGCGACGCCGGGGTTGACGGATGCGATGACGCGGAACGGGATTGCGATTTCGGATGTGATTGGGACGGGGAATGTGAGGAAGTGAGCGGATGGCTCGGGGGCCGGGTCCGGGATCCGGGGTCCGGGTGCTGGTTTGCGGATCGGTGTGTGCAGGGCGGGGCTCGAGTGATGGAGCGTCATGGCGGATACGTTGGCAAATAAGTTTATTCTGGCGCTGGAGCCGGTGCGGGATCAGTTGTACACGGCGGCGCTGGGGGTCGAGGGGAGTGCGGCGAAGGCGGAGGCGGCGTTGCAGCGGGCGGTGCGGGGGTTGTTTCCGGAGTTTGTGAAGTCGCCGGGGATGGATGTGGCGGCGGCGATGGGCAAGACACTCGGGGGTGCGGCGGGCGGCGGGGCGGTGGCGACGACAGAGTTCATGCCGGCGGATGTGTGGGCGCGTCTCGCGGCGGCGGTGCAGTTGACGGCGGCACAGGTGAGGCCGGAAGGGGAGGGAACGCATGCGTTGAATCCGGATTCGGTGTTGCTGAGTCCGGATCCGCTCTTGGCGCCCAAGAAGCCGGCGCCGTTTGAGGAGGATGATTTGCCGGCGCCGTCGCGGTTTTTTGTGACGTCGGTGATAGCGGTGGCGCTGGGGGTGATTTTGTCGGTGTACATCCTGACGCGGCCGGCGGGGCGGGCGACGACACAGCCGGCGAGTGCGCCGGCGACGATGGCGCGGTAAGGCGTTCGAGCGAAGATTTGAAACCCCGGAGAACACGGAGGGCACGGAGACGGCGGCTTGTGGTGGGCTGCAGTTTTCCGCTAGAACTTTGGTATGACTGAACCATCGACTCATTTGACGTCACGGTTTCCGACGCGGATTCATCGGCTGGAGATCAAGCATCCGGCGGGAGGGGAGAAAGCGGGGGAGGTTGTGCGGACGATTGATTTGCTCGCCCCCGTGGATCCGGATGCGCTGCTGGATGATCCGGTGACGGAGCAGCGGTACAAGGCGGACAATTACTTGCCGTACTGGCCGATCATCTGGCCGAGCGGGTTGATGCTGGCGGGGCGGATTCTGACGGATGGGGGGGTGCCGCCGGCCGTGCCGGAGGGACCCGTTGCGCCGCGCGTGATTGAGCTGGGATGCGGGTTGGGGACGACGGGGATTGCGGCGGGGCTGCGCGGGTGGCATGTGACGTTCACGGATTACGATCCGGAGGCGATTGAGTTTGCGGGGCACAATGCGGTGCGGAATGGCGTGCCGGCGGAGCGCGTGCGGGCGATGCACATGGATTGGCGGGACCCGGTGAAGGAGACGTTTCCGTGGGTGCTGGCGTCGGATGTTTTGTATGAGCGGCGGCTGCATCCGCTGCTGCTGGGCGCGATCGCGAAGTTGCTCGAGAAGTCGGCGGGGGCGCGGGCGTGGGTGTCGGATCCGCAGCGGACGAGTGCGGAAGATTTTCCGCTGGCGGCGGTGGAGTTCGGGTTCAAGGTGCAGACGCAGAACCTGGAGGGGGAGAATTTTGCGGGGGGGAAGCAGCCGCCCTCGCCGCGTCGGCGCGCTGCCGCGATCATGTCGCTCGGGTCGGGGCGCTCGAGCAGCTGGTCTTGGCCGTACCGCGTCACGGTGCGGTGCACATCGTGGTTGGAGAGGGTCCATGCCGGCGCATCG
>JBQCGD010000138.1:0-91173 GCA_051955985.1 Phycisphaerae bacterium | reverse complement strand
GGGTGGGGGGTGTTGGTGTGGTTGGTTTGTTTTTCTGTTGTGGTTCTGGGTTTGTCTTCGTTGGGGTTTGGGTGGCGGTGGGGGAGGCCGTGTGGCTGGGGGTGGCGGTGGGTGGGGGCGGGGGGGGGCGGGAGGAGGTTTTTGATGATGAGTGCGACGTGTTTTTGTTCGGCGTGTGCGGCGGCGGTGCGGATGGCGCCGGCGATGAGGTCGGCGAGGGGGACGGTGTTCTGGCGGCTGCCGCCGGAGAGGATGTCGTTGGTTTGGCGGCCGAGGTCCATGAGTTCGCGGAGTGTTTCGGCCATGCGTTGGAGTCCGAACTGGGCATCGGCGAGGTAGCGTTCGATGTCGGAGAACTGTCCGGACTTGGCTTTGCGTTGGGCGAGGGAGACGTAACGGAGGACGGCGTCGAGGGGGTTGTTGAGTTCGTGGGCGACCTTGGCGGCGAGCTTGGAGACGCCGGGTTCGTGGGGGGCGACGGGATCAGCGGAGGAGGAGTGTGCCATACGGCCCTTCTGGTTCGTTGTAAAAAGCCAACGTTGTGGATGAGTGTTGTCTGGTAACAACATCGGCCAGAGGCACGTGGCAGCAAAACAACATTTTTGGAGTTGGTATGGGTGCCGATAATTTGTGGCGTATCAGCACTGGGGGGGGGGATGGGGGGGTGGGCATGTGGCGTGGGGGCGACGGAACCGGAGAGATTGACTAGGGTCGGTGGGGGTCGGAGAGGGAGCGGTTGTAGACCCAGATTAACGCGAGGGACATGGCGGAGAGGAGGAGGACGGCGGGGAGTGCGTGGGCGAAATTGTCATATTCGGCGTCGATGTAGATGAGGATGGGGAGCGTTTCTTTGCCGGGCTGCCAGGTGTAGACCATCATGGTGGCGCCGAATTCGCCGAGGGCGCGGGCGAAGGCGAGGATGGCGCCGGCGAAGACGCCGCGCGCGGCGAGGGGGAGGCTGATGCGGAAGAAGAGTTGGCGGCGGGAGGCGCCGAAGAGGACGGCGACGTCTTCGAGGTCGCGGTCGACAGCGCTGAAGGCGGCGCGGGAGGGGATGTAGCAGAGGGGGATGGCGACGACGGCGGCGGCGAGGACGGCGGCTTCGACGCGCATGAAGAGGGAGTAGTGGAACCAGCGGTAGAGCCAGGTGCCGATGAGGCCGTGGGTTCCGAGGAGGACGAGGAGGAGGTAGCCGACGACGGTGGGGGGGAGGACGAGGGGGAGCATGATGAGTGCTTCGAGGAGTGAGCGGCCGCGGAAGGGTCGGCGGGACATGAAGAAGGCGAGGGGGATGGCGATGAGCGCGGCGAGGATGGTCGCGAGGATGGCGATGGTGAGGGAGAGGATGGAGGCGTTGAGCACGGGCGCCTCAGGGGTTGGTGGCGTTGGGGGAGGGGGGATGGAGGAAGCCGTGGGCGGCGAAGATTTTCTGGCCGGGGTCGGAGGTGAGGAAGTTGAGGAAGTTTAGTGCGGCGGCGGGGTGATCGTTTCCGGCGACGAGGGCGGCGGGGTAGAGGATGGGGGAGCAGTCTTTGGGGTCGGCGGCGAGGGCGACTTTGACGTTGCCGTGGGATTGGAGGGCGTCGGTGGCGTAGACGAGTCCGGCGTTGGCTTCGCCGCGTTCGACGTACATAAGGACCTGGCGGACGTTGGCGCCGTAGATGAGTTTGGGGTGAAGGGTGTCGGTGAGGTGGAGGGAGGCGAGGAGTGCGGCGGCGTATTGGCCGGCGGGGACGGTGCGGGGTTCGCCGACGGCGACGTGGTGGAAGGCGGGGGTGGCGAGGTCGGCGAAGGAGGCGGGGGTGTGGGGGGCGTTTGCGGGGATGACGAGGACCAGGGTGTTTGAGGCGATGTTGCGACGGGAGGGGGCGTCGATGAGGTTGGCGTTCTGGAGGTCGTTCATTTGTTGTTCGGCGGCGGAGATGAAGAGGTCGATGGTGTGGGAGTTGCGGATCTGGGCGGACATGGCGCCGGAGGAGCCGAAGGCGAACTGCACGGTGTTGCCGGATTGTTTTTGCCAGGCGGCGGCGGCGTCGGAGAGGGCTTCTTTCATGGAGATGGCGGCGGCGACGTGGATATCGTCGGCGCGTGCGGCGGGGGCGAGGCAGAGGGAGAGGAGGAGGGTGGCGAGTAGGCGCATGGGGGTGTTCCGGGAGTGCGTTGTATTGCAGTGTATATAACGTGGGTGAAAAAGACCAGACGGCGGGAAGGGTCCACAAATGAACACAAATGGGCACAAATGATTTTGTTGGGATTGCTACTGATTTCGGCGGGTGGCGGCGTAGAAGGTGGGGGTGGCTTCGTCGATGGCGTGTTCGATGTGGAGCTGGACCTGGCGGTAGGCGGCGAGGACGGTGCGGCCGTAGTCGGTGAGGGTGGCGCCGCCGCCGTGTTTTCCGCCGGTGGTGGCGGTGACGAGGGGGGCGTCGAAGCCTTTATTCATGGCATCGAGGAGGAGCCAGGCGCGGCGGTAGGCGAAGCGGAGTCGGCGTGCGGCTTCGGAGAGGCTGCCGGCGGCTTCGATTTGTTCGAGGAGGTCGGCGCCGGCTTCGGTGAGGATGGGGGTGCCGGAGGGGGAGTCGAGCCAGATGCGGGCGCGGAGGGAGGGGGGGGAGTTTTGCGCGGGTTTGCGGGGCATGGGGGCTCGGGTTAGGGGTTGGGGTTGAGTGGTTAAATGGTTAAGTGGTTAAGTACGGAGCGAGGGGGTGCAAGGCGTGCTTGAGCAGACAGGAGGTGCAGGTTATTCGGCGGTGGAGATGATGACTTCGGTGGATTTGATGACGGCGATGGCTTGTTTGCCTTTTTTGAGTTTGAGGCGTTTGGCGGAGGAGGCGGAGATGAGGGAGACGATGTGGTGTCCGCCGCCGATGTCGATGATGACCTCGGCCATGACGGCGCCGCCCTTGATTGAGACGATTTTTCCGGGAAACTGGTTGCGTGCGCTGAGCATGTGGACTCCTTGCGGGTGAGCAGGGGGCATCATACCGCGAAACGTGCGGGTCGCGGGCAATAGCTGCCGGCGGGTACCGTTTTTCAGGTGGGCATTCTTATGAGCAACGGAGTTTTGGATTTGCGATTGTCGCTTCTTATGTTGATTCCGCTGGTGCTGGCGGCGGCGAAATAGCCCCCGACGCTGGGGGATGTGACGCACAAGGTTGCGGCGGCGGCGCGGAACGGGGCGTTGTCGCTGCCGGTGGGGGAGTCGACGCTGCCGGCGGTGGATGCGGATCCGCCGAAGCTGCGGATCACGTACCAGGTGATGAATTGCGTGCGGACGCGTGCGTGGGCGGAGGGGCAGACGGCGAGGATTGAAGCGCCGGCGGGGCAGGCGCTGGCGATCACGAAGGCGGAATACGGGGCGATGGACGATGCGGTGGATGTGACGCCGGTGATTCAGTCGCTGGTGAAAGAGAATTCGATTCCTGCGACGACGGTGGACGACGATACGTTGCAGGTCGATCCGAGCCGGGGCGTGACGAAGCAGCTTATTGTGCGGTACGAGATTGGGGGGAAGCAGAAGATGATGAGCGTCGATGAGAGCGAGGATTTGAAGATAGCGGCGCCGGGGGGTGGGGAGAAGCTGCGGGTTGTGGAGGCGACGTATGGGTTGCCGGTGAATTATTTTGATGTGACGCCGATGGTGGCGGAGAGGGTGCAGGGGAACACGCTGAAGATCACGCCGAGCGATGAGCTGTTCGGGAACCCGGGGTCGGCGCTGGCGGGGAAGAAGCTGGTGGTGAAGTACGTGCAGGCGGGGGAGGAGCAGACGGTGTCGGCGAAACCAGGGGAGATGTTGACGATCACGCCGAAGAATGCGACGCCGCTGGTGATTGTCAAAGCGACGTATGGAGTTGTGCAGAATTGAACTGGATGGAACGGGACATGAACAGGCGGTCGATTGCGGCATTTGGGGCGGCGTTTCTGGCGGCGGTGGTTCCGGCATTTGGACAGGCCCTGAGCCAGCCCTCCGTGCAGTCGCTGCGCAAGCCGCTGACGGACCAGCAGCGTCATCCGGAGGCGAACTTTGATGAATCGAAGGTGGGGACGTACAAGCTGCCGGATTTGTTGACGAGCCTGGACGGGCGGGCGATCACGGGGCGGGCGGACTGGACGGCGGTGCGGCGTCCGGAGCTGGTGCGGCTGTTCGAGGAGGAGCAGTTCGGGGTTTCTCCGCCGCGGCCGGCGGCGGAAATGTTCGACCTGTTCGACACGAACAACGAAGCGCTGGAGGGGAAGGCGATTCGGAAGCAGGTGATGATTTCGTTCGGGAAGCAGGACGGTCCGCACATTCACATGCTGATGTATTTGCCGCCGTCGGCGAAGGATTCGCCGGCGCCGGTGTTTTTGTGCCTGCATTTTTCGGGGGTGCAGCAGATCACGGACGATCCGGGGGTGACGCTGACGCCGGTGTGGGACATGAAACGGAAGGTGCGGGTGATCCCGACGGAGGACACGCGTGGGAAGTCGAAGGGGTGGCCGGTAGAGGAGATCCTGTCGCGCGGGTATGGGCTGGCGGTGATGTATTACGGGGACATTGAGCCGGACTTTGCGCCGGGGGGGATTCAGTACGGGGTGCGGTCGTTGTATTTGAAGCCGGGGGACAAGGATGTGGAGCGGGATGACGACTGGGGGGCGATTGCGGCGTGGGGATGGGGGTTGTCGCGGGCGCAGGATTACCTGGAGACGGACCCGCAGGTGGATGCGAAGCACACGATCATCGTGGGGCACTCGCGGCTGGGGAAGACGGTGCTGTGGGCGGGGGCGCGGGACACGCGTTTTGCGGCGGTGATCGATTCGTGCTCAGGGGAGGGCGGGGCGTCATTGTCGCGGCGGAATTATGGGGAGACGGTGGCGAATTTGAACAAGCATTTTCCGTATCAGTTTGCGCGGAATTATTTGAAGTACGGGGCGCATGTGGACCAGTTGCCGGTGGATTCGCACATGCTGCTGGCGTTGATTGCGCCGCGGCCGTTGTATTTGGCGACGGCGAGCGAGGATCGGTGGGCGGATCCGAAGGGGGTGTTTTTGGCGGCGCAGGCGGCGACGCCGGTGTGGGAGCTGTTTGGGGAGAAGGGGATCGCGCCGGATGCGGCGTTCCCGGCGCTCGATACGCCGCTGGTGAACACGCTGGGGTTCCAGTGCCACAATGGGAAGCACGAGGTGACGGCGGCGGATTGGGAGAATTTCCTGAAATTTGCGGATCTGCATGTGAAAAAGGCGGCGGCGACTGCCCCGACCAACGCGCCCTGAGCCTCTGGGGTTGCGGCACAATTTGAGGAGGAATGGAATGGCGGCCTGGAAAACCGTTGTGGCGGCGTGCATTTTTGCGGCGTTGGGCGCGGGGAGCGTCTTCGGGCAGACGCCGAAGCCTACGGGACATGTGACGGAGCAGGCGGCGCGGGAGGAGTGGGGCGGGATGCCGGTGAGGGTGTCGATCGGGGAGGGGGAGAAGGCGCATCAGATCACGATTGCGGGGAAGAAGCAGCGGGTGGTGGTGGATGCGGACACGCTGGGGATTGAGGTGGAGTCGGCGGCGGGGCGGTGGCGGATGATGCCATCGAAGGATGATTTGACGGTGCGAGTGGGGGGGAAGGAGGCGACGGTTTCGCTGGCGGATTCGCGCAAGGATATTCTGCGGTCGGATCCGGGGTATCGGACGGGGGTGCAGATTCGGCTGTTTGATATCCAGGGGGCGAAGGATTTGACGGTGTATTTGTGGATCGGGCTGGAGGGGAAGGATGAGGATCTGGTGTTTGATGTGGTGCCGGGGGAGACGTGTGAGACGGCGATTCGGGCGATGAACTGGCCGGGGGCGGTGAATCCGGAGGATTTTGACACGACGATTCTGTCGAACGTGCGCGGGGTGATGCTGCCGAAGAACTGGCCGACGGCATATGACCCGATCCGGGAGCAGCTCGCGGATGGGAGCTATAAGTATCCGAAGGAGACGACGGAGATCCAGTCGGACATTATTGAGGACTGGTCGATGTCGTGGTGGGGGTTCGAGGAGGGGAAGAACGCGATGATGTGCATCGTGGAGACGCCGGACGATGCGGCGTATCAGTTTAAGCATCCGGCGGGGGGGCCGACGATCATGGGGCCGCGGTGGCGGGAGTCGCTGGGGCGGATGCGGTACGAGCGGAGTTGCCGGTTCTGCTTTTTGCCGGGGGAGGATTACAACGGGATGGCGAAGCGGTACCGGGAGTATGTGAAGAACACGGGGTTGTACGTGTCGCTGGCGGAGAAGATTGCGCGGAATCCGAAGGTGAAGGATCTGATTGGGACGCCGATCACGCGGTCGGGGATTCTGACGGATATTGTGCCGGACTCGCTGCGGTACAAGAAGGAGAATCCGAAGTTCAACCATCATTTGAATACGTTTGATGAGCGGGCGGCGCAGTATCGGAAGTTCAAGGAGCAGGAGTTGGAGCGGTTGCAGGTGGTGCTAACGGGGTGGCCGCACCACGGGTACGACCGGCAGCATCCGGACGAGTTGCCACCCGCGCCGGCGGCGGGGGGGTGGGAGGGGATGAAGCGGCTGGCGGATGCGTGTCACGAGATCGGGTATTTGTTTGCGCTGCATGACCAGTACCGGGATTACTACACGGATGCGCCGAGTTTTTCGGAGCACTGGGCGGTGCATGAGGAGGATGAGAATCCGGTGTCGGTGGGGTTTCCGGGGTCGCGGTTCGGGCAGTGGAAGGAGGGGACGATTCCGTACATGAACAACTGGGATGGGGGGAAGCAGTCGTACATCAACAATCGGACGATGCCGGGGGAGATTGCGAAGACGTACACGGCGTTGAAGGATCACGGGATCCAGGTGGACGGGACGTACCTGGATGTGTTTGGCTATGTGCCGGTGGATGAGGATTTCAATCCGGAGCATCCGACATCGCGGACGGATGCATTGAATGCGCATCGGCATGCGTATACGTGGGCGCGGAACAATGTGGGGTTCATCGGGACGGAGGCGGGGTGTGACTGGACGGTGCCGTACACGGATTACACGTCGCCGCTGCCGTCGCCGATGTCGCCGGGGAAGGGGATTGCGATTCCCCTGTTCAACCTGGTGTATCACGATGCGGTGATGACGCCGTATGCGCCGAATGATTTGCATGGGTTGTTGAATGGGGGCGTTCCGCAGATTTCGCTGCCGGCGCGGAATGGGGAGGGCGGGGGGAATCCGACGCAGGCGGGGACGTTTTCGCCGGAGTACCTGAAGGCGGTGAAGCGGATGGCGAAGCTGCATGAGCGGGTGGCATTGTGCGAGATGGTGAAGCATGAGTTTTTGTCGGATGATCGGAAGATTGAGCGGACGACTTTCTCGGATGGGACGACGGTGACGGTGGATTGGAACAAGAAAGAGGCGACTATTTCGCCGGACGTGGAGTGACCCCCCCTCCCCCAGCGATAAGGGAGCCACGAAAGAGACGAAGGACACGAAAGGGATCCTGGTGCTTGTGAGCGGTTGACGCGCGAGTGGGGGGTGGTTTGAAAGTCGGGAGGTGGCTAGCTATGCTCTCACGTCCTTCATTCGGTTTGGATATTTGTACCCCTCCCCAAGGAGCCTTCATGGCCCGTGAGAATCTGGCGAGCCTCATCAGTGATCTTAAGGCGCGGATGACAACCATCCGCGACTCTCTTTGACGTCCCTACCAAGCAGTCCCGGATTAAAGAATTAGAAGAGAAGATGAATGCTCCGGATTTCTGGGGGAACCAGGAGTCTGCGCAGAAGGTGATCCGCGATTTGAAGGGGGTTCGCGGGGCGATTGAGCCGCTGCTGGCGGTGGAGAAGTCGCTCGAGGATGTGGAGACGATGCAGCAGTTGGGGGCGGAGGCGGGGGATGCGTCCGCGATCGAGGAAGCGGACCAGATGATGTACAAGGTGGAGCGGGATTTTGAGAAAGTGGAACTGCAGGCGCTGTTCACGGGGCCGCACGACATGTCGGACTGCTATGTGCAGATCCACGCGGGTGCGGGGGGGACGGAGGCGTGCGACTGGGCGTCGATGCTGTTCCGGATGTACCTAAAGTATTGGGAGAAGCAGGGGTGGGATGTGTCGGAAGTGGACCGGACGGACGGGGAGCAGGCGGGGATCCGGTCGATCACGCTGCTGGTGAAGGGTGGGTATGCGACGGGGATCATGAACTGCGAGGTGGGGGTGCACCGGCTGGTGCGGATTTCGCCGTTTGACGCAAATGCGCGGCGGCACACATCGTTTTCGTCAGTGGATGTGACGCCGGTGTTTGAGGGGGAGGGTGCGGACATTGAGATTCCGGAAAACGATCTGGAGATTGTCGCGTTTGTGCGGGCGTCGGGGCCTGGGGGGCAGAACGTAAACAAGGTGGCGTCTGCGATTCGGGTGACGCACAAGCCGACGGGGTTGCAGGTGGTGTGCACTTCGGAGCGGTCGCAGGTGCAGAACCGGCTGCTGGCGTTGAACCTGATCAAGGCGAAGCTGCAGAAGCTGGAAGAGGCGAAGCGGGACGCGGAGCTGGCGAAGCTGTATGGGGAGAAGGGGGAGATTTCGTTTGGATCGCAGATTCGTTCTTACGTGTTGGATGATCGGCGGGTGAAGGATCATCGGAACGGGCACGAGGTTTTTCAACCGGACCGCGTGCTGGACGGGGACTTACAGGATTTCATCGACGCGCAGCTTCGGTTCAAGGCGATGAAAAAGTAGGGATTGCGGCGGATGGGGGGAGGGAAAAAATTGAGGGTGGGGGCACGGGGGGTGGGGTAAACGGGCTTCGTTGGGTGAGTTGCGGCAACGGTTTATGAATGGGCTGAGGTATCGCTAACATTCCTATAAGACTCGGGGATTTGATGTTGACATCAGCCGAGCCAATGGTATTCTGTCAAATGACACACAGCGTCGGCGGCTTTTTATAAACAGTCCGTAAATTGCCCTTCTAAATTATTTCGCCTGAGCTGGTGTCCCCTCGGCGGAGTCATTGTCAGTTCTGGAGTATTCACGACACAGTTCAGGGCGGAGTTCCCTCTCGGGTAAGCGGCCGGCTCGATCAGAGATGGCCCGACGCGACACTATCGGCTGAAGAATCGGCTGAAAAGGGTGTTGGCGATTGGCGGGCTGGGTTGTCGCACCTGAGCATTCCAAGGATGGCATCCCCAAATTTGTCACTAAGTGTCCGACCGGGCTCTCCGAAGGCTTGGTTAGGGTCGTGCGACCCAACTTCGGCGTGGTGCGGACTCATGCGTTTCTCATAAGTGCAGTGGATGGCAGGTCGTTGTGATCTGCAGCAGGCGTTCAGAAGCCGACTGGGCGTGTTGTCACAGTTCGCTGCAAAATCCGGCAAGCCCCTTGGCCCGGTGGATGAAGTGTCTCATGTGGAGGACGTTCGAATGAAACGTCGCGCATTTACCCTTATCGAGCTGCTGGTGGTCGTTGCGATCATCGCGTTGCTCATCGCGATCCTGCTCCCGTCGTTGGGCAAGGCACGCGAACTGTCGAACCGTTCTGCCTGCGGCGCCAACTGCCGTGGCATCATGCAGTCATTTAACGTGTATGCTGCAGACAATGGCGATCAGTACCCGACGGTGATCGGCGCTCAGACGGCCGGTCACTACGACAACACCAGCAACGGCGCGCCGAACCTGACGGAATCGACCGCTGCGGGGAACTACACGACCGCGGATAACTGCATTTCGGCCATGTACACCAACGGCGGGACGTCTTCCCAGACGAACCAGGCTGGCGACGTGATGGCCTGTGCGTGGTTGCTGGTTCTGAAGAACTACACCTCGCCGAAGCAGTACCTGTGCAAGTCGGACCCGGTGGGCTCGGCCACGTCGGCGAACCTGACGAGCACGAACGGCAACGCGTTCTACCAGAACTTCAACTCGACCAGCAATGGTCAGCAGGACTTCACGTACAGCTACTCGTTCGCCTATCCGTGGACGACGGCCGGCACGATCAGCGCGACCAGCCCGGCTTCGCCCGGCGGCTGGTGGCGGAACACGACCGACTCGTCGCTCCCGATCATGTCGGACATGGCGCCCCTCAACGGCAGCGGCACCAACCCGACGTGCCAGACTCCTGGCGGCGCGAACGGCGCGGTACCGAGCCCGGGCGGCAGCGCCCAGCCCAAGGCCTGGAACTCGCCGAACCACCAGCGCGAAGGCCAGAACGTCGGCTTTGCTGACGGCCACGCGGAATTCGTCCGCCGTGCGGATATCGGCCAGAACAACGACGATATCTACACGCAGAACGGCACCTACGGCGGCGGCGGCGGCAGCAGCACTCCGCCGAACATCGGGACGGCTGTTACGACGGCCGGCGCGATCGGCGGCGCCAACACCTACATCGGCGGCGCGAGCGCTCCGTTCGATGTCGTGATGTGCCCCGTTGCCAACGTTGCCACCGGCGCCCGTCAGTAAGCGGCTCCGGAACAGCGTAGCACGCAGTTCATCCTGTGCGGCCCAGCTTCGGCTGGGCCGCACTTTTTTTGCGTAGCTGCTGTGCGTGTTACACTCGATGTGCATTGGTGGAGGAGACAGATCGTGCCGCGTTGCCCCGGATGCTTCGTGCCGATGACTCGCGTCGAAGAGGAAGGCGTTCCGAGCTGCATTTGCCAGCAGTGCTTCGGGCGGTGGATTGCCGAGACGGCGATGCATCGTCGCACGCGGCTGGACGTGGAGCAGGCGCAGGGGGCCGGGGCGGGGGGCGGGGAGGGCAGCGTGATGCAGCAGCCGCTGGAGGACCTGGTTGAAATTGTTGCGACGGCGGACTCGAAGATGGGGTTGCGCTGCCCGGTTTGTGAGAAGCCGATGGTGAAGGACCGGTATCACCAGATGATCCCGGTGTCGATCGACCGGTGCCGGCACTGCCGATCGATGTGGCTGGACACGGGGGAGTATCTGCTGATTCGGCGGTTGTGGGTGGAGCTGGTGACGAGTACGGACCCGCGGGTGGTGACGCTGCGGGAGAAGCTCGCCGGGGCGAGACTGGAGTGGGACGCGCAGGAGCGGGCGTTGGCCGAGGCGCGTGATGCGATGGATGCGGGCATTCACCAGCACGGCGGGGACGAGTTCACCATGGCGGAGCTGTCGCGGATTCTTCGACAGGGGACCGGCGGATGAAAAATCGGCGAACGGGCACAGCACGAGATGTCCAGCCGGGGTGCGGTGAACGATGAAGGTGCGCGTTCGTCTTTTTGCTTTCATGGCGCAGGCGGCGGGGACGCGTGACCTGGAGCTGGACATGCCGGCTGCGGCGACCCTTCGGGATGTGGAGGGGCTGCTTCGAGAGCGCTACGCGGCGATCCGGTGGCCGGGCGAAGTGATGTGGGCGATCAACCAGGAATATGCGGAGAGCGCGAATGCGCAGTTGAAGGATGGGGACGAAGTGGCGATCATTCCGCCGGTGAGCGGAGGATAGGAGGCTCGATGCCGGAAATGCCGAACGACAGTATTCGCCTGACGCAGGAGGTGCTCGATGCCGGGGCGGCGGTGCAGGCGGTGACATGCAAGGAGGCGGGCGGGATTGATGTGTTCGTGGGGACGACGCGGGCGGAGCATCATGCGGAGGCGGGTGCGCTGGTGCGACTGGATTACGAGGCGTACCCGGAGATGGCGATCCGGGAGATGGAGAAGCTTGCGGCTGCGGCCCGTGGGAAGTGGCCGATCGAGCGGCTGGCGATCTGGCACCGGACGGGACCGGTGGAGGTCGGTGCGGCGAGCGTGGTGATTGCGGTGAGTTGCCCGCACCGGGCTGATGCGTTTGAAGCGTGCCGCTACCTGATCGACGAGCTGAAGAAAGCGGTGCCGATCTGGAAGAAGGAGGTGTACGCGGGAGCGGCCCGCTGGCAGGGGGAGACGGGGGGGCGGTAGAGACAGGAAGCCGCTGCCGATGCGTGGTTGCGTCGGGGAGCGGCAAAACGTCAGCATTGAAGGGGAGAGGGACCCCCGTCGTCGTGAGGCCCGGTCACCACTGCACATCAGGGATTGGCGGGTGCTTCCGATTCGCCGGTGTTTTCAGGCTCGGGCGTCGGCTGTTGCTCTGCGCTGCCGCCGTTGGAGGCATTGGTGCGCCGAGCGCGGGAGGCGGCGCCACCCTTCCGGCCGGCGATGCGAGCCTCTTCGGAGGTGAACTCATGAGCAGTGCCTTTCTGGTGGGCGGCTTTTCCGCCCTTGCTGGCAATTTCTTTCTGCTTCTGTTTATCCATCGAGGAGAATCCGCGCTTATTTCCCACAATCCTGCTCCTTTTTGTCTGAGAGGCCGACACGCTTAGTGGTTGTGCATAGGTTCAAAAACGTCACTTTGCCCACGAGATTGAGCGGCCTCGTTGCGACGGGACCGTAGCGCAACCACAGTGCCGAAAACATTCTGTTGGTGAGCGCGCGGTGCGATCACGGCGTGCGCGCGGCGGAGCGCGGGTGGGGAGAAAGAGGCGGACCCCCCTGTGAGCCCCCACTCTTCCCTTCCGCTTCCCCGTTTGTTAGCATCCAAGGACCAAGTTGGAGAACTTCCCCGATGACCGAATGGGACGAAGCAGAACAGCGCGTTGAAAAAGCGCACGAACTCTACGAGCGCGGTCGTTGGGAGGAGGCCCTCAGCGAACTCAAGGCTGCCATTGCCATCAATCCTTATAATGGTTCGTGGTATTTCAACCTGGGGCTGACGTACGACGCGATGGATCGTTTCAATGAAGCGATCCTGGCGTATCGCCGGGCGTTGGAAATCGTTCCGGACGACGTCGAGATCCTCAACGCGCTGGGATACGACTGCAACCGGGCGGGGAATTTTGACGAAGCGATTCGTTATTTTGAGCGGGTCGAGGCCCTGGACCCGACGTTCGAATCGTCGTACTGCAACCGCATCATCTCGTATGCCGAAAAGGGGGACCACGAGAAAGCGGAGGAAATGTTTTTCCTTGCGCGGCAGTACAAGGACCGGTGTCCGCTGTGCTACTACAACGCGGGGCACTCGCTTTTTGCGCGGGGGCTCTTTGACCGGGCGCTCTGGTGCTGGCAGCAGGTGATCGAGATCGACCCGGATCATCCGCAGGTGCACGCGCGGATTGCGGATGCGTACTGGGCGAAGGGGCTTTTGCCGGAGGCCCGGAAGCATTTTATTGAAGAGCTTCGGGCGAATCCGGGGGACATCGACATTCTGCTGGACCTGGGGGAGCTGCTGGTCGAAATGGGCGAGTACGACGCGGCGGGCGAGAAGTTCCGCCAGTTGCTGGAACTTTCGCCGGAAGAATCGACCGCGCACTTCCACCTGGGCCAACTGGCGATGATGGACGGCCGGCAGAGCGAAGCGCTGGAGGAATTTCGGCGCGTGCTGCGCAATGACCGGGCGTTTCCCGGGGCGCACCTGAAACTCGCGCAGATCTACCAGCGGCAGAACGACCACTCCGAGGCGCTTTTTCATGCCAATTGCGAGCTGGCGCAGCAGTCGAACGACGACGAAACGCTGCTGGAGCTTGGCAATCTGTTCATGGACATCAACCAGCTTGGGGCGGCGGAAATCGCATTTAACCGGGTGCTTGCATCGAATCCGAGGCATGCCGCCGCCCGGCACAACCTGGCGGTGACGCTGCTGCTGGCCGGCCGGACGGATGAAGGGATCGAGCAGGCGAAAGCCGCGCTGCGGATCCAGCCGAAGTACATGCTGGCCATGCACAACCTGGCGATGGCGTACCTGGCGAAGCGGGACCTGCCGCGGGCGAAGGCGTGGCTGCGGGAGGCGCTGGACATAGCGCCGGACGACCCGCAGCTTCGGCAGTTGCAGAATCGGCTGCGGCTGGCGCTGGTGCGGGGGGCGATCCGGGGCTTTTTCGGGAACTTCCTTCGCGGTAGGTAATTCCCTTACTCCCTCCTCCTAGGGGCTCCGTTTTCTTTTTGTAAGTCTGCGGAACGGATCTATACTGAAATCAGGAACAGGCGCACGTTGAGTAGATACTCGGGAGGTGTGCCATGCCTTTCGAAAAGAGTCCTGATCTTCGCCACCTGGTTGGCGCCCTGAAGACGCGTGGCGGGCATTTTGAAAGCCACGGGCGCGAATGCGGCCAGCGGCCATTTATCACGATCAGCCGCCAGGCCGGCGCCGGCGGGCGCACGCTGGCCCGCGGACTTGTGGAGCGGCTGAACCGGCTGGCCCACACCTCGGTGGAAGATTCGGCGGTGGAACCGTCGCCGTGGCAAGGCTTCGACCGGGAACTGGTCGAGCGCATCGCCCAGGATCACCACCTGTCGACGGAATTGATCGAATCGCTGGAGTATTCAAGCCAGAGCTGGCTACAGGAATTGCTGACGGGATTCAGCCTGAGCGATTCGGCCGGCGCGGGGGAAGTGTCGATCGTTCGGCGGATGGCGCAGACGATTCGCGCGCTGGCGCAAGCCGGCAACGTGGTGCTCGTGGGCTACGGCGGCGTGTTCATCACGCGCGACATGCCGTGCGGAATCCACGTGCGGGTGGTCGCCCCGCTCGAATTGCGCGTGGAGTGGCTGGTGAAGACTCGCGGCATCGATGCAAAGCACGCGCGGCGGGAGATCGAGATTCTTGATGCGCAGCGCGACGCCTTTTTCCGGCGCTACTGGCCGAAGCATCCGCTGACGCCGGAGCTGTTCCACCTGGGTCTCAACTCCGGGTTGATGAACGAGGAGCAGATGGTGGATTGCGTGTTGCCGCTGGTGAAGCCATTGCTGGTCCAGCAGCCTGTGGCGATTCACTGAGGTTCCGGGGAGATGCGGGGGTTCAGAGCCGGCGTGCGGCGATCTGCAGGTGGCTGGCGCGGCCGGCACTGGCGGGATCGCGCTGCAGAATTCCCTCCAATTCGACAAGCGTTTCGACGGCATCCTCGTCTTCGAGGATTTTGCGGTTCTGCCGGGCGGGGATCACCGTTTTCCCGATGCGGGACACCACTTCGAATCCGCGCTGACGCGTGAGGGTTTCAATCTGCTGGGGGGTGAACATGCGGACATTGAACCGCTCTTCGACGTTTTTCGTGAGCCATTCCGTTTTTCCGGTTTTCACGAAGGAGGCCAGCGCCTCGAGGTTGCCGGCATGGATGAAGTGGTCGATGGCGGCGAGGTGGTTGTCCACGGTGAAGACGAAGACGCCGCCGGGCTTGAGGAGGCGGTGCACCTCGGAAAGGCAGCGGGGGGGATCGGAGCAGATGGAGACGACGTCGCCCATGGCCGTGATCAGCTCGAAGTGGGCTTCGGGAAATGCGCGGAGGTCGACGGCATCGGCCTGCTGGACGGTGGCTTTCGCCGCCTTGGCCGCGAGGTCGGGCTTCTCGGCCCACTCCTCGAGTTTCTTGCGTACTTCGGCGAGCATGTTGTTTGAAAGGTCGGTGAAGGTCGTTGGATAGCCGGCCTTGAGCAGCTTGAGGCCCCACTTGCCCGTGCCGGTGCCGAGATCCATGACCGGCGCGGAAAGATCGCGCGGGAGGAACGGCTTGATGTGGTTCCAGGTCACGCGGTCGTGGAATTCCCAGTAGGCGTCATCGTAAATGGAGTCGTAGCGGGAGGCGACACGGTCGTGATAGCGGCGATTGGATTCGTTGGAATGGCGACGGCCCACGTTTAAACTCGCGAAAAAAGAAGAATCAAAATTAGTTGGGCGCCCGCGCGGACGGCACACGATGTATATTACTCGGCCGAAAGCAGGGATGCTCATGTGCGACCAGTGCGACAACCTCGACCAGAAGCCCGCGGCATCGCGATTCACCCGGCGTGCGTTTCTTGCGCTGGCCGCAGGGGCCGCGGGCGTGGTGCTCAGCCAGGTGAGCTGTGAGCCGGAGAAACGCCGCAAAGGGAACGTGACGACGACAGAATCCACGGCTCCGGCGACCAGCGCATCTGCCCCGGCAACGGAAACGACGGGGACTACCGCTGCAGCGAGCTCGCCGGCGACCACTACCGCCGCGTCTGCGCCCGCCATCACCGAGCCGGCCCCGGATCTCGGCGCCGCCTTGTTCCCGAATGAGAAGGGCCATCCGATCGCTTCCGCCGCCGATTGCCCGGTGATCGTGATTCCGCGGCGGGACTGGACCACGCATCGGCCGCACCTTGGGGATATCCGGCTGATGAACGGCATTTCGCGGCTGACGGTGCATCACACCGGCTGGAACGTCACGACCGATGCCTGGAAGCCGACGGCGACGGACCTCGAAAACATCCGCGCGTTTCACGCCGGGACCCGCGCCACAGACCGCGGGTGGGCGGACATCGCCTATCACTTCGTGATCGATCGTGCGGGACGGGTCTGGCAGGCGCGGCCGCTGGTGTACCAGGGCGCCCACGCGAAGGACCACAACGAGCACAACCTGGGGATCTGCCTGCTGGGGAACTTCGAGGTGCAGTGGCCCGCCGCGGCGCAGCTCTGGTCGCTCTCGACGTTTATCCTGTTTGTCCGAGGACTTTACCGCATCGCGCCGGACCAGGTCTTCACGCACCGCGAACTGCGTGAAACGGCTTGCCCGGGCAAACACCTGCAGGCGTACATGGACCGCTTCCGCAGCCAAGGGCGGCATTCGCAGTAATTACGCCGAGATGGGGAATTGAGGACTTTGAATGCCGCGGGAGGCGCATGGGGCTATGGCGCGGCGTTGATGGCCTGTTGGTTCTCGATCAGCACCGTGGCCACGTTCATGATGAGCTCCGCCTTCCCCCGCACTCGCACCTTTTTGCCGACGACCCCGTTTCCGCGTTCCCCGCCGAATTTTTTCGACATGTCGCGCGCAAGCGGTTCGCGGTAGGCGACGGTGAACTTGGGATTTTCCGCGAACAACAGAAGCACGATGTGCTGCGCCGGGTTGTATTGGAATGCCGAGACGGTGCCGGTCACTTCGACTTCGGCATGTTCCCGCGCGGCTTGGTCGAGCGCCTGGCGGTTTCCTGCGCCCAGCGGGCGTGGGGCCTTGGCGATCGCCGTCGCCAGGTCGGTCATGTCCGTCCCGGCCTCCTCGGCAGGCTGGCTCGATGCGGGATGCACCCGCTGCGACAAGGGAGGCAGGAGGTCCAGCATCGGCATGACATTTTGCTTCTGCGGCCGTCGGAGCACCAGCCAGGCGAGCAGCACGACCAGCACCACGGCTGCCGTGCCGATCAGCAGCGAAAGAAGCTCCCACCGGTTTGCGGCGGGCACATAAGGCGCGGGTTCCGGGGGGGAGGCGGGGCCGCTGATCGAGAGGACCTGGCTGTCGCCCATTGCGATCGTCTGTGCGCGGAGTTGCAGGGCGAGTTCGACCATGAGCGGCCGGTCGTCCGGGTTTTTCGCCATACCGCGGGCAATGATCGCCGCCACATCGGCCGGCAGATCGCCGTTGAGCGCCCGCACATCGGGTCCGGCGGCGCCGGGCTGATCCGACGCTGCACCGGGCGGACGGCCGGTCAGCAGGAAGTAATAGACGGCGGTGAGGGAATAGACGTCGGATTTTTCCGTGGGCGACAATCCTCCCAGCACTTCGGGCGCCGCATAGGGCGAGGGGCCCTTGAGCGGCGGGGCCTGCTCCTGCCGCGGAAATCCGAAATCGGCGATCCGGCATCGCCCCGCGCGCGTCAGCAGCAGATTCTCCGGCTTCACATTGCCGTGGGCCTTCTCCTGTTCTGCCGCATAGGCGAGGGTCTCGGCGGCTTCGGCGCACAGTTGCGACGCCCGCGCCACGTCCAGTGAGCCGCAGCCTTTGATCAATGCCGCCAGCGTCCCACCCTCGATCAGTTCCATGGCGATGTAGCGAAATCCTTCGGCGACGCCCGTTTCCACCACCCGGACCAGGCCCGGATGGTCCAGCGGCGCGACCGAGCGCATCTGCTCGAGGAACGCTTCGTCGCCGCCCGCCGCACTGCCCGCGGAACGCTTCAGGCATTTAAGCGCCACGTGCCTGCGGAATTCGACATCTTCTGCGCGGAAAACTTTCCCCTGTGATCCCTCCCCGAGAAGTTCCATCAATCGAAACCGGCCGAGGACGAGGGGCCTGGGTTTTTCTGGCGGCTCGATCCTTGGCGCTGAGCTGGCAGCTCTCACATCCTTGTCCGACGTCCCAACCATGGTCCTGCTTTCTTCTTGTGCTGCCAGCAACCCCTCGCAAGCGTGCTGCTCAGCCGCAATGGGCTGTGCTCAGCTTATCCTTTGACGGGACTCCGCTGCAACACCAAAACGAACTGTTTCCGAGGGAAGTTCCGCCCAGCCGAAGGAGCCCGGTGATCGGCGGAAAATACGGATGGCCAGGAAGGCTTATGGCCCGCGGTGCAGGGCGTTGTGCAGGCGCTGCAGATCCTGCCGGGCATCTCGCCACCCCGGGCGGAGCCGCAGGGCGGTCTCAAAGTACGGTTGAGCTTCTGCGAGGCGTCCTGCGCTGGCCAGACATCGACCGGCATTAAGGGCCGCTTCCGCCCAATCGGGCCGGAGCGTCAGGGCTTGGGAGAACTCGCTGGCCGCTTCCGCGAAATGGCCCGTGCCCGCCAGCAGGTTGGCGAAGTTGAAGTGCGCCTCTGAAAGTCGAGGATCGCGCTGGAGGGCTTCCTGGTACAAACTCATTGCTTGCGCGGTGTCGCCCCGCTGAAGGTAGGCGCCCGCCAGGTCGTTGTAGCCTTTCGCGCGGGCGGGGTCGCGCTTCACCACGTCTGACAGGATGGCGATCGCTTCGTCGGTGCGGTGCATGCCCACCAGGGCGTCCCCCAGGCCCTCGGCATTCTCAACCACGTGCGGGTTGAGCCGGTTCGCCTCGGCAAAATGCGCGGCAGCGCGGGGATAATCCCCGCGCTTCTGGTATTCCTGCGCCAGCAAGGCCTGCCCGCCCCATGAATCGGGATCCTTCGCCACGATATCGTGGTACAGCGTCCATGCATCGTGATAAGCGAAGCACCGGGCGAAGGTAGTGAAGAAGAGCGGCAGCGCCGCCACGATCGCCAAGATGCGGAACGCGCGGTGCGTACCCATCCAGCGATGCAGGAGTGCGCCGGCGAGCGCCAGGAGCCCGACGCATGCCAGGTATTGAAAGTGGTCGGCGACGAACGAATAGCGCATCGGGTAGAAATTGAGGAATCCCAGCGCGGGGCCCAGGGTCAATCCGAAGAAGAGCACGGCGGCGAGCGGGCCGCGGCCGAGTTGCCGGCGCTTCAGCCACAGCAGCCAGACCACCGCCATCGCGGCCAGCGGGAAGAGGTACTGCCACCAGAGCCGTGCATCGATCGTCCATCGCGGGTAGAAAAAGATGAGCGGCCGGGGCCAGACCAGTTTGCCTGCATAAAACCACAACGCGCGGCCGGCGATCAGCACGCGATCCATCAGGCTCAGCGCCCACTCCGCCCCCTCCGCGCCGACATGCGTCCGTTCCAGGGCGGCGGTGTAGAGACCGGACGCGGCGCCGAGCAGGAACATCGGCAGGAGCAATGCGATGTCCCGGGCGCCGATTCGTCCGCGCTTCCACCAGAGAATGACGAGAAATGCCGCCGGCAGCGTGGCCGTGACCGACTTGCTCAGCAACGAGAGCACGAAGCAGAAAATCGCCAGCCCATAGATACGCCAGTTCGCGCTCTCGCCGTCGTCCGCGTCAATTTTCCAGAACTGCAGGCAGCAGAGCATCGCGAGCAGGTAAAACAGCGTCGAAAGCAATGTTTTGGCTTCCATCACCCAGGCGACCGTTTCCACCTCCACGGGATGAATCGCGAACAGCAGCGCCCCCAGCCAGGAACCGGGCACCCGCAGTCGCCGGAGCACCAGCCAGACCAGCACCGCGTTCGTCGCGTGCAACAGCACGTTGACCGCATGATCCCCTGCCGCCCACGGGCCCCACGTCTGGTATTCCAGCCAGAAGAGCGTGTGCGCCAGGGGATAATACTGGGGCGATGACTGCGGGTCGGTCCATATTCGCCAGAGGCCCTCCGCCGTGCGCAGGTTGTAATTCTGCGTCACATGAACGTCGTCATCCCAGATGAATCCGGCCCGAAGGGCGGGCAGATAGGCGAGAACGCTGAGAAGCACGATGGCGACCGGCACGAAAATGGCGGGAGCACGTGCTTTCATGCGAGTCCCAGGTCTTCGTAGAGCGCCTTCAACACGCTGCGCAGGCGTTTGTCGTGCACGGCTTCACCGGGGCACCCGTTGAAAATCAGCCCCACCACCAGGTTGCGTTCCGGATCGCAGAACCCCGTGGACGACTGCGAGCCGCCGTGGCCGAAAGTGCTGCGCGATGCGTGCGGGCCGAACTGGTAGGGAATCGCGGGCCCGTAATGCGACGAGTTCAGGATCACGCCGAGGCCCCAGTCGATCGTCTGGCGGAAGGTCTGGTCGAACATGCCGACGCGCTGCCGGGAGGTGATCGCATGGACCATGTCCTCGGAAAGGACGCGAGTGCCGCCGATTTCTCCGCCGCGCCGCAGCATTTCGTAAAACCAGGCGAGATCGTACATGGGGCCGCGCACCGAGGCGGCCGGCCGGGGGCGGGAGAGGGCGAGTTCCGTGTCGTAATTCGGGATGGGCTTGGGCGGCTGCACGGTGGTGTCGTGCAGCACGCCGATCCTTGCGCCGTAGGCATGTGCCTCCTCGGCGGTCAGTGAGAGCCAGGTGTCGCGCATCCGGAGGGGTTCCAGCAGGTTCTTGCGGATCCAGGCATCGTGCCGCTCGCCGGTGATGCGGTGGATGATCTCGCCCAGCACGTACCAGGAGGTGTGCGCGTGGTAGCCGGCTTTGAGGCCGGGGGTCCAGTCCCGCTCGACTTTCATCGCATGGATTCTGGCGAGCGTCTCTTCCCAGGTGGCGAAGGGATAATTCAGGTCCATTCCGCGGATGCCGGCGGTGTGCGTGAGGATGTGCCGAACGGTGATTCGCTCTTTTCCGTGGTTCGCGAACTCCGGGAGGATCGTTCCCACTTCCTGGTCGAACTGCAGCTTTCCTGCTTCGACGAGCATTGCGATCGCCACCGCGGTGATCGGTTTCCCGGCCGAGAGCCAGAGCATCAACGTGTCATTGCACATCGACGCCGTGGGGTTCAGGTTGGCGTGACCGAGCGCCACGTCGGCCACCACGCTGCCGTCGATCATTGCGAAAAGCTGCGTCCCGATGTGCAGCCCCGCCTGCATTCCCTCGATCAGAAGGCGAATTGTCGAAGAGTCCTTGCTCAGCATCCCCGCGCCCCGCACTCAATCCCGCGGAATGATGGGCCGCCCCGGACGCCCGCGCCACGCATTCTGCCCATGCCGGATCTCGCGCACCGTGTAGATGCTCTTCCGCTGCGATTCGAAGTAGACGCGGGAAATCAGCTCGGCGAGGAGGCCCGTCGAGAAGAAGAGAAACGCCATGAAGAAAATCATCACGCCGAGGATCATCAGCGGGCCGTGCGTCTGCATCAGGTCGACGCGCCAGAAGATCTTCCGCACCAGCAGGAAGAGGAAGATGATGCCGGAGATCAGCAGCGACCCCAGCCCCAGCTTTCCGAACAGGTGGATCGGCCGCGTGAGATAGCTGTTGAGGAACTTGATTGTCAGCAGGTCGAGCATCACGCGGAACGTGCGGCCAATGCCGTAGTTTGAGGGGCGATAGGGCGCGTTGATGTTGCGGATCGGCACTTCGGTGATTTTCGCCCCCGCCATGTACGCCAGCGCCGGGATGAAGCGGTGGTTGTCGCCGTAGAGGGTGATGTGGTCGAGCAGGTCGCGGCGGTAGGCCTTGAACGTGGTGCCGAAATCGTGCACGTCGACCTTGGAAATTTTGCGGATCGCGAGGTTGGCGAGCTTTGAGGGAATGCGGCGGAGGAAGAGCCCGTCGACGCGTTTTTCGCGCCAGCCGGAAACGACGTCATACCCCTCGTCGATCTTCTGGATGAACTTCGGCAGTTCGTTCGGATCGTGCTGCAGGTCGCCATCCATGGCGATGACGATTTCGCCGCGGGCGTGGTCGAAGCCGGCCGCCAGCGCGGGCGTCTGTCCGAAATTGCGCCGCAGGTTGATGACGAAGACGTGCGGGTCTTTTTCCGCCAGGTCGGTCAGCCGCTGGTACGTGCCGTCCTTGGAGCCGTCGTTGATGAAGATGATTTCGTACGGTTTGCCGAACGACGCCAGGTTGCGCGTGAGGCCGTCGTACAATTCCTGCACGGAATCCGCCTCGTTGTACATCGGCACTACCATGGAGTAGTAGGGGGGTGGCGCCGCTTCGTACCACTCGGTCGCGGGCGCGGAGGCCGAGACGGTGGTGACGCTCGTTGAAGAAACGGGTTGCGTGCTGCTCTGAATGGCGGTCATTCGGCCGGGCTCCATGGTTTTGCGAAGGGAGCTATTGTACCAATCGAGCGCCCCCGTTCATAATCCGCGTAGACTTCTCACAGGAGGTTCTTATGTCGCAGATCGATGCCGCCCTCCAACGGCTCAACCTCACCCTGCCGCCGGCCCCAAAGCCCGTCGCCTCCTACGTCCCGTTCGTTCACGCGGGCAACCTCATCATTATCTCCGGGCAGCTTCCGTCCAAAGACGGCAAGGTCCAATTCGCCGGGCCCATCCCCACTGCTCTCTCCATTGAGCAGGGGATTGAAGCGGCGAAGCTGTGCACGCTCAATGCCCTGGCCGTCCTGCGCGACGCTTGTGGCGGCAACCTCGACAACGTCGCCCGCATCCTTCGCATCGGCGTTTTCGTGCAATCTGCCGACGGCTTCGACGCCCAGCCCAAGGTGGCCAACGGGGCTTCCGACCTCCTCGTCGCCGTCTTCGGGGATGCCGGCAAGCACGCCCGGGCCGCCGTCGGTACCAATGCGCTTCCCCTCAATGCAGCGGTCGAAGTGGAGTTGATGGCGGAGATGCGGTGACCCCATGGGAATCAAAACCGCAAAGCCACAAAAGACGAAATGGACCACGCTGCTTGAAGGACCTCGCTCCCGGACAAGTTAAAAACTCCTCGCCCAAAGCAACGGCCATCGTTGAACGAAAGCGCCCCGCTCACCCCTGAAGCAACCCCGCCAACTTCACGACCGTGTTCCAATTCCGACCCGTCGCCCGCGCTTCCACCGCCTTTTCAATCACCCCATTTGTCAGTTTGGACTTCCCGATGCCATCCGGATAGACCGCGAAAATCTCCCGTCCTTTCGCCTCCACCCGTTCCCGCCCCTTGATGGCCGCACGCAGTCGCTCCGCCCGCTCCCTTCCTGCCGCCTCTTTCAAGAACAACACCACCAGGTGACTCGGATCCTCCTGCGCCTCGCGCTTAAACGGGTTCTCCGCGACCACGCGCTCCATCTCGGCCGCCCCGCGCACCATCACCTCCACGGCCAGCCCGAACCGCTTCGCAATCGCCCCCTCCAGTTCCTTCTCGACCGCGGCGCTCTTCTTCGGACCGGCCTCAAAGACCAGGTTCCCGCTGTTCAGCACCGTCATCACCTTGGCATACCCCAGGCTCTCGACGGCTTTCTTCAATTCCGCCATCGGCACCATCACCTTCCCGCCGACATTGATTCCCCGCAAGAACGCCGCAACTTTCGCCATCTGCAAAACCTCTTTGTGGTCCTTCGTGATGAATACCGTGGACGGCGGCCAGTCAGTGAAACTTTTCGCCGCGCCGCATCATCTCCAGAATCGCAACCATCCGCCGCTCCCGAGTCTCCGCCTTTTTCGCCGTCTGCAGCCGATAGGCAATGGCGTACACATTGGCGCGCGTCAGCGACTCAAAGAACGCGTACGCCTTCTTTTCCTTCCGCAATCTCGCCAGGAAATCCGCCGGCACCTGCATGTTCCGCGGCGAATCGTATGCCGCCTCCCAGCGGCCATCCTTCTTCGCCGCCTCCACGGCCGCCAGCCCGGCCGGCCGCATCAGACCGTCGCGAATCAACCGCTCGACATGCGTCACGTTCCGCTTCGACCACGTGCTTCGTGCGCGCCGCGGGGTGAACTTCTGCAGGTACGATTCGGCATCCAGCGGCTTGACCTGCCCGTCGATCCACCCAAAACACAGCGCCACATCCAGCGCCTCCGCGTATCTCACGGTCTCCTTCGCCGAAACCTTCTTGAAAAACCGCACCCACACGCCGGGGCAGCGTTCATGCTCCCGCTCCATCCACGCGCGAAACGCCTCCGCGCTCCTGAAAGATTCCACCCGGTAATCCGTTTTTTGTGTTGGCACCCGCGTGCTCCTCGGCGACCATGCGGGTTATACGCGTGCACCTCTCGCCCCGCAAAAGGATTCCCGTGGAGCAGCCTCTCGATCATTCCCGCCGATCCGCGCGCTTCCCGCTCCGCTGGATCATCCTCGCCCTTCTCTTCTTCGCCATCACCATCAATTACATCGACCGCCTCGTCATCGCCCTCCTTGCCCCCGACCTCCAGGCCAGATTCTCCATCTCCGATGCCGAGTACGGCATGATCGGCTCCGCGTTCGCCATCGCCTACGCCTTCGGCCAGATCGGCGCCGGCCGCCTCCTCGATCGCATCGGCACCCGCCTCGGCTACGGCCTCGCTCTTGTAGCGTGGTCGGCCTGCGCCATGCTCACCGCCCTGGGCGCCGGGCCTCTCTCCTTCGCCACCTTCCGCGCCGCGCTCGGCCTCGCCGAATCCCCCTCCTTTCCCGGCGCGGCAAAGGTCTGCGCCGAGTGGTTCCCGCGACGCCAGCGCGCCTTTGCCTTCGGCTTCGTCAACGCCGGCGCCAACATGGCCGCCATCACCACGCCATTGATCGTCCCGTGGCTCACGCTTCGCTTCGGCTGGCAGTCGGCTTTCGTCTATACCGGCGCCCTCGGGCTGCTCCTCGCCCTCATTTGGCTCCCCTTCTACCGCTGCCCGGAAAACGATCCGTGGGTTTCTCAAGAAGAACTCGCCCTGATCAAAAGTGATCCACCCGAACCCGCCATCAAGCTTCCCTGGACGCACATCGTTCAATACCGCCAGGCCTGGGTCTTCGTCGCGGGCAAATTCCTCTCCGACGGCATCTGGTGGTTCTTCATGACCTGGATTCCCAAGTTCTTCAGCGGCAATCCCTATCACCTCCAGCTCGCCGACCTCGGCTGGCCGCTCGTCACCATCTATCTCATGGCCGACCTCGGCGCTCTCGGCGGCGGCGCGCTCTCCTCCACCCTGCTGAAGCACGGCCGCTCCGTCAACGTCGCCCGCAAATCCGCCATGCTTCTCTTCGGCGCCCTCGCCCTCCCGATCATCCTCGCCCCCATGCTCCACCACCTCTGGCTCGTCGTCCTCGTCGTCGGCCTCGCCACCGCCGGACACCAGGGCTTCTCCAGCAACATCTACACCCTCTGCAGCGACCTCTTCCCGCAAAACGCCGTCGCCAGCGTCGCCGGGTTCGGCGGCTTCTTCGGCTACGTCGGCGCGTCCCTCTTCCAGCTCTTCACCGGCTACTGGGTCCAGTACTCCCACAACTACTACGCCCCCTTCTTCTGCGCGGGCATCGCCTATATCCTTTCCGTGGCGATCATCCACCTGTTGTCACCCACCCTGACGCCCGCAGTCCTTTCGCCGGAACTCTCAGAAGCGAGCTATTCATGAAGGCACTCCTCCTCACCGACAGGAAAAAACTCGAACTCGCCGACATGCCCATCCCGGAGTTCGGCCCCGATGACCTCCTCGTCCGCATCAAGACCTGCGGCATCTGCGGTTCGGATGTTCACGGCTACGACGGCTCCACCGGCCGCCGCATTCCGCCGATCGTCATGGGCCACGAAGCCGCGGGCATCGTCGAGAAGTGCGGATCGAACGTCCGCGATTTCAAGCCCGGCGATCGCATCACCTTCGACTCGACCATCTCCTGCGGCCACTGCGCCTACTGCCGCGCCGGCCGCATCAACCTCTGCGACAACCGCCGGGTCCTCGGCGTCTCCTGCAACGAATACCGGCAGCACGGCTGTTTTGCCGAGTTCGCGACGATCCCGGTGCGCATCGCCTATCACCTGCCGGACAGTCTCTCCTTCGAACACGCCGCGATGATCGAACCGGTCTCCATCGCCGTGCACGCCCTCTCCCGCGCCGCGAGCGCCACGCCCACCGGCCTCCTCGGGAAATCCGCGCTCGTCGTCGGCGCCGGCATGATCGGCCAGCTCCTCCTCCAAACCCTCCGCGTCGCCGGCGTCTCCACCCTCCTCGCCACCGACATCGACCCCGCCCGCCTCCAGACCGCAAAAACCGCCGGCGCCACCCACACCCTTCCCGCCAACGCCCCCGATCTCGTCCAACAAATCCACGGCCTCACCCACGGCGGCCTCGACCTCGTCTTCGAAGCCGTCGGCGCCGGCCCCTCCATCCACACCGCCATCACCGCCGCCAGAAAAGGCGCCACCATCGTCCTCGTCGGCAACGTCTCCCCAACCGTCCCCCTCCCCCTCCAATCCGTCGTCACGCGCGAACTCACCCTCCTCGGCACCGCCGCCTCCAACGGCGAATACCCCACCTGCATCGACCTCCTCGCCACCAAAAAAGTAAACGTCGCCTCCCTCATCAGCGCCACCGCCCCCCTCGACCAAGGCCCAACGTATTTCGACCGCCTCTACAACAAAGACCCCGCACTCCTCAAAGTCCTCCTTACCCCCTAAAATAAAGAAACTCTGTGCCCCTCTGTGTCCTCGGTGTCAAATTCTTCGTGCCTTAGTGCTCTTCGTGTTTAAGTTCGTCGAGTCGAAACCATGCAAAAACTGAAAACCGCCATCATCGGCACCGGCAAAGTCGCCCACGTCTTCGCGGCCGCGCTCCAATCGCTACCCGAATCCCACTTCGTCGCCGTCGCCAGCCGCCATCTCGATCGCGCCCAGGCGTTCGCCGACAAGTACAACGTCAAGGCCTTCGACTCCACCGAGCAGCTCATCCGCGATGCCAAACCCGACGCTGTCTGCATCTGCACGCCCCACCCCCAGCATGCCGACCCCGCCATCGCCTGCATCAACGCCGGCATTCACGTCCTTATCGAAAAACCCCTCGCCGCGACCGTCGAAGATTGCGACCGCATCATTGCCGCCCAAAAGCAACACCAAGTCACCGTCGCCGTCGTCTCCCAACGCCGCTTCTACGAGCCCGCCCAGCGCATCCGCCGCGCGATCGACGCAGGCAAAATCGGCAAACCGATCTTCGGCGTTGTCGCCATGTACGGCTGGCGCGACGAAAAATACTACACCTCCGACCCCTGGCGCGGCTCCTGGAAAGGCGAAGGCGGCGGCGTCCTCATCAACCAGGCCCCGCACCAGCTCGACCTTCTCCTCTGGTACATGGGCCCCGTCGCCGAAGTCATGGCCATGTGGGCCAACCTCAATCACCCCTACATCGAAGTCGAAGACACCGCCATGGCCGTCCTCCGCTTCAAGTCCGGCGCCCTCGGCCAGATCCTCGTCTCCAACTCCGTCAACCCCGCCCTCTACGGCCGCGTGCAAGTCAACGGCCACACCGGCGCGTCCATCGGCGTGCAAACCGACGGCGGCACCATGTTCGTCCCCGGCATGTCCAAAATCACCGAGCCCCCCCTCAACGACCTCTGGACCATCCCCGGCGAAGAACACCTCCTCGCCCAATGGAAAAAAGAAGACACCGACTTCTTCAACGCCATCGACCCCATCGCCCACTACCACGGCCTGCAAATCCAGGACTTCCTCCGCGCCGCCATCGACCGCCGCCCGCCGCTCATCACCACCGACGCCGGCCGCCAGGTCACGCAGCTCGTCGCCGCCATCTACAAAAGCAACGAGACCGGCGCCGCGGTGAGGCTGTAATTGGTAACTGGTAATTCGTAACGGCTGGCGCCTCCCCGCCCCTCCCAATTACCAATTACAAATTACCAATTACCCGTCACGCCGTGCTAAACTCTCCCCATGGCCCTCAAACCCGACGACACCGTCTGCTTCTGCTTCGACGTTTCGCTCCGCAAGATCGAGACGTTTCATTGCGGTGGTATGGCGAACCTCAGACTTTCAGCGCCTCAAAGATCCCTTCAATATTGATCTTGAGTTGATCATTCTGCTTCTGTTGCCATTGGCGATGGCCGTCTATGCCGCGATGAATAATTGCTTTGTGCGTGTCCTTCGGATTCTTACTTGAAGCATGCACAATCAAGTCGGCAGAGAAAGCTGCAGCCTGATGATCGGCGTACTTGAAAACGTCCATCAGACACGCAATGGCAAGAACGTGGACTTCCGGAGGCGACAAACGCCGCAGTTGTCCAACGGCGAAGATCATGCCGAAGGCAAATGTCGCCAGAATTTGCCGCTGAAGCTCTGATGTTCGCTCGAAAGGAACGCCAATCACCGTATAAAGGTCGCTTGCCATCACAGCAATTTCGTTGCGAACGGGAACAAGGTGTTGATCCATTTTTGTGTTCCTTCGAGGTCATGGCCGCCAGCATGATATTGTTTTTCGCCCAACGCTGCTCTGCAAGCCAATACGCCCTCCCTCAAAACCGCTCAACGTGCCTTTTTGATGCCAGATCAATAGAATGAATTCTATGGCCCTAAATCCCGATGACATTATCTGTTACTGCTTTAGTGTTAAACGGCGCAAGATTGAAACCTTCTGCAACGTCGAAAAACCCAAAGTCCCCTCCCAGATCTCCGAATGCCTCTCCGCCGGCACCGGCTGCGGCTGGTGCGTCCCCATGCTCAAAAAAATCCACAAACGCCTCTGCGGCGAACATATCCCCTGGTGGCGAAAGACCGACGATTCCCCCGCCTCCCCGCGCGACGATGAAAACATCGACGCCGACACCTACCGCAACAGCCGCAAACAATACATCGCCGAAGGCCGCGGCACACCGCCCCCCGGCGAAACCAACGGCCTCTGACACTTTACGAGGATACGCCCATGATCGCATTCCCCCACATCGCCCTCCCCTCCGATTCCCCCCTCACCGAAAAAGAACTCACCGAGCTCAAAAACGCCGTCAACGGCCTCGCCGCCGCCGGCAACTGGAAGCCCTCCCACGGCAAAGTCATGGGCGTCCAAACCGGCGCCGGCGTCCTCGTGCTTCAAACCATGCAACCCGCCGGCGCCATGGTCGGCACCGACCCCCTCATGACCATGGTCCGCAACACCGCCTTCGCCGCTTACGCCCCGGAATACATCAAACGCCTGATCGCTGAAGTCGAACGCCTCCAAAAACAACTCGCCGAAAAACCCTGACCCGTTTAGCCGCGAGCCAATGGCGAACGCTCCAACGCGCAATCAAGAAGGCCGGGTGCCACGAGTTAATCACAATCTCGGTGCTTAACCCGCGCCTCATATGCCTGCATAGACACTTTGCATTTCGAGCCGCGAATTGAGCTAAGCCCGTTACGAAGGTGGTCGCGTGAGCCAGAGGTAACGCAATTCGGCCGAAAGTGAGACAATCAAAAGTGCCGTGATGGCAAATGGAGTCGCCAGCGATTCAGCGTCAGTGATGAACAGGAAGACGATCATGCCAAGCCACGCCGTCATGAAAAAGAGATGAAAAATGGTAGCAACCCACATCAGCATGCGCCAGCGGGACGTGGTGCTTTTAATTTTGCAGAATCCCACTGTATTGAGGATTCCGCATCCAAAGTTCGGAATCACGTAGATCGCACAAAAAAACAACACGACGCCTGCATCACCAGCCCGGATCTTACCGGTGATTAAGCTGTAGAGGATATAGAATCCAGCCGCCAGTACCAGGGATCCCAAAAGAATCCCCGCGATGCCATTGCAAAGAGCCAGAACTCTAACCCATCGTATGTCACCGCGCGAAACAAAGAATCTGGTCTCGGATTCTTCCATCGACAGAGGCAAGAAATCATCCCTCAAATTAAAATTGTTTGGATACTCCCTCAATCAATCGTCACATCCTCCTTCATCACCTCGCCCAAAAGCACCGTCGCATAACTCCCCGAAGGCAACCCAAACACCAGCTCCAAATACGGCCCATGCGAATCCTCCCCCGTCGCCAGCGATAGATCCATCGGAAACAACCGCAACGCCCTTCTTCCCCCCGGCGCCCCCATCGCCCCGCCAAAACTCTCCAGCGTCAACCCCGACTCCTTCAACACCTCCGCCTCCAGAATCCCCGCCACCGATTCGGCCTGCGACATCCGAAACCCAAACAGCGGCCCCGTCGGCGAGATCTCATGCGCATCCGCCCGCGGCTGCTCCTTCGCCGCCGCATCCGGATCCCCCGGCACCAGGAACACCGCCCCATTCTCATGCTTCCAGCAATAATCTCCCGGCAACACCGTCGTCATCCGCGGCAACCGCCGCTCCAGCACCTTGTTGAACAAATACGACTGCAGCGCACTGACCAGCAGCTTCTTCAGCTCCAGCTTCACCGCAAACATCGCCCGCTTCGCATTCCCCTTCCCCTTCACCATCGCCGAAAGCGCCGCCCGCTCATCCCGCAAATGTCCCGGCCACTGGTGCAGCGCCGCCTCGTAATTCTTGTTCTCATACGACCGCCGCGCCGCCAGCACCCCGCCATGATCCACCGATTCATCCGGATCCCCCAGGAACCGATCCGCAAACTCCTTCGCGTCCCCCTTCAAGAGCGCCAACCCCAGCAGATGATTGTCCCGCCGCATCCCAAACCGCTGCGGCCCGAAAAAGTTCGGAACCCCCGTCTTCTCCAGCGATTTCAAAATGGCCTCCGCCTTCTTCGCCGGCTCCTCCAGGCTCGCCCCCGCGCGGCTCCACTCCGCATTCCGCACCTTGATCCAGAACTTGTTCCCCGCCAAGTGCCCCCGCTTGATCTTGTTCCGGTGCCGCGTGATCTCCACCACCTTCATCCCCGTCGGCAACTCCAGCGCCTTCGCGCGCGCCGTCTCCAGGTGCTCCACCGAAAACCACTGCGTCGTGATCGCCTGCTTGTCCTTCAGCCCCGCATACCCGATGTCCATGTTCTTCCGACCCAGCGCCTTCGCCAGAATGTCCGCCGCCGCCATCGTCGAGAAACCACGCTTCTCAATCTTCAGATAACAATGCGTCCCTACCCCCTCCGCCTTGTACGCGGGAATCTCCTCGACGCGGAAATCCTCCAAATGCTGCTTGATCACCCCACCAATCCCCGGCAAGTCCTTCGTCAAATACACCGGCGGCGGCAAATTCATAGTCAGGCTCCTTACGCCAAAAACAACGCCCCATCGCGCTCGCGATGCGAGAATCCCGCATTCTAGGCGGAACTCCTATTTTGAGACAGCTCCGCCCCGCCCTGCATCTTTTCGCCCTGGCGATCGATCCGTCAAGCCACCAGCGATTTCAACCAACCCGCGATATCTGTTGCACGCATCTCCCCCCCAGGCAACGCCGCATCACTCAACACCACCGGCCACTTCTCCCTCGCCCCAACCACCCCGTGCGACCCTCTCACCACCGCCGCATCCTGCTGAATGCACTTCCGCACCGGATCGAAAAACAACTCCCGCGGATCAAACCCGGGCTTGTTGTGTATATCCACCGTGAACTGCCACAACGGCTTCTCCCCATCATCCTTCCACCAATCATGCGCAAACCACGCCCCCGGCTCCGCCATCAACACCACATCCCCGCTTCGCGCATGATCCAACCCAACGCTCGCAATTTCCTCCTTCGTCGCTAGCACCCGCCCCACACCGTTCACCCCGCGCAAAACCGCTTCAACCTCTTCCCGCCGCTCCCGCACATACACATGCCCCACCTGGTGATCGCACATCCCAAACGCAGCCGATGCGTCATAATCCACCACCACCTTCCCACTCCCATCCACCGTCGTCACCAGCAACCCCGCCTCGCGCAGCGCCAAATTCGGCATCGCACAAATCCCCACCTCCGAAATCCCATAATCCCCCGCCACCACAAAAATCCCCCCATCCGCCCGCACCCGCTCCGCCAGCGGCCCCAGCACCCGATCCACCTCCCCCACGTCCTTCCCAATCATCTCCCCACTCGGCCCAAACCGCTGCAGGTTGTAATCCAGATGCGGAATGTATACGAGCTGCAACTCCGGCTTCTCCCGCCGCCACACCCGCTCCGCCGCCTTCGCAATCCACTCCGAACTCTCAATCCCCGCCATCGGGCTCCAATACTTGTGCAGCGGAAACGGCCCCAGCTCATTCGCCAGCCGCCCGTACAAATCCCCCGGAGCGCTCCAGCACGCCGTCAGCGTCTTCCCATCCGCCGTATGCACCGGCTTCGGCGTCAACACCACGTCCGCCGCCGCACGCTCGCTCGCCAGCGACGGCATCGAATTCTGCCAGAACAGCATCGCCGTCTTTTTCCCAAGCCCCTCCCAAAACCGTGGCGCCTGCACCAAAGAATTCGCCTGCTCCCAAAAACTCACCTTCAATCGCGATTCCGCATGATTGCTCAAATCCAAATGCGGCCGCATCTCCGCCCGCCCATGCGTATACACCCCATTACAAACAATCCCATGCCCACTCACCCCCACCCCCGTCGTCAACGTCGCCTGCATCGTCGATGTCACCGCCGGAAACACCGGCTCATAACTCCCCCGATGCCCAAACCCGCCCAACACCGAAAGCCCGCTCCCCCTCCCCAAAACCTCCCCATCCAACCCCGCCACCAGCACAAAACAAACCCGCGCCATCACACCCTCACAGCAAAGACAAACAACTCCCTCACCTTATCCCACGACCCCTCCCGCCGCCACTCATTGATCCGCAAGCACCCACTGCGCCAAGCCCACGGCTTCCACGCGGTGGGGATGATCGATTTTCGCCGCCCAACAAAATTCCCGGACACGTTTCAAAGCCTGCAGTCGTCATCCTCCCTATAATGTTCCCCTTTCCCGGAGCACCAAACCATGATCGACGTCCTCCTCACCCCCGCCGACCTCGCCAACGCCCACGACCTCCTCCCCCAATCCCAGGTCGTCATCCTCGACGTCCTCCGCGCCACCTCCACCATCACCACCGCCCTCTTCAACGGCGCCCGCGAAGTCCACCTGTTCGACTCCCTCGACGCCGTCCGCGCCGCCAAATCGTCCAACCAGTTCCCCGCCCCCCTCATCGCTGCCGGCGAAACCCAATGCCTCAAACCCGCCGACTTCGACCTCGGCAACTCCCCCCGCGAACACACCACCGAAAAAATCGGCGGCGCCACCCTCCTCCTCGCCACCACCAACGGCACCCGCGCCGCCACCCGCGCCCGCACCGCGAAACACATGTTCGCCGCAAGCCTCCTCAACGCCACCGCCACCGCCAAGGCCCTCGCCGAAAACCTCGACACCGCCGGAGGCCACACCCTCCTCATCTGCGCAGGCACCAACGGCAAACTCGCCCTCGAAGACTCCCTCGGCGCCGGCGCCATCCTCTTCTCCCTCCTCGCCCACACCTACCGCGCCGACCTCCCCTTCACCGACACCGCCTGGCTCGCCTACCACGCCTTCTCCGCCGTGCGCCCCCGCCTCCCCGCCGCACTCCGCCTCGGCCAGGGGGCGATCAACATCATTGAGGCCGGCCTTGAGGACGACATCGATCACTGTGCGAAGATCGACGCGATGCCGGTGGTGGCGAAGATCGATCCTGCGTCGCTGGTGGTGACGAGAGAGGGATGATGGACGCGGTGAAGACCCAGACCGCCAAACGTGTGTACGTCATTGGCGGTCTCCTCCCTATTCCTATAGGAATAGTAGGGATTCGATGTAAGAGTTTGCGGTGGAGGAATTTGCATGGGGTTTCCGGTCAATTTCAATGCCCATCATTCGCCGGCGGGGGCGTACCTGACGTTTACGTGCGGGCACTTTGGGACGCGTGGGGGACTGGCGGCGCAGCTGGGGAAACCGGCCAACCAGGACCTCTTCATCGGGTACAAGGACGCGTCCGTCCACAGCCCCGCCCCGCTCCGCGTTCTCCCCTTCTTCAACAACGCCGACAAAATCGACCCCACCGCCGCCTTCCTGCCGCAAAAGGAAAATGAAGACCGCCAAACTTTCTCCCCCTTCGCCGAATCCGAACTCACCCGCGAGTACGGCTGGTCCACCGACCGCTGGACAACAAACGACGGCACAATGGAATTCAGCCTCTACACCCCGTTCATCGACCTCCCCGACCCCGCCACCGCCACTCTCGACCAACTGAAATCCGCCCTCCTCCCCGCCATCACCGCCGAACTCATCATCGACAACCGCCCCGGCACCGCCACCAAGACCGGCTTCTTCTCTATCAACTTTCAGGATGCCGGTAACCGCCTCCTCGAAACCCTCTCCCCCGGTCGCATCGGCCTCGCCCACCGCGCCAACTACGCCTTCGCCGCCGAACTCTACGACATGCCCGAAAAAGGCTGCCCCGCCCACCCCAAAATCAGCTCGCCCACCCCCTTCCCCTTCCTCCGCTGGTGGCCCCACGAAGGCCTCGAAGACCGCGCCAACCCCGTCCATCTCCTCGGCACCACCCCCGGCATCGGCTTCGAAGTCCCCCCCGGCAAACGCTACACCCTCCACCTCGCCCTCGCCTGCTACTTCCCCGAAGTCGTGACCACGAGGCTGGAGGGGCGCTACCTCTACACGCGCCATTACAAAAACATCGAAGACGTCCTCAACGCCGCCCTCGACCGCTTCTGCGACCTCAAACAACTCGCCAAATCACAAGACAAGCAGCTTGCCAATTCCGGCCTCAGCGAAAACCAGCAATTCCTCATCGCCCACGCAACCCGCAGTTACTACGCCAACACCCAGCTCCTCGAAATTGAGGACGAACCCTACTGGATCGTAAACGAAGGCGAATACTGCATGATGAACACCCTCGACCTCGCCGTCGACCACGTCTTCTGGGAACTGGACCGAAACCCCTGGGTCGTCAAAAACCTCCTCGACAACTTCCTCAAGCGCTACAGTTACACCGACCAGGTGAAGATGAATGGAACCACGGAGAACACGGAGACGTTGGGAGACAGGAACTCCGTGCCCTCCGTGAACTCCGTGGTTCCAAAGACGGCACCGGGAGGAATCTCCTTCACCCACGACCAGGGCACCCACAACCAATTCTCCCCCTTCGGCCAATCCTCCTACGAACTCAAAAACCTCACCGGCTGCTTCTCCTACATGACCCAGGAACAACTCTGCAACTGGCTCCTCATCGCCGCCAGCTACGTCGCCAAAACCGGTGACGCCGAGTGGGCAAAAAGAAATGCTGACGTCTTCAGAGACTGTTACCTCAGCATGCGAAACCGCGACAGCGCCGCCAAACGCGACGGCAAAGGGATCATGCAGCATGACACGGCGATGTGTGGAAGTGGCAGCGAGATCACGACATTCGATTCGCTCGACGCCTCACTTGGCCAAGCCCGAAACAACCTTTACCTGGCTGTGAAATGCTGGGCCGCTTACAAAGGTTTGGACCTGATTTGTGAAGTAAGCGCGCCCGACCCCCTTGGGCCGCTCGTGAATAGCGCGACCCTGTTTGACCATTCAGATACATGTGCCGCGACCATCGCCTCGCAGATGCACAGCGAGAATTTTCTGGCCGCAATCTTTGGATCGACACAGCCCTCCCGCATACTCCCCGCGATCGAAGCCTTGAAATATCCTCTCTATTGGAACGAATCTTCGATCGCACGCGGCGGTTCCACTCTCGCCGACTATGTCTCATCACTACCCGTCAAGTTTGCCGGTGGAAGCTATGCAGCCGAAACGGGCACCGCAAAAATGATTTCGTCCCTCCGAACCCACACCATCACCCTCCTCTCCGACCCCCAGCACCGCAACAAATTCCCCGACCACGGCATCAAACTCTCCTCCACCTCCAACAACTCCTGGCTCTCCAAAATCGCCATCGTCCAGCACGTCGCCCGCTCCCTCTTCAACCTCGACGAAGACGGCAACACCCGAACCCCGACACCCGAAACCCGATACCCCGCCGCCACCGGATGGGAACGTGCCGACGCCGCCCACGTCCGCTGGCTCACCACCGGCCCCGCCGCCTACTGGTGTGCGTGCGACCAGATCGTCAACGGCGAAGCCCGCGGCTCCAAGTACTACCCCCGCCTCATCACCACCGCCCTCTGGCTGCGCGAAGTCCAAAAACCAGGAGGGGCGACGCCATGACCGAGCACAACAACGCCATCCCCGCTTTCAACGCGTCCCGCCGCAGTTTGCTCCCCACGCGCCGCCCAAACAACGACAACTCGCCCCATCTCGCCTCCAAAAAAACTTCCACGCCCCATTCCCAATGTCTGGCACGCCCTTTGTTTTACCTCTCTTCCGTCGGCGAGAAATCGCGGCCCCGGAAACGGGACTTTGAATTCTCGCCGGCATTCCAAGTTTGCAGTGCCTCGTTCGCGGCTCAAAGCGAACACGCGTTGGCCTCGCTCCTACCTCCCACTAGCTCGCCGACGCTTTCCACATGCCAGTTCTTCCTTCCTCAGCACCCGGCGGCGTCACCGCTCCGCCGGGTGCCCTTCCTTTTGCACCAGGTGGGGCCGACGCCCTCGTCGGCCAAGTCTGCGCGTCTGACACAAAAATCCCCCCTTGCCAACTCGCCCCGCCCCGTGTGTGATAGCCCCTCTGACAAAAATTACTTGCACAGGAGAAAATGTCATGATCACCCGTCACGCTGAAGCCACCTGGAACGGCGACCTCATGAAAGGCAAAGGCACCGTCAAATCCAACAGCGGTGTCGTCAACCACCCCTACTCCTTCCAGACGCGTTTCGAGAACGGCCCCGGCACTAACCCCGAAGAGCTCCTCGGCGCCTCCCACGCCGCCTGCTTCTCCATGGCCCTCTCCCACCTGCTCGCCTCGGCCGGCCACACCCCGACGCGCGTCACCACCAAGGCCGACGTCTCCCTCGACAAGGTCGGCGAAGGGTTCAAAATCGTCAAGATCCAACTGACCACCGACGCCGAGGTCCCGGGGATCGATGACGCCAAATTCCAGGAAATTGCAGGCAAGGCGAAGACCGGCTGCCCCATTTCGCAAGCGCTTGCGGCAACGCCGATTGAGCTCAAAGCCACATTGGTGAAGTAACCCCCAACGCATGCCGATGAAAAGATTATCGTTGACTTTTCCTCGGGCTGGGCTACAGTAAAAACTCGAAGGGCGTCCATGCGGACGTCCGCTTTTCGTGCGACAGGATCGCTCTTATGACATGGCGTAACAACAACACGACGACGTGCAATACGCTGAATACCAGCGTTCGCCGCGCGTGCGTTATGTCCATGTCCTCGGCGAACGTTGCCCGCCTTCATGCGTTTAAGTCGGGCATTACGCCGAGCGAGGGTCCTCCGGGCACGTAAGAGAAAAAACAACGTGCGGCCAACAGAAAGCCCCGGAGACCCTCAAAAAGAGTCTCCGGGGCTTTTCTTTTTGACTGCATCCGGGCACGGGCGACCCCCCATGACAGGGACGCCCGTGCCCCCTCAAGCGTTTTCGCGCAGGAATCGGCCAGTTGGCAATGAGGCCGATTCGATGGCGCTCCACAAGCCGTACAGCGGCCGGGTCCACGTGTCAGCCCGGCCGCCCACTCGGTTCCCGGCGTACGGGAGCGAGGAGGTTTGGCGGGGAGTCATCAACGCGAGACTGGTATCAGGTTCCGTTGTCCACGGACGCGGCCGCGTGAAGCGGTTTCCGCCTATTCCGCTCACGCGGCCGTTCAGGACAACCCAACGCACAGGAGAATCGCCATGCCCCCGACCCCCGCAACCCTCTACACCCCCCGCCTCTGTCTCCGGCCGCTCACGCTGGCCGATGCGAAGCGCGTTCAGCACCTTGCGGGGGATCGTCGAGTTGCGGCGATGACGGCGCGGATTCCGCATCCGTACCCGGACGGCGCGGCAGAGAAGTGGATCGAACGGCTGCCCGCGTTTGCGGAGCAGGGCGTGGCGTTTCACTTCGGGGTGACCCTTGCCGGCACGCGCACGCCGGGACGGGAGAAGGATCCCACGGACACCGGCCACCTGATTGGACTGGTGAGCGTTGAGCAGCAGGGCGATCCCACCCATGCGCGCGGCATCCTGGGCTACTGGATCGGCGTGCCCTATTGGAACAAGGGCTTTGCCACCGAAGCGGCGAATGCGGTGCTGGGATACGGGTTCACGCGGCTGGGGATGAATCGCATCGGCGCCGAGCATTTTGCGCACAATCCAGCATCCGGGCGCGTGATGGAAAAGCTCGGGATGACGAAGGAAGGGGTGCTGCGGCAGTTTCATCAGAAGTGGAATCACTATCTCGACGTCGTTGCCTACAGCATTCTGCACGAAGAATGGCGGGTGCGGCGGTACAGCGGCCTGCGGGCGAGACGGGGTGTTCCCCTGGAGGTGGCATCATGTGTGTGACGCTGGTGCAGCCGCCGTTGCAACTGAAAGAACTGGAAACGTCGCGGCTGCAGTTGACGCCCATCGGCGAGGAGGACATTGAGTTTCTGCAGCGGTGTTCAAGCGATCCGCGAATTGCGCTGGGGATGGGGATGCTGGTGCCGTACCCGGAAGGGAAGGCCGCGGATTACGTGCGGAACCGGCTGCGGCGCTACGTCGAAGAAGGGGAGGGGTTCGGGTACATCGTGCGAAGGCGCGAAAGCAGCGAGCGGATCGGCGCGGTGGGGGCGAAGATGCAGTTGTATCACGCGCGGGCGGCGTTGTGGTACTGGTTGGATGTGCCGCACTGGGGGAAGGGATACTGCACGGAGGCTGCGGCGCGGATCATGGAGATGCTGTTCTTCGAGTGGGGATTGAACCGCGTGGAGGCGATGCATCACGTGAGCAACCCGGCATCGGGGAGCGTGATGCGGAAGCTGGGGCTGAAGCCGGAGGCGATGCTTCGGCGGTATTGCCATCGGGGCGGAGCGTACGTGGATTCGTGGATGTACGCGACGTTCCAGGATGAGTGGGTGCCGCGGGTGTGATGCAAAAAAGCAGGTGAGCGACGGCTGCGTCGCTCACCTGTTTTCAATTGAGGCTGCGCTCACCTGATCTTCGTGAGGCGGTTGCGCCGTTTGAGGAGGATTGGCGTCGCCAGCATCAGGGCTGCAAGCGAGGCGGGTTCGGGCGCAGCTGTCGCCGCGGAAGCGAAGCTGGCCGCGGTGGGACTCGGAGAGGTGAGTCCAAAATTATTGAGGACGTCGGAGAGGTCCGTCAGATCGATGGTCGCGGCTCCGTCGAAATTTCCCGATGTCCAGTTGGGCGTGGTCGTACCGAAGTTGTTGAGCACGGTGGAAAGATCGGTGAGATCGACTTTTCCATCGACGTTCGCATCGCCCAGAAGCGCCACGGTCAGCAGGATGGAGTTGCCGTCGACCCCCACGCCGCCGAACATCGTAAGAGGCTGTGGAAGTGCGCCGTTGTCAATCACCGCAATCGCGGAATGCGCCGGAAGGGCGGTGCTGAGGATGCCGGTGGTGTTTGTTCTTCCGAAGACGACCTGGTTCTGCAGCGCGGCCAGCGTGGCGGCGTGAGTTGCGGAATCTTGCACAACGAGCTTGTCGCTGGTGAGGTCCAGCGTTCCCTGCCAGGCGCCGGCACTTCCATCGAATTGCACAGCGGGGAGAAGCACGGCAGTCGGAAGTCCCGCCTGCAGTTGGACGGTGCCACCGTTATGAATTGTCAGTGAGCCCGAACCAAGTGCTGCGGAATCCGCGACGATCACGGTTCCGCCGCTGACGATCGTGCCGCCGGTGTAGGTATTGGCATTGCCGATCGTGAGCGAACTGGATCCGGATTTGGTGAGGGTGGTTGCGCCGCTGATCGCGCCGGTGCCGGAAAAGACGTAATTGCCTTGAGAATTGTTGACGGTGACGGCCGCGGGGGCATTCGAGCCGGTGATAGTGATGGAATAATGGCCGTTGTTTGTGTCGTTGAAAGTGATGGTGTCGCCGGCGTGGAACTGGGCGGGGCTCGATCCATTGTTCCAGTTCTGATTCACGGCGGTGTCCCAGGTGACGCCGTCGCCGGTGGCGCCGTTGTTGTTCCAGGTGAGATTTGCCGGCCCGGTTGCGCCGCCGGTCAACTGGGCGTTGTCGAAGTATTCGACGCCGGCGGTGCCATCGGTACTGGAGAGCAGAATCAACTGGACATACCCTGGGGTCCCTGCGAGGGCGGACAGGACCGACGAATAATCCCAACTGATTGTGCGCTGCGTGACGCCCGGGTAATTCGTCGGGTCCCAGCCGCCTGGATATCCCGAGTTTCCGCTGTCGGTGATCGTGGACTGGGGCAGTTGCGTAAATCCCCACCCGGGTGCGTTGACGATCAGGTTCAGCGTTGCATAGGTTGCGCCGGTCCATTGGGAGGCGTCATAGGCGACATCTACTGAGAACTTGGTGTTGTTGAGAAAATCCGTGATCTCGTTCACGCCGTTGCCGTCGGTCTGGTCTCCCAGGGAGACAGCCAGGGCCTGATAATAGCCGGTGCCGTAAGACCAGCCGGCGGGGGGGGAGGTCGGATTGAAAGCGAGGCTGGAGGTGCCGAGCGTCGCCCCGACGGTGCTGAAGCTGTAGTTGGAAGGGAGGGTTGTACCGCCGGCGGCCCAGTCGAACCAGCCTTCGGAGCTCTGCTCCCAACTGCCAATGACGACGGCAAGAGCGGGTGAAGTACCAGCCGCAGCGCTGATGACAGCGGCCACGACGAAGGGCGAAAAACGCCGAACGAGAGCCATAAGCTCCTCCCCAAAAAGTGAGTTGACCGCCGCGCGATGAAATGAGCCGGGGGACGGCGATCAGTCGCCGTCCTTGTCCGGGGCCACCTAAATACGAGATTTAGGTAATCGTTTACCTCAGCATACTGTCGATTTGGGAGTTGGCAAATAAATTCTTTTAATGTTCTTGAAAGCGATCCGCCCATTCGACAAACGGAAATTGCGCCCGTGGACGCCGTGGCATCCCCGCACGCTCCGCACCATGGAAAACCGAGGTGAGACCAAACAAGTGCACCCTCTCGCCGCAGGTCGAACCGCCGACCGGAACTTCCGCTTCCCGCGTTTTTTATGTTTTGTTTTGCGTTCCCTCGCCGGGAATTGTCGGCGGATTTTTTGCGGCGTATCATGCGTCGGCCGTTTGTGAGGAGATGCGCATGGCACGACCCGTTACGCTTTTCACCGGACAGTGGGCTGACCTCCCGTTTGAGACGCTTTGCAGGAAAGTGAAGTCGTTTGGGTATGACGGGGTGGAACTTTGCTGCTGGGGGGATCATTTTGAGGTGGACAAGATTCTGGATGGGAAGGCGGGGGCGAACTACATCAAGAAGCGGTGGGCGATGCTGCAAAAGGCGGGGTTGAAGTGCCTTGCGGTGTCGTCGCACCTGGTGGGGCAATGCATTTGTGACAATATTGATGCGCGGCATCAGCAGATTCTGCCGGAGCATGTGTGGGGCGATGGGAAGCCGGAGGGGGTGCGGCAGCGGGCGGCGGAGGAGATGAAGAAGACCGCGCGGGCGGCGCGGCGGTTTTTTGATGCGGCGCCGAAGGAGGTCAAGTCTGAACTGCACCGGGTGGTGGTGAACGGGTTCACGGGGTCGTCGATCTGGCATCTGGCTTATTCGTTTCCGCCGGTGCTGCCAGGGCAACTGGATGCGGGGTATGCGGATTTTGCAAAGCGGTGGAATCCGATCCTGGATGTGTTTGATGAGCATGAGGTGAAGTTCGGGCTGGAGGTGCATCCGACGGAGATTGCGTTTGATATTGTGTCGGCGCATCGGGCGCTGGAGGCGCTGAAGCATCGCGAGGCATTTGGGTTCAATTACGATCCGTCGCATCTCGTGTACCAGGGGGTGGCGTACGTGGGGTTCATCCGGGAGTTTGCGAAGCGGATCTATCACGTGCATATGAAGGACGCGTGGAAGAGCCCGTTCCCGCGGCGTTCGGGGGTGTTTGGCGGGCATTTGCCCTTCGGGGACCCGGAAAGGTATTGGGAATTCCGGTCGCTGGGGCATGGGAGCGTGAATTTTGAGGAAGTGATCCGGGCATTGAACTTTGCGGGGTACAAGGGTCCTCTGTCGGTGGAGTGGGAGGATCAAAACATGAACCGGGAGCATGGGGCTCGGGAAGCGGCGGAGTTTGTTCGGCGGGCGGACTTTGAGCGCAGTGACATTGTCTTTGATGCGCAGTTTGACCGGTAAGGGGCGGGGGTTAGACTGCTGGGGTGTTGCGCTCGTAGCTCAATTGGATAGAGTTCCTGGCTTCGAACCAGGCGGTTGGGGGTTCGAGTCCCTCCGAGCGCGTGGGCGGTTGCGGGGTCATAGGGGTTTTCCGTATGACTATTTCGGGGGGTGCCGTCGCTTTGAATGCATCCATTCCAGTGATTGCGACAGGGGGTGAAAAAGTAAAGGGGAGGTTTTGTTTTATTGCACATTCGCTTTACACGTTCTTAACGGGCTCTTTACAATCCCGCGTTATCGTTCGCACCTCCACCGGGCCGGGTATTTGTCACCGGCTACTTTTCGGCTGGGAAGGAAACTCGTTGGGAGGCATGAAATGCCTAGTGGTTTTTGGTCCGGGCGTGCTGCTCTAGCAGCAGCGACGCTGGTGCTTGTGGTGACGTCGGGCGCTTTTGCAGAAGATCCGGCGACGAACGAATCGGTCTCCGCGGAACTCAAGGCCCTGCGGGCGCGGGTTGCGGATCTGGAACAGAAAGAAAACCAGAACTGGATGACGCAGGAACGCGCCAACCAGGTTCGCGCGATCGTCGAGCAGACTATCGCCGACGCCAAGACCCGCAGCCAGTTCGCCGATGGCGACAACTTCGGCTACAAGAACGGGTTCTACCTGCAGACCCCGGACAAGAACTTCAAGTTCCAGGCGAACGGCTACCTGCAGTTCCGCTACACGTACGCCCACGACGAAGCCCACAACGGCGGGGCGTTCAGCTCCACGCCGAAGCACGGCGACGCGAACGGCTTTGATTTCCGCCGGGCGCGCTTAATCTTCTCGGGCAATGCGTTCAGCCCAAACCTTTCATACATGATCTCCGGCGACTTTGCCGGCGATTCCGGAAACAACAACAACTTCCAGACCCTGGACATCTACATGGCCTACCGCTTCAACGATCTGTTGAACGTGCGGGCCGGTTCGTTCCTCACTCCTTACTCTCGTTTGGAATACATTTCGTCCGGCCTGGAAGGGACGGACTTCCCGATCCTGTTCAACGCGTTCGACCCGGTGCGCAGCCTGGGCGTGAGCGTCTTCGGGCAGCCGGTGAAGGATCACTGGATGTATGAAGTGAACGTGAACAACGGTCAGAAGTCGAACACGGCGGGGCGTGCGGCGGAAATCGGCGGGAAGAATGACAACCGCCTCGCCTTTTACGGGCGGACGGAATATGTTGGCGGCGGCACGCTGGCCGACTTCAACGACGAAGCGGACCTCCGCAAGGACAAGAGCAACCTGGCATGGGAAATCGGCGCGGCCGCGGGTTACGAATCGGCGAACGCGAGCAGCAACGCCTTCCCCGGCTCGCAGGGCAACAACAGCCTGCCGGGCCTTTCGAGCAACCCGAGCCCCGGCTTTGTCGGCGGCTACCCGCTGAACGGCGACCTCTACCGGGGCACCGTCGACAGCGAAATCAAGTGGCGGGGCCTGTCGGTCACGGGCGCGTCGTTCATCCAGCAGATCAACGAGAACCCCGGCGCGGGCGTGACCGTGCCTTCGGGCTACGGGAGCAAGTCGAGCTTCTTCGAACTGGGCTACTACGGCCAGGTCGGCTATGTCTTCGCCCCGCAGTGGGAAGTGTGGGGCCGCGCGGGCCAGTTGCTGACCGAAGGCGGGCCGAACCGGATGGAGGAATACTCCCTGGGCCTGAACTACTACATGTACGGCAACAACGCGAAGATCCAGGCGGAAGGCTCGTACGTGCCGAACGAAGCGGCGTTCAACAGCTCGACGGCCGACACGGCGATCAACACGCAGGACATGATTTTCCGCCTGCAGTTCCAATTGAAGTTCTGATCGACCTTCAAGCGGTCAGTGCAAAACGAGCCGGAGCTTCCCGCCTGGGAAGCTCCGGTTGTTTTTGCCTGTGTAAGGAATGCCGGGGGAAAGGGGCGATGGCGTTACGGTCCGACCTCGACGGTCATGGGCTTGAAACCTTCCACGGCCAGATGGAGTTCCCAGGGGGCGGGGCCAAGGTCGGCCTTGGCGAAATGGGCGACGGTGGGCCCGCGGGCGAAGGAAGGTCCGTGGATCATGTACCCGCCGCTGGGCATCATCTGGTCGGAAAAGGGCGGGTAGCTGATGCTTTTGGGGTCGGCGCGCATGGTGTCCTGTTTGACGGCGTAGATCGTTTGCAGCCTGGCGCCGTTGGTGTCCACGAGTATATCGACAGTGTCGCCGTGGACCTTGTAGTCGGCATAGACCTGGCGGAACGAACTATCCGGGTGTGCCCGGAATCGGTAGCCGTACTCGCTGCAGGCAACGCAGCAAAAGGACAGAAGCAGTACAAGGATTTTCCGCAAGGAACGAGTCTCCTCCGCGAAGCGCCGCTCACTCCCACGAGTGACGTTCTTCGGTCCAGGGATCACCGTGCATGTGATAGCCGTTTTGCTCCCAGAAGCCGGGGGTATCGTGGTCGAGCAGTTCGATACCGCGGACCCACTTCGCGGATTTCCAGAAATAGAGCTTCGGCACGACGAGGCGCACGGGGTAGCCATGGTCGGGCGTGAGGGGTTGTCCGTCGTGTTCGATGGCGAAGACGCAATCGTCGTGGAGGAATTCGTCGATCGGGAGATTGGTGGTGAAGCCCTGCTCGCAATGCACGAGGACAAACTTCGCGCCGGGCTTGGGCCTGGCGAGGTTGAGAATCGTGCGGGTGGCGGGACCGCTGAACATGTTGTTCAGACGCGACCAGCGGGTAACGCAGTGGATGTCGCAGTGAACATCGACCCAGGGCAACTGCCGGAACTGCTCCCAGTTCAGCTTCACTTCGGCGTCGACGAGGCCGGAAATGGTGAAATCCCAGTGAGCGAGGTTGACGCGCGGCACGTCACCGTAGTGCAACACGGGCCACTTTCTGGTTTCCGACTGCCCCGGCGGAATGCGATGAGAACGCTGGGTATCGGGGGAAATGAATGTTGGTCGAGGATCGGCCACGGCGAGGCTCCGGATCAGGCGCGGGCGGGCACGGCCACGGGTTCGAAGAGGGGAATTTCGACATTGTCCCAGCCGACGCGCTGGCCGGGCAGAAAATCGGCGGCCTTGTAGCGCTGGGGAAGTTTGACGGTCACTTCGTAGCCGACCTGGACGGTGAGTTCATTGGTGGCGGCGTTCACGGAGAGGATGGTTCCCTGCATGCGGCGCGGGCGGCCGAAGAGGGGCTCGACGTAATTGCCGCCAAGATCGACACGATCAACCTTCCAGGCAGGGGCATGGATGGTGCCACGGACGCGCTCACCGACGGTGACGGCAGCGGAATTCTCAGATTTCAGAATGAAGGTATTGCGGTAATTCGTCGGTGGGGCGGCGAGGGTGATCTGGTTGTTTTCGATGGATTCGACAATGAACTTGGGCATGGATGAGGACTCCGTTCGGGCTTGGGAGAAGTATAGAGGAGCGGCGGGGGATGTGCGAGGTCAGGGCGTTTCGGGAGAATGGAGCGTGAAGAGGGAGGAGACTTCCGGCGGGATGCGGCGGGGGCGGGCGGTCGCGGCGTCGATGAACACCCAGTTGGTTTCGCCCTGGGCCAGGATGGCATTGTCCGCGGGGCGCAGGATTTCGTAACGCCGGATGGAGGAGACTTTTTCGAAGGTGGCGACCCAGGTTTTCACCTCCAGCCGATCGCCGGCGAATGCGGGGCGCAGGTAGGTGATCTGGTGCGAGCGGACCACCCAGGAAGCGCCCAGGGCGACGGTGGCGGCGGTGCAGCCGGTGGTATCGGCGTGGGAAATGGCAGCCTCCTGAAACCAGCGGAGGTATTCAATGTTGTTGACGTGGCCGTTGGCGTCAATCGCGGTAGGGGGCGCGGTAACAGGATAGTTGTGGATGGCGGACATGCGGTCAGTATAGGCGAAGTTCCGGTAATAACGGGGGGGGTGCGGCTGGAATCGTGCTTTTGGCCGACACAACGCTTTTTGACTGTCCGAGAATCGGAGGTAGGCTTGAAGAAGAGTCGGCGTGGCGGGGTGGCCTCGGATTTCAGGAGACAACTGTGCTTACGAAGAAATGGCGCGCGAGGCGGTTTGCTGGGTGTTGTGGGGTGGAGCGTCTCGAGGGGCGCACGCTCCTGTCGGCCAACTTTTTTACGGTGCATTCGTTTGCGGGCGGGCGCACGGACGGGAATGCGCCCACCGGCGGCGTGGTGGCGGACGCACAGGGCGATCTTTTCGGCGTCACCCTGGCCGGCGGTTCCAGAACGCTCGGGACGCTCTATGAAATTCCGGCTGGAACAAACGCGGTGACGATTCTCCATTCCTTTACCGGCGGTGCGGATGGATCGCTGCCCAGCGGGCTCCTCACAATCGATGGCCAAGGCAATCTGTTTGGCGTGACGCTCTCCGGCGGCGCATTCGGGCAGGGGACCGTCTGGGAATTTCAGCCGCAGAGCGGCGTGCTGACGACACTGCATGCGTTTGCGCCAGGGGAGGGAACATCGCCCAACGGTTCGCTGGCGGTGGATGCGGCGGGGGATCTTTTTGGTTCGACCTCGGATGCGGGCACGGGATTCGGCAACGTGTTTCAGATTTCCGGCGGGGTGTTTCGGCAGTTGTACGCCTTCCGCGGATTGACCGACGGCCAGACGCCGGGAGCGGTGGCGCTCGGCCCGAATGGAACGATTTACGGCGAGGCGCAGGCGGGGACGGTGGCGAACTTCCTGGGGCAGGGCAACGTGTTCCGGATGAATCCGCTGGGGGCCGGTCAGCCGACAATTCTCACCGAGCTTCCGAACCCGCGTGCGGTGCATGTGGACAGCGCCGGGAATTTGTTTGCGCTAACGGATACGTCGGTGGTGGAGATTTTGAACGGGCGGGCGGGGGTGGTGCAGCTTGCGGATCTGAGCGGGGTTGTGCCGGCGGGGGCCGTTGGGGGAAATTCCCTGACGGAAGATGCCGCCGGGAATCTGTTCTTCACCGCAACGTCGGGCAGCGGCGACACGCTGCTGGAACTGCCGGTGGGAAGTGCCACGCCTGTGGTGCTGCAGAGTTTCGCACCCCTCGGCGTGGCGGGGGGACTGACGGTGAGCGCGAGCGGGACCGTCTTCGGCGTGTCGCAACTCGGCGGCACGGCGGGACGCGGAATCCTCTTTGGCGTTTCCACCGTGGCCAGCCAACTCGCTTTTGCCAACAACCCGGCGAACGTGGCGATCGGAGCGGCGCAGCCGAAGCCGATTCGTGTGCTGGTGCAGGATGCGGCAGGCCGGGTGGTGAAAAACTCCCGCGACACAGTGACGTTGACGCTGCAGATCTTTCAGGGGACGAAGTTTGCGCCGGCGGGCGTGGTGGGATCAGTGGCCGCGGTCAATGGGGTGGCGACATTTGCGGGGATCCGGGTGAAAACGCCGGGCATCTATCGGCTGGTGGCGACGGGGATCGGCGCGACGGCAGTGTCAGCAAATTTCAGCGTCGGCCAGGGGGCGATCCAGCCGCCGCCGCATTTTGAGTTGACCAGCAACGCGCGGGTGTGGCTGGTGAATGCGAAGAACACGGTGACGGTCCGGCTTCTGGATCAGAACGGAAAGCCGGTGACCAAGTTTTCGCCGGTCGTCACGTTGACCTTGAGCGGGAGCGGCGTGGGGGAACTCAACGGGCGCGTAACGGCGACGGCGGCGCACGGCGCGGCGATATTCCGCGGCCTGTCGATTTCACAGGGCGGGAACTACGTGATCACGGCGAGCTCGACCGGGTTAATTGGCGGGGAGTTGCCGGTGCGGGTGACGACCTTGAGCGGTCATTAAGCAGATCCCGCGCGTTCATTGCATCACCCAGGGCGCCGGCATGCACCGCGATCGTGCCAAGCCCTCGCGACCCTCTCGATAACGCTGCTCGTTCGAATTATTTCGCGCCGCCCTTGCCTTTCAGGGCATGCTCCATGCCGGGCAGCACGTAGTTGCGGGCAACGGCATCCCAGGACATTTCGGCGCCGATCTTTCCGCCGGCGGCGATCAGGCGTTCGAAATCCTGCGACGTGCGCGGCAGACGCTTGTAGAGTTCCTCCGCGATTTCCGCGGCAACGCTCTGCTCGATTTCGTCCCGCGTCTTCTTTTCCATCTTCAGCAGTTCCGCGATCGTCTGGCCCTTCAGGCTCTCGGGAAGCTTCGTGTAATCCACGGGAATCGCGTTGGGCGTCGGCTTTTCGCCGGCGGCCTTGTGCACGAAGCCCGCGCAGCCGCAGAGCGTCGTGAAGACGCAGATCCCGCCGAACGAAATCGGCTCCACCTGCGCGATGCCGAAGGGTTCATAGATCGATTGGCCGAATTCCGCATCGGAGCCTTTGCGGAAATCGAGGAAGTCGATCCCCTTGGGCGCGCGGGCGCCGAGGGTCTTGTCGTCGATGATGAACTGGTTGATGTACATGATTTTGACGAAGCGGGCCTTGGCGTTCCATTCCTGGACGCCGGCGTAAAAGTTGGCTTCGCCCCCGGTCAGATCGGGATGCCCCTCGCGGTGCGCGGCCGGCCACTTGTACCATTTTTCCATGTTGGCGATGTCGTGCGGAGCGCGGCCGATGGTTTCGGTCGAGCCGATGAAGAGCACCGCGGTCTTGTTGTCCTTCGCCAGGTGTTTTTCGAGCTGCTCGAGCACACGGATGTCGCGCCACAGCCCCTTGGAGGGCACGAGGCGCGTCAGGTGCGTGAAGACGAAGTCGGGCTGGAATTCCAGCACGTTGCAGCAATACTGGCGGAGTTTCTGCCGCGATTTCTGCCGCTCTTCCGGCGTGAGCGTGCGCGCCGGCACGCCGTTGTAGGCGAGGTCGATGTGCAGGTCCTTGAATTCCTTGCGCAGGAACCGGAGTTCCTTCACGACGTAATCGCCGACCGCAAAAATGTTGTCGCAATAGCGCGACGCCTCGACCAGCGGGTGCTTGTAAAAGCCCTTCTGCGAGCCGAAGACGTCCTCCACGTACTCGCCCTTCGCCTGCGCCTTGTCGAGCACGTTGTAAAACATCGTGTCGTGACCCGGGTGCTCCTCGACGATGCGCCGCATGGTGGCGACTTCGTGGGCGTAGAAGATCGTCCGGAACTGGCCCGGGTAGCGGGAGCGCGCGGCGAGGGCGGTCGGCATGCCCATGTACTCGTGGGCGAGCACGATCGGCTTGTCCCCGTTCTGGCAAGCGCCGATGGCGCGGATGGCTTCGAGGCCGGGCTCGGCGATCCGGCAGTATTGCTCATAATCCCAGATGTGTTCGTACTTGCCGGAATCAATGCCGTAATCCTGGAAGAGGACGAATTTCAGCACGCCCATTTTTTCGGGATTGTAGGTGCGCACGTCCACGAGGATCACTTCCGGTTCCGACGTGATGCCGGTGAGCGGATCGTGGAAGGTCTTTTTTCCATACACGAGTTTGATGCCGAATTCGTGCTCGATGCGGGCGAAGTCGTTGGCGTATTGCGTGTCGCGGTAGCCATCCACGCCGGAATAGAGCACTTTCCCGCCGTGGAGGCGCCCCTCCATCGGGCCTTCCGTGGAGAAGAGCGGCCCAAGCAGGATGTCGCGGCCGACCTCGCCGCGATAGCTTTTGGAAGTGATCAAGCCATGGAGAACGGCGCCGATGCCGCCGATTTTGTGGACGGCTTCGTGCGTGACGTGAACGACAGTTTTCATTCAACAAACCTCGCGAGGGGTGGGGGGACTCAATAGGCCAAGTGTAGCCAAGGCACATACCCGCGGCTATTCGCTCCTTATCGGCAATTGCGGTGCCGCTTCTGAGGCCGAATGTGCGTCATTCTGGCGTAGGGGCCCTGCGATTCAATCCGCCATGCCCGGATTCGCGTAACTCTCCGTGAGCACGCCCATGCCGCGTGTCCATGGTTGAGCGGGCGGGGCTTTCGTCGGAGATGGCTATGCGTACATATTGGGCGGCAACGCTCCTGCTTTGCGGTGGAGTGGCTTTCGGTCAGGCAACCCAGCCCCAGGCGGCGAACGAGACGCCGCAGGCTTCCGCGGCTGCCGCAACGTCGCAACCGGCGGCGGCTTACGGAAAGCCAATTACCACCGCCATCAAGCCCGGGCAAATGATCACCTATCGAAGTGAGGGGCATGACATCCAGGCCTACCAGGTCGATCCGGCGGTCGGGGGGCCGCACCCGTCCATCGTAGTCGTTCCGGATATTTTCGGCATGACCGATTGGGTAAAGAAGCAGGCGAATGAACTCGCCAAACAAGGCTATACCGTCCTGGTGCCCAACCTGTATTCCCGGATTCCGAGCACCGATCACGGGGTGAACGCCCAGCAGGCATACCTCGATTACGAGCAGACGTCGGACCAGCAGGTGATGTCGGACATTTCCGGCGCAATTGATTACCTGCAGGCGGACGGGAAGCCGACGGCCGGGCAGCCGCTCGGGATCGTCGGCTACGACATGGGCGGCATCTATGCCATGATGATGGCGGGCACCGATCTGCGCGTGACAGCGGCGGTGAATTACTACGGCCGGATCATCTACAGCAGCACCTCGCAGAGTCGCCCCATTTCACCGGTGGATGATCTGCTGAACCTGCACGCGCCGCTGTTGAGTTTTTACGGCACGAACGACCCGCAGGTGCCGTCGGATCAGATCGAGGCGCTGGAATCGCGGCTGTCGCACAATCCAAACGGCGTGTTCTACAACGTGGTGCGCTACCCGGGCGTGGGGCACGGGTTCCTTGTGCCGACGCGGCAGGGATACAACGCGATGGCGGCGCAGCAGTCGGAAGAACGCACGCGGAATTTCCTGGCCAAATGGCTGCGGGCCGCGCCGAAGAAGTCGGATGATGAGTGAACAACCAATCCGGTCGTTTTCACGAAACCCGTGTTCGCACGGGTTCTTTTGTTTTTGCATTGTGGGCCTCGATCTCACGCCTGCCTGCGGCACCGGGGCTATAATGCGGCGATGGATGATCAGCAGACGTACTTGCTCAATGGATTGCTTGCCCGCCAGTTCGGCCTCGGGCGGATCATCCGGTTTCGCCAGGTAACGCGCGGGCGGCAGGCGGCGACATTTGAACTGCTGACGGCGCAGCAGAATGAGTACCTCGCGTATCTGTACCCCGCGGCGTATCCCGCAGAGCAACTCGACTTCATGGCGGGCGCCGTCAATTCCCTCGACGACAACCGCTTCACCGTCGTGCCGTGGATGAAGGCAAAAAGCGGCGGCTTCGTGGGCGAGGGTCTGCAGAACGGCCGGCTGATGGTGTCGCTGGCGGTGGCGGGTTCCGCTCTGCCGCCGGAGCAATACACGGAACATGATGTGTCGCAGGTGGGGCTGCGGCTGGCGTGGATGCATCGGCTCTTGCGCGAGCAGGTCCCCGCGCCGCCGGAGAAGGTGCAACTGGCGATACGCCTGGAGCGGGAAATTTCCGGCGGCGACGAGCATCCGGTCGCCAATGTGCCGGCGATCGGACGCGAAACCATCGGGCGGCTGGTGGGGTTGATGGGGTTGCCGGTGGCGGTGGAGAACGGCTGGGTGCATGGCGATGTTCAGCCCGCGGCGTTGATGCACGATGCAGATCACCAGTTGCGCGCCATGGTCGATTGGGGCCTGCTGCACTGGGGCAGTCCGCTGGAGGATGTGGTGGACGCGTTTCTGGGATTGTGCGTGAAAGCGGACGGGACGTTTGATCAGTTACGCGGCTCGGTGCTGCTGGAGTCCTACGCGTCGCTGGTGCCGTTGAAGAAGGTCGCCTGGACGCCCGTGGTGGCGGCATGGTGCGCACAGCGGATCATCGATGCGGTGGGGGGGCGGAGAGGCGTGCCGGGTAATTTTTCAGGAATCGTGGGAAGCCCGGAAGCGGTGGCGACGGCGATCGCGTCATGCCGTTGAGGGCGAATCCGCCCAAAATCGCGGGGTTTTCGGAATTGTATTGAACGGGGGCAGATGGTTTTGGAAAATAGTACGCGGAGCTGAATACATTTCGGGCGAAAGGGGGTGGCGTGTCGGAGTGCCGTGGCGTTCCTGCAGTTGTCGTTGGTTCATCACACGACATCGGAAAAAGGGGGCTTTTGTGACGACTTCATTATTTGATCAGGCGCAGGAAGGATCGCGTCGCATGTTCATTTCGTTCTGGCGCAGCATGAATACGTCGCTGGATCGGGTGTTCTATGACACGGGGTCGCTGGCGACGGACGAGCGGGTCGAACTTTCGCAGCACATCGATCCGGAAGGGATGGTGCTGATCGTCCATCCGGCGAAAGCCAACGCGCCGATTCGCGCACTGCGTTCGCCGGAATTCGTACAGGAGCAGCTCGGGAGCGGCCAGGCGGTGGAGACGATCGTCGTTGCAGGCGTCGGAAGCTCAGCCTTGGGCACGGCCAGCCTGGCGCGTGATGTGGCGGATTACCTCGGGAAACCCGTGGCCGGGATCGTGTCGGGGTTGGGGCTGGCGGATGTCGCCACCGAGGCCTGGGGCGGATGGTTTGTCTTCGGCAAGGCCAATATTGAGCGCGACGAAATCGCGACTGCCCTGAAGGCGGCGCAGGTGAAAGACCACGTCCGGCATCAGCCGTCGCACGAGGCCATCAAGGCCCAATTCGCGGATAACGGGATCAGCGAGGGATTCCTGTATGGGTGCCCGGACTCGACGGCGTTGCTCTATATCCTCTCTTCGCTAGGGCCCAAGGTGAAGCTGCTGGTGGGGCACAGCAAAGGGAACTACTCGATTGAAAATGCGCTGGAAGGGCTGCTCCAGGAATCGGCCGCCACGGGAAAGCCGGTGCATGGGAAACTGATGATCGTCACGATCGGCGCGGCGATCTGGTTCCCGCCGGAGTTCACGAACGTGCACCAGGTGCTCGGGCTGGTGGATTCGTTGGGAATCCTGAACTCACGCTGGAACGTGGAGCGGACCTGGCTTGCGTGGACGTGGCATTCGACGAATGCGGCACTGCTTGGCTACACGTCGGTTCCGCAGGCACTGAAACTTGCCGGCGTCAAGAACTGAGAATCGGCGTCTTTCACTTTTCAATGAGCACCACGCAGTGGCAGCCAATGGCGCGTTCCTCGCCGATGGCATCGACCGATTCGCCCGTTTTGCCTTTGATGTTGATCTGGTCTTCCCGGATCTGCAGGAGTTCGGAAAGGCGTTTGATCATCGCCGGCTTGTGCGGCGAGAGCTTGGGCTTCTGCGCCAGCACGATGATGTCGGTGTTGACGATCCGGTAACCGGTCTTGGCAAATTCCTCCATCGTTCCCTTGAGAAGTTCCGCCGAATCGATCCCCTTGTATTTCGGATCGGTGTTGGGAAACATCTGCCCAACGTCGGGAAGACCCGCGGCCCCGGTGATGGCGTCGATAAGCGCATGCAGGACAACATCCGCATCCGAGTGCCCGTCGAGACCCCGGTCGTGCGGAATGACGACGTTGGCAAGGACGAGCGGGCGTCCGGTGATGGTGCGGTGGAGATCGTAACCGAGGCCGATGCGGATGTTGGACATTGAGTGCTTTCCTTCATTCGCCCCATAGGGGCTCACGATCGTCGCCTGGGGTGACCGCAGGAAACCCCTGGATACGGACCAAACAAGTTGAACCCCGAAGGGACCTGCAGCCGTGTTCTTTGCTCACTCCTTCAGCCCATATTCCTTGATCTTCCGATACAACGTGCGTTCGCCAATGCCGAGGATCTTGGCCGCTTGTTCCCGGTTGCCGTGGACGGCGTTTAACGTCTCTTCAATGGCCTGTTTTTCGAGATCGGCGAGGTTCTTGCCCGCGAGCGTGATGGCGGTGGTCGGAGCGCTGGTTTGCGGGGCGTGGATGATCGCGGTGGTGGCGGTGGGGGAGTGGCCGGTGATGTTCGGCGGAACATCCGCCAGCGTGAGCTTGGGGCCCTGGGCGAGCACGATCATGTTTTCAACGGTGTTCTCGAGCTCGCGCACATTCCCCGGCCAGTTGTAGGCGACGAGGGCGTTCTTGGCGGGAGCGTCGATGCCTTCGATTTTCTTGCCAAGCTTCTCGGGGGCACGCGAGATGACGTGGTTGATGAGCAGCGGAATGTCGTCGCGCCGATCACGCAGCGGCGGAAGCTCGATCACCGCCCCTTTGATCCGGAAGTAGAGATCCTCCCGGAACGTTTTGTCGCGCACCGCCTGCAGAAGGTCCTTGTTCGTCGCCGACAGGAATCGCACATCCACCTTGATCGGATCATTCGACCCCAGCCGCGTGATCTCCCGGTCCTGCAGCACGCGCAGTAGTTTGGCCTGCATGGTGAGCGGCATGTCGCCGATTTCGTCAAGGAACAGCGTGCCGCCGTCGGCGTATTCGAAGCGGCCCTCCCGGTCGCCGCGGGCGTCGGTGAAGGCGCCGCGCACGTGACCGAAGAGTTCGTCTTCGAGGGTGGATTCATTCAGGCCGGCACAATTGAGGGCGACAAAGCGGCTGGCGCGTCGCCGGGAATTCTGGTGCAGCGCACGGGCGACGAGCTCCTTTCCGGTGCCCGACTCGCCGAGGATGAGGACGTTGATGTCAGTGGGCGCGATCTGGGCGATGAGCTGGAGGATGCGCTTCATCGGCTCCGATTGGCCAATGATGCCGTGGATCCCGAAACGCTGATCGAGGGCGTCCGAGAGCTCCTGGTTTTTCCGCGCAAGAAGAATCTTCTCCGCAGCGCGCCGCACCTGCGTGCGAATCACCTCGAGATCGAGCGGCTTCTGGATGAAGTCATACGCACCATTGCGCATCGCCTGCACGGCCGTGTGAACATCGCCATGGGCGGTGACGACGATCACCTCTGTCTGCGGCCGGGCCCGGCGGACGAACTGAAGCAGGTCAAACCCGTCGTTGGGCGTATCCATGCGAAGGTCGGTAATCACCAAATCGAACTCGTCCTCGGTGAAAAACCGCTTGGCGTCGGCGAGGTTGTGCGCCTGCTTGACGGAATAACCCATGCGGGCGACGGCCTCGGCCATGACGTCGGCATGGTCGATTTCGTCATCAACAATGAGAACGCGGATGGAGGGTGCTTTGCTCATGCGAGAAAGTATAGGGGTGGCGGTGGGGGGGGCAAGTTGTGCCTGCACGCGGCGCATTGCGACGGAGGGGCCGGGCACCTAGTATTGGCACGCGCCGTGGGGCGGACGGGCGGGACTTTGCGAGGAGATCGGCTTGGGTGAGCGCGCGATGTGGTGGGTGACCACCGGCCTTTTTACGGTGACATATGCCGGGCTGGCGGCGGGGAGGTTTCCAAAGCTGCGGATCGATCGCGCAGGGATCGCCTTTGTCGGTGCGGCAGCAATGTTGTGCACCGGCGTGATCACCCTTCAGCAGGCGACGCGCCACGACTCAATTGATTACGAAACGCTGTTCCTCCTGTTTGGGATGATGGTGGTGGTGGGGTTTCTGCGGATGAGCGGCTTTTTCGTGCGGCTCGCAGAGTGGTCGCTGGAGCGCATCCGCTCGCCGCGCGGACTGCTCGCAATGGTGATCCTGCTTTCCGGAGTGCTGTCGGCGTTTCTGGTGAATGACATCGTCTGCCTTGCGATGACGCCCCTCGTGCTCCATCTGACCAAGAAACTGCGGTATGAGCCCGTGCCGCACCTCATCGGCCTGGCGACGGCGGCCAATATCGGATCGACCGGAACGATCACGGGGAACCCGCAGAACATGTTCATCGGGGCGCACTCGCACATTCCGTACGTGACCTTTGCCCTGCACCTGATGCCGGTGGCCCTGATAGGGCTGGTGGTGGATTATTTTGTGATCTGGCTCTGCTATCGCCGGGCACTTCAGCGGGACGAATTGCCGATCGCGGGCGAAATCGGCCGCAGCACGCGTCTGCGGGAGCGGCGGCCCCACGTGTACTTGCGGTGGAAGAGCGGGATCGTGGCGCTCGCGACGGTGATCCTCTTCTTCACAGGCCTTCCGATTGCCATTGTCGCCGTGGCGGCCGCGGCGTTCCTGATGCTGGGACGCGTGAAGCCGTGGCGGATTTATCGCGAGGTCGATTGGAGCCTGCTCCTGATGTTTGTCGGATTGTTCATCGTGGTGCATGCGTTTCAGATGCACGTGGTGAGCGGATGGGGCGTGGAAAAGTGGCATCTGCTGCTGTCGCATCCCGTGGATTTGCTGAGCATCGCGTGTGCGGCGCTATCGAACCTGGTAAGCAACGTGCCCGCCGTGCTGCTGTTTGAACCGGTGATGCGGGCCCTCCCCGCGGGGTCGCAGCAAACAGGGTGGCTCGCCCTGGCGATGAGCAGCACGTTCGCGGGAAACCTGACCGTGCTCGGGTCGGTGGCCAACCTGATCGTCGTGGAAAACTCGCGGCGTCAGGGGGTCGAGGTGAGCTTTGGGGAATACTGCAAGGCAGGGGTGCCGGTGACGCTGATCACGCTGGCCATGGGCATTGGGTGGTTGACGTGGGTGGGATAGTGAACGGGCGGCTTGTTCCTGCTGTCAATCGGCATTGAGGCGGGTAGAAGGAAAGTCGTTCTTCAACTCACCCCACTTCTCGCGCCTCGATCGGAATCGCCTGCGCGGCGATCCGCCGTTCCCGCCGGACAAGCCGAAGGTTGTACAGAGAGATGGTGAGGGGGAAGAGATTGGACAGAAAACCGACGAAGTCCGGCTTTCCCATGCTGAAATAGGCGATGAGCAGGACGCTTCCCGAGGCGCTCAAATACCAGAATGCCAGCGGCATGACCGACCTGCCGGCGAGCCGCGACGCAATCATTTGAACAAACCAGCGGGCCGTAAACGTGAAAAGCCCCACGAGGCCAATGATCTTCCACGGGGTAATCACCAGGCCGAACGAAGAAAAAAGAACGTGATGCATCGGAAACCTTTCATTTCGCGGCGGCCGGCGGCGGGAGGACCGAACGGAGTTTGGCGCCGGGGGTGAGATGATAGCCGTTGGCGAAGGCCTGCAGTTCCATCGGCTTTTTGCCTTCGGGCTGAATCGTGAGGATTTCCAGCGAGCCGACACCGCAGGCAATCGTCCGGTCGGGAAGCACAGTGCCGCAGTCCTCCGGAAAATTGGAATTCGTGTTGGCCGTCGCGCGGCATTTCACGATCGTGGCGACGACGGGCCTCTGCTTTTCGTCTGCTTTCCTCGGCAGGAGCTCCACCTTCACGCCCGGCCACGGCGAGAGGCCGCGGATTCGGGCGGAGGCCGCGAGCGAGGTTTGCGTGAAATCGACCCACGCGATTTCACGCGAGAGTTTGCGGGCCTTGGTCACAAGGGTTTGGTCCTGCGGCGTGCGGTGAAGCGCGTTACCGGCGAGCTCGTCGAGGACTTTCGGGAGCAGCGGCGACCCGAGAAGGGCGAGACGGTCGTGGAGTTCGCCCGCGGTTTCCGCGGGATCGATCGGCGTTGAAACGGAGGCGAGGATGTCGCCGGCATCCATGGTCGGCGTGACTTCGATCACGCACACGCCCGCGATCGGATCATTGTTGATGACGGCCCAATTGATCGGAGCGGCCCCGCGGTACTTGGGCAGCAGCGAGGAGTGGAGGTTGATGGGAGTGTGTTTCGTGAGGGCGAGAAAGTCGTTCGAGAGTTTCTGGCCAAAGGCAATGACGACGAGTGCGTCGGGCTTGATGTCCCGGATCATCTGGAGGATGTCGGGGGCGTTGGCGTCTTCGGTGCGCGTGAGCGGGATGCCGCGGTCGAGCGCCCATTGAGAGACCGGCGTCGGCGTGAGGTGCTTGCCGCGGCCGGCGGGGCGGTCGGGTTGGGAGAGGATCTGGAGGATCCTGTGATGGGACTGCGCGATCGCGTTGAGCGAGGGAATGCCGAAGGCGCCGGAACCGAGGAAAACAATGTTCATGGGCATAGTTTAGGGGGGAGCAGTGGGGAGGTAAATTGCCGCGCGCAAATGCGTTTCCGGCGTTTCATGTGGCTGTGTTCATCTCTCCGCACGCTGTCTTCCCGCCGGGCCGCAGGAGTTGATTCGCTAAACCGCTGGGCCTTCCGCCTCAAACGAGAGCAGTTCCGTTTCCGGAGCGTACGTGAACAACTCGCAGAAGCGGCCCCACGCGATGACGACCTGGAGGAGGTGCTCAACATCCTCGCTTGGAAGGTGGATCGCGAATTCTTCCAGGACGAGATCCTTCGACGCCTGCCGGTTCGGCGAGTCTTCCATGAGCTTCAGCACGAACTTGAAGGTGTTCAGTGTCCGGAGCTGCTGCGCGATCAGCGGTTTGCGGCCCGCCATGTCCGCGTCAAGCAGCCGGTTGCCCAGCGGCGTCAGATTGACGTTGTTCCGCGGCGTGTCGAGCAGCCCGAGGAGTTCGCCCGCCTTCACCACGGCGAGCGTATGGCCGAAATCGTACGCGGTGACGGTGTCCAGCGCAAAGACATCCGAGCGCCCGCCGCGGTCCCGGAGAAGCTCCATCAGGCCGAAGATCTCGGAAAGCGTGACGTGCGGCAGCGGTTCGGGAAGCAGGATGCTCGGCACTCCCGCCTTGACCGCAGGCGCTTCGGGGAGGTGCTCGGACACGATGATGTCGTGGAGTTGCTGCACCATCGCAAGGAATGCGGAGCTCTGGTAATCGCGAGGGTGCGGAATGTCGTTCTTGATGATCTGCCGGATGTGCCCGGGACGCGTCCCCATGATGACGATGCGGTCGGCGAGGAACACGGCCTCTTCAATGATGTGCGTGATGAACATCACGGATTTGATCGGCGGCGCAGAATTCGCCCCCCGGGATTCTCCCCGCTTCGGCTGCGACCATAGGCGATAGACTTCCGACCGAAGAGATTCGGCAGTGAAGACGTCCAGTGCGGAGAAGGGTTCATCCATGCACAGGAGCTCCGGCCCGCGGGCAAGTGCGCGCGCAATGCCGACACGCTGCTTCATGCCGCCGGAGAGCTCCTTCGGGTACGCCCTTTCATAGCCGGCAAGGCCGACGGTCTCGATGCAATTGGCAACGCGGGCCTGTGCCTCCTCCGCGGAGAGGTTGAGCCCGTTGAGGGCGACCGCGATGTTTTCCGAGACGGTCAGCCAGGGATAAAGCGCGAAGGACTGGAAGACGAGCGCCACCCCGGGATGGACCGTCGTCAGCGGCTTGCCGTGCGCGAGCACTCCGCCGGAAGTCGGTGGGAGCAGCCCGATCATCACCCGGAGAAGCGTGGATTTGCCGCACCCGGAGGGACCCAGGAGCGCGAGCACTTCCCCTTCCCTCGCCGCGAGCGTCACGTCGGCCAGAACCGTCCGCGGCGGGTTGCCGAAGGCGACCGAAACATTGCGCGCCTCGCAGATGATGGAACCCGCGGTGGCGGTCGCGGCGGCGGTCGGCGTTGTGGGAGGGGCAGTCATGAAGATCTCACGTGTTCATGGAAAAGCGTTCTTCGGCAAGGCGGTAAAGGTGCTTCCAGAAGAAGCGGTTCAGCAGCACCACGAAAAGGGCCATCGAGATCGTGGAGGCGGCGAGGATGGGAAAGTTTCCGTCCGCCGTCGCCTTCGCGATGATCGCGCCCAGGCCAAACGCTATGTGCGTCTCCGAGCCGGCGCCGGGATCCAGGTATTCCGCAACGATCGTGGCGTTCCACGCGCCGCCCGCCGCCGTGATCAGGCCCGTGACAAGGTACGGGAAAACGCACGGAATGTAGAGCCGCGTCCAACGCTGACTCCGCGGCATCGAATAGGCCACGCCCACTTCCTTCAGGTCCGCCGGAATCGCCATCGCGCCGGCAATCACGTTGAAGAGAATGTACCACTGCGCGCCCATCAGCAGCAGGACCGTGCAGCCCAGATTGAACGGCACGTGCAGCGCGAACAGGCCCGCCGTCACGATCGGAAACACCATCGGGGCCGGATAGCTGGCGAGCGTCTGAATGACCGGCTGGAAAATGTTCGAGAGCCGCGGCGACCGGCCGATGATGATCCCTACCGGCAGCGTCCATAGCGCACCGAGAAACACCGTTGTGCAGATGCGGGCGAACGAGGTAAGCAACGCCAGGACGATCGTCAGCCAGTCATTGTGCGTGCGGGTGTCCAGCAGCGGAACGCGCCAGATCAGCGACGCGAGCGCGTACAGGCCGTACCCGGCGAGCCCAAGCGCGGCGATCGCAATCGCCCAGCGCCCTGCCGCGCGAAGAGCGGTGTCGCGGGACGGCGCCGCATAATCCAGGATACCCGCCGACGCCTTTGCCCGGCGTGCGAAGGGAAGCCGGAGCCTCGGCCGCTCGCTCTTGAAGTGCCGCGTGATCCAGAGCAGCAGGTTGGACTTCCCAAAAAGATTGAGCAGCCAGGATTGCGGCGTGCGCTGTTCGCTGTTTTCCTCGAGCTTGAATTTCTGCGACCAGACCACCAGCGGACGCCACAGGATCTGGTCGAACGCGATGATCATCAGGATCATCGCCGCCGAACCGGCCACGATGGCCCCGAAATCGTGCCGGCGGTTCGCCTCGGCCATGTAAGAGCCCAGCCCTGGCAGCCGGAAGTCGCGGTCCTTCAGCGTGAACGCTTCCACCGTCGTGAGAAAGAACCACCCGCCCGCCATCGACATCATCGAATTCCAGATCAGCCCGATCATCGCCGAGGGCACCTCGAGATACCGGAACGTCTGCCAGCGCGAGTACCGGTTCAGCGCGGCCACTTCACGCAGCGGACCCGGAATCCCTTTCAGCGAGCCGTGAAACGAGAACGTCATGTTCCACGCCTGCCCCGTAAAGATCATCAGGATGCACGCAAGTTCAAGGCCCACCTGGCTGTGCGGAAACAGCGCAATCAAAAAGAGCACCGCCCCCGGCAGAAACGAAAGAACCGGAATCGCCTGCAGGATGTCGAGAATCGGCAGCATCACGCGCTCGGCCTTGGGGGAATGCGCGGCGCTGGTTCCATAGACCAGCGTGAACGTCAGCGAAAGCAGGTAGGCCGCAATGCCGCGCATCGCGGTGTACAAAACGTATCGCGGAAGCGCCCAGTACGAGAGGTCGATCGACACCTTGTCGGTAAATGGAGACGTGAACCGCTCGCCGAACAGGATCACGCCCCCGGCGATCCCTGCAAGTGCAGCGAGCAGCACTAGGTCAATGCCGAGCGGCGCACGCCGCTTCAGGGCACTGGTCACGTTCCGAGTATGGAAAAGGACTAACGACACTCGCCTGTTCCTGCCTGCGGCGGACTCTCCGGATGATCATAGAATTTTCAGAAACTATGACTTGGCTAAAGCAAATCGGCAAGCCCCCGCCCACCGCCCGGGGTATGCATTTACGTCACGTTAACCTCGCCGCCGTGCGGGTAACGGTGATCAGCGTGATCTCCGGCGGGCAGAAGAGCCGGATCTTCATAAGATGGCCCACGCCCCGGGTGACATACAAGTAGTGCGGCATCTCGTTGGCCGGCGACGCGCTGCGCATAAAAAAGGGCCCGGCGCCGCGAGCCCGAACAATCTTCCCCCGGCCCAACACGCTCACACCGCAACCGGCTGCGCCGCACGTTCCTGCAGCACCGGCAGCTTCTCCCGCACCTCCGCCGCCATCCGCGTGTTCGGAAATTCATCCGTGATCTGCTTCCCGATCCGCAGCGCCTCCGCCCAGTTCTTGTCGTGCACGTGAATCGCAAACTGCGCCTGCAACTGCTGCAGCCGCTTGCGGAACACGTCCCGGGCGCTCTCTTTGTACGCGTCCGCCTCCGACGGCGTGAGGTACTGGTCCAGCTTCCTGAGCAACGCAAGCGACGAATCCACATCATCCTTGGCGATCGCGTCCTTCCACTGCTTGAGCAGCTCACGCTTGTGGTCGTCCCGCGCCGTGTCGATCCGGTCGCGCAGCGTGTACGGCTCCACGCGATCCGGGAATTGCCGCTTCAACCGGTCCGTCTCGCGAATCGCCCCAATCCACTGCCCCTGCTTGATCAGCGACTCGACGTGGTCGCTCGTCTCCTGGATCCGCGCTTCGATCGCCTCCGCACTCGTCCGGTTGATCTCCGCACGCCACTTGTCCGCTTCCTTCCCGTAGCCGAAACGACGCTCCATCTCGTTCGCCAGGATCGTCGCCGCCTCAAAATCCTGCCGCTCCATGTCCTCCCGGATCGCCTGCCGCAACGCTTCCAGGTCCTTGGCGCGATAGGCCACCTGTTTGGCGGCATCCGAGAGCGAACTCGTTTCGCGGATGCTCTCAAGCATCTGCCGCTGCGCTTCCAGCGTGCCCAGCAGTTGTTCATTCCGGAAACGCGCATCCGTCGCCCGCCGCAACGCCACCGACACCAGCGGCCAGATGGCCCACGGCAGCAGCGCAATCATCAGCCCCGCCCCAATGATCGCCAGCGGCCCTTGGGCACGCATCACCCCGTCCAGCCAGTCCGCCGCAATGGCGTTCGGCTGAACCATCGTGCGCGAGATGATCGCCGCCAGAAGCACCGCTCCTGCGGCCGTCACAAGCACACCCACAAAGCTGATCAGAAGCAGCGTCAAGCGCGCTCGGGTGGAGAGTTTCTCAAGATCCATTGCACTTCTCCTGCGGTAGGCCGGGCCAGCGAGGGGCCCGGAAGCCAGACATGCTCTACAACTCACTTTAAGGCGGCAGGCGGACCAACGTCAAGGAACTTCCGCAAATGCGGATTCCCTCTAGGGGCAAATATTGCCTGTTTCTGCGAAAGTCGCCCCAACCTCCTGTCGATGAAGCCGATATGGCGACGCTTGATACACCACAATTCTTCATGATCCTCTTCGCATCGGTGATCATGGCCGTCGTCACCATTCGCGCCATCGCACAGGGCTCCTTTGTCGTCGCCGCCGTTGCCATCGCGGAACGACGCAAGCTCGAAGCCCAACGCCATGCAGACAATGCCGAAGCCGAGGCCGCCGGACGCGCCGCTGCCCTGGAACCCCTTTCCCTGAACCCCGACGGCACCATCGAAGACCCCATCATCGGCGTAGTCGAAAAGCAGTAAAAATCCGGAGTGAAGCCCCCCGCAAGGTGTGATATAGTGCCGCTTACTGGACCTGATAGATGAGCTTGGCAGTTGAAACTCAGCTTCCTCATGAAGCGTAAGCACTGGCGCACGCAAAATTAGTGGACGAAGATTTCACGTTTGCCGATACACAGGTTACGACGTATGGCCGATAAAAGCAGATCGAGCAGGAAAAAACCTGTGAGTCAAAAACGCGTTGCGACCGTTCTGGGCGCCCTCGTGGGGACACTCACCATCAGTGCAGGGGCCCTTCTGCTGATGGAGGGGGGAACCCTCGGCGACAGCCCCATGGCCGCCGCAGTCTCCGCGCCTCCTGATATTTTCGAGACCGCTGCCCCATTGCAGACCGACGGGTGGGACTATATCATCATCTACGAATCGGAAGACTTGGACGCCAGTTGCGCCAGCCTTGCCGACGGTCGTGTCACAGGAGGCAGTCAACTTCCACCCAACACGGTGCGGCCCAGGGCAAACTTCCATTTTGTAGTCGATGGCGCCGGGAACGGCGGAATGGATGGCAACCTGGAGATCGGCACGGCGTGGCACTATCAGAGCGTGAGCGCTCCGTACGCAAACTGGCCCGATACTGACGTTCGCTATTATTCGGATAAACCTTATAACAGAGCTATCGGGATCTGTTTGGCTGCTGACTTACACCGGCAGTTTCCGTCGGATGCCCAAACACTCCAGCTAAACCACCTCGTTCACGAACTCCAACAACGCCTGAACATTCCCAAAGAGCATGTCCTCTTTCAATGGGACTCCCTGCTCCCCAATCACTCCCCAGCCACCGCTCAGCAAAAGGCGTATGCGGACCGATTCCGCAGCTCGCTTCAGTAAGTTTCCCCCTTCCAGTTGAGTCGCAGTGGTGGACCACCAGGCGTGGTGGGTTCCCCCTTACACGATTCCTTCAGCCGCACCCGCGCCGGAACAATGCACTGTGCGTTGTTCCACGCATGACCGGGAGAAGTTCCTGTTCATTGGTCGCCATTATCGGGCCCTGTTCGGTCAAAGTGTCTAAAATCTTCCGAACACCCGAATACCGGCGGCCGAATAGGTAACAGTGTTTCATGCCGGCGCCGCGTCACTTGCCGCGGTCCGTCGTGTTATGCTAATTGTTCCGTCGTAAAGGGTGTGCTGTGATCGCGAACCAGGCAACCATGGACCCACTGCCCGAAATCGCTGATTTCGAAATCATCTCCTGCCTCGGCTACGGGGCGCGGAGCACGATCTACGCCGTCTCCGAAAAGAAGTCCGGCCAGGTCTACGCGCTCAAACGCGTCGTCCGCAAATCCGCCGACGATGACCGCTTCATCGAACAGGCCGAACAGGAATTCGCCATCGCCTCCCAGTTCGACCACCCCTCCCTCCGCAAATCCATCCGCATGATCCGCCGCCGCAAAATGCTCAAAACCGCCGAACTCTATCTCCTCATGGAACTCTTCGACGGCCAATCCCTCGACGTCCAACGCCCCGAAAAACTCTCCTCCCTCATCAAGATCTTCGTCCAGGTCGCCCAGGGCCTCGCCGCCATGCACCGCCTTGGCTATGTCCACGCCGATATCAAGCCCAACAACATCCTCGTCAATGACAAGTTCGTCACCAAGATCATCGACTTTGGCCAGTCCTGCTCCATCGGTACCGTCAAAACCCGCATCCAGGGAACCCCTGACTACATCGCCCCCGAACAGGTCGGCCGCGGGCCACTCACCCCCGCCACCGACGTCTTCAACTTCGGCGCCACCATGTACTGGTGCTGCACCGACCACCACATCCCCACCCTCATCCCCAAGAAGAAAGACAAATCCAGCGTCCCCACCGCCCCCGTCAACGAAAACCGCGAGCCCAAGGCGCCCCACGAGCTCAATCCGCAAATCCCCATGCCCCTCTCCCGCGTCATCATGGATTGCGTCCAGAACCGCCCCTCGCACCGCCCGCAGGATTTCACCGCGGTCATCCCGCGGCTGGAACTCGCCCTCACCGTGGCGCACGTCGAAGGACCGCTCAAACGCCTCTCCAAGGAGTCCCTGATGATTCCCGAGAGCCGCGACGAAAGCAAAGACGACCAGATGTTCGAATAACCCCATGTCTGGCTGGTCGTCTGGGCCGATGACAGAATGATTACGCAGTTCGGCGAAAGCCAGGGGCGTCCGCCCGGGAAGTTCCATGCTGTTTAACAAAGCCATTCCAGCACTCGATGCCGCCGCGGAATTGAACCGCACCGATCCTCTGCGCAACGGACAGATGCTCTGCTTCCCCGGCACCGGCGACCTCCTCGTCGCCGGCGACATCCACAACCATTCCCGCAACTTCGAACGTTTCCGAAAGGTCGCCGCACTCGACCGCAATCCCGATCGCCACGTGATCCTGCAGGAGCTCATTCACGGCGGGGCCCTCGGCGCCCAGGGGGAGGACCGTTCCCTCGAAATGCTCCTCCAGGCCTGCGACTGGGCCCGCCAGTTCCCCGGCCGCGTCCACTTCCTGCTCGCCAACCACGACATGGCCCAGGTGCAGCGCCTCCCCATCATGAAGGATGGCTACGACCTCACCGACCGCTTCTCCCGGTACATCGACAACACCTATCGCGGCGACGCGGCGCGGGTCCAGGAGGCCTTCCGCAATTTCGTTTACTCCATGCCCCTGGCCGCCATCACCGTCACCGGCCTCTTTCTCAGCCACTCCCTCCCCGATGCCCGCTCCCTCGCCGCCTTCGACCAGACCGTCCTCCGCCGCGACCTCACCCAGGCCGATTACGCCCGCAATGGGCCGATCTACCACCTCATCTGGGGCCGAAACCAGTCCCAGGAAGTCCTTAACACCCTCAGCCGCGCCTGGTGGGCCGACCTCTTCATCTGCGGCCACCAGGCCCAGGAAGAAGGCTACGCCGTCATCGGCGACCGCATGCTCATCATCGATTCCTCCCACAACCACGGCATGTTCCTCCGCATCGACCTCGCCCGCCAATACACCCTCCAGGACCTCGTCGCCGAACTCGCCCTCCTCGCTTCCATCGCCTGAAATTTGCAAAAACCAACCACCAAGCCCACGCCTTCCATGGCGTAGGGATTATCGACGCTCCACCTGCAATACCCCGCGGGCCCCCTCTGCCACCGTCCAAATGCAAAAACAAACCGAGGACCGTCACCGGCCCTCGTTCGCATCTTACATACCCCAGTCCCCAGTCCCCAGTCCCCAGTCCCCAGTCCCCAGTCCCCAGTCCCCCTCAATACGGCGTGGTCAACGCCGGCACCATCTGCACCTGCAGACTCTGCCCGTTCGTCGTCGGCCCGAACACCGGCCCCGGCCCCACTACCCCCGGACCGATCCCGATCTTCGGCTGCGATGCCTTCGCCGCCGATTGCGCCGCTCCATGGTTGAACGCATTCACCAGGTCGCCAATCGTCAGCGTCGTCGGCACGCCGCTGGTCGTCTTCTTCTCCGTGGCCGCCTGGTTCGCCGCCGCAAGACCCGCGAGAATGTTCGCCACCTGCTGATTGTTGTTCAGCCCCTGCGCCGCCGAAATCGCCTGCGCCGCTTGGGCGCTGTTCGCCGACACGCTCCCCTGCGGAAGGCTGCGCGCCATCTGCGCCGCAACGCTGTTGTCCACAAGGGTCTTCGAGCTCTGGCATCCCGCCAGCGCCGCCACCACCATCAGGCCGATCATCTTTCTCATGGTCCCGGTCTCCAACGCCATCTTCAGAGCGAACCGTGGGTTGCCATTCTAACCTTTACCGGCGGAATCGGCCACGCCCTCTTCCTCGCCGGCCCTGTTTTCCCTGGCCATGCCCCCCGCCCCCGCCGCCGCTGCCTCCTCTTCGCTCCTGCCGCGCCTGCTGCCGCGCCTTTTCCTTCCGGTCCTGCCGCTTCGACAGGTTCTTTTTGCGAACGTGTTCCAGTTGCTGCTCCTCGGTGGGGGGGGTGCCCGGTGCGCCGAACTGCTTCGGCTGCCGCCGCGGCTCCATCCGCCGCATCGTCGTATCCCCGCCAATGCTTGAACCATGCTCCAATAGCCGCAAGTCCAGTTGCCGCGAGGAGATATTCACGTTCACGATCTGCACCCGCGCCCGGTCCCCCAGCGAAATCCGCCGTCCTGTCCGCTGCCCACGCAGCACCCCGGTCCGGTCATCAAACTGCCAGAAATCGTCCGGCAAATCCGCTACCCGGATCATCCCCTCCACCAAAAACCGCGTCGACTGCACAAACACGCCGAAGCCCGTGACCCCGGTAACAACGCCGTCAATCACATCGCCAACGTGCTCCGCCAGAAGCTGCAGCACCTTCACCGACCGCAACTCCCGCTCCGCATCCGAACTCCGCCGCTCCGTATACGACAAATGCTTCCCAAGATTCACCAGCGTCGCATAATCCGGCGTCATCCCCAGCGACTCCGGCATCAACCCCGCCCCACGCCGATTCCCCGGCTCCCCGCTGCTCAATTCCAGGGGAGGGGCTTCCTGCCGCCTCTCCGCTTCCGCCGTACGCCCGCGGCGTCCGCGCTTCCCTTCTTTATTCTTGGTTCTTGATTCCTGCTTCCGCCGCGCAATCACCGCGTCAAAACACCGATGAATCACCAGATCCGCATACCGCCGGATCGGGCTCGTAAAGTGCGCATAATTATCGCTCGCCAGCGCGTAATGCCCGATCGACTGCGGCGAATACTCCGCGCTCGTCATCGTCTTCAAAATCGCCAAATGCACCGCATACGCAATCGGCGTCCCCCGCACGCTGTCCAAAAGCGCCTGCAGCGCCTTCCGGTCCAGCACCTTCGGCACGCGCCGACCCGCCACCATCATGAACTGCCGCACCGTCTCCGTGCTCGTCGCATCCGGATCCGGGTGAATCCGCCGCAGCACCGGCAGCCCCGCCTTCGTCAGCCACCGCGCCACCGCTTCGTTCGCCTCCACCATGAACATCTCAATGATCTTGTGCGTGAACGAGTCATCCTCCGGCCGGGCATCCACAACATGCCCTTCCTCATTGATGACCAGTTCCACCTCCGGCAAATCCAGAACGATCATCCCCTCCTGCAACCGCCGCTGCCGGATCACCCGCGCCAACCGATCCATCTGCACCAGCAGCTTCTTCACCTCCGGCGTCACCACCGGCACGTTCGGATTCGGCGGCGCTTCCAAAAGCCCCTTCGTGTACGGCTGCCCAACCCCCTTCGCATCATCAATAATCGCCTGCGCCTGCTTGTACGTCAGTCGCTTCTTGCTCTGAATGATCGTGTTCGCAAACCGCGTTCCGACAACTCTGCCGGCCGCGTCATACCGGATAAACGCCGTCTTCGTCAGCCGCGGCTGCGCTTCCTGCAGTGAGCACACGCCGTTCGACAACACCTCCGGCAACATCGGAATCACATACCCCGGAAAATACGTGCTGTTCCCACGCGCCCGCGCCTCCAGGTCCATAGTGGACTCCACCACGACGAACGAAGACACATCCGCAATGTGCACGCCCAATTCCCACACCGCATCGCCGGTGCCGGTCTCCATCAACTGCTCGACGTCCGGCTCCTCCATGTCCTCCGTGTCGTGCCGCGCGGTGCCTTTCAAATGTTTCAGTGAAATTGCATCGTCAAAATCCCGCGCATCGTCCGGGTCAATCGTGACGATCAACTCGTCCCGCAGATCTTCCCGATCCCCACCGGCCAGAAACTTCTCCGGCTCATAACCCTGAGCCGCCTGCCGCGCCTGCGCCATCACCTCTTCCGGAAACTTCGAAGGCAAATCAAACTGCCGAATCACGCTCTGCAGTTCAACTTCCGGCTCCCCCTTCGTCCCCAGGATCTCCGTGACCACGCCCTGCGCGAGCTGATCCCCTTGCGGATATTTCAAAATCTCCAGCACAACCTTGTCGTTCTCCGCCCCGTTCTTCGCCGTGACGTCCTGCACCTCCACCGGCGTCTTGAACACATGCCCATCCGGAATGACCACCCACCGCCCGTTCTGCTTCGCCAGCGTCCCGACAACCTTGTTCGTCGCCCGCTTCAGAATCTCCACGATCCGCCCGGAAACATTCCGCCGGTCGCGCGTGTCGTATTTGTCCCGCACGATCACCTTCGCAACGACAAAATCCCCCGTCACCGCATCCAGGTTGTCCCCCTGCGGAATAAACAAATCCCCATGCGCGTTCGCTTCATCCGGAATGACAAACCCGAACCCCCGGCTCGTCTGCCGATACGTCCCCGTCACCCGGTTCCCCAGCGCCGGCAACGCAATCATGCGCCCCGTGCCGTAAACGACACGTCCCGCCGATGCCAGTTCATCCACCGCTCGCTCAAATTCCCCCCGATCCTCCGGCGAAATGTTCAACCGCTCCGCCAGTTCCGCGACCCGCACCGGTTCCCCATTGCGGTCGCTCAAAAAATTGATGATCGGTTCGTGATACTGCTCTGTCAAATTGATCTCCTCGACGTGCGCGTCAGCCACTGATGCATCCTCTGCACAGAAAAATGCCGGACGCACGCGTCACAAGTATACCGAGGTTGCTCGTTGTGAAAATTAGAAACCGTCTGGAAAAACCTCTAACCCCCCGACGTTCCTCACCCACCCAAAGTGAATGCATTAACAACGATAGACTCATCCATCGGCAAAAGCAAGCCAACACTTGAGCCCCCGCCGCAACACATGGAGCAAAGAAGATGGACAACCCCGCACACACGCTTGTCCACCTTCTCCTGTCCATCTGCATTTTCAGCTCAAAAACGCCCATTCCCCCTCTATCCCGCGCGCCCTCCCTGCCGATATAGTGCCAGTCACCCTTATTACCGCTGCTCACCCCAGGAGCCTTCCCGTGGAAGAAATCGTCCTCGCCGCCCGAAAACCCGGCGAGACCCTCACCTCATCCCTCCACCATCGCACCGGCACGCTCCTCTTCCGCGCCGGACACACCCTGCGCCAACAAGACCTCGACGCCCTCAAAGCCGCCAACATCCACCGCCTCTACGCCTGCGCCGATCCCAGCGACCTCGCACTCCTCAAAAAACGCACCGGCCTCTACCCCCTCTCCATCGACTCCCTCAAAATCAACCATCCGCTCCCCCAGGACATCTGCAACGACCATGGCATCGTCCTCCTCTCCCGCAACCACATCTTCCACGCCGAATACCGCGACACCCTCGCCCGCTGCAACATCAAACAGGTCTGGACCACCAGCGCCGAATCCCTCCGCGAACTCGACAACTTCACCCTCGCCGCCAGTAAATGCGCCGCCGACGCCCTCGATCAGGAACTCGACACCGCACCGCCCCTCCTCGACACCCCCCGCGACCAGCCCCCCTTCCTCGAACGCCTCACCCGCCTCATCCACCGCACCCCCGCCCTCCGCACCGAAATCCTCAACCTCCGCACCGACGCCTGCACCAACGCCCACGCTCTCCTCCGCACCCTCCGCGAGGCCGGCACCATCAAACTCGATATCCGCGACATCGTCGACCGCGTCATCGTCGGCTTCACCCGCGATTCCAACTTCCTCCTCAAACTCGCCGCCCTCGTCCAGCAGGAAACCCTCGACGAAGACCCCCGCGCCGATCACCTCATCAACGTCTGCCTCAACGCCCTCGCCATCGGCGCTCAACTCCATTACTCCGAACCGCAAATGCGCCTCCTCGGCATCGCCGCCTTCCTCCACGACATCGGCCTCATCCGCGTCCCCAGCGACATCCTCCTCAACCCCCGACCCCTCACCCAGCCCCAACGCCACGAAATCGACCGCCACCCCATCTTCGCTCTCGACCTCCTCGAAAAAATCCCCTACGTCCCCGCCGGCATCTCCCTCCCCATCTACCAGTCCCACGAACGCTGCGACGGCTCCGGCTACCCCAAGGGCCGCAAGCCCCCCTGGCTCCACGAATTCGCCCGCATCATCGCCATCGCCGATGCCTACGCCGCCATCTGCTCCCCACGCGTCTACCGCGCCGCCCTCGCCCCACACGATGCCGTCTCCCAGATCATCACCGGCGCCGCCAGAAACGCCTACGACAAACACATCACCCGCGCCTTCCTCTTCGCCGTCGGACTCTTCCCCATCGGCTCCTGGGTCCTCCTCTCCTCCGGCGAAACCGCCCGCGTGGTCTCCCCCGCCAGCGAGGGCGGGGGCGACACCAAACGCTTCGACCGCCCCGTCGTCGCCATCCTCTTCGACCGCGCCGGCACCCCCACCCCCTTCCCCACCTCCCTCGAACTCTCCACCCGCCCCGACCTCTCCATCGCCCAGGTCCTCCCCCCCGACACCTTCTCCCCCCACAACCACCAGGGCTTCTGATTACAAACCACACCCCAACCCTCCAAGCCCACGGCTTCCACGCCGTGGGGATTATGGACGCCCGCAAACACATTGCACCCGCGCCCGCCCCGTTTCGTCATTCAGTCATTCAGTCATTCGAATTTGATTCGTCATTCGAATTTCGTCATTCGTCATTCCCACATATCATCCCTTCATGCCCCACTCCAACACCCCCATCCTCCCCCTCGGCACCCAAATCGTCTCTCACCACGAAATCAAGGCCCCCTCCGGCCACCCCCTCCACCCCATCGGCGCCGTCGGCATCATCGTCTCCCAACCCGCCGATCACCTCCACGCCTACCGCATCCGCTTCCCCGACGGCTTCGAAGCCTCCCTCAAACGCCAGGACTTCACCACCCTCCGCGACTTCCAATCCAACACCACCCACCCCAACCAACTCGCCCAGCACAACCTCACCGACCACATCATCTACCGCTGCATCATCGGCTCCCGTGCCTACGGCCTCGACACCGACTCCTCCGACACCGACCGCCGCGGAATCTACCTCCCCCCCGCCGACCTCCACTGGTCCCTCTACGGAATCCCCGAACAACTCGAAAACGTCCCCAACCAGGAATGCTACTGGGAACTCCAGAAATTCCTCACCCTCGGCCTCAAAGCCAACCCCAACATCCTCGAATGCCTCTACTCCCCCCTCGTCGAAACCCTCACCCCCCTCGGCGAAGAACTCCTCCACATCCGCCACGCCTTCCTCTCCAAACTCGTCTACCAAACCTACAACGGCTACGTCCTCTCCCAATTCAAAAAACTCCAATCCGACCTCCGCAACAAAGGCGAGGTCAAATGGAAACACGTCATGCACCTCCTCCGCCTCCTCCTCGCCGGCATCGAAACCTTAAAAACCGGCTCCGTCCCCGTCCGCGTCGACCAACACCGCGAAACCCTCCTCTCCATCAAACGCGGCGAACGCACCTGGGAAGATCTCGACGCATGGCGTCTCCAACTCCACAACGAATTCGACACCGCCGCCCTCACGACCCAACTCCCCGACCGCCCCGACTACGAAACCATCAACGCCTACCTAATCCACGCCCGCCGCACCATGATCTAACCGCCGGCTGCAATCGCGCAGTTTAGCCGGCGATTTTAACCGCCGCGTCCGCCGGCGCTCTCCCGATCGACTCACTCCACTAACCCCCCATACCCCGCCCCCAACCGATACGCCCGCTTCTTCCTCGACGCATCCGCCATCTCCAAAAACCCCTCCCGCACCCACCGCCGGCAATACTCCACAACCGTCCGATGACTCAACCCCAAATGCTTCGCCATTTCCAACGACCCCACCACCCGCTTCCGCTTGAACAACGTCAACAACCGCCGCTCCCGTAAATCCAACTCCCCCATCTCCCGCGCACGGTCCCGACCCCCGCGCTCGGCCGCCCGCATCGCCTGCCGCCGCACCGCCCCGAACGCCTCCGCCATCCCCTGGCAAAAATAACCCACAAACCCCGTCACATCCGCCTCTTCCCTCCCCATGTAATAGTTGTGCGAAGGCCCCACCGTCAGCGCCGCATAATACCCCGCCAGATTCTTCGCATAATATTCATCCAGCGAGTAAATCCCCTTGAGCCCATACCCCGATCGATGCAGAATCAACGTCGCCAGCAGCCGCGCCGTCCTCCCATTCCCATCATAATACGGATGAATCGTCGCAAACTGATAATGCGCCAACGCCGCAATCAACGGCGCCGGCAACTCGCCCCGCTCCATCTCCCTATTCATCCACCCAACCAAATCCCCCACCAACCGCGGAACGTCCTTCGCCTCCGGCGGCATATACACAATCCGCCGCGACACGCTGTCACGAATCACATTCTGCCCATCCCGATACGCCGTCGCCGCCAACCTCCCATGCATCACTAGCCCATGAATCCGCCGCACATCCTCCTCCCTCAACTTCCCCTTCCGCTTCGCCAGCCGCTCCACCTCCGCCAGCGCCGCATAATAGTGCCGCACCTCCAACTCATCCCGCTCCCGCCCCGGCAGGTGCACGCCCTCCCCTTCCACCACCTCCCTCACCTGCGCCTGCGTCAGCCGATTCCCCTCTATCTGCGTCGAATAATGCGTCGAAGTCAGCCGCGCGGACTCCCGCAAACTCGCCAATACTTCCACGTCCAACGGCAACTCCGCCACCGCCTGCCGATCCACCTCAATCGACATCAGCGCCTTCGCAATCCCCGGAGTGATCCGATAATTCGGTGCGAACATACCTCCGCATTTTAACCGACATGTCAGATAAGCGTCAGTTAAATGTCAGTTATTTTCCCACAAAAAAAGGTCTCGTAATCTGTGCAAATCGTGTAATCTGTGAACCACCCCGTCGTCCTCTGTGCTCTCTGTGTCCTCTGTGGTTAATCCGGTGTTTCCCATGCTCACCATCGACCCCCGCCTCCACGCCAAAGCAACCTCCCACCCCGCCCCCTCCTCTTCGCCACCGTCTCGGGCGCCCACCTCTACGGCTTCCCCTCCCCAGACTCCGACTGGGACCTCCGCGGCGCCCACATCCTCCCCGCCACCGAAATCCTCGGCCTCGACGACGGACTCCAAACCATCGAACTCTCCAACAAACAAACCGCCGCCGCCGAAGGCATCGAATTCGACATCGTCTCCCACGACATCAAAAAATTCTTCTCCCTCCTCCTCAAAAAGAACGGCTACGTCCTCGAACAACTCTTCTCCCCCCTCATCGTCCACACCACCCCCGAACACAACGAACTCAAACACATCGCCAAATCCTGCATCACCAAACACCACGCCCACCACTACCTCGGCTTCACCGACACCCAATGGAAACTCTTCGCCAAAGAATCCCCAAAACGCGTCAAACCCCTCCTCTACGTCTACCGCGTCCTCCTCACCGGCATCCACCTCATGCAGACCGGCCAGATCGAAGCCAACCTCCTCACCCTCAACCAAAAATTCCAACTCCCTTACATCCCCGACCTCGTCGCCCGCAAACTCGCCGGCCCCGAACAATCCACCCTCCCCGATAACGACTTCACCTTCCACGAACAAGAACGCCACCGCCTCGAAGCCATGTTGAACGAAGCCCACGAAAAATCCCACCTCCCCGAACTCCCCACCGCCCGCCCCGCCCTCCACGACCTCCTCACCCGCCTCCGCCTCCACACCCTCCCATCCCGCTGATTGCAGCATGCGTGCACCCCCGCCCGCGCTCCAAACTCCTCCCACATATACGCGCGCACAAATACCACATTTCACAATCCCCCTCGGAAATCCCTCAACACCCCAATCCCCTCGCCCCACCCAACTTACCACCTTCCACCGCCACCCCGTGCGCACAACCTGGGCGCACCACCCCCTCTATGGAAGCACCATGCGCAAAACCAATCCAATCTCACCCCTCCACATCCCGCCAGCGCCCAGCCACTCACTCCCCACAATGCCTGTCGCGGCCGGAGTAGGGGGCCAACCGCGCGCACAAACAACTTCTTGGCATTCTTCCCCCTCCCCACACCTCCCGCCCTCCCCAACAACTTGATCATCTTCGGCTGGCGCTATCAAAAACGCGGTTTTCAAAACGTCGAACTTGATCGTCTTCGGCTGGCGCCCCTAAAAACGCGGTTCCGCCAAAAACAACTTGATCACCTTCGACGGGCGCTATCAAAACCCCGGTTCCCACCCGCCCCACCCCCTTTCGTCATTCGTCATTCGAATTTCGTCATTCAAGGCCTCAAGCCTTGCGCACCTTCTCCCACTGCCGCTCCAACCGCCGCTCCGACACCGCCACCGACACCCCCAACTCCTGCGCAAACAAGCTCACCCGATACTCCTCAATCATCCACCGAAACAACTCCAACTCCGGATCGCCCAACCCAATCGCCTCATGCTCCGCTTTCCGCCCCAGGTACATATTCCAGAACGGCGCCACCTTCCCCATCCCCTCCAGATCCCGATCCACAATCCCGCTCCCCCCGCCACGCAACTTCTCCAACCGCACCCGCATCCCCGCCAGATACCGCGGCAACTCCCCCAGCCACCGCGCCGGCGTGCTCAACACAAAATGCTTCGGCAACAAATACACCAACTGGTCATGCAAATCCGCCGTCGTCGCACTGCTCGACGCATCCTCCATCGCCAAAGACAACGCATGGTTCTGCTCCAGAATCTCCCCAATCAACCCCGCCACCTTCTCCCCCGTGTCAAACAACCGCGTCGCCGCCCGATGCTTCACCCGCTCCCACCCCTCCACTCCCCGCGGCACCTCCCCCTCCTCAAACAACGCCCGATCCACCATCAACGTCACCAAATCCTCCTTCAACTCCTCCGTCGGCCCAATCAGCCAATACTGCAACGCCATCCGCGTCCACTCCGGAATCTGGTTCCGCAGCGACTTCACATCCTTCCGATACTCCAGCCGAAACAGCCGCCGCACCCCCGCCCGATGCCCCTCCTCCGCCCCCTCCTTCGACGGCAACAACCGCAACCCGCACGTCTCCCCCAAATCCACCAAAGTCGGATACGCCACAATCCGCATCCCAAACCGCTGCACCGTCACCGACTCCGGCAACTCCCCAAAATCCCACCGCACAATCCCATCCCGCTGCCACTTCCGATCCGCCCCCCCAACACCCGCAAACGACTTCTCCGCCTGCGACGCATACTTCCGCTGCAGCATCGCCAGATCCCGCGACAACGCCACCGGCCTCCCCGCATCATCCATCACCCGAAAATTCATCCGCAAAAACTCCGGCAACTCCTTCTCCACAAAATCCGCCCCCGTAATCTCCACCCCCGTCTCCCTGCGCAAATACCCCGCCAACGCATCCCGCAACGACAATTCTGAATTCTGTATTCTGAATTCTGAATTCCCCAACGCCGCCGCCGCACTCTTCGCCCACTCCGGCACCGGCACAAAATTCCGCCGCACCGCCCCCGGCAACCCCCGCAACATCGCCGCAATCTTCTCCTCCAGCATCCCCGGCACCATCCACTCATACCGCTCCCCCCTCAACTGCGCAAGCGCCGCCATCGGCACCGCCACCGTCACCCCATCCAACGCCTCCCCCGGCTCAAACCGATACATCACCGGCAACTGCAACCCACCCCCCGAATCCGTCACCTTCTCCGGAAAATTCTCCGGAGTAATCGCCGGCGCATCCGCCCGCAAAAGATCCTCCTTCTTCATAAACAGCAACCGCGGATCCCCCTTCTCCGCCCCAATCCGCCACGACTCAAACCGCGCCCCATCCACCACCTCCAACGGCACCCGCGCATCATAAAATGCATACCGCGTCGAAACATCCGCCAGGAGATTCCGTTGCCGTATCTTCGCCTCCATCCCCTCCACCTCCGCCACCAGCGCCCGATTGTGCTTCATAAACGGCGCATTCATCCGCCCCTCCGGCACATCCCCCAGCACCAGCGCATGATGAATAAACAACTCCCGCGACAACTTCGGATTGATCCCTCCAAACGCCACCGTCCGCGCCGGAATCAACACCAACCCATACAGCGACACCTTCTCCGTCGCCACCGCCGACATCGTCTTGGCATCCCACCGCGGCTCCGAATAACTCCTCTCCACCAAATGCGAAGCCACCTGTTCAATCCACTGCGGCTCCACCCCCGCACACGTCCGCCCATACAACTTCGTCGTCTCCACCAACTCCGCCGCCACCACCCACTTCGGCTTCACCGCAAACAGCGCCGACCCCGGAAAAAGATTAAACCGCGTCCCCCGCGTCCCCAGGTACTCATACGTATCCGACTTCGTCCCCACGTTGGAGAGAAGCCCCGTCAAAAGCGCCCGATGAATCGCATCATATTTCGGATGCCGCGGCGCATGTCGTTGTGGCTGCACAAAACTCATGAGCTCATTCAATCCCACCCCTCCCCGAAAGGCAAATCCCCCTCCCCGCACGCCCAACCAGAATCTTCCCCCACTCATTTGGCCCCGCACCCCCATTCTGCTATACTCCAGAACTCCTCGGGGCGTAGCGCAGCCTGGCTAGCGCACCAGACTGGGGGTCTGGGGGTCGCAGGTTCAAATCCTGTCGCCCCGAAAAACGAAGAGCCTCGCCTCTCCTCCGCGAGAGCGAGGTTCTTCCATTTTTGCCGCCGCCCGCACCGCCGCCTCCGCCCCTCACGGCATCAAGTGCATCTTCATAAAATCCAGATAGACCCGCCAATCCGATGGCATGGTCCCATGCCCGCCGGCATGCATCTCGTACCCAATCGTGTGCAGAATCGGCTGATTCGCCCCCGGCATCACCTCCGTCCCCAGCCCCTCCTTCCCGAACAACTGAAACACCGGCCCCGCCGACACCGCCGCCAGGAATTCCCCCTTCGGGTCCGACCACCGGTCCGTATCCCCCGTCTGCAAAAGCACCGGCCGCGGCGCCATCAACGCCACCAGCATGTGCCCATCCACCGGCGACGTGTTCGGATCCTCCGCATACTTCGCCCAGTTCGCGCAGAACTGATACGGATACCGCGTCGGCTCCACCATGTGCTTGATCGTCTCCCCATAATTTCGCCGGCTCAGCGCCGCGCCCCCCTCTCCCGAACAACTCGCAATCACCAGCGCAAACCGCGGATCCGAAGCCCCCGTCCACAACACCGTCTTCCCCAGCCGCGACACCCCATACAACGCCACCCGCTTCGCATCCACCGCCGAATCCGTCTCCAGATAATCCATCGCCCGGCTCAACCCCCACGCCCACGCCCCGATCGACCCCCATTCATCCGGCGCCGGCTCCGTCTGCCCCTGCTTCAAATAAAGCGCCCGCACCCCGCCCGGAATTCCCCCAAGCGCATCCGGATCAATATCCGAATAATTCACCGTCGCCACCCCAAACCCATTGTCGATCAGCCGCATCACATCCAGCCGCCCAAACCCCCCACCGGGCCGCGTCGCCGCAGGCCTCGTCGTCGTCGGCCGAACCGCCGCCACCCGCTTCTTCTCGCGAGCATCCCACCGCGTCCCCACTTTCACCCCGGGATCATCCGGCACCGCCCAATTGTTCGGCACGAAACTCACGTTCAACAGCAACGGCACCGGCTTCGTCGCCCCCGCCGGCGTGTAAATCAACAAATCCATCTGCGGCCCGCGCTTGTCCGCCGAAAAATATACCGTCACCTGCCGCCGCATCGCCTTCCCCCCAAACGCCCGCGTCCCCTTGTCAAACACATCAAAACGCATATCCGCCGGCCGCCCCGGCGCGCGCCCATACTCATTCTCCTCGAACAACTTCACAATCTCCGGCCGCCGCTTCTTCATCCACGTCTCGGCATCCGTCACCTTCTCCCCGTCCTCACACGTCAGCGGATCCGGCAACGTGTACGTCCCCACCTTCGACTCCGTGTAATTCACCGGAATACCCTTCACCACCGCATCCGGTGCATCCGCGACCTGCCCAAACGCCGAGGAACACGCAACCACCGCAACGATCGCAAGAATACAAAAACGTTTCATGGCGCCTCCGACGTTGAAAGAAGCTTCACAGGCCCCAGCAACCCCGACTCCGGCAGCGGCGAGTTCCCCCCAAACATCGGGCGCGGCTGTCCCGCCGCCAGCACCCGCTTCTCCGGCGGCACCACCCGATCACCGGCGATCCTATTCGTCCATTCATTCGTCACCTTCACCTGCAACTCGTTCTCCCCCGCCTTCATCGCATCCGTCACATCCACTCGATACGGCGGCTTCCACAAAATCCCCACCTCCTTCCCATTCAACACCACATCCGCAACATCACCCACCTTCCCCAAATCCAGCACCACCCGCCCGCCTCCGTGCAACCACCCATCCTCCACCCGCACTGTTTTCGTATAAGTCGCCGTCCCCGAGAAATACCTGATCCCCTCATCCGTGTTCGCGCTCCACGGCTCCAGCGCATCAAACTTCACAACATCCGGCGCCCCCAGCTTCGGCTCAAACGCCACCTTCCACGGCCCCTCAATCGTCTTCGCCGTCACAAGGTTCCCATGCGGCATCTCGCGGAAAGTCGTCGTCGTCGGTTTGCGGAACACCACAAACACCGCCTCCCGCTCTTCCAGATGCAATGGCACCGTCGTACGCCCGTTCTCAATCGAATACCCCGCCGGCTCAGTCTTCCCCGTATCCGCATGCCAGATCTCCGCCTCCTTCCCCGCCACCCGAAACCGCCCCGTCAAATTCACCGCCGAATCCCCCCGGTTCGCCACGAAATAAATATCCGCATCCCCCGCCCCTCCCGCCACTCTCCGGTGAATCCACGCCACATCCGCCCCCACCGGCCCGCCAAACTCAAAATCCTTCACCACCGAAGCGCCCGTTAACGCAGCCTCCACCGGCAATCCCCAGATCACCGTCCCCTTCCCGTAGAACCGCCGATTCCGCATCACCCCATCCAAATCTCCCCAGACCTCGTCCGCCATCGCACGCACCTCCCCATCCGCCTGCGGATACCCCTCCAAACTCGGCGACGCCACCGGCTTCGGCCCCACAATCGTCGCCCCGCCCGCCACCAACTGCTTGATCTTCCGCAACACCGGCACCGTCATCCGATCCGTCTCCGGCAACACCAGCACGCGATAACTCATTCCATCCGGCAACATCAACCGCCCGTCCGCCGCCACCGTCATCCGATTGAGCAGCACATCCGTGTTGATGCAGTCATAGTCATACCCCGCCGGCATCGCCGGCTTCAGCCCGCCACCCCAGAACGGCTGGCTCGACGGCGCCCCCTCCTTCAGCAGATACGCCGCATCCGCCACAAACTTCCCCTGCTGCAGCATGTACGAAGTCCGCGCAAAATACGTCATCAACGGCCCTGCCTCCTCCGCCCACGTGATGTTCCGATTGATGTGTGTCCCCACCATCGTGTTCCCCGGCTTCGTGTCCAGCGGCTGCTCCGCCGTCGAATGAAACACCAACCGGTTCACCCCCTGGGCAAACCAGTAGTCCGCCACTTTCTTCAATGTGAACGGCGACTCATACCCGCCCCCCGTAAACGACTCCGTTGCCACCAGGTTCTTCCCATACGCATGCGCCGCCGACGCCGCCCCACGCACATCCACGTAATACTCCAACTCCGGATGCAGCGCATGCACCCAGAATTCCCCCATCGGAATGTCCGCTGCCTTCTTGTTTAACAGCGTGTCCTCAATCACCTCCATCGAAACCCCCGCCGCCTCCGCATAAAGCCCCAGCCCCTGCTTGTGCAGCATTTCCGCCATCGTTCCGTAATGATTCTCCGCGAACATGTCCGCCAGCGTCCGCCGGAAATCCCACAAAAACCGATCGCTGATCTCCGCGCTCCCCACCACCTGCCCGGTGAGCGCCGGCAAGTACGGCGTCGGGTCATACCCCCGCCGCTTCCGGAACTCCTCAACCATCCGATCCGTCCAGTTCTGCATCCCCGCCTCCCAACTGTCCATCGTCATGTAATTCAAACGCTTCCCCCACAGCGGCCCCACCGCCTTCGCCAGCGGATCCGTATACCCACGGTAATAACTCTCCACATCCTCCCGGCTCAACTTGTCCACCTCATACCCCAACCCCGTCGGTCCCGCCGGCCGATTCTTCGCCCCCGTCAGCGAATACCCCAGCCGCAGAATTGTCCACTTCCCCGCCGGCACCTCCCACTGCAGCGTCCCGTCCTTCCCCATCTTCCCCGTCAAATCCACCACCCGGTCCTGCCCAATCGCGTCCGCATCCGCACTCGCCGGCGTCCGCACCGCACTGTAGTCATACAAAAAGCTGAACCCCGCCTTCTCCTCCCACCGCTGCACCCGCGCCCCCGAATGAAGCACCAGTTCGCCCAGCGCATACTGCTTCGCCGGCTGCGGCTTCTCCTGGCTCATCGTGATCGCCGGACCCAGCGGCGCCGCCGTCATCTCCAGCCGGAAAAACTTCGCTGTCGTCGCCGGAAAATCAAACGTCCGCTCCAGCCCCCCGCGATAAAGCTGCGCCCCAGGCAATTCCACCAGCGTCCGAAATTCCTTCCCATCTTCGCTCGCACAAATCCGCCCCACCGGAATTCCCCCGCGCCCCTCGATCGTCACCGCCCGCGCCGTGAACGGCTCCGCAAATTCATACTGCACCCACGCCGCCTCCCCCTCCTTCCCCGGCTTGATCGACACCGCCGAATTCAAGTCCCCATCCATCAGCTTATTCCCCTCAATCTCCCCGCCGCTCGCCGTCACCGTCGGATGCTTCTCCGCCATCGAACTCTCATCTGCCGGCGTCGGATACGCCAGCACCGCGCTGTCCCCATAAAACGTCGGATCGCCTCCCCGCCCCACCCGCAGATTCCCAATCGGCCCATTGTTCGTCGGCGGCTGCGGCAACTTCTCATTGAACGTCGACGGCCCGTTCACCGTCACCTCGCTCCACACCAGCTTCTTCATCGCCTGTTCCGGCTTCACCCACGGCCCCCCCGTCTCGCTCCACCCCGCCGAACTGAAAATCGACATCTCCAGCCCCAGCCGCTCCGCCTCCGCCGCACTGTGCCGCACCGCCTCCAGCCACGGCGCCGTCATGAAATTGATCTTCGGCTCCACCGTCTGCCCCCCACCCGACGTCACATCCACCAACTGAAATCCCCCAATCCCCACCCGCTTCATCCACTCCAGATCCTTCGTGATCCCCTCCGTCGTTACGTTCCCCCCCGTCCAGTGCCACCACGTCCGCGGCTTCGCCGAGTCCGGCGGCGTCGCAAAGCCATCCGACAACTCATCCCCCCGCGCTGACGACAAAACCCCAAGAATCGCCAGCGACAAAGCACATAGCGCTCGTGTCATGAGTCCCTCACCTGCCAGTGAAAACCCACCGTACGAATTCTAAACGTTGTTGAATATCCAGTCTTGCCGAAAAGAAAATCGCAGTGGAATTATGCTTCCCCCGGCGCCACGGCCGCCAGCGTTCCCACCCGCGCCGCCATCACCGGCGGCCGCGCCTGCTGCATTCCCGCCCACTCCGCCCCCATCAACTCCCGCAGAATCGCCCCGCACACCCGCCCCTGGCACGCCCCCATCCCGCACCGCGTCTGCAACTTCCCATCCCGCCCGCTCCCACATCCCCGCACCGCCCCCAGCCGCACATCCTCGCACCGGCAGACAATCGTCTCGTCCCCCGCCAACCCCTTCACCTCCGCCCGCAACGCAAACGCCCGATCCAGTCTTCCCATGAACCGCAACGCCGCCCCATGCTTCCCCGCCATCCCCCGCATCGCCGCTTCATCCCCCGCAACCGCGTGTCCCGCCATCTGCCCCTCTACAAGCGCCTTCTCCACACCGCCAATCCCCGTCAACTCGCCCACCGCATACACCCCCGCCACGCTCGTCCGCATCCGGTCATCGACCCGCACAAACCCCCGCTCCGTCATCGCGCACCCAAGCAACTGCGCCAACTCCACGCTCGGCACCAGGTGAAACCCGCACGCCACATAATCACAATCCAATCGCTCTTCGCGCTCCCCAACGCGATACGCGACGCGCAACCCCGCCCCCTCTCGCGATACCGCCCCCACATACCCGCCCATCGCATACCGCGTCCCCAGCAGCCGCGCCCGCAGCTTCACCCCCGCCCACAGTTTCCCCGGCGACCCCGCCAACCCCATCGTAAACTGCCAAACGCTCCTCGCTGACGCCTGCTCCAGCACCACCGGCACCTCCGCCCCCTTCCCCCGCAAATAATCCGCCACCGCCAGCAGCAACGGCCCCGTCCCCGCCACCACCACCCGCTTCCCCCGAACCTCCATCCCCTGCTTCACCAGCGCCTGCAACCCGCCCGCCCCAAACACTCCCGGCAATGTCCACCCCGGAAACGGCAACAACAACTCCCGCGCCCCCGTCGCCAGGATCGACGCTTTCCACCGAACCACCCGCGCCCCCTCCGCCGTCTCCACCAGCAGCGCACATTGTCCAACCGCCGCTACAACGCGAGACTGCGCCCACCGCTCCACCCCCTCCAACCGCCGCACCCACCGCGCCGCCTCCGCATGCACCGTCCCCTCCCCGCGCCAGATCTGTCCGCTCGGCAGCCCCCCTTCATCAATCATCAACACGCGCAACCCCGCCCCCCGCGCCGTGGCCGCCGCCGCCAGCCCGCCCGGCCCCGCCCCCACAACAACCATATCGTAAAAGTCCTCACGCATCGCTCACCACCCGCATCCCCTCCACCACCTCCACCTGGCAACCCTTCCGATGCGCCACCCCATCAATCGTCACCCGGCACTCATAACACGTCCCCATCCCGCACACCGGCCCGCGCTCTTCCCCCGACACCGACTGCCGAAACCCCATCATCCCGTTCGACAACAGCGCTCCCGCCACCGTGCTCCCACGCACCGCCGTCATCCGCCGCCCATTAAACGTGAACTCGACGCGCTCAGTGCCCAACGCTCGCCCCCGCAAAACACCGCGCCGGCAAATAAGGCCCCGCCGCAATCGCCGTCTCCCGCCCCGCCATCAAATCCGCCACCAGCCGCCCCGTCGCCAGCGACGTCGTAATCCCCAATCCCTCGTGCCCCGTCGCCAGAAACAACCGCCCATCCTCCGGGTGCGGCCCGATCAACGGCAGCTTGTCCGGCGTCGCCGCCCGAAACCCCGTCCAGCACCGTATCGCCGACAGCCCCGAAATCCCCGGCATGTACTCCATCGCCCGCCGCAGCATCTGCGACAAAATCCCATGATCCACCGCCCCCGACTCCTCCCCAAACTGCCGCGACGACCCAATCAACACCTGCCCATTCGGCCGCGGCTGCACATTAAACGCCACGCTCGACCCCGTCGAAGAATGCGCCGACTTCAAATACCCCAGCTCCACCAACTGGTGCCGCACAAACCCCGGATACCGATCCGTGATGACGAGATGCCCCTTCCGCGGCCGCACCTCAAACCCCGCCGTCAACCGCGCAGCCCCAACCCCCGCCGCATTCACCGCATACTCACACGAAAGAACGCTCCCATCCGCCAGCCGCACTCCCCGCCCCGTCATCCCCGCAACCCTTTTCCCAAGAACCACTTCCCCGCCACTCCTTTTCACCGTCTCCAGCATCGCCGCACAAATCGGCGGCGGATACACCACCGAATCCCCCGGCACCAACAGCCCGCCCGCCAGCCCCTCCCGCAACTCCGGCTCCGCCCACCGCAACGCCTTTCCGTCCACCACCATCGCCTTCAACCCGCACCGCTGATACACCTCCAGCTTCCGCCGCGCCTCCGCCATCTCCTCTTCATCCCCCGCAATCCACAGCGTCCCACACACCACGCGCTCCCCGCTCGCCGGCAACTGCTCTCCCCTTTCGTCCCACAACCGCTGCCCATACCCCGTCAACGCCAACTGCGCCGGTGAGTCATCCATCGCCACAATGTGCCCCATCCCCGCCCCCGTCGCTCCGCCGCTCACCACCCCGCCATCAATCACCATCACCCGCCGCCCCTCCAGCGCCAGCGCCTCCGCCACCGCCGCCCCTACGATCCCCGCCCCCACAACGATGATCTCCGCGCCGTTCGCCCCCATCACCGTATCCCCATCGCAAAAGGATCCGCCGCATCCACAATCAACGTCCCCTCCCCCGTCACATACGCCGTCCCCCGGATCCGCGGAAATACGATTCCATCGGTCACCCGGATCGACCCCTCAAACACCGACCCCAAGATCGACTCCTGCCGCCACACCTCCCCCGGCTTCAACTTCCCTTCCGCATACAAACACGCCATCTTCGCCGATGTCCCCGTCCCGCACGGCGACCGGTCATACGCCTTCCCCGGACATAACACAAAATTCCGCGAATCATTCCCCGCCCCCTCCGCGGCCCCAAACAACTCCACATGATCAATCACCTCCCCGCCCTTCCCCGTGATCCCCTGCGCCGCCAGCGCCTCCGCAATCCGCGAAGTCACCACCGTCAACCGCTCAATATTCTCCCGCCGCAAAACCTCCCCATGCTCCTGCACCAGGAAAAACCAATTCCCACCCCACGCCACATCCCCGCGCACCCGCCCAACCCCCGGCACCTCCACCACCACATCCTTCGCATGCCGATAGGATGCCACATTCTCAATCGCCGCCCCATTCCTCCTGTCATACTCCACCGCCACCACGCCCACCGGCGTCTCAATCCGATGCACCCCCGCCCCGATCCGCCCGAGATACCCCAGCGTCACCGCCAGCCCGATCGTCCCATGCCCGCACATCCCCAGCGTCCCCACATTGTTAAAAAAAATAACCCCCGCCGCGCAAGAATCATCGGTAGGGGGGGTCAGCAACGCACCCACCATCGCATCCGATCCCCGCGGCTCATTCGCCACCGCCGACCGAAACGCATCATGCAGCTCCCGAAACCGCACCCGCCGCTCCGCCAGCGTCCCGCTCCCAAGATCCGGCCCACCCGACACCACCACCCGCGTCGGCTCCCCGCCCGTATGACTGTCGATCACCTCAATCCGCTGCATCCTCATCTCCCCGGATTCCGATGCACCGCCGGAAAACTCTGCAAAATCCCCGGCCCCCGCATCAACTTCTCCACCTCCTCCATCTCGCGCGGACACTCGCTCGTCAGATTCTCAATCCCGTCCGGCGTCACCAGCACCGTGTCCTCCACCCGGATGTACAACTCCTCCTCCGGAATCACCAGCTCCGGATCCACCGCAAAAACCAGCCCCGGCTCCATCGGCCGATCCGCCCATGCTGCCGATTCATGCACCGGCATCCCCACCCCGTGACTCAACGGCCGCTCGCTCTCCAGCAGCTTCTTCGCCCCCGCCCGGTAAATCTCCTTCGACCACCGCGTCTTCTCCACCACCCCGTACATCCGCTCCGCCGCCGCCGCCAGCACCTCCTTCTTCATCCGCCCCGGGCGAATCTCCTCCAGCAGCACCCGGTGATGCTCCAGCACAAACCCGTACAACTCCCGCTGCACCGCCGAATACGCCCCGCCCGCCGGCCACATTCTGCCAATGTCCGACGTGTAATAGTTGTAATCCGGCGCATAATCGAACAGCACCAGCGACCCCTCCTCCAGCGCCGCATTGTTCCGCCAGTAATGCATCATGTAGATGTTCGCCCCTGTCGCGATGATCGGCCGATACCCCGCCCCCTGCGCCCCGTTGATCTGAAAGAAATAATCCGCCGCCGCCCCGAGCTGAAACTCCGTCACCCCCGGCCGCGTCGCACGCATCGCCTCCATCGTCGCCAGCGCCGTCAGCTTCCCCGCAATCCGCATCACCGCCGCCTCCGCCGGCGACTTGATCAACCGCATCCGGTGCACAATCGCCGACAGATCCCGGAACTCCGCCCGCGGCGAAAGCGCCGACAACTTCCCCACCAGGTGATGCTCCCGCGGCATCCGTCCGTCCAGCGGATCCGCCGCAATCGCCTTCTGGAAATGCCGCAATGTGTCCTGGCACTGCCGCGCCCCCTCCGCCGGCGCCCGCATCGTCCAGATCTGCCCCTCAATCCCCGTCAGATCCGCCACCACCTGCGAGATCGGCCGCACCTCGTCGATCCCCGTCCGCGCCAGCACGAACGCCCCATCCTCCGCACTCAACGTCGGCCCATCCGACTTCTCATGCTTCTCATCCCGCGGCGCCAAATACAACACGCACTTCTTCGTCGAAGCATCCATCGTCAAATACGCATGCGGACTCTCCACCCCCGTCAAATAATAAAAATCATTGCTCTGCCGGACCGGATCAAACCCCGGCACCTCCGTCGCCGCCGCCACCACCGCCAGGCCGCCCCCCATCGCACGCATCGCCTGACGCCGCCGCCCCGTCAGCTCGCTCGCCGAAAAATTCTTCTGAAACTGCAGCCGCTCGTCCCGTGTTCCCGTCATCGTCATCGCGTCACATCCCCTGTCGTCCATTGCCCGTCAATCATCCGCCACATCCTGCCCGTCGGATTCTTGTCCCGCAGCCACACCGGCAACCGCGCCGACCGCACGTTGTCGTAACTCTCCAACTGCGTGAATCGACCGATCGCCGCCGGAAAACCCACCGCCGTAAAGTGCGGCTGCGTCGTCGCCGGAAACGGCCCCCCGTGATTCATCGCCGACGACACCGCCACCCCCGTCGGCATCTTGTCGTTCAGCAACCGCCCCACCCGCGGCCGCAGAATCCCCGCCGTCGCCGCATACGCGCTCTCCTCGCTCCCGCCCGAAGCCGAATAAACCGACCCCGTCAAATTCCCCTCCAGCCTCTCCAGCGCCCGCAACATCTCCTCCACATTCTCCGCCACCACCATCAGGGTCGCATTCCCAAACGCCTCCGTCTGAAACGTCTGCGGATCCCCCAGGAACTTCGCCGCCGTCGTCCGCAGCAACGTGTTCGAAATCCCAAACCCGCCCGCCTCATTCCCCGCCCCGCCCAGCACCAGCTCCGCCCCCGCCGCCTTCAATGCTTCCACCGCCTTCAATACATTCGCCTGCCCCGCGCCCGAAAATAAAACCCCAGCCGCCGCCGCGGCCAACTTCGCCCGCACGACCCCCACAAACCCTTCCGTCCCCCCCGACTTCACCAAAAACACCAACCCCGGCTTCGTGCAAAACTGCCCCGCCCCCACCGTCACGCTCGTCACCAGTTGATCCGCAACCCCATTCGCATTCTCCGCAATCGCCCCCGGCAAAATCACCACCGGATTCAAACTCGACATCTCCCCAAAAAACAACTTCCCCGCCCGATCCGCTGCCGCCTTCAACGCCAATCCCCCCGCCCGGCTCCCCGTAAACCCAATCGCCTTTAACCGCCCATCCGCCACAAACTTGAGCCCCACCTCCGCCTCCACATGATAAATCATCTGCACCGCCCCCGTCGGCAACCCCGCCGCCATCGCCGCCTGATGCGCATGCTCCGCCAACAGCCGCGTCGTCGTCGGATGCAACGGATGCCCCTTCGCAATCACCGGATTCCCCGCCGCAATCGCCGACGCAAAATCCCCGCCCGCCACCCCGTTATATGCAAACGGAAAATTGTTCGGCCCAATCGTCCACACCGCCCCCAGCGGCGCCAACCCCGACCTCAACGGAATCTTCGTATCAATCGTCGCCTTCCGCCAAGACCCCTCCCGCGCCGCCGCACCCGCCTGCCGCAACTGATTCACCGTCCGCGGCAACTCCACCTCCGCCAACCGCGGCTTCACCGCCAACCCCGTCTCCTCCGCCGCCACCCCCGCCAATCGCTCCACATCCTCCTCAATCGCCCCCGCATACCCCTCCAAAAACGAAGCAATCTGCTCCCCACCCATCCCCCGCATCACCCCCGCCGCCGCACTCGCCGCCGCCAGCGCCCCCTCCAAGTCCCCCCACCCGCTCACGGGATACGTCTCCCCCAACTCCCCCCGCGTCGCCGGATTCACCGCCCGAAACTCCCCCACCCGCTCCGACTCCCGCCACCGCCCACCAATCAAAACGGCATGAATTCCCGACTGCATCATCCACCTTCAAAAATCTCAACTCTCAAACTCTCGTCGTAGTCTCTGTGCCCTCTGTGTCCTCTGTGCGTCTCTGTGTCAAATCCCTTCGTGCCCTTCATGTTTACGTCCCCCCGGCCGAGTCGCCATCGCCCCCCGAATCAACTTCAAAACCCGCTCGCGCTCCTCCCCAACCAACGCCAGCCGCGGCGCCCGCGTCACCTCCGTCCCAAACCCACACTCCGCCGCCGCCAGCTTGATGTACTGCACCAGCTTCGGATGCGTATCCAGATGCAGCAGCGGCGTATACCACCGATAAACCTCCCGCGCCCGCGCAAAATCCCCCGCCTCCAGCAAATCCCACAACAACCGATTCTCCCCCGGAAACGCATTCACCAGCCCGCTGATCCACCCCTCCGCCCCCAGCACATACGACTCCATCACCAGGTCATCCACCCCGCAGAACAGCGTGAACCGATCCCCCACCGCGTTCCGAATATCCGTGATCCGCCGCGGATCCTCGCTCGACTCCTTGATCGCCACAATGTTCTTCACCCCCACAAACTCCCCAAACGTCTCCGGCAAAATATCCACCTTGTAACTCACCGGATTGTTGTAAATCATGATCGGCAGCGGGGTGCTCCCCGCCACCGCCTTGAAATGCACCACCGTCTCCCGCGCATCCGACGGGTACACCATCGCCGGCAACACCATCAACCCATCCACCCCCGCCTTCCGCGCATCCTCCGCAAATCGGCACGCCAGCGAAGTCGTATACTCCGCCACCCCCGTCAACACCGGCACGCGCTTTCCCACATGCCCCACCACCGCCTTCAACAATTCCACCTTCTCCCCATACTCGAGCGAACAATTCTCCCCCACCGTCCCCAGCATCACCACCCCATGCACCCCTGCCCCGATCATCCCATCCAAATGCCGCAGCGTCGCGCCCACATCAAGGGACTGATCACTCCTGAACTGCGTACAAGCCGCCGGAAACACACCTTTCCACTTGACCACAGATTCTCCTCAAAGTGGGGCCGACGCCCTCGTCGGCCAAGTTGTTCACCTCGTCAATCGATTGCACACAATAGTACCTCCCGCCCGCTCCCCCGCTCCTGCGATATTGCGCATCCCACCTTCCATTATTTACCGCCCCGAAATATCCTACCCCTATGCCCCCGACCCGCCCCATCCCCTCCGCCCCGCCCCGTGTCGCACTCCTCATCGAAACCAGCAACGCCTACTCCCGCGGCCTCCTCGCTGGCATTGCCGACTACGTCCAATCCCACGCCCACTGGTCCATCTTCCTCCCCGAATCCACCCGCGCTCATCCTCCCGCCGCACACCTCCGCGGCTGGAAACCCGACGGCCTCCTCATCCGCGCCGAATCCCCCGCCGCCGCCCGCGCCGCCCTCTCCCTCCGCCGCCCCCTCGTCGACCTCAGCGCCGCCGAACTCCTCCCCAATCACCCCGCCGTCCACTCCGACGTCCGCGCCGAAGCCGCGCTAGCCTTCCACCACCTCCGCGATCGCGGCTTCCAAAACCTCGGCTTCTGCGGCGTCTCCAACTACCGCTGGGTCCGCTGGCAGCACGCAGCCTTCCAGCAACTCGCCAACGCCGCCAACCTCCGCCTCCACGCCCGCATCCGCCCCCTCCGCCTCTCCCACGCCCGCTCCTGGTCTGCCCACCGCACCTCACTTATCGCCTGGCTCCGCAAACTCCCCAAACCCGTCGGCATCTTCGCCTGCTACGACCTCCTCGGCCAACAACTCCTCGACGCATGCCGCGCCGCCCGTATCAAGATCCCCGACGAAGTCGCCGTCATCGGCGTCGACGACGACGCCGTCCGCTGCTCCCTCTCCGAGCCACCCCTCTCCTCCGTCGCCCCCGACACCCGCCGCATCGGCTTCCTCGCCGCTCAGCTCCTCGACCAACTCATGGCCGGCCGAAAAATTCCCCCCGGCATGCGCCTCGTCCCGCCCCTCGGCCTCTCCGCCCGCCGCTCCACCGACGCCCTCGCCATCCCCGACCCCGACATCGCCGCCGCACTCCGCTTCATCCGCGACCACGCCTGCCAAGGCATCACCGTCGAAACCCTCCTCCACCACCTTCCCCTCTCCCGCCGCTCCCTCGAAACCCGCTTCCGCCGCGCCCTCGGCCGCACCCCCCACGCCGAAATCCTCCGCTGCCGCATCGAACGCGCCAAACTCCTCCTCGCCACCACCGACCTCCCCATCAAATCCATCGCCGCCCGCGTCGCCGCCGGCACCCCCGAATACCTCAGCGTCCTCTTCCAACGCACCGAAAAAACCACCCCCTCCGCCTACCGCGACCGCACCCGCCGCTGACAAAACCTTTCTCCTGATCGCAAACCTCGCAACACAGCGCCCCCACATCGCTGCGCCAGCCTGCCACAGCAAAAAAAAGAGCCGCCAGACGGCCGCCCTTTCGCTCCCGAATACAAAGGGCCACCTGTGCTCGCGACTCTTCTTTCTCTGTCTCCCAACGACCCGGCGAATCGTTTCGCCGGTCGCTTCCCCTCCTGCTGCCCCCAAATTGGTAAAAAAAAAAGGCCGCCGAAGCCCGAAGGCTCCGGCGGCCGCAATCAACGCTTACTTCTGCTTCCGCCGGCGGCTCAGGAGCCCGACGGCCCCGAGTCCCAGCATCGCCAGGGAGGTCGGTTCCGGCGTCGCGGTCGCCACGGATCCGCCGCCGCTCGAAACCACCGCCGTCATGC
>JBQCGD010000137.1:0-6887 GCA_051955985.1 Phycisphaerae bacterium | reverse complement strand
TGAATGAGGCCGGCCTCGAATTAACATGCATGACACGTCCTCCGAGGCGATGTCGAATAGATGGTTGGACTCATCCCGCAATCGCTCCCGCTAACCCCCTTGACAAAGACTTGCTCATAGATGGTCCTTCGTGCCTTCGTGCCCTTCGTGTTTCCGTCCCCCCTCGCCCCCCACCTCATCCGAAAATTCCCCAAACTTACCCCTTGACCGTTCGCCTCCCGTTCGGTATAGTCACTTCCCGCTCCAACCAGTTTTTGTGATATTACCGGAATCTTGAACTATTACCTGGAGATCTCATGTCTAAAGACACTGCCTCAAAAGAAATCGCCCCACGCGACTCCCAACGCGACCAGGCCCTCGACCGCGCTCTCGCCCAAATCGAAAAAACCTTCGGCAAGGGCGCCATCATGAACATGGATGGCAACACCACCCTCAACATCGAAGGCATCCCCACCGGTGCACTCTCCCTCGACATCGCCCTCGGCGGCAAAGGCATCCCCAAGGGCCGCATCGTCGAAATCTACGGCCCAGAATCCTCCGGCAAAACCACCCTCTGTCTCCACGTCATCGCCGAAGCCCAAAAGAAAGGCGGCGTCGCCGCCTTCGTCGATGCCGAACACGCACTCGACCCCTCCTGGGCCAAACGCCTCGGCGTCTCCCTCAAAGACCTCCTCGTCTCCCAGCCCGATACCGGCGAACAAGCCCTCGAAATCGTCGAAACCCTCGTCCGCTCCAACGCCGTCGACGTCATCGTCGTCGACTCCGTCGCCGCCCTCATCCCCAAGGCCGAAATCGAAGGCGAAATGGGCGACGCCACCATGGGCGCCCAGGCCCGCCTCATGTCCCAGGCCATGCGCAAACTCACCGCCGCCGTCTCCAAATCCAAATCCCTCGTCATCTTCATCAACCAGATCCGCATGAAAATCGGCGTCATGTTCGGCAACCCCGAAACCACCACCGGCGGCAACGCCCTCAAGTTCTACTCCTCCATCCGCATCGACATCCGCCGCATCAACGCCATCAAGGAAGGCGAAGTCGCCATCGGCAACCGCGTCCGCGCCAAGGTCGTCAAAAACAAAATCGCCCCCCCCTTCCGCGAAGCCGAGTTCGACATCCTCTTCGAGTCCGGCATCTCCTACGAAGGCGACCTCCTCGACATGGGCGTCAACGAATCCGTCATCGACAAATCCGGCGCCTGGTTCAACTACGGCAACGTCCGCCTCGGACAAGGCCGCGAACAAGCCCGCCAGTTCCTCCGCGACAACCCCGAAGTCGGCAAGGAAATCCGCGAAAAAGTCCTCGCCAAAAAATCCCGTGACCCCGCCCCCGAACCCGCCAAACCCGACCTCAAAGTCGCCCCCGGTAAAGCCGACGCCAAACCCGAACCCAAACCCGAAAAACCCGACCACAAAATCCCCGCCAAAGCCGGCAAATAAAAGTGCGGCCGACGCCCCCGTCGGCCCTTCTCTCCTGCACCTGCAACAAGGGGCGGATCCCAAAAAAGATCCGCCCCTCTTCCATACCCCCACCCCACCCCCCAAAAAGCCCGCCGCCTCCAACGGCGCGGACCCATGTACGCTCCCAGCGCCCCCCCCGCCCAATCCCCAAAACATCAACGCACCCAAATCCCCCACTCCCCCTTCCCCCGCACCGCCCCACCCGCTACTCTACCCCCATCTTCAACTTGCCCCGGAAGCACTCGCATGCCCACCCTCGACTGGATCGGCAAAAAAGCCGTCGTTAATCACCACCGCGAAGTCCCCTTCCGCCTCCTCAAGGCCGATCCCTCCCTCTCGGTAGGAAATCCCGACTCCGGCAACCTTCTCCTCCACGGCGACAACCTCCTCGCCCTCAAAGCCCTCCTCCCCTACTACGCCGGCCAGGTCAAATGCATCTACATCGACCCGCCCTACAACACCGGCAACGAAAACTGGGTCTACAACGACAACGTCAACGCCCCCGAAATCAAAAAATGGCTCGGCCAAACCGTCGGCAAAGAAGCCGAAGACCTCTCCCGCCACGACAAATGGCTCTGCATGATGTACCCCAGACTCCAACTCCTTTACCAAATGCTCCGTGAGGATGGGGCAATCTTCATCAGCATCGGACAACACGAGCTCGCGCTTCTGAGAGTTATGCTTGATGAGATTTTTGGATACAGTAATCTATTGGAAATCTTTATTTGGAACACTGACGGCCACACGGAGAACCAGGAACAAATCACCGGCGTTCACGAGTACATACTCGCTTACGCGCGGAATAAGGAAAAGGTTCGAATCCGAAGCGTAGTTGACCCAGACGTCCCGCTCGAATCAAAAATCAGACGAGACTTTGCAGAAAACTCAATCTCAAAGAACGGACCAGGGAATCCCGCCTCCGTCATAGAACTCCCCGCGGGATTTCCATGTAACACAGAGAACCTCGATCTTCAGCGCTACGAACGGTACGAGGAGTTCACTTCCGCAGTCAGCGAAAAAGGCTACATTACCCGACAGATAACAAAATCCTTCGGGGCAGAGTATCCGCTTCGAGTTGATCATATGAGGGTGCGAGGCGGTAAGCTCGAGCGCCGCTGCCGCGTGTACACAGGATGGTCGTCTGCCAACAAGCTTCGAAAGTTTATCGCCAATAATTGCCAACCCATCGACGACGACGGGACCAAACTCTCATTCTACCTTACCGACCGAGGTGTGATTTACTACCGACGTGAAGGCCGAACGAGCCGGTACGTACAGTCCGTCCTGCGCAATCTTGGGACAACCGAGAAGAACAAGTACGAATTGGAAGCACTCGGCCTGCATTTTAGTTACCCCAAGCCGCACGAGCTGTTAACTTACGTTGTATCGATGATCGCTGAACCAAACGACCTCATCCTCGACTCCTTCGCCGGCTCCGGAACCACCGGCCACGCCGTTATGAAACTCAACGCCGCCGACGGCGGTAACCGCCGCTTCATCCTCATCGAAATGGAAGAACACATCGCGAAAAACATCACCGCCGAACGTCTCAAACGCGTCATCCCCTCCCTCACACAAAACGCATGTGAAGCTGGGGGGGGGGGGCAGGATGGGAAAGCAGGCGACGCCGCGTCGCCGCCTGATACGCGCACACCCCCAAGCCCAGGGATTGAAATCCCTGTGGCAACCTCCCCCGGATTCCAATTCTGCACCCTCGGCGAACCCCTCTTCAACGCCGACGGCCAAATCAACACCCCCGTCACCTTCGCCGATCTCGCTCGCCACATCTTCTTCTCCGAAACCGGACGCGCCCCCGACAAATCCCCCTCCAAAAAGTCCCCCCTCATCGGAATCGCCAACAACACCGCCTACTACCTCCTCTTCAACGGAATCCTCGGCGACAAACGCCCCGACGCAGGTAACGTCCTCACCTCCAAAACCCTCGCCGTGCTCCCGGAACACGACGGCCCACGCGTCATCTTCGGCGAAGCCTCCCGCCTCTCCCCACAACGCCTCGCCCGCGAAAACATCACCTTCAAACAACTCCCCTACGAAATCAAAACCACGTGACCCATATAGCCCCGGGCTCGGCCCGGGGGTCTCTCCCACAACGGTGTACCATGCCCCTCCAACTCAAACTCTACCAGCAGGAATCCCTCGCCCACCTGGACCGCTTCCTCCGCGCAACGGTCCAGACTGGCTCCGCTCACGACGCATTCTTCCAACTCACCCGCAAAAATTACTTCGCCGTCGACCAGCTCCCCAGCGTCCCCTACGTCTGCATCCGCATCCCCACAGGCGGCGGAAAAACCATCCTCGCCGCCCCCGCCATCCCACTCGGTTCCAACATCCTCCTCCGCCAGGATCGCGCCGTCGTCCTCTGGCTCGCTCCTACAAATACCATCGTCGAACAAACCGCCGCCGCTCTCAAAAACCGCCGCCACCCTTACCGTGAAGCGCTCGACGCTGCCTGCGGCGGCCGCGTATCGATATTCACCGGCCCCGAAGCCCTCTATATTCAGCGCGCCACCCTTGACGCCGATACCGCCGTCATCGTCTCCACCCTCGCTGCTCTCCGCGTCACCGACACCGAAGGCCGAAAATTCTATGAAGCCAACGGCGCGCTCATGCCCCATTTTACGGGGCTCGCCGAACCCCAACTCCGCATGCTCGCCGATGAATCCGATACCTCCCTCACCACCCCCAGCCTCGCCAACTTGCTCCGCATCCACCGCCCCATTGTCATCATGGATGAAGCCCACAATGCCCGCACGCCGCTTTCCTTTGACACGCTCCAGCGCTTCGCCCCATCCTGCGTCCTCGAGCTGACCGCCACGCCCGCCACAGAACATAACCCCAGAAAAAATCTCTTTGCTTCGAATGTCCTGCACGCTGTCTCCGCACTGCAGCTCAAAGAAGAAGCAATGATCAAACTCCCGATCAAGGTCCGGTGCCAGCCCCAATGGAAAACCGCCGTCCAGGAGGCAATCGCCCGCCGCAACGAACTCGAGGAACTTGCCAAAAAAGAACAAGCCGCCACCGGCGAATACATCCGGCCCATTGTCCTTTACCAGGCACAGAACGAAGGCGACGAAATCACCCCCGCTGTCCTCAAACAGACCCTCGTCAGCGATTTCAAAATCCTCGAGGACCAGATCAAAATTTCCACCGGCAAAACCGATGAACTCGCTGGCCAAAACATTCTCTCTCCAGACTCCCCCGTCCGCCACATCATCACCATCCAGAAGCTCAAGGAAGGTTGGGATTGCCCCTTCGCCTATGTCCTCTGCACCATGTCCAACATCTCCGCGAGAACCCACGTTGAGCAGATCCTCGGCCGCGTGCTTCGCTTGCCCGGCGCCAGGCCTAAACTCCATGACGCCCTCAATCACGCGTACGCCTTCGTTACTCACCCCGATCCCCACGCCACCGTCCTTAGCCTCACCGAACTCCTCGAAGAAAACGCCGGCTTCTCTCACTTCGACGCCTCCGTCTCCGTCGCCGCCGAATCTCCCACGCTCCTCGGCCCGCTCTTCGGCGAAGAAACCACCGTGCAACTTACATCAGCCCCCGACCTGACACCCGCGACCGTCGACATCCGCGCCAAAATCTCCTACGACCACCACACCAAAACGCTCGCCTGGACCGCCGCGACGCCGCCCACTGACGCCCAACTCAACGTCCTTCAAAAATGTGCCTCCAACGAACGCGACAAAATCGCGATCGCCGAACTTGGCAAAAAATCGCGCACCCAGGCCCTCATGCCCGCTGCCAACGGCCAGACTTTCTCCGTCCCTCAACTCGCCTTGCGCGAAGACGGCCAGCCGGAACTGTTTGAAGACCAATTCCGCGACGTCAATTGGGACATCGCCAAGGCCGACCCCATCCTCACGGAGCCTGAATTCGTTTTGCCACGCACGGTGATGCAAACCGCCGTCGTCGACTACGACAAACAATCAGGCCACATTCAGGCAAACTTCATCACCGAAATCCAAAATCAGCTCGCGCTTTTCGAACGCTCCTTCACCACCCCCACCGAACTGGCCAACTGGATGGCCTACAAAATCTATGCGCCGGATTTAAACCCCGCCTCCAAATCCCTCTTCCTTCACCGGCTCATTAAAGCGCTCATCGATCTCCGCGGTTACACCTTCGAACAACTCAACGCGGCACGGTTCGCGCTCGTCGATGCCGCTACCGTCAAAATCACGCACCACCGCGCCGCCGCACTCCGCGAATCCTTTCAACGCTACCTGACTCCCCAGCCGCCAGCTCGCGTCGACGTATCTGCCGGCATCTGCTTCGAATTTCCCATGCGCTCCGTCTATCCGGCCGCGTCCCTCTACCAGGGCCCCGTGAAATTCAACAAGCATTACTACAAAAACATCGCCCACATGAACGCAGAGGAAACCGCCTGCGCCCAGCTCATCGACTCGCATCCCAAGGTCAAGTTCTGGGTCCGCAATCTCGTTGGTGGAAGCTTCGCATTCTGGCTGCCTACCTCCGACGACAAGTTCTACCCCGACTTCGTCGCACTGCTAACGAACGGCCGATACCTCGCCGCTGAATACAAAGGCGCACACCTCGCCCCGGGCGAAAGTCGCGACACCGACGAAAAGCTCGCCATCGGCCAGCTTTGGGACGCCCGCAGTAATGGCGCCTGCATCTTCCGACTTCTCACCAAAGAAAACATGCACCAATCGCTCAACTCCCTCTAGCGCCCCCTGTCGCAAAATAAAAAATCAGGGCGTGATCCCGAAGAATCACGCCCTGTCAACTTCCAAAAACCCCGCCCTTTTCCCCACCACTCCCCCGGCAAACCCCCGCCAACCCACCCACAACCACCCCTCAACACCCACCCCACGCCCCCCCCAAAACCCTCCCCAACCCGCACAATTCCCGCCCCAAACCGTTCCCAACCCACCCCCAACCCGTCCCAAACCCGCCCCGATCTGCCCCAAAACCCGCCCCAAACCCACCCGCACTTCCCCGAAACCCCTCCCAATCCTCTCCGCAACCCCACCCACTCCCCCCCGTCCCCCCATCACCGCGGGTTATAAATGCGCGCCGAAGTCGTCCGCCGAGGGGATGTCGGCTCCGCCGCAATGTCCCGTTCCGCACCCCGCGCCCGCGCATCCACCGCACTCCCCGCGCTCCCCCCCGTCACCGCATATTTCCGCTGCCACCCCGCCGTCTCCCACTCCGCCGCCCGCTTGTCAATATCCACCGCATTGTGTTGCGACAGCACCGCGGCCACCCGGTCCGCATCCGTATCTGACGCTTCCACCGTGAGTAACGTACCACCACGGCTCACCCCCTCCGCATACACCTCCGCCTCATGCTCCGGTATCCCCAGCCCACTCCACCCCCCCAGCAGGGCGCGCCCCGGCGGCCGCCGCCGCGCCCCCCGCCGGCGCGGCCCCGGAGGGC
>JBQCGD010000136.1:0-68843 GCA_051955985.1 Phycisphaerae bacterium | reverse complement strand
TTCGGTGACAGCTTCGCGTCGCGGCTTTGCCATGTCCCAGATCATGCCACATGATCCGCCATCGCGCAAGTTAAGACTTTATTAACCCTGAGCCGGACAACAAACCTTGCTTAGCAATCTTCGAGCCGAACAGAATTGTGTCCGTCGTCATTTCCGCCTAAGCGGCTCGCGCAGAAATACCGTATTACTTCACCGAACGGTCGCTTGCACGCGTCATCGAATATGTACTAGTTGGATCAACTCCGGCGTAAATCGGCCTAACATCGACCGCCCGATTGGCGGGGTTTCTTTCCAATCTATTTACCGGAGGCCGGGTCGAGAAGTGGCGAGTTCGAGATAGTTCGGATCGACCAAAATTGTTGGAGACGAAGAAAAGGGGTCAAACATCCTTTTCTATCAATCGAGGGACAGATACGGGGACGCAACTCGTTGAATCCTATTTTCCATGCACCGGCAGGGATCAGGCGACAGAATCATCCACATCCACCATCGCCTCACTCTCATCCCCGTGTTCCAAATTCTCTTGCCATTTCCCCTGACCCGACTATAATACGAACATATAAATCGGGAGGGGAATCCATGCGCATCACCGACCGCTGCATCTCGCCGCACACCGTAACCGACGTCAGAAGCCCAAGCGTGAGCGAGCGGTCCTCTCCCCCTCGAATGCCCGGCACTCCCCCCGCGCAGGCGGTCAACCAACTCTCCCCTAACTGCATCCCCATCCATCCCACCCTGCACCCAGATGCTGCCACTCCCCCGACCACCATGCAACCAGTTGCAGGCACTTCCACCCCTCACCTGCAACCTGTTGCACGTTGCTCTTCGCCCACCCTCATTTCCAACTCAAAAACCCACAACCTGCACCCCGGTGCAGTCACACAACCAAACCCGCCTCTCTCCCCGCGCGCCTCTCTCCCCCCTAACTTGATCATCTTCGGCTGGCGCTATCAAAAACGCGGTTTCTCAAGGTCCGAACTTGATCACCTTCGGCTGGCGCTACCAAAAACGCGGTTCCCCCAACAACAACTTGATCACCTTCAGCTGGCGCTATCAAAAACGCCATTCCCCACAATTCCCATCGGAGAGGGGGGAGACCCCCACCCGCGTTTTTCGCTAAAAAACGACAGATTGCCAATGACGTACCCACACTTGGCAATCTCCCCCCACCCTTTTCGGACCACCCCCTGCTCACCCCATCCACAGAATCCCGCAAATTGTCCCATCCGCCCCCATTCGCCTTCCGTAAACCCTCATGAATCACCTTTATGAGGTCCGATGTGACGCTCCTCGACACACAGCTTCAACCCTCGGTAAACGGAGAGGTTGCATTGCTTCCCGTCGACGACGATCATGGAAACGTGGGGCTCAGCGGCGGCAACGTCCGCGAGCAACAGCCCGCACGTTTAACCAGGAGATCGTCTGCTGTGAGTCGCTCCAACGAACCGAACCCCCTCCTCGAATTCCTCCAGCGCATGGCCCGCGGCGAACACGCCGCCCTCGCCCGCTGCTACGACCAGATGGGCCCCGTCGTCTTCTCCCTCGCCGTCCGCATGCTCCGCGACCGCCCCGCCGCCGAGGATGTCACCCAGGACATCTTCATCCAGGTCTGGCGCCAGGCCGCCAACTACGACACCACCCGCGGCAGCCCCGAAGCCTGGATCATGATGATCGCCCGCACCCGCATCCTCGACCGCCTCCGCTCCCGCAACGCCGGCATCATCCTCAAACCCGTCGGCGACAACCTCCCCGACGCCCCCGACGCCGAAGACTGGCCCGAAGACCTCGCCATCTCCCGTGAAGACGCCATCAACGTCCGCCGCGCCCTCGCCGAACTCCCCCAGGACCAGAAACACGCCATCGAACTCGCATTTTTCGACGGCCTGACGCACGTCGAAATCTCCGAAAAACTTAACGTCCCACTCGGCACCATCAAAACCCGCATCCGGCTGGGACTTATCAAAATCCGCGACAGTCTCCGCGAACTCATGGGCGAAGCCCTCGTCGAAGTCGCCGGCGCCGTCGCAGCAGAGGAGCGTGTCTAATGACCAGAAATTCCCTCAACCAGCAGCTCATCGACGCAGCCGCTTCCGAAGCGCTGGGCGCCAACACCCCGGCCGAATCCGCTGCCTACCAGCAGGAAGTCGCCGCCGCAGGGGACGATGCCCGCCGCCTTGACCGCCAGTTGCGCGAAACCGTCGCCCGCCTCGCCTCCGCCAGCCCCTACATGGCCCCCCCCGCCGATCTCCGCGGCCGCCTCCTCCAGGCCACCGCACCGACCACCTTCCGCATGGAAGACTACCGCAAAGTCACCCGCGACACCGGCCGCTTCTACCGCTGGGGCTTCTACGCCGCCCTCGCCTTCCTCGCCGCCGGCGCCTGGTTCAACCTCTCCACGCAGACCCAGCTCCAGAACACCCAGGGCCAGGTCGCCGCAATGCAGCAGCAGGCCAAGGAACGCAACGTCGCCCTCGCCGCCTTCCTCAACCCCAACGCCAACCAGATCACATTCAAGGACAAAGACTCCGGCAAGACCGTCGGCAAGGCCATCGTCGATGACAAAACCAGGACCGCCGTCGTTATCCTCGCCAACGGCGCCGTTCCTCCCGGCAAGTCGCCGCAGCTCTCCGTCCCCGGCAAGGACGGCAAGGAAATCGCCTACAATACCGTGCTGATCACTGCGCCCGCCGATGTCATCCAGGCCCCCAAGGGCACCGATGCGGTCGCAATGTTGAAGATCAAAACCAACAACATTGCTCCCGATCCCGTGCAACCCAAGATCGCCAGGGTCGGGCAGTAACGTCCGACGACCATGAATCAGCTTTCCCGAAAAACGCCCGCCTCCTTCCTGCGGGCGTTTCTCATTTTTGCAGGTTGCACGCCGGCGCCGCCGCAGTCATGAGCTGCGCGTCGAGCGCCTCCACAAACGCCGACTTCACACTCCCCATCTCCGGGCACTTCTCCCCCAGCAGCCGCTGCATCGACGTCACCGGCCGCCCGAGCCCGCACGGATTGATCAGGTCAAAGTACGAAAGATCCGTCGTGACATTCAGCGCAATTCCGTGAAACGTCACCCACCGCCGAATCTTGATCCCCATCGCGCAGATCTTCGCCAGCCCGTCCGCCGCATGCGCCTGCGGATCCTTCGTCCACACGCCTGTCGCCCCCGCCGACCGCTCCGCGGCAATCCCGAACCCCGCCAACGTCCGGATCACCGCTTCTTCCAGCAGGCACAAATAGGTCCGGATGTTCAGCTTGTACCGGTTTAGATCAATGATCGGGTACGCCACCATCTGCCCCGGCCCATGAAACGTGATGTCTCCGCCCCGATCCGTCTCCACCACCTCCACGCCGCGCAGCTCCAGCAACTTCGGGGAAGCGAGCAAATGCTTCTCCGCGTCCGGCCGCCGCCCAATCGTCACCACCGCCGGATGTTCCACCAGCATGACCGCGCCGGCCGCGTAACCCGCCTCCCCGGCAAGCACCCGCTCATGCAACTGAAGCTGCAAGTCCCACGCAGCACGATAGGGCATCTGGCCGGCATCAACGATTTGAAGAAGACCGTTCATCGTGGATTGGGAAGCGCCTTTCGAGCCGCAGGTTTGGATTTGCCGTTCACCGTATGTCCCGGATGCCGCCCGTTTTTCGCAGGGGTCCCGCCCTTGAAGGCAATCGCGAGCACCTCCTCGACATTGCTCGCAAATTCAAACTTCAAAAGCTTCCGCACATCTTCCCGGATCTCCTCCAGGTTCTTGCGATTCCGCTCGGGCAAAATCACCGTTTTGATCCCCGCCCGCTGTGCCGCAATCACCTTTTCCTTCACGCCGCCGATCGGCAGCACCAGGCCGCGCAGCGTGATCTCGCCGGTCATCGCCACATCCGGCCGCACGGTCTTCCCCGTGAACAGCGACGCCAGCGCCGTGTACATCGCAATCCCCGCGGAAGGCCCATCCTTCGGAATCGCCCCGGCCGGCACATGCACGTGCACATCGGTTTCGGCAAAGATGTTCGGATCAATCCCGAGGAGCCCCGCATTGTGTTTCAGCAGCGAAAACGCCGCCTGCACCGATTCCCGCATCACCTCGCCGATCTGTCCGGTGAGCGTCAGCCCGCCCTTGCCCGGCATCTGCGTCGCCTCGATGAACAGAATCTCGCCGCCGACCGGGGTGTACGCGAGTCCCGTCACCACGCCCGGAGAGGCCGTGCGCTGCGCCAGTTCCGACTCGAACCGCGCCGGCCCGAGGTACTTGTTCAGATCTTCCGGCGTGACGGTGATCACATTTTCGATCTTCGATTTTCGATTTTCGATTTTTCCATTCTGCTTTTCCGGCGCCGGTTTCGATTCCAGCTCCTCCGCGATCTTCGCCGCCACGCCGCGAATTACCGAGGCAATCGTCCGATCGAGGTTCCGCACCCCCGCCTCCCGCGTGTAGCGATCGATGATCGCCTCCAGCGTTTTGTTGGGCACCTTCACCATCTTGTCGGTGACGCCATGCTCCCGGAGCTGCCGGGGCAGCAGATACTTCCGCGCGATCAGCAGCTTGTCGTGCTGCGTGTAGCCCGGGACCTCGATGACTTCCATGCGGTCACGCAGCGCCGGCGGAATGGGATCCATGATGTTCGCCGTCGCAATGAAGATCACCTTCGACAAATCGAACGGCACGCCGAGGTAATGATCGGTGAAGGTGTTGTTCTGCTCCGGATCCAGCACTTCCAGGAGCGCGGCCGAAGGATCGCCGCGGAAATCGGCTCCAAGTTTGTCGATTTCATCCAGCATCATCACCGGATTGTTTGAGCCTGCCTTGCGGATTTCCTGGATAATGCGCCCGGGAATCGCGCCGACGTAGGTGCGCCGGTGACCGCGGATGTCCGCCTCATCCCGCACGCCGCCAAGAGAGACGCGCACGAAGTTTCGCCCCAGCGACTGGGCGATGGATTTGCCCAGGGACGTTTTCCCGACGCCCGGCGGGCCGACAAAGCACAAAATTGGCCCGCGACCATTGGGATTCAAGCGCCGCACCGCGAGATACTCGATGATCCGCTGCTTGATCTTCTCCAGGTCGTAATGGTCATGATCGAGGATCCGCCGCGCCTTTTTGATGTCGAGATCGTCGTTGGTCGACTTGCTCCAGGGCAGTTCCGCGACCGTGTCGAGGAACGTCCGGATCACCCCGTATTCGGGCGAGGCCTGTGGAATTGCCTGCAGCCGCGTGAGTTCGCGCTCCGTCTCCTTCTTCACGTTATCCGGCAGCTTCGCCTCGTCGAGCCGCTTGCGCAGCTCGGCGACTTCGGCTTCGGGGCCTCCATCGACGCCCAGTTCCTTCTGGATCGCCTTCATCTGTTCCTGCAGATAGTAATTCCGCTGCGATTTGTCGATGCTGGATCGCACCTGCGACTGGATTTTTTCCTGGAGTTCCAGCAGCTCAATGCGTGCCGCGAGCTTTTCGCGCACGCGCTCCAGCCGTTTTTTGATGTCGATTTCTTCCAGCAGCGACTGCTTTTCCTGGAAATCCCCTGAAAGATTCGCGGCGAGGAAATCCGCGAGCATGCCCGGATTCTCGATATTCTGGATGATGCTGCCGGCTTCATCGGGGACGTTGGGGGTGAGCTGGATCATCCGCTCGGCGAGCTCGCGCACCGATTTGATCAGCAGCTCGAAGTCCGGCGTCATTTCCGGAACGACATCCTGCAGGATCTCCACCTTGGCGCGCATGTACGGCTCGGTCTCCACGACCTCCACGATGCGGAAGCGCACCAGGCCGTGCGTCAGGATGTTGGCATTGCCATCCTGCGTCCGGATCATTTTCAGCACGAGCGAGGCGGTCCCGAAGCCGTAGAGGTCCTTGGGTTCGGGATCTTCGTGGGCTTCGTTGCGCTGCGTGATGATGCCGACGATTTTGTCTGCGGTCAGCGCTTCATCGAGAAGCTTTTTGCTGCGCGGGCGGCCGATGGTCAGGGGCATGACGGCGCCGGGAAATGAGACTGCCCCGCGGACGGGCAACAACGCCAGCACTTCGGGGACCTGGACGGCCTGCATCATGGGCGCGGAGACGACGCGCACCCCGGTGCCCTCCTTCGGCTGGCCCTCCGGTTTTTGCGGTTCCTCCGGCTTTGGGTGTTCCTGGGGTGCTTCCGGCTTCTCGATCTTTCCCTGTTTTTCGCTCACACCTGATCCCCGGTTTGAGTCCGTTCCACTTTTCCCACGCATGCTTTCCCCTTTACCGCTCCGGAGCCGCCTTCTTCGGCAGGGTGATCCAGAGCATTCCGAGGTGGTAATTCGCCGCGATGCCATCTTCATCCACACCGGAGGGGATTTCGACGGTGCGGCAGAAGGTTCCGTGGTCGATTTCCATGAGGTGGACCGCCACGGCACGGGAGCCGTCGGGCGGGAGGGGGCTCTGGCGCCGGCCGCGGATAACCACGTTTCCTTTCTCGAGTTGCACCTCGATGTCGTTCTGGTCCATACCGGCGATGTCCACGCAGATGACGAAGGCCTTGAGTGTTTCGTAGAGGTTTACTGCGGGGCGGAAAGCGTCGGTGGGTGAAAAGCCGAAGTACTGGCGGTTGCGATCGCGTTCCCCGAGCTGGTTCATGTGACGGACGAGGTTGGCGAATTCGTCCATGGCCTGGATGGTGATGGCTACCATAGGGCGGCTCCTGTAGGGACGGAGGTATTTTATGCGTGATCTATCGTGAGGGCGAATTGCGGGCGGCTTGTCGCGCGGGCGGGGACTTGGGATGATCGCGCCAGGAATGTCCAACGAGAGGTCTTCATGTCGCGTCTTTTTGCCGGTACTTCCTTCGATCGTCCGCCCACGTGCGAGATTTGCCACAAACCGAAGACCGAATGCCGGTGTTTGAAGCTGCCGGAGAAAAAGAAAATGAGCGCGGGGAAGAAGGGGGAGACGCGGCTGGATTCGGGGCTGGTGCTGACGCCGGAGAATTCGGTGCCGCCGAAGGATCAGGCGGCAGTCATTCGGACGGAGAAGCGAAAAGGGGACCGGCATGTCACGGTGATCACGGGGCTGGAGCATCCGGCGAATGATCTTTCGAAGCTCTGTACGGAGCTGAAGGGGACGCTGGGGGTGGGCGGGTCTGTGCAGGGGCGGACGGTGGAGCTCCAGGGGGAGCATCGGGAAAAAGTAATGGAGCTGCTGAGGGAGAAGGGCATGCGGGTGAAGAACTGACCGCGGGGGGGGAGGCCGCCAAGTGTGGGTACGTCATTGGCGGTCTGTCGTTTTTAGCTCAAAAATGAGGGTGGGGCGTTACCCATCTTGCCAAAGTATGTGGGATGATGGGAAATGTCGCTCCCGCCGCTGGTTCTGCCGGGAAGTTGCCGCCTGCACAATTTTGGGCATAATCGCTGGCACCTGCCGATAATCTCGCATCGGATGTACTCGCCACCCCACCTTTTACCCAAGGATGGAAAAATGTCCCGTTCTGTTCGCTCCGTTGCCGCCACGCTGCTTCTTCCGCTGTCCATGCTAGTGATCGCCGGCTGCAAATCGCAGCAGGCGACCATCATTACCCCCCCCATCGAAGATGTGGATCATCCGACGAGCGGGTGGGGGTTGCGGAAGCTGGAGCCGAAGGATTACCCAGACATGAAGATTGCGTGGTCGGACAAGTCGAACCTGGAGAAGGCGATCGACAAGTCGATCCAGTTTTTGCGGGCACCGTCGTCGAACCGGTTTTATCCATCGCCGAATCCGGGGGACACGATCACGCACGACCAGGTGATGGCGACCTTGTACGACATGAAGGAGCTGATTCATCAGAACATCAGCGCGGAGCAGTTCCAGCAGAACCTGCTGACGAGGTACGACGTCTACACATCGGTGGGGTACAACGACAAGGGGGACGTGTGGTTCACGGGGTATTACACGCCGATTTACCAGGGGTCGTTCACGCCGACGGCGGAATTCAAGTATCCGGTGTACTCGCGGCCGGCGGGGATTGAGTCGGATCCCATTACTGGTGAAGTGAAGGGGACTTATCCGACGCGGCAGGAGTACATGCAATCGGGCGCGCTGCGCGGGCATGAGTTGATGTATTTCAAGAAGCCGATCGATCCGTTCATCATCCAGGTGCAGGGTTCGGCGAAGGTGATTACTCCGGATGGAAAGACGGTTTACCTGGGGTACGCGGGGACGAACGGGCGGGAGCATACGGGGCTGGGGATGCAACTGGTGAATGAAGGGAAGATCGACAAGAAGCATTTGTCGCTGCCAGCGGTGATGGCGTATTTCGATCAGCATCCGGATGAACTGGATCGGTATGTGATGAAGGATGATCGGTTTACGTTTCTGAAGGTGTATGGGCCGGAGGAATGGCCGGCGGGGTCGCTGGGGGTGCAGGTGACGGCGCAGCGGACGATGGCGACGGACAAGTCGATTTTTCCGCGGGCGTCGATCTGTTTCATCAATGTTCCGAAGCCGATGACTTCGGGGGAAGTGTTGCCTTACCAAGGATTTACGCTGGACCAGGACACGGGCGGCGGGATTCGTGCGGCGGGGCGTGCGGACTTGTACATGGGGATTGGGGATGCGGCCGGGCAGCAGGCGGGGCAGGAGTTTGCGCAGGGGCATTTGTATTACTTCTTCCTGAAGCCGGAGTTGGTGAATCCGGGGTCGTTCCCGCAGGGGGCGAAGAGCGTGGCGAATTCGCGTGCGAAACGGCCTGCGAAGTACACGGGGACGGGGAAAGGGTTGACGCCGGGGAGTGGCGCCCCGACGGGGTCGGACGAAATGTTTCCGGGAGCGGTGCATAAATAATGTCAATCCGGTGGTTGAAAAGGATCGTGTGGATCGCGTTGCTGCTGGTGCTCAGTGTGCTGCCGGCGACGTTGGCCGGGGGCGGGGGTCGGGCGGTTGGGGACGGGGGTGGGGAATGGGCGGTGCGTGGGGTGATTGTGGGGCTGGGGGCGATGGGGGTGGTGCTGGGGGTGGTTGGTCGGCGGCGGGGCAGGTGCCGTTAAGAGCGGGTTATTGCTGAGCTTCCGTTGGAGTGAATGTCCGAGAAGATACGGATCGGGGGCACTCCCTTTGCTGAACTGTCCTGTACGCAACGCCGTGTTGTTGCGTAGAGGTTTTTGAGCAGATAAGAGAGGTAGCCAGACATGAGGAACGCACGACACAGTGGCCGCGCGGGTGGGGAATACGACAAAAAGTTTGAATTTGCGAGCCCGGACTCACGGGGGTCGGCATCGCGGACGGCGGGGCATCGGTACATGCCGGTGGAGGCGCGGGGCGAAGGGCGTGGGACGGGATCGGCGCGGGCGCGGGACGAAGAGTTTTCGGAATTGGACTTCCGTGCGCGGTGGTGGCCGGCGCCGGATGTCGCTGAATGAGCAGCTCGAGAGTGACGTGAGGCATCCCTGAAGCAGCCGAGCGGCTGCTTCAGGGATCGCAGTGGGGCATTCGGGGTACGTTCCGGGTGCATGCCAGGTGCATTGAGGTGCACTGGAGGGCTGGGCGAGGGTCGGTTGCGGGGCGGGTCGGGTGCGAAAAAGTGCAGGATCTGGGGAGTTGTCGTCGTGGGGCCCCATGCCAGGATTCATGTTTGCGACTGGGATTGAGAACAGCTATCCGACGATTGCGCGGAAGGTGCGGATCGATGAGATGGAGAAGTGCGGGCACTATGCGCGGTGGAAGGAGGACCTGCGGCTGGTGCGGGAGCTGGACCTGCATTATTTGAGGTGGGGGCCGGCGAATTACAGGGTGTGGCAGGGGCCGGGGAAGTATGACTGGGAATGGGTGGACGCCGTGGTGGCGGAGATGAAGAAGCTGGCGATTGTGCCGATCATGGACCTTTGCCACTTTGGGTTGCCGGACTGGCTGGGGAATTTTCAGAACGAGGAGTTTCCGGAATATTTTGCGGAGTATGCGGGGGCGTTCGCGCGGCGGTATTCGGAGGTGCACTACTGGACGCCGGTGAATGAAATCCTGGTGTGCGCGCTTTTTTCGGCGATGTTCGGGTGGTGGAACGAGCGTGGGAAGACGGACAAGACGTTTGTGCGGGCGGTGCTGAATTTGTGCCGGGCGAACGTGCTGGCGATGCAGGCGATATTGAAATATGTGCCGGACGCGGTGTTTATTCAGAGCGAGAGTTCGGAGTACGTGCATCCGAGCACGCCGAAGGTGATGAAGCAGGCGGCGTTCATGAACGAGCGGCGGTTTATTCCGCTGGACCTTACGTATGCGAAGCAGGTGTCGGCGGAGATTTTCCAGTGGATGTGCGACAACGGGATGAAGCAGAAGGAGTACGACTTTTTCATGGGGAAGCGGTTAAAGGCGCGGTGCATCATGGGGACGGATTACTACGTGACGAACGAGCACCTGATGAAGCCGGACGGGAAGATGATTTCGAGCGGGGAGTTTTTCGGGTACTACGTGATCGCGAAGCAGTATTACGAGCGGTATGGGTTGCCGCTGATGCATACGGAGACGAACTTGTGGGAGTCGGACGGGAGCGTGCAGTGGTTGTGGAAGGAGTGGAACTGCATGTTGAGGTTGAGGCAGGATGGGGTGCCGATCGTGGGGTTCACGTGGTATTCGCTGACGGACCAGATGGATTGGGACACGGCGTTGCGGGAGGATGCGCGGAAGGTGAACCCGGTGGGGTTGTATGATTTGAATCGGAAGATCCGGCGGGTGGGGCAGAATTATAAGCGGTTGATAGCGGATTGGCGGGAGATGCTGCCGTCGGGGTCGAGTGCGTTGATGCTGGTGTGATTTGTCCGACGTCCCCCCCCCCCCCCCGCTCCCGCCGACGACGGAAACACGAAGGCACGAAGAGACGAAGGGACACGAAGAGGGAGCGGTTGGGATGCGGAGTTGGGGGTTGAGGAATTACTGAGGGACTGAGGCGCGGTGGGAGGAGTTGCAATGTGTTTTTGCTGGTCCAAGGGGCATGCTTATGCGCCCCTCCCCCCCCAGGTTGGGCCATCAGTATGGCAGCCGGCGATCGGCGTAGGACACGAGGGTTGGCGTGGTTGGGTGTCGCCAGGGGTGGAGGACTGAATGGCCGACAGTCGGGGGGGAGGGGGTGCAATGTGTCGGTGCGGATCGGAGAGGCATGCTTATGGCCCCGGCTCGCCACAGGTTGGGCCAGACGCATGGCGCCCGGCGGCGAGATGAGCATGGCACCGCGGCCACGAAGTTGGGCAGCAAGCGTGGGAGCCGATCGAAGGGGTGCAGGGCGGTATGGGGTTTGCGAAAACGGTTCGCGGATGCGTGTTCAATCAACTGCTGCTGTGTAGAGGAATGGCGATGGTCATCGATGGAGCGATCAAAGACAAACATGGATATCCGCGGCCGATCCTGGAACGGAGCGAGTGGACGAATTTGAACGGGTGGTGGGAATTCGCGATTGATGCAGAGGCGGCGTGGTGTTCGCCGGAGCAGGTGTCGTTTGACAAGCGGGTCCTGGTGCCGTTTTCGCCGGAGACGAAGCTGAGCGGGGTTCATGACACGGGGTTCTACCGGGCGGTGTGGTATCGGCGGGAGATTGAGGCGCCGGACTTAAGCGAGGGGAAGCGGCTGATGATTCATTTTGGGGCGGTGGATTTTGCGGCGTCGGTGTGGGTGAACGGGAAGCTGGCGGGGACGCATGAGGGGGGGTATACGCCGTTTCACGTGGATGTGACGGATCTTTTGAGCGGGACGGGGAAGGATGTGCTGGTGGTGCGGGCGGAGGATGATCCGCAGGATTTGACGAAGCCGCGGGGGAAGCAGGACTGGCAGTTGGAGCCACACTCGATCTGGTATCCGCGGACGACGGGGATCTGGCAGACGGTGTGGATGGAGCGGGTTGGGGAGACGCACATGCGGTACGTCCGGTGGACGCCGGTGGTGGAGCGGTGGGAGATCGGGTTTGAGACGCGTCTGGAGGGGAAGCGGCGGACGGATTTGCGGCTGCACGTACGGCTGCAATGCAATGACAAGACGCTGGCGGATGACGTGTACAGCGTGACGGGGGAGGAGATGCATCGGCGGATCGCGTTGTCGGATCCGGGGATTGACGATTCGCGGAATGAGCTTTTGTGGAGTCCGAATTCGCCGACGCTGATCCGGGCGCACGTGCGGCTGATCGACAGCGACGGGGCGGTGATCGACGAGGTTTACAGTTACACGGCGCTGCGGTCGATCACGATCCAGGGGGATCGGTTCGTGCTGAACGGGCGTCCGTTCGCGCTGCAGTTTGTGCTGGACCAGGGGTATTTTCCGGAGAGCGGGATCACGGCGCCGGACGACAATGCGTTGCGGCATGACGTGGAACTGGCGAAGGCGATGGGGTTCAACGGGGTGCGGAAGCATCAGAAGATTGAGGATCCGCGGTATTTGTATTGGGCGGACACGCTGGGGCTCCTGGTGTGGGAGGAGATGCCGAGCGCGTATCGGTTTACACGGACGAGCATTGAAAGGTTGACGCGGGAGTGGGAGGAAGCGATCCGGCGGGATGTGAGTCATCCGTGCATCGTGGCGTGGGTGCCGTTCAATGAGAGCTGGGGTGTTCCGGATTTGCCAGAGAGTCCGGCGCAGCGGCATTACGTGCAGGCGCTTTATCATTTGACGAAGACGTTGGATCCGACGCGGCCGGTGATTGGGAATGATGGGTGGGAGAGCGTGGCGACGGACATCATCGGGATACACGATTATGACGACAACGCGGCGCGGATCGAGAAGCGGTATGGGAAGGAGGATCAGCCGTCGGTGCTGTTCAAGCGGGAGCGGCCGGGGGGGAGGTTGCTGAGTTTGAGCGAGAATGCGCACGCGGGGTTGCCGATGATGCTGACGGAATTCGGCGGGATTGCGTACAGCGAGGACAAGGAGACGACGTGGGGGTACACGCGGGTGGAGTCGTCGGAGGAGTTTGCGAATCAGTATTGTGCGTTGTTGGCGGCGGTGCGGAGCGTGCCGATGCTGGCGGGTTTCTGCTACACGCAGTTCACGGACACGTACCAGGAAGCGAACGGGCTGTTGTATGTGGATCGGACGCCGAAGTTTCCGCTGAAGCAGATGGCGTTGGCGACGCGAGGTCCGCGGAACCGTGTGGAGCAGCACATGGAACTGGCATGGCGCGAGCGGATCATGAATTACAACCGGGTGCAGCAGAGTCCGCCGCCGATTGAGCATCCGATGGAGCCGGCGCCGGCGCGGGCGGAGAGGTAGTGGGATGACGACAGTTGTGTGAGGAAACGGGTTGCCCCCCTACCGGGCGACGTAAACACGAAGGCACGAAGACGCGAAGGATTACGAAGTTATTCTTGGGGAAGGGATTGATGGAGTGAATGGATGGGGTTTGCCCGGGTGCGTGGGGGCACGGGTTGGACACGACGGCGTGTTCGATTTGTGGCACCTGATTTCCCTTGAGACGGAGAGTTGTATGACGGATGTGACGGCATTTGTTCGACACAGTGCGGTGCGGGGGGAGCAGGGTGTGGAAGAGGGGAAGGAGCAGTTGTTTCGGTCGTTCTGGATGGGGGGATTTGAGTCGGCGTGTCAGATCAATTCGAACGGGGTGCGGATCGACATGCTGGCGGCGACGCAGCATGACGTGCAGGTGCGGGAGGATTATGAGCGGGTGAAGGCGGTGGGGATTCGGACGGTGCGTGACGGGGTGAGGTGGCCGTGCGTGGAGACGTCGCCGGGGGTTTATGATTGGTCGAGTTTTGTGCCGATGGTGAAGGCGGCGGAGGCGGCGGGGGTACAGGTGGTGTGGAATCTTTTGCACTACGGGTGGCCGCCGGACATCGACATCTTGTCAGGCGCGTTTGTGGACCGTTTTGCGCGGTACTGCCGCGCGGTTGCGCAGATCGTGAAGGATGAAACGGGCGGGGAGCCGGTGTATGTGCCGGTGAATGAGATTTCATTTCTGGCGTGGGCGGTGGGGTACAAGGGGATCATTCAGCCGGTGGCGTTGGGGAAGGCGCACGAGATCAAGCGGCAGCTGGTGCGGGCGGCGATAGCGGGGATGGAGGCGGTGTGGTCGGTGGAGCCGCGGGCGCGGTTTGCGCATGTGGATCCGATCATCCATGTGATTGCGCCGCGTGGGCGTCCGGACCTGGAGGAGGCGGCGCGGCAGCAGCATGCGGGGCAGTATGAAGCGTGGGACATGATCAGCGGGCGGGCGCAACCGGAGCTGGGAGGGAATGCGAAGTACCTGGATATAATTGGGGTGAATTACTATCACTCGAACCAGTGGGAGACGCCGGACGTGCGGCTGCGGTGGGAGGACGAACCGCGGGATGAGCGGTGGGTTCCGTTCCATCGGCTGCTGGACGGGGTGTGTCAGAAGTACGGACGACCTGTGTTTATTTCGGAAACGAGTCATTTTGGCGTGGGGCGTGGGAAGTGGATTGAGGAGATCGCGCAGGAGGTGTATGTGGCGCGGTTGCAGGGGGTTCCGGTGGAGGGGGTGTGCTTGTATCCGATCATCGATCGGCCGGACTGGGAAGAGCCGAGCCACTGGCACAACAGCGGTCTGTGGGATCTGCGAGAGACGGCAGGAGGGGGGCTGGAGCGGGTAGCGTGCGAGGAATACGTTGAAGCGTTATGCCGGTCGCAGCGGCTACTTAAGGAGATCGGCTGCGTCTGAGCCGTACCGCTCTGGCATGTCGATTGCTGTTTAGGAGAGCGTTAAGAAACCAACGCCTCTCCTGCCGCTGGAGGTTAGCGACCTCGGCGTTCGGAGCGGAACTGCCTCCCCCTGAGGCCAATACAGAAAACACAACGAGGAGAGTCACCGCATGCCAACGGGCATAGCGGCAGCGCGAATTTTGTGCACTCACATCCACGAGAGGGAACTCATGCATAGTCTTCCGATTATCGTATTCTCGCATCTCCGCTGGGACTTTGTGTACCAGCGGCCGCAGCATTTGTTGTCACGGCTGGCGAAGCACCGGCGGATCATTTTCATTGAGGAGCCGATTCATGCGGGGGGGGCTGCGCATTGGGAAAAGAGCACACCGGAGCAGAACGTGACAGTGTGCAGGCCGCGGACGGACAAGCGTTCGCACGGGTTCACGCCGGAACAGATCGACGCGATGATTCCGATGGTGAGAGAGCTCATCGCGGAGGAGAAGATCGAGAAGTACGTGGTGTGGTGCTACACGGCGATGGCGTATCCGCTGGCGAAGGCGCTGAATCACGACGGGGTGGTGTTTGACGTGATGGATGAACTTTCGGCGTTCAAGGGGGCACCGCCAGAGATCCTGGAGATGGAGCGGAACCTGCTGGGGCTGGCGGACGTGGTGTTCACGGGTGGGCCGAGTTTGTACCGGGCGAAGAAGGACCGGCATCACAACGTGCACTGTTTCCCGAGCTCGGTGGATGCGAAGCATTTTGCGACGGCGAAGAGCGATTCGGCGCTACCGGAAGCGGACGATCAGAAGAACATTCCGCATCCGCGGCTGGGGTTTTATGGGGTGATTGATGAGCGGATGGATATTGAACTGCTGGGGAAGATGGCGGCGGCGCATCCGGAGTGGCAGATTGTGATGGTGGGGCCGGTGGTGAAGATCGATCCGAATGATTTGCCGAAGAATCCGAACATTCATTACATGGGGCAGCGGACGTACGCGGAGTTGCCGCGGTTTTTGAGGGGGTGGGATGTGTGTCTGCTGCCGTTTGCGCAGAATGAATCGACGAAGTTTATCAGCCCGACGAAGACGCTGGAGTACATGGCGGCGGAACGGCAGATCGTCAGCACCCCGATTCGCGATGTGGCGGAACCGTATGGAGATGTCGTGCTGTTGGGAGACACGGCGGAAGAGTTCATTGCAGGCTGCGAGAAGGCGCTGGCGATGGGCGTGGAAGAACGGGAAAAGCGCATCGAACGAATGCGTGAGGTTCTTTCGCGCACGAGCTGGGACGCGACAGCGGATGCGATGAACCAGTTGATTGATGATGCGGTTGAGAGCCGGGCGAACGGGGGTGCTGGCGGTGCGGGCGTGGGCGCTTCAAAAAAAAGCGATGGGATTGAGGCGCGCGTGGCGGTGATTGGTGCGGGGCCGACGGGTTTGAGCGCGACGTATCACCTGGGGGAGGATGCGTTGCTGATTGACCAGAATGATCGGGTGGGCGGATGGTGCCGGTCGATCGAGGACAAGGGGTTCACGTTTGATTACGCGGGCCACATCATGTTTTCGAACGATCCGTATGTGCACCAGATGTACAAGATGCTGCTGGGAGACAACATTCACTGGCAAAATCGCGAAGCGTGGGTGTTCAGCAAGAACGTGTACACGCGGTATCCGTTCCAGGGAGCGTTGTATGGGTTGCCACCGCAGACGGTGAAGGAATGCATCGTGGGGGCGATCGAGGCGCGGTTCGGGAGCCTGAAAACGAAGGCGGATGACCATGCGAAGAAGCTGCATGGGGGATCGGGCGGGTCGCTGACGGGGACGGCGGGGATGAACGGGGGGAATGGGCATGCGAGTGGGAACGGGCATGCGAATGGGCATTCCAATGGGAATGCGAATGGGAATGGGCATTCTTCCAAGGGGAACGGGCATGCGAAGGCGTGCTCGACGAATGGGAAGGGGAAGCTGGAGGATTGCTGCGGGGATGGGATTGCGGAGTCGGAAGTGAAGATGGTGGAGAAGTCTGCCATTGGCGCTAAGTCGAATTCGGATGAGCCGCAGAATTTTGAGGAGTTTATTTACAAGGTGTGGGGCTGGGGGATCGCGAAGCATTTTGCGGTGCCGTACAACCGGAAGATCTGGGCGGTGGATTTGAAGGAGATGGAGACGAGTTGGCTGGGGGGCCGGGTGCCGCTGCCGGACCTGGAAGAGATGATCCAGGGGGCGCTGGAGCCGGTGCCGCCGCCGATGGGTCCGAATGCGCGTTTCGGGTATCCGCTGAAGGGCGGGTTCCAGGCACTGATGGACGGGTTCCTGCCGCATGTGAAGGATCAGTTGATGCTGAACACGCGGGTGGTGGGTTTCTCGCCGAAGAAGAAGACGCTGACGCTGTCGACGGGGCAGACGGTTTCTTATGAGCAGTTGATTTCGACGATGCCGCTGCCGGTGTTGATCCGGATGGCGGGCGAAGAGGCGCCGGAGGAAGTGCGGAAGGCGGCGGCGGGGTTGCGGCACACGTCGGTGAAGTGCGTGAACATCGGGGTGAATCGCGAGAATGTCACGGAGAAGCACTGGATTTATTATCCGGAAGACACGGTGTTCCATCGGATTTTTGTGCAGGGGAATGCGAGCCCGCACTGCAATGCGAAGGGCGGGTTCGGGTTCACGTGCGAGATCACCTATGGGCCGCAGAAGCCGCTGCCTTGCGATGGGGATGAGCTGATCAAGCTTTGCGTGGAGGATGCGAAGCGGGTGGGGTTCATCAAGGACGAGGACGACGTGATTTGCGCGAACGTGGTGGACATGCCGTATGCGTACGTGGTGTATGACCACGCGCGGCCGAAGAATATTGCGATCATTCGCGAGTGGCTGAAGCAGCATGATATTGTGCTGGTTGGGCGGTACAGCGAATGGGAGTATTACAACTCGGATCACGCGTTTTTGGCGGGGAAGCGCGGTGCGGAGGAAGTGCGGAAGCTGCAGGCGAAGGCGGCGGCTCCGGCGATTCCGACGGCGGCGCGGCTGCGGGATGCGAGCGAGAAGGGGTGGACGGCGAAAGGGGTGGGGAGTGGGGATCGTGCGTCTGTGAAGGAAGGGATTCGGTGATTTGGGTTAGAGCGGATTGAGAATATCACTGTTCCCTCTTGTTGCCGGCGGCTTCCGATTGCATGGGCCGCCGGCGATTTTTTTGCGGTGGAGCTCTCCCCCCCCTCCCCGACTACTTTAAACACGAAGGCACGAAGGGCCACGAAGGGGGTGGAGGGGTTTCTTTTGGCTGTCGGTGAGATGCAGTATGTGACATGGGCGGTTCGCGACGACGCAAGCGTTGGGGTATGTCCGGGGGGTTTGGGGAGGGTTTTTCTGGTTCGACTTGGCCGACGGGGGCGTCGGCCCCACTTGGCGGTATACTCCTCCCGTTCTGATGATGAGATTGAGGGAGGATGTGATGGCGCAGTCGATCTATGGGCGGTTGGCGTGGCGGTATGATCCGAAGCTGCGGGGGATTTCGCGGCGGGAGTTGTTGACGGGGGCGCTGGCGGCGTCGGGGGGGTTGCTGTTGAGCAATTGCAGCGCGGGGAATTCGGGGGAGGCGTTTTCGATTCGAGAGAATGGGCGGCGGGTGGTGGTGATTGGGGCGGGTTTTGCGGGGCTGGCGTGCGCGTATGAGTTGCGGAGCGTGGGGTACCAGGTGGTGGTGCTGGAGGCGCGGAATCGGGTGGGCGGGCGGGTGCTGACGTTTACGGACATGGTGGCGGGGAAACATGTGGAGGGGGGCGGCGAGTTGATCGGGACGAATCATCCGACGTGGATGAGTTATGGGGCGAAGTTCAGACTGGATTTGAAGGCGATTCCGGAGGATGAATCGCTGGCGGCGCCGGTGGTGATCGGGGGGCGGCGGCTGGAGACGGAGGAGACGGAGAAGCTTTACAAGGAGATGGATGCGGCGTTTGGAACTTTGAATGAGGCGGCGCGGGGGGTGAATGCGATTGAGCCGTGGAAGACGCCGCAGGCGGAGTCGCTGGATGCGCGGTCGATGGGGGATTGGTTTGCGGGGCTGGATGTGTCGCACGTGGCGAAGCGGGCGATTCGGGCGGAGCTGGAGTCGAACGAGGGGGTACCGCTGGAGAGGCAGAGTTCGCTGGCGTTTCTGACGATGGTGAAGGCGGGCGGGGTGGAGAAGTATTGGACGGACAGCGAGACGGTGCGATGCTTAAGCGGGAATCAGACACTGGCGATGAAGTTGGCGCGGAGCCTGGGGGGGAGCGTGCAGATGGGGGAGGCGGTGGTGTCGGTGGTGATGGGGGATCAGGAGGTGATGGTTTCGACGGCGAGCGGGAGGCGGTATGTGGCGGAGGATGTGGTGCTGACGATTCCCCCGTCGATGTGGGGCGAAGTCCGCTTCACCCCCCCACTGCCGGCGGAGATGCGTCCGCAGATGGGAGCGGCGGTGAAGTATTTGTCGGCGGTGAAAGGGCCGTTCTGGAAGGCGGCAGGGCTGGCGCCGGACGGGCTGACGGATGGTGATGTGGCGATGACATGGGATGGGACGGCTGGGCAGGCGGGTCCGGGGAATTTGTTGATGGGGTTTTCGGGCGGGCCGGCGGCGGATCATTTGCGGGAGCGGATGCCGGCGGATCGGGAGGCGTATTGCCGGAGCTTTCTGGATCGGGTGTTTCCGCATTACCAGGAGAACGTGGGGGGCGTGCGGTTCATGAATTGGCCGAGCGATGCGTGGACGAAGGCGGGGTATTCGTTTTTGGCGCCTCGACAGGTGACGGGGATCGGGCGGATGCTGCGCGAGGGGATTGGGCGGATGCATTTTGCGGGGGAGTATGCGAGCCTGGGGTTTCCGGGGTATATGGAGGGGGCGTTGGGGACGGGGGTGGGGGTGGCGAGGGGGATAGCGGCGAGGGATCGGGTGGGGTGATTTTCGATTTTTGATTTTCGAATTTTGATTTGGGTTCCGCGGAGCCGCACTGGTGCTGGGGGTTGTGTTGGGTTGCTTCGGGATTATCTTACTTTTTCGACTTAGCCGACGGGGGCGTCGGCTCCACTTGGGGGCGGCGGGCGGTTAGGTGGACGTCGATGCCGGAGCGGGTGGCGGCGGTGAATTCGAGGCGGGGGGCCTTGGCGAGTTTTTGGAGGTCTGGCCCCCCTACCGCGTGGCGGGCGTTTTGGCCGCCGATGAGGATGGGGGCGATGAAGATGTGGGCTTCGTCGATGAGGTCGGCGGCGAGGAAGGAGGCCATGGTTTCGGGGCCGCCTTCGACGAGGAGGTTGGTGTAGTCGCGGGCGGCGAGGAATTTGAGGAGTTCGGGGAGGTGGAGGCGGCCGTCGGGGTGGGTGCGGATGGGGATGGTCATGGCGCCTTTGGATTCGAGAGTGCGTCGGCGTTTTTCGGCGGCGGGCGGGAGTTTTTTGGCGTGGATGATCATGAGGGGGGCGAAGGGAATGGTGCGGGCGAGCTGGCTGTCGGGGGCGAGGCGGCAGTGGGAGTCGAGGATGATGCGGGTAGCGATGCGGTGGATGTCGGCGCCGCGCGCGGGGCGGGCCATGAGGAGGGGGTCGTCTTTTTCGGCGGTGGCGCGGCCGATGAGGATGGCGTCCATGCGGCCGCGGAGTTGCTGGACGAAGGCGCGGGAGGTTTCGGAGCTGATCCACTTGGATTCGCCGTTGGCGAGGGCGATGCAACCGTCGAGACTTTGAGCCCACTTGGCGATGACGAAGGGGCGGTGTTGGGTGAGGCGGGTGATGAAGGGGGCGTTGAGGGCGCGGGCGGAATTTTCGAGGAGGCCGACGTCGACCTGGAGGCCGCGGCGTTTGAGGAGGCGGATGCCTTTTCCGTGGACGGCGGCGAAGGGGTCGACCATGGCGACGACGACGCGTGTGATGCCGGCGGCGAGGATGGCGTCGGTGCAGGGCGGGGTTTTGCCCCAGTGGCAGCAGGGTTCGAGGGTGACGTAGAGGGTGGCGCCGCGGGCATTGGGGCCGGCGCTGCGGAGGGCGTGGACTTCGGCGTGGGGGCCGCCGAACTGGCGGTGGTAGCCTTTGCCGACGATTTTGTTGTTGCGGACGACGAGAGCGCCGACCATGGGGTTGGGTTCGACGGCGCCCTGGCCTCGACGTGCGAGGTTGAGGGCGCGTGCCATGAAGCGGATGTCAGCGGGGGAGATGTTTTTCACAATGCGGCCGGCGCGACTCGAACGCGCGACCTGCGGTTTAGGAAACCGCCGCTCTATCCAACTGAGCTACGACCGCGAGGAGTGGGATTCAAGATCCCGGGGGAAGATCGCCAGGAGCGAGTCTTCAGGACGGAATCTACCAGAAATGGAGTCGTCGAGAAACCGGAGGAGGTTTCGGCGGCGGGGAGGTTGTGGCGGCCGGCGAGTGGTTTACGGGGTTGCAGGCGTCTCGGGTCGAGCTGTGGCGTTGTAACCGGCGGGCTGAGTCGTGGCGTCGGGGGCAGGCGGGGTCTCGTCCTGCGGGGGGACTTTGGACCAAGCGGCGTCGGGGTTGAAGCTGGGGATTTTGGAGGCGAGGGCGGGGGTGTCCGGGCCGAGGTCGCGCTGGTAGAGGGTGCCGTCCTGGTTGATGAGGAAGGTCATGATGCCGGAGTTGCCATAGGTGGCTGGGTAGGCGATAGCGGCGAATCCGCCGAGCATGTGGGCGTTGAGAAGGTAGTCGCGTTGGCCGCCGGGAGCGTCGGGGCCCTGGGAGGTGAGCATGCGGTAGAAGTAGCCGCGGTAGGCCTGGGGTTTGGCGTTTTCGGCGGAGTAGCCCTGGGCGGTTGCGGCGGCGACGAGGGGGCCGAGGGGGCTTTGCGGCTGTCCGGGTTCAGCGGGCCAATAGAGGCCGTTTTTCCTGCCGGGGTCGGAGATGAATTTCTGGGCGTAGGCGGGGACGCCATCGTGGTCGGGGTCGGCCTGGGCGTATTCGTGCTGGGCGTCGTTGATGGCGAGCATGGTCTGGATGGTATCGAGTTCGTTGCGACCGATGCGGCGGTTGAGGATTTCGTCTTTGCCGGCGGCAGTGTCGAAGTACCAGAGATTTCTGTTGTTTTGCGCGAGGGGGATGGGCATCGGCCAGTTGTCGTTACCGACGGTGAGGGTGACGGTGCCATCGTTGTTTGCGGCGAGCTGGTGCTGGTCGTCGAAGGCGGCGAGGAACTTTGCAATGCCAGCGTCGACCTCGACGGGGTCGCCGGAGAAGAGGATTTCGTCGCCTGCGGGGCCGAGGATTTTCTGGGTGGTGTTGTGGTCGTTGTTTCGGAGGGAGGCGACGAAGGCGGTGACGGCATCGTCAGGGGTGGGGAAGGTTTTCTGGGAAGCGCAGCCGCCGAAGAGAAGCGAGGTGAGGAAGACGAAGGTGATCAAGGCGGGATTTTTGCGGAAGGCAGGAAGGCACATGGTGGGTTCCTCGCAACAAGAGGGAGAACGAGGGAGATCAGAGAGTACGAAGCGGACGAAGGGGATACGGGGTTGTGGGTTCAGCGGCGGCCGCCTCCGCCGCGGCCGCCTCCGCCACGGGCGGCGCCGCTGGAACGAGCAGCACCGCTGGATCTAGCGGCGCCGGAGCTGCGGCTGGTGCTGCCGCGCTGGCTGGCGCTGCGGGTGGAGTTACCGCCACCGCCAACGCCGTTGAAGCCGCCGCTGCTGCCGCCGGCAGCGCGGTTGGATGCGCCACCCGAGGCGCGGTTGGAGGCGGAATTGCCGAAGCCGTTGTTGGAGGGGCGGTTCTGCCCGGGGCTGGCGGATTGGCGTGTTCCCTGCCGGTTCTGGGAGCCGCCGAAATCGGCGCGGTTGGAGGGGGCGGGGGCGTTCTGTCCGCGGAATTGATTGGCGGCGCCGCTATTGATCTGCTGGCGACCGGCGTCGGCGCGGCCGCGGTAGGCTTCGCGGGATTGAACGGCACGGTTGTCGGCGCCGCCGAAGCGCTGGGAGGTCTGGTTGTCGCGGTAGGCGACGCCCTGGCGGTGGGAGGGGTCGTGCTGCCAGGAGTTTCCGCGATTGCCCTGGCGGGTGTCGCGACTGGTTTGACGGTCGCCTTGGCGCGTATCGCGGTTGGTTTGGCGGTCGCCCTGGCGCGCCTGGCCGTTCTGGCGCGCCTGGTTTGCACGTTCCTGGTACTTGGAGCGGTCGATGTTGTTGTTGATGTTGGTGTTGCGGTTGTAATCGACATCGACATCGCAGTGACCCCAGTCGCTGTTTCCCCAGGCGTATCCCCAGGCGGCGCCGACGGCCATGCCGACACCGAAGCTGACGAGGGCGGTTCCGGCGACGTATCCGGGGGGATAGTAGGCGTAGGGAGGATAGGCGGGATAGGGCCAAGTGCCGTAGACGACGGTGGGGTTGTAGGTGGGGACGTAGACGACCTGGGGATTCGCGGGCTGGATGGTGATGATCTGGGTCTGGGTGGTGGTGGCGTCGGCGGGCGGCGGTTGAACGTTGACGATTTGCTGCTGGTTGGACTCGAGGTTTCCCTTCTCTTTGGCCTTGGCGCGGAGGCGCTGGACGGCGTCCATGACGGCTTGCTGGTTGTCGAGGAAGGCATCGCCGAGCTTGATGGTGGAGTCGAGTTTCTCGCTGAGCATGGCGAGCACCGTGGGGAACTGGACGAGGGATTTGACGGAGGCATCCCAGGGTTGCTTTTCGAGCTCCGCGGTAAGGGCGTTGCCCGTCAGCTTGGGGTTGGCCTTGGCGAAGCGGTCGGCCTGGACGATTTCGAGGGGGTAAGTGGAGGCCATGAAAATCTGGGTGAGGAGGGGGTCGGGGTAGAGCGCGATGGAGGCGACGATCTGTTCGAGTTCGGCGGGGGAGACGGGAGGCGCGGCGGCGGTGGAAGGAGCGGTGGCGGGTGGGGCCGACTGGGCGAGGAGTGCGGTGGTCTGGGCGTTGAGGAAGACAGCGACCAGGGCAAATGTTCGGGCAGGTTTGCTGAACATGGGTTCTCCAACGCAATTCAAAGAATCCCGGGCGAACGCGGCGGGCCACGGGCGCGGGCAAAGTCAACAGCAACGCCCCTCGATATCGGGGGCGTTGCCGGGGAGTCGCGGTTCAGGGGCCGACCATCTCGTCGACGGTTTTGTTGACCTGGCTGATGCGGTCGAGAACTGCGGGGGACTTGGTGATGGCAGCGTTGATTGCAGGTCGTGCGATCTCGGCGCCGGTGGAGGTCTGGTCATTGGACATGGTGTTCCGGACATCGACGCAACTGGCGTAATAATCGCGGTAGGCGGTGCGGAGGAGGGCGATCTTGTTTTTCAGGTTCTGGAAGGAATTGATGACGTCCTGCTGGCGTTCGCGAGCGGATTGGGCGACGTCCTGATCCTGGATCTGGTTGATCTGCTGTTCCCACCTGCTGAAGAAGACCTGTGCCTTGTCGTCGGTAATTTCCTTGGAAACCTGGGCACCGCCGACCTTGGCCTCGAGAGCGGAGAGGGCGTCGGCGAATGCCTGATACTGCGGCTGGACGTTGGAACCGCGGTTGTCGCGGAGATCCTTGAGGGACTGGGTGGTTCGGACGACGGCATCGCGAGCGCCGTTGAGGTCTGATTGGGCGCTGCGGAGGCTTCCGGCGAGGTCTTCGGGGACTTTGGGCTGCGCGCAGGCCGGCATCAGCATGCAGACGACGGTAAGGAGGAGGGCGGACGTGAGAGTGCGCTGCATGAGGATCTCCTTTGCTGGTCAAACGTGAACACCGAGGAACGCGGCCACAAGCAGCGTTGAATTCAGGCGCCTCGGCGCGATGGGTAATGAGAGGGGGCGAGGGGAGCGCATGGCGATTCCTTCAGTGGGTTGAGGTTGCGAAGGTGTCTGCCGCGGTGGCGGTTTTGGTGGCTTTTTCAGTGAACTTGATGACGACATACGTGACGTCGTCGGCGATGGTATTGCCGGCGCAGTATTGTTTGAGGCGGTTGAAGAGTTCGGCCTGGATTTCGCGGGCGCTGCGGTCTGCGAGTTCGCGGATGGCCTGCTTGAGGCGTTCGCGGCCGAATTCATCCTCGCTGGGATTGCGGGCTTCCCAGATGCCGTCGGTGCCGATGAGCAAGACCTGGCCGGGCCGGAAGGAGATGGAGGGGGATTCCTCGTAGGGCTGGCCCTGCATGATGCCGAGGGGGAGACCGGCGGGGACGGGGATGTCGGGGAAGGAGTCGATGGCGGGGTCGTAGATAAACGGCGCATCATGGCCGGCGCTGGCCCATCGCATGGTGTTGGTGTCGGTATCGATGACGCCGACGAGCATGGTCATGAAGCGGGTGCCGCCGGTATCGGCGACGAGGAGGTCATTGACGTGGGTGAGGAGGTCGCCGAGGGATCCGGGGACGCGGACGCGGGAGCGGAGCATTCCGCGTGCGGTGGCCATGAGCATGGCGGCGGCGACACCGTGGCCCATGACGTCGCCGAGGGCGACGACGAGGGTATTTTCGCCGAGGCCAGCGACATCGAGGTAATCGTAATAATCGCCGCCGGTTTCGTCGCAATACTTGGAGAAGGCTGCGACATCAACGCCCTGGACGGCGGGCGTGGAGCCGGGGAGGAGGGATTGCTGGACATCCATGGCGACGTTGAGGGCATGGCGCAGGCGCATACGATCGCTGAGGCCATCGACCATTTCATTGACTGCCTGGGAAAGCTGGACCATTTCGAGATTGTCGGTGAGGTGGATTTTCTCGCCGAGTTTTCCCTCTCCCACGGCCTTGACGTGGTGGACGAGCTTGAGGACGGGCCTGAGCATGGCGGCGACGGTGGCGATGCTCGCGAGGATCATGAGGAGGACGATGATGACACCGATCGTGATACTGCGATTGCGGGCGCTTTGGATCGGCCCGAGGAAGTCGCTGTCGGGGGCGAGGGTGACGATGAGCCAACTGAGATTGGTGCGGGTGAAAGGAGAGGCAACGACACGGAGAGGCTGGTCGACAAAGATCGTGGTGTGGCGGTTGCCGAGGATATGGGCGAAGGATCCAGGTTGTTCATGGAGTTGCCTGGCGACGGCGGAGATCCAGGGGTCGGCGAGATCGCGTGCGGGGAGGCGCTTGAGATCCCGTGTTCTGCAGAGAAGTCCCACGCTGTTGGCGACGAGTTCACCGTTGCGATCGATGATGAACGATTTGCCGGTTTTGCCGACCGGGGTCTTGGCGAGGTAGGTCGAGATATCGGAGAGAGTGAGCTCGACGTTGATGACACCGAGCAGGTGGTGGTCTGGGGAGAAGACGGGATCGACGTAAGGGATGCCGAGGCAGGTGGCTTCTCCATGCCGGACCCAGATGTAGACATCGCCCCAGGTCGGAGCGCCGGCACGGGCGGCGGCGAGATACCACGGGCGTTGATCGGGATGGAAGGTGTAGTCACCGAGAAGAGGGCCGGAGATGGAACCATCCCCGGCCAAAGTGTGCTCCTGCATGTTGGAGGTGGGAGTTGCCTTGAGTGCATACTCGTAGGTGGATTCGCCCGGGTATCGGATGACCCAGGTAGCACGGCCGGCCGCAGTGCCAATAACGATACTGCTGACGGTGGGGAAGGTGGTGAGGGTCTGAAAAAGGGAGAGGCGGTTGTGCTCCATATCGGTAAAGGAGAGCTCCCCGGTTTCGAGCATGTGGCGGTTGAGGACATTGATGGCGGGCGGGAGGTCGATGAGCCGGGAGAGATGCTCTTCGATGTTGCGGTGGATCTGCTGCGTGTTTTGATCGGCGAGTTCGTCGATGGAGCGGCGGCTGGTTTGATAATGGAGGGTGATGAGGACGAGGGAAACGATGATGACGGGCAGCACCAGGAGGGGCGGCATGATCCATTTGATGGAGATTTTGGAGCGGAGCGGGGTCATGAGGCTCCAGGCTTGATGGGCAAGGTGTTCAATGGGGTGCCGATGGGGGCGACGATGGCTTCCTTGGCCTGCGGTTCAGCCGGGACTTTGGCTGAGGATTTTTTCGTCATCCAGCGGATGACGGAGTAGAAGACAGGGGTGAAGAAGATGCCGAAGACGGTGACGCCGAGCATTCCGGAGAAGACGGCGACGCCGAGGGTGTGGCGCATTTCGACGCCGGCGCCCTTGGCGAGGACGAGGGGGACGACGCCGAGGATGAAGGCGAAGGAGGTCATGAGGATGGGGCGGAGGCGAAGGCGGCAGGCTTCGATGGTTGCTTCGCGGGTGGGTTTTCCCTGGTCTTCGAGTTGCTTGGAGAATTCGACGATGAGGATGGCATTCTTGGCAGCGAGGCCGATGAGAACGACGAGGCCGATCTGGACGAAGATGTTGTTGTCGAGATGGGCGATCATGACGCCGACGAAGGCGGCGAGGATGCACATGGGGACGATCAGGATGATGGCGGCGGGAAGGGACCAGCTTTCATACTGCGCGGAAAGAACGAGGAAAACGAACACGACGGCGAGGGGGAAGACAAGCTTGGTAATGAGGTCCTTGGATGCGAGGATCTGCTGGAGGGTGAGTTCGGTCCATTCGTACCCCATCGTGGAGGGAAGATTTTCATCCGCGAGCTTGTCCATAATGGCGATGGCCTGGCCGGAGGAGATGCCGGGGGCGGTGGCGCCGTTGATTTCGGCGGAGGGGTAGAGGTTGTAGTGGTTGACGACGGCGGGGCCGGAGTCGTCGCGGACATTGACGAGTGTGTTGAGGGGGACGCGTTCGCCGGCAGCGTTTCGGACCTGGAGGGAGGCGATGTTCTGAACGCGGAGGCGGAAATTGGGATCCGCCTGGACGTTGACCTGCCAGTTGCGGTTCTGGAAGGTGAAGTCATTGACGTAGAAGGAGCCGAGGGAGGCCTGGAGGGTCTTGTAGATGTCGTCGAGTGCGACGCCCTGTGCCTTGGCCTTTTCACGGTCGACGTCGATAAAGAGCTGGGGCTGGTTGACGGAGAAGCTGGAGAAGAGGCCGGCGAGGCGGGGGTCCTGATTGCCTTCGCGAGCGAGGTTCTGGACGGCGCCCTGGAGGGAGCGCAGGCCGGCAGCGCGCTTGTCCTGGACCTGCAGTTTGAAGCCGCCGGTGGAGCCGATGCCGTCGACGGGCGGAGCATTGAAGACGGCAACACGGGCGTCGAGGACTTCCGCGAATTGTTTGCGAAGGGAGCGGAGGACGGACTGGGCGCTGAGCTCGGGATGTCCGGCACGCTCTTCGAACGGGGCGAGGACGATGAACATGCCGCCGACGTTGGTGAGGTTGGTGGAGAGGAGGGTGGAATAGCCGGGGACGTCAATGGTGTAAGCGACACCGGGGGTATTTCTGGCGATCTGAGAGAGGCGCGTGACGACCTTTTCGGTGCGCGGGACGCTGGCGCCGTCGGGGAGCTGCGCGTTGACGACGAGGTAGCCCTTGTCCTGATCAGGGATGAAGCCGACGGGGACAACCTTGAAACCCAAGACGACGAGGAAGAGGAGGCCGCCATAGATGACGAGCACGAGGAGTGAGAGTTTAAGGAGGAGACCGACGGTTTTACCGTAGGCGTTGATGGCGAGGTCGAAGGCCTTGTTGAAGCCCATAAAGAAGAGGCCGAGGACGAGGTTGACGACGTACCCGAGGAAGTAGCCGACGACACAGCCGGCGGCGAACGTGGAGATCTTGAGGATGAGGACGGAAGAGCCGGTGGTGGCGACTTCCTCGCCGTGACCGCCGAGATGGATTCCAAAGAGGGGCGCGATGCGGGAGAGGGCGAAGAGGTAGGCGATCAATCCACAGATGATGGCGACGCCGAGCTTCGGGAGGGCCTCCGCATGGCCGCCACCGTGGGCATGCGGTTTCAGCATGAGGGCACAGAGGGCGGGGCTGAGGGTGAGCGAGTTGAAGCAGGAGATGACCGTGGAGACGGCGATGGTGAGCGCGAATTGTTTAAAGAACTGACCCGAGATGCCCGCCATGAAAGCGGTGGGGACAAAGACGGCACAGAGAACGAGGGAGATGGCGATGATCGGGGCGGTGATTTCGTCCATGGCCTTGAAGGAGGCGTCGCGCGGGCTGAGGCCTGTGGCCATGAGGCGCTCGACGTTTTCGACAACGACGATGGCATCATCGACGACGATGCCGATGGCGAGGACGAGGCCGAAAAGGGAGAGGTTGTTCAGGGAGAAGCCCATGAGGGCCATGACGGCAAAGGTGCCGATGAGGGAGACGGGGACGGCGACCATGGGGACGATGGTGGCGCGCCAATTCTGGAGGAAGATGAGGACGACGACGAAGACGAGGACGAAGGCTTCGAGGAGGGTGTGATAGACGCTGGAGATGGATTCCTTCACGAACACGGTGGTGTCATAAACGATGCGGTAGTCGATGCCGGCAGGGAAGCGGGACTTGAGTTCCTCCATCTTGACCTTGATGGCGTCGGCGGTTTCCAAAGCGTTGGAGCCGGGGAGCTGGAAGAGGGCCAGCGTGCAGGCGGGATAGCGTTTGTCTTTATGGTCGCCGAGGAAAGAGGCGACGTCGTAATTTTTGGCGCCGAGCTCGACGCCTTTCTGGATCACATTTCCATCAGCGTCGTATGTCTTCTTGCGGCATACATCCCGGAGGTAGACGTTCTGCCCCTGCGAGCCGGTCTTCACGATGATGTTTTCGAACTGCTCTTCGGAAATGAGGCGTCCCTGGGTGTTAATGGGGAGGTCGAAGGGGACGTTGGCGGAGGCGGGGATCGGGGGCTGGCCGATGCGTCCGGCGGCGACCTGGACGTTCTGTTCCTGAATGGCCTTGATCACGTCGGAGGTGGTCATCTGGAGGGAGGCGAGGCGGTCGGGATCGAGCCAGATGCGCATGGAGTAGTCGCGCGGCCCGAGGAAAGAGACGTCGCCGACACCCTTGATGCGTGCGAGATCGTCCTTGACGTTAAGGGTGGCGAAGTTGGAGAGGTAGAGCTGGTCGTAGCGGTTGTCGGGGGAAATGAGGTTGACGCAGAGGAGGATGGAGGGGGATTTCTTTTTGGTGGTGACGCCGATGCGTTTGACCTCTTCGGGGAGGCTGGCGAGTGCGATGGAGACGCGGTTCTGGACAAGCACCTGGGCCATATCGAGGTTGGTACCGAGTTCGAAGGTGACGTTGAGATTGAGCTGGCCGTCGTTGGTGGCCTGGCTGGTCATGTAGAGCATGCGTTCGACGCCGTTGATCTGGAGTTCGATGGGCGTGGCGACGGTGTCGGCGACGGTCCGGGCGCTGGCGCCGGGATAGGTCGCGGTGACCTGAACAGTGGGTGGAGCGACTTCCGGATATTGGGCGATGGGGAGTTCCGCGAGAGCGACGAAGCCGACGATCAGGAAGACGATGGAGAGAACCGAAGCGAAGATGGGGCGGTCGATAAAGAAGTGGGAAATCACGGAACACCTCGGGATCAAGAAATGCCGGGGTCACTCGCTGGCGACCGTGGCTGCGGGCTGAGTGGTGGGTTTGACGGGCTCAACGGCGTAGTTGACGCGAGCGGACTGGATGCCGAGGACAATGATCCAGTCGGCGGGGGAGAGCTCTTTTCCGGCGGCGCCGGGGAGGACGATGCGCATGCCGTCGTCGAGAAGCCGACCGGGGTTGATATCGTGGCGGAGGACGACATTTTTATCGTCGAGTGCGAGGACGTATCGTTTGTCCTGATCGCTGAGGACGGCGGAATCGGGCACAAGGATGACGTCCCTGGCAGCGCCGAGAGGGACGCGGATTTTGACGCGGGAACCGGGGACGAAGAGACCATTGGGATTGGCGACGGTGCCGCGGACGTTGATGGTGCCGGTTTGCTGATCGACCTGGTTGTCGACGAAATCAAGAATGCCGCCGTGAGGGAAGCCATCCTCGGTTTCGAGTTGGAAGAGGAAGGGGAGTTTGGAGGATTTGAGTGCGCCGGAGAGGGCATCCTGGCCGGTTCTATTGGCGGGCCTCATGCGCTGGTAGCGCTGCATCGCGCGTTCGTCCACGGTGAAGTTCACGTAGACGGGGTCAATGGAAATGACGGTGGTCAGGACGGGGACGCTGCCGCCGGCATTGACGAGGTTGCCTTCGCTGAGGGAGGAACTGCTGATGCGACCGGTGAAGGGGGCGGTGATGCTGGAGTATTCGAGATTGAGCTTGGCACGGTCGATTTCGTGGGTAGCGCCTTCGACCTGCGCCTCGAGAGAGATGCGGTCGGCCTCGGCCTTGTCAACCTGGCTCTGGCTGGAACCGCCCTTGGCGAGGAGTTCCTTGAGGCGGGCCTCCTCTTTTTGGGCTGCGACCACCTGGGCCTGATAGATGTGGAGCTGGTCGGTGGCGCGGGCGACGTCGGCCTGGAAGGGGCGCGGATCGAGCTGAAAGAGGAGCTGGTCTTTCTGGACGATCTGGCCATCGGTGAAGTTGATCTTCATGAGTTCGCCACTGACGCGGGCGCGGATTTCGACGGACTTGTCTGCGCTGATCCAACCGTTGTAGTCGTCGGCCTCGGTGTACTGGCGAACCTCGGGGTGGGCGACGGTGACTTTCGGCGGCGCGGGCGGAGGGGCGATGGTCGCGGGTTCGCAGGCGGCAAGCGCCAGGAGTGTTCCCGCAGAGAGGGCGGCGCAGAAAAGGAGACGGCTATTTGCCGATCGAACGGCCGGATGGTGAGATCGCATGTGAACTCCTCGGGAAGGAGGTGCATGGATGAAGGGGTCAGGAGGGGTTGGTCGCGGGGGTAAGGACCGGCGGCGAGAGGACGTCGCCGGGTTGGAGGGGGGTGGGTTGCGAGGCGGGCGCGGTGGTTGAAGGAGCAGGGAATCCTTCAGGGGCGAGGCGGGCTTCCCAGCCACCACCCAGAGCGCGGTAAAGATTGATGGCGCTGAGGACGATGTTGCCGCGGGTGACGGCGAGGGCGTCTTCCTGCTGAGTGAGAGTGGTTTCGAAGATGAAGACGGGGGTAAAGTCGATGGCGCCGTGGCGGTACTGGTCGTAGGTAATCTGGACGGTGCGTTTTGCGGCGGCCACGCTTTCGGTTTCGTAAGCTTCCTGCTCCTTGGATTTGGCAAAGGCGATCAGGGCATCTTCGGCTTCCTGGTTGGCGGTCAGGACGGTCTGCTGGAAGCGAAGGATGTAATCGCGGAAGACGGCCTGCTGGGCGGTGACGGCGTTTTCGATGCGACCGTAATTGAGGATGTCCCACTGGAACGAGGGTCCAAAGGAACCGGCGACGCTTCCGGGGGTGTGGAACATGCCGTGGAAACTTTCGGCGTCGACGCCGATCGTGCCATTGAGAAAGAACCGGGGATAGAGGTTGGCCTCCTGGACGCCGATGAGCGCAGACTGCGAGGCGGCGAGGCGTTCGGCCTGGCGGACGTCAGGGCGGCGGCGGAGGAGGTCGGCGGGGATGCCGACATTGATGATGGGGGGAGCGGCGGGGATGGCGGCGGAGTTTCCGAGGCGATCGGAGAGATCGCGGACGGGGATGCCGAGAAGAACGCAAAGGGCGTCATTGGACTGGCGGATGCCCACTTCGAAGACGGGGATCAGGGCGCGGGTCTGTTCGTAGACCTGCCTCGCCTGCTGGACGTCGCGTTCGGTGGTGGCGCCGGCTTTGAAGTTGGTCTGTGCAAGTTCGTAGGACTGGCGCTGGATCTCGACGTTCTGCCGCGCGAGGAGGAGGCGTACCTGGTAGGTGCGGTACCGGACGTAGTTGGTGGCGACATCCGAAAGGAGAAGGACCATCACGTTGTCGTAATCGGCGATAGAGGCATTGAGGGCGGCGTCGGCGGATTCGATCGCGCGGCGATAGCGGCCCCAGAAGTCGATTTCCCAGCCGACGTTAAACCCGACGTTCGAATCCTGGAACCACTGGTCGGAGGGGTGGAGGTGCGTGCGGTCACTTACTTTGTTCCAACTGTAAGCGCCAGCGGCTTCCTGGAACTGAGGGAAAAGGCTGCCCACGGCGATGTCGCGACCGGCGCGGGCGACAATGATGCGTTCACCGGCGGAACGCAGGGTGAGGTTCTGGGCGTAGGCGTCGTGCATCAGAGAGTCGAGCACAGGATCATTGAAGACGGTCCACCAGGAGGCGAGATCGGCAGCGGCTGGGGCAACGGCCGGCTGGGTTGCGGGTTGAGTTGCGGCGGGAGATGTGGAGGTGGGAGATTGGTAATCTATCCAGTTCGTGGAGAGAGGAACGGGAGGAGGCGCGTAGTTGGGGCCGAGCTTCAACCCGTTGTGGAACCATTGGTCGAGGTGGCAGCCGGCGGAAGCTGCGGCGAACCAAAGTGGAACTGCGAGGTACGCGACGGCCTTGGTCATGGCTGCTCCCAGATGGGACGAAAGCCTCGTTGCATGACACGAAGCGACGAGGACGCGAGACATGACGGAATCGCAGGTCGCTCGAACATGCAGATAAGTCGTGGGCCGGGTGTAGATATACGTGAAGGGGTGGAGGAGGGTAACTCGTAAGATTACGAGGTTGAGGGATGAAAACTACCGGCGAAGGGGGATACGCAAACCCGTGGGGTCGTCGGGACTTACGCGTCTCGAGGATGCAAGTTCCGTGCGAATAAGCAAGGTTTCGGCGCAGCGAGTGGAAGTCAGTATTTCTGCGGGACAAAGCGACGTTTGCGGAGAGATTTCTGGTCATCGTATTCGCCGTTTCTCAGGCGGTCGGGGAGTTTTATTTTTTCGCGGGGGAGCTGCCGGTAGGGAATCGATTTGAGGAGGTGGGAGATGCAGTTGAGACGGGCGCGCTTTTTGTCATCGGAGCGCAGGATGTGCCAGGGCGCATGTTTCGTGTCGGTCGCTTTCAACATGTCGTCCCGCGCGCGCGAGTAGTCGTACCAGCGTGTGCGGGAAGGGAGGTCCATCGGGCTGAGTTTCCACTGACGCAGGGGGTCTTCGATGCGGGCGAGAAAGCGGCGTTCCTGCTCTTTGTTGCTGACTTCCAGCCAATACTTGATGAGGATGATGCCGGAGTTGACGATGAAGCGTTCAGTAACGGGGCAGAGTTCAAGGAAGCGTTTGTATTGTTCATTGGAACAAAATCCCATGACGCGTTCCACGCCGGCGCGGTTGTACCAACTGCGGTCGAAGATGACCACTTCCCCGGCAGCGGGGAAATGCTGCATGAAGCGTTGCATGTACATTTGGGACTTCTCACGATCGGACGGGGCTGGAAGGGCGACCACGCGAAAAATGCGCGGACTGACGCGTTCCGTGATGGCGCGGATCGTACCCCCTTTGCCAGCCCCATCCCGGCCTTCAAAGACAATGATGACGCGGAGGCCCTTATGTTTAACCCAGGCCTGGAGATCGCAAAGCTTTGTCTGCAAACGACGTAGGTCTTTCTCGTATTGTTTGGTACTGAGTTTTCCTTCGTCCGGGCGGTGGTCTGCCATGGCATTTCCCCTCAAGTGAAGTTCCGGGGACCACCTGTACCCGCCCTCGAGCTGCCAAGTCACGCGAAAGATTACGAGTTTTCGATCGAAAAAACACCACAAGGATTCAAAATATGAGAATGACTTCTCGCTTAAGGGATAATTATCAGTACAATTGCATGTTGCACGTAGAAGATAATGGCTGCGACATCGCTGACTGGCAGTCTGTCCCGGCAGACGGGTCTCCGGAGCGCAAGAAGGCCGCCGAAGCGGAGCGGGGTAAGGCGGCGCAGAGCGTCTGCAAGTGTTGATGGATCTGGCAATTCAGCTTCGCGGAGGATGCGCAGATGCAGTCCTATGCGAGGAAGCGCAAGGCGTGGTTTGAGCAACTGATTTGCGAGATGTCGACGCAATTCGTTCACCTGCCGACAGACCAGATTGACCTCGCGCTGGAGCGGGCGCAGCGGCTATTGTGCGAGGGATTCGGGCTGGACCGCTCGACGTTGTGGCAGAACTGCCCGAATAGCCCGGGCGAGATGTTGTTGACCCACGTGTATGAACGCACGCCCCTTGCGTCGCTCGAAGAGGCGCCGGACGAGAGACTGCTTCGGGAAAGCAAATGGCTCCATGGCAGCAACGGAACTCCGCCGATCTACAGGCGAATGGATGCGCGTTCCTTCTTTCCCTGGGTTTATGAACAGGCTCGCGCACGGAAAACAGTGGCCATTGGCAGGATGGAAGACCTTCCGCCGGAAGCAGCGCAGGATCGGGAGGTATTCCGGCAGTACGAAACGCAATCAACCGTGGTGGTACCGCTGGTGACAACGGAGGAGTGGCTTGGCTGCCTTTCCTTCGCATCAACGAGAACCGTGCGGCGGTGGACAAAGAAGACAATCGGCCGCTTTGAACTGGTGGGCCACCTCTTTACGCACGCGCTGACGCGCAACTCATCGAACCGGGCATTGCAACACAGCGAAGCGATGCTGCATTCGATCCTGGAGACGGCGGCAGAAGGGATTATCACGATCGATACGGCGGGGGTGATCAAGTCCTCCAACATGATGGCGGACCAGATCTTCGGGTACGGGCGAGGGGAAATGACCGGGCTCAACGTCGATGTTCTGATGCCCGAACCGCATTCTTCTCGGCATGCCCAATTCCTTTTGGATTACCTTCGCACCGGGCAAGGAATAATCATCGGCCACGAACAGGAGCTGACGGGCAGGAGAAAGGACGGAATGACCTTCCCGATCGCGCTATCGCTGAGCGACACGAAGGTGGGAGGGCAGCACATGATCACCGGCTTTGTACGGGACATTTCAGAGCGGAAAGAGGCGGAGGATTCGCTGCGTGAAAGCGAGACGCGGTTTCGGAGCATTGCCGATTCGGCGCCGGCGCTGATCTGGATGTCGGATGCAGAGAATCTGTGGTCGTTCGTGAACAAGCCGTGGCGGGAGTTCACGGGACGGACCATGGAGCAGGAGGCGGGAAAGGGATGGACGGCGGGCATTCACCCGGAAGACCTGGCGGAATTCCTGGGTGCGTACGAACGGGCGTTTGAGGAGCGGAAGCCGTTCGTTGCGCAATGCCGGCTGCGGCGACATGATGGATCCTACCGGTGGATAACGAACAACGGCGTTCCGCGCATGGACGTGGAAGGGAAATTCTGCGGGTTCATCGGATCGTGCGTGGATCTGACGGAGCAAATTGAAGCGGAGCGTGCTGCGCGAGACTTGAGCGGGCGGCTGATTCACGCGCAAGAAGAGGAGCGTGCGCGCCTCGCAAGAGATCTGCATGACGATATAACGCAGCGCCTGGCGCGGCTGGCCATTGATGCGGGCCGGGCGGAGCGTGCGGTGTCGCCGGAAACGGAAGCGGGGGAACTCCTGCAAGGATTGCGCAAGGGGCTGGTGGAGTTGAGCGAAGATATTCACGCACTCTCGCATCAGCTGCACCCATCGGCCGTGATTGACCTGGGCCTGGTGGATGCACTGAAAGCGGAGTGCGACCAGTTCTCGCGGAGGGAAACGATCGCCACGAGGATGTCGGTGCGTCAACTTCCGGACGGGATTCCCTGCGATATGGCGATCGGCCTCTTTCGAATCGCACAAGAATCGCTGAACAATGCGGTCCGGCACGGAAGGGCTACGGCCGTGGACGTTTTGTTGTGGGGTGTGGAGGGCGGCGTGCAACTGATCGTGCAGGACGACGGCGTGGGATTCGATCCGTCACAGCATCGGAGCAGGCCAGGCCTGGGGCTGGCGAGCATGAGAGAGCGGGCGCGGCTGATGGGAGGGACATGTCTTGTGGAAAGCAGCCTGGGCGAGGGGACACTTGTTGTGGCGTGGGTTCCGCTAATGGAAGGAATTTTATGAACCGTCCACGCGTGCTACTTGCAGACGATCACCGAATCGTGGTTGAAGGGTTGCGGTCGCTTCTTTCGGAGGAATTTCAGCTGCTGGGGGTGGTCGAGAACGGGCGGGCAATGATTGACGAAGCGAAGCGGCTGCAGCCGGACATCATCGTGGCGGACATTGCAATGCCGCGATTGAACGGCATCGACGCGTTCATCCAATTGCGCAAGGAAATGCCTCGGATGAAGGCAGTGTTTTTAACGATGCACCAGGAGGTCGCGTATGCACGGCGTGCTCTGGAAGCGGGGGCGTCGGGATTTGTGCTCAAGCACGCAGCGCCAGGGGAGCTGATCCTGGCGATCCGAACGGCGCTGAGTGGGAACGTGTATATCACGCCGTCGTTGACGGGGGAGATTCTGCATGCGATGCGAACGGGCCCGAGCGCCGGGGAAGAACCGGCGACCGCCTTGACCTCGCGGCAGCGGGAAATACTGCAATTGCTGGCCGAGGGAAGATCCGCGAAGGAAATCGCGACGTTGCTGGATATTTCGGCGCGGACGGTGGAATTCCACAAATACCACATGATGGACATACTCGGCCTGCATAACAACGCGGAATTGATTCTCTTCGCCATCAAGCATGGGCTGGTCGTGGTTTGAAAGGGCGTGGCATGCGGGGCGGGCTTTGCGACCGGATTGGAGAGCCGCTGCAGCGGCGAGAAAGCGATTCATGCGGGATTGTCCCGCGTGGCGGGCCTGTGGATCAGCCTGGGCGTGGCCATCCCGACGAGCCGGACGGAATGAACAGCGATAATGTTGTGGACATCGCAGGGGGCGATCCAGACCGAGGGCGATCGCCCGGGCTTGGAGATGCAGGATTCGCCGCGGTGATTTGCGCGGAGTTCAAGAGTGATGCCGAGCCAAGAGAGCCCGCGGCAAATCCGCTCCCGGATTTCGGGGCAGGTTTCCCCCCAGGTATCGGTGAAGAGCAGAACATCGAGTCCGCCCAAAGCAGCGGCCATGGAACCGATCTCGCGAACCGTGCGATACACGAAGAATTCCACCGCGGCAACGGCATTGGCCTCGCCGCTGGAGAGAAGGTCCTTCATGTTGCCACTGAGGTGTGAAACGCCGAGGAGTCCGCCCTGCTCGTAAAGAAGGGTCTCAATCTGAGATGCCGGCATTTCGGGGAGCAGGTAGAGAATGGCGGCGGGATCGATGGTTCCGGAAGACCGGGCGCCGGGCAATCCTTCGAGGATGGAGAACCCGGCGGAAACATCGATGGAGCGTCCGCCTCTCATTGCGCAGATGCTGGTCTCATCGCCGAGATGGGCGGCGATCACACGCCCGATGGCGAGCGCGGGAGCGATCCTGGAGAAATGGGCCGCGGCGGATTCATAGGCGAGTCCGTGGAATCCCCATCTTCTGAGGCCGCGCTGGAACAATTTTTCGGGCAGCCCATATCGCTCGGCGGCATCGCTGCGTCCGCGGTGGAAGGCTGTATCGAAACAAGCGACCTGCGGAAGATCGGGGCGCAAGTGGCACACAGCCTCAATGCCGGCCAGATTGTGAGCCTGGTGTCGCGGCGCCAGCGGCACGAGGGCCTTCAGGCGGTCGAGGAGTTCGGGGTGAAGGAGCGCCGGTTGGGGCAAGGCCACTCCGCCGTGCGTTACGCGGTGGCCGACAGCCGCGATTGCCAGGTGGGCGCCGAATTCCGCGTTGAGCCAATTGACGAGATGCTCGAATGCCTGGGTTTTATTGATGCCGCCGTTCGAACAGTTAACTGTTTCATGTGCGAGGATGACGCCCTGGTCATCTGCGACATTGAACTCGGCGCGGGAGTCGCAGCTGGTGAATTGCCCGCGCGCGATCAGGATCGGTGTTGGCGGGGACGCATCATAGAAAGAGAATTTCAGAAGCAACGCACCTGCTTCCAAAACGACCAGTGCCTTGCGTTTGGTCATCATGCGTACATCCTGCCCGGCCCCACGGAACGCCTGTGGATCAGAGATTTGCCAGGTAATCGCGCTGCCTCGCGAGTTCTGTGACCAGGTCCTCCATGCATCATTGGTCGGAACTGGATACGGTGATGGAAAGTGCTTCGGTGTAGTCGAAAATGACCTGATCGCCGGCCTGAACCTTGTCAAACTCCGGCAATTTCGGGCTCACGGACACATGCGCGATCGTGCCTGAGGGCATCTTCAACACCGCGGTGCGAGCCAAGTGGTCGATCGCTTGCACCGAGGCCAGCGTTTCGACTGTTCGCACGGCGACGAGCCCGGGCTTTGTTCCCGCGGGTGCGCGCTCCAGGCTGACCAACTCCGTGGTGGTGAGGGGCGCACCGATTTTCCGAACAGAGACATTCAGCACCTCTTCGTATTTCACCTTCACCGAGTCTCCCTGCTTGATCTGGTGGAGGTTCCGGACGTCGCCGTCGACGTGGAAGATGTGCGTCTCGCCGCTGTCGCCGGCGAGGGCGATGGCATGCGTGGAGTAATCAACCGCCAGCACCTTGACCTGGGCCTCCTCGGAACTCGTCGCGGTGACTTGGGGCAGTCCATCCACACTGCGGCGCTGCACTGCATAGTTGTCCACTTTTTCCGTTTCGGCGCATCCCGACAACATGCCGGCAGCCAGGAACAGAGCAGCGGCTGTCAAGGTCGCGAACCAACGTCCGGCGGTCGTCTTCATAAAATGTTCCCTTGAGAAATGTTTCGTGGGCGGAATCGATGCTTATCCACGTACGGGAGAACCCGGATCGGTCGAGAGGTAATGCGCTAGCGCCGGAGGCGGGTCGAGAGGTCCTTCGGCAGGCGGATCATGGCGAAGCATTGGTCAGAGATTGCTGGTCGGCGGGTTGCTCGCTCGTTGTTCCGGAGATCTTGCCCGTAAAGATTTCTTCGACTTCATCCAGCCGGCGCTTGGCCTCGCCCGACAGCGGTCCGGCCGCATTTCGGACCAGCTTGATAAGTTCAAACATTTTCCGTCGAGTCGCCGCATCGTCCGGAAGCAGCTTGGGCAGTGCATTGATGGCCTCGCGTTCCGCAATGACCAACGTGCTCCATTGCTCACGGACCACCGCCTTGTACCGCGGCAAATCAATGTGCGAAAATTCCTTCAGAATGCGGCGGAGCATTTCAAAGGAGCGCGCGTCGACGGTAGCCTGGGCCTGGGCAATGTAGACCCCGGCTCGCACGACGGCTTCCAGCGGACCGCCTTTATCGATGTTCGCCCGCAGTTGCTTTGCCTTCGCCGCGAGGGCTGCGTGCTGTTCCGGGGAAATGCCTGGTTTTGGTCGCGGCGGACCACCCTGCGGCTTGAGGCCGACAAAAGCCTGCAGCCAGGGCGAGCCGTAAACTGCGTGGAAAATGGCTTCCTGGAACTGATCGCGGAGCTGCGTGGTGGTTTCGAGGCATTCCGTGATGTATTCGGAGACCTGCTCCTGCAGCTTGACGAATACGTTATCCGGGTGGATGGGCTTGCGGTTCTCGCGCGCTCGCTCGGCCAGGGGCGCCATCGACCGCACGACGGGATTCTTGTCGGAGCACATTGCGTACTTCACGCGCAGGGGTTGGGAGGCGAGCACCGCATTGGCAATTTGGGGTGTGACGATCGCCCGGACCCAGGGCTGGACAATGGCCGTATAAACTGCGTTGTTGATTGCGGAGACGCGTGCCACGGTCTCAAATTCGCATTCATCCTCCAGCGTGTTGCCGCCCATTTCCAGGAGATCCGTGAGCGTTCGTGCCTCAATGCGGACGTTGAAGTCACCTTCCAGCAATTCGCCGCCGGGATCGCCCTCTTTCTTCTCTGTGATGACGATCTCGTAGAGTCCCGGCGGAATTCCGTCAATCAGGTCCATGTAGTTGATGAACTCAGAATGTTCCTTTGCAGCGACTTTGGTGCCGACAAATATCGCGAGGTGACCCGCAGTTTCGTGCATGCAGTAAAGGATCGTCTGTCCGTGCTCACGAATCTGGTCGACGTTTTCGTAATTGTCGAGAATCCATCCCAGGGCCTGCTGTGGCGGCGTGATGTTGTCTCCCTTGGAGCAGAAGCAGAGGATCGGCGTCTTGATGCTGCGGATATCGAGGCGCACACCGTCCTGTGTTACGATCTGCCCGGTAGAGAGCTTGTTGCCGACGAAGAGGTTGTCCACCATGTACTGCAGTTCATCACCGCGGAGATGCACGAAGGCGCCCCACCACTTTTCAAACTCGAGGTACCGCTTCTCCTCCTTCTCGGGGTTCGCCCACACGTGGTACTGCTTGGTCCAATAGGTATTCGCGAGGTTCAGGTTATCGAAGTTGGAGATAAGCCAGGCGCCATCGAAGATGCCACCGCCAAGGTCGCTGATGAGGCGTGAGATCCAGGTGCCGCCTATCAACCCGCCGGTATAGCGCATCGGATCTTTCCCGCGTACTCCGCCCCAGTAAGACAGGGGCGCGCCCGCAAGGCAAAGCGGTCCTACCAGGTCGGGGCGCAAACACGCCGCCATGATCAGGTGCCACCCCGCCTGGCAGTTGCCGAAAATCATGGGTTTTCCCTGTGCCCTGGGCTGTAGTTCGATGACCTTCTCGATGAAGATCGTGTGCGCGCGGGCGATATCTTCGATGGTTTGCCCTTCGAGGGGATCGGCAACGAAACCGATCGAGTACACGGGATGCCCCGCCGCGAAGGCCTGCCCGATTTCACTTACCGGTTTGAAGCCGCCGATACCGGGGCCTTGGCCGGCTCGCGGGTCGATGACGATCACGGGCCGCTTGGTATCGTCGATGGAGGTATCCTTGGGCGGAATCACGCGCACCAGCGCGTAGTTCACCGGGCGCGGCAGGTCGGTGCCGCGCATGACGACTTCGTAATCAAACATCAGCACCGCGTTGACCGGGCGAGCGCACATTTCCGCCTGTTGCATGCCGGATTTGCGAAGCACGTCAACGAAGATCATCGATCGCTGGTATGTATCCACGGCGTAATCGGCCGCCGCGCCCAGTGCGCCGGAGCCCAGCTCGGCGAGCCGCTCCCCAGTCTTGCCAAACAAACGCGTGTCGATGGGCATGAGGACCTGTGACATGTGAACCTCCCGTGCCGTGCTAGCGGCGAGCCGCGCCCCCGCACGAATCTCCCTTTCTACCTCGCACTGCGCACCAGCTTCAGGGCATGCTGGGCGATCATGAGTTCCTCGTTGGTGGGAACGACGTAACAGGCAATTCCACTGGATTCCGCGGAAATGCACGGGCCATGGCGGGCGTTGGCCGCCGCATCCAGCGCCAGACCAAGCCAGGCAAGGCGAGACGCAATCGCGGCACGGACCGGCGCCGCGTGCTCACCGACGCCGGCTGTGAAGACGAGACCATCAAGGCCTCCCAGGACGCAAGCAAGGTCGGCAACCATTCGAGCGCACGCGAGGCAAAAATAGTCCAGGGCCATTCGTGCCCGGGGCTCCTTGCTCTCAAGAAGCTCTCGAACATCATTGCTGATCCCGGACATCCCCTTGAGCCCGCAGTTGCCGAAAAGCATCTTCTCCACCTGCGCGGCCGTCATCTTTTTGACCTGGAGCATGTAGAGGAGCACGCCCGGATCGAGCCTGCCGGGGCGAGTGCCCATCGGGAGCCCGTCCAGTGCTGAGAAGCCCATGCTGCAGTCCACGCTTTTCCCGGAGACCATCGCGCACATCGAGCACCCGCTGCCAAGGTGAGCCACGACCACACGCTGCTGAGCGACCTCCGGCGCCACTTCCGGCAGGCGGCGTGAAATATATTCGTAGGAGATGCCGTGAAATCCGTAGCGGCGAACGCCTTCCTGATGGAATTCGTCGGGAATTGGGAGTCTCTCGACGATTTCGTCGTGGCCGCGATGAAATCCAGTATCGAAGACAGCCACCTGTTTCAGGTCAGGCAGGCGCTCGTGGATCGCCTTGATGGGCAGGAGGGCCGGCGGAAGATGGAGCGGCATCAACGGCACAAGAACACTGAGCCGCTCGATCACCTTGTCGTCGATGACGACGGGGGCGGCGTAATGTGCTCCGCCGAACACGACACGATGGCCAATCACGATGGGGAACTGCCCGCCGAGCTGGTCCCGAATCCACATGAGGAGCCTGGGCAGGGCGGACTCCGCGTTTGGAACATCCTGACCGGAGAAAGTCCGCTCACCGATGATTAGCCCGTCGCCGGTTCTGGCGACGGCGTGAGGCTTAACACCGATCCCCTCGAGCTGCCCCTTGAAGCGAAGGCTCAGTGCGTCCCCCTGGCCGACATCATAGACCTGGAACTTGATGCTGGAACTTCCCGAATTGAGGCACAGCACGGTTTCACTCATGGCGGCTGTCCTTTCTGCATCATCTTGCGCGGAGGAACGGACTAGATCTTGGCAGGTACGCGGCCTGTCCGCCGGGCATGCGCCACCAGCACGGCGACTCCACAGGAGGCCATGCGGACACGCACACTGTCTGCGCGGCTTGTCAAAATGATGGGAACACGCGCTCCAAGGACCACGCCCGCGGCACCCGCGTTCGCCAGGAAGGTCAGCTCCTTGGCCAGCATGTTGCCCGACTCAAGGTCCGGCGCAAGCAGGATGTCTGCGTCGCCGGCGACGGGTGAGGCAATTCCCTTGGTCTTGGCCGCCTCCAGGCTGATCGCATTGTCCATTGCCAGGGGACCATCCAGGAGCGCGCCGCTGATCTGGCCGCGGTCGGCCATCTTGCAAAGGCAGGCAGCATCAATGGTCGCCTGCATTTTGGGGTTCACCGTCTCCACCGCCGCAAGAATCCCCACCTTGGGCAATTCCTTTCCAAGACTGTGTGCAAGATCAATCGCGTTCTGCACGATATCGCGCTTGTCCTCGAGGTCGGGCGCAATATTGATGGCCGCATCGGTAATGATGAGGGGTTTGTGGTACGTGGCGACAGACATGACAAACGCATGGCTGATTCGGCGTCCGGTTCGCAGCCCGGTGGCGGAGGACACCACCGCGCTCATGAGCTCGTCGGTGTGCAAGCTTCCTTTCATGAGCACTTCGGCTTTGGCTTCGCGGACCAATTCCACGGCTTTCGCCGCCGCGGCTTTCGAATCGGCAATATCCTCCACGGGATATTGCTCGATCTTCAGACCGGCCTTCCTCGCCACTTCGCGGATCTTCTCCTTCGGACCCACCAGGATCGGGGCGATTAAACGGGCCTCTGCCGCTTCGATGGCGCCTTTGAGTGCCGTCTCCTCGCAGGGATACGCCACGGCGGTTGCGACCGGCTCGATAGACTGGCATCTCTTCAGGAGATTTTCATATGCATCATTCGTTTTACGCGACATTTCAGCGGTAGCCATGGGATACCCTTTTCTGGATGGGCCGAATTCCTGCCGGGACGTCTCGATGAAGTGCGTCAGGCGGGTGATGCCGGGATGATCTCTGGTTGCCAGTTCGGCGCGGCAAACGGAACCAAGTACGGCCACATTCTCGCGGGAGCTTTTGGCCGTATGCACTCGTAAAGTTACCTGAGGATTCATAGCAATATTACGGGACGCGTGTTCCTTTGCGCGGGCTCACCTCCGAGTTCACGGTGCAACGAAATGTGCCGGTAATTTTTCGCTTCCAGTTACGTAAATTTACGAGCTGTTCAACCCCCCTTCCGGGACCATGATGTGTCACGTCGAGCATGCAACGCATCGGAACGTACCGATGATTAATCAGCATAATTCCACTTCGATCGCGCCCGGCCACACGTTTATAGCCACCACACAATCCCGGCGCCCGCTCATCATGCTGCTCCACGTCTCGCGCGGGGTCGGCATCCTCGTGGTGCTGGGACTTTGCATCAGCACGTGGCGGGCGAGCGCCGCGGCTGCTCCAACGACCGCCATCGGGGCCGGGACTGCACCCACCTCGATTCAGGAAATCGAACACGAACTCTCACAAAGCGCCGTGGAGATCGCCCGCCCCTTCGGTTTCCCGATTACCAACTCCATGGTGGTGACGTGGATCGTGGCCGTAGGCCTCATCGCGTTTTCGCAATTTGCCACTCGCCGCATGCAGGACATTCCCACGGGTGCACAGAATTTCTGGGAATGGCTTGTCGAGGGCGTTTACAAGTTTCTCGAAAGCATCATTGGGAAGCACCTCGTGGACCGCACATTCTGGTACTTCGCGTCCACGTTTATCTTTATTTTGTGTGCGAACTGGATCGGCCTCATTCCTGGCGTAGGCACGGTGGGCTGGGGGCACAAGACAGCCCATGGGTTTGCCATCAGCGAGCCTCTCTTTCGCGGCGCCAACGCCGATCTCAACCTTACGCTCGCAATGGCACTTGTCTTCTTTGTGGCGTGGGTCGTCTGGGCGCTTCGCGAGGTTGGTGTCGGCGGGTTTCTCAGGGAACTCTTCGCGCCCAAAGGAGACAATCAGGGCTTCATGAAGCTGCTCATGATCGTCGTCTTCTTCGCGGCGGGTTGCCTCGAAATTATCTCCATCCTCTTCCGCCCGGTGTCACTGAGCTTTCGTCTCTACGGCAACGTCTTCGCGGGCGAAAACATGCTCGAGACCATGAGCCGGCTGGTGCCAGGCCTGGGTTGGCTGCTCCCGATTCCGTTTTATTTCCTGGAGGTACTGGTGGGGCTGGTGCAGGCGATGGTCTTCATGCTGTTGACGGCCGTCTTCACCTTACTGATCTGCCAGCATGAGGAATCTCCCAAGAGCCCTGCGCCGCCACCCGCGGAGGGAGCCGCCGTATCGTGAAACCCGCCCGCGCACGACGCCCCGGGCATATTGCACAAGCGAGGTACCGGACATGCTAAACACATTGCTGACGAACTTGGGAAGCACGGGAATGTTGGCGGAGTTGGCGGGCAGCGTGCACGTGGGCCTCGCGGCCATGGGCGCGGCCGTGGGCGTGGGGTTGATCGGCATGAAAGCGGCCGATGCGGTCGGGCGAAACCCGGGCGCCGCAACGAAGATCCTCGTCCAGTCCATCCTGGCCATCGCCTTCGCCGAAGCGATCGTCTTTTACGCGCTTTTTCTGGTCAGGTAGCGCTGGTCCGGCCAGGCTTGCACGGCATTTCCCCCACGGCGGAATCAGGAGTTCCGGATGGACATGCATCTTCTGTTGGCGGAAAGCGGCGGCGGGCAGATACAGGACATTGCCCGGCAATTCGGCGTTGACTGGCCGCACCTGGGGGCTCAGACGATCAGCTTCATCGTGGTTTGTGTTCTGCTGCACCGCTTTGCCTATCGCCCCGTCCTCAAGATGCTGGAGCAGCGCCGCCAGAACATCGCAGATTCTCTTGCCAACGCCGAGAGAATCAAGGCGGAGCTCGCCGCCGCGGAAAAAGAGCGTCAGGACATTCTCACCAGCGCCAACGAACAGGCGGCGAAGCTTATCCAGGAAGCCAGGGCCGCTGCGGCGCGAGTCCTCGAACAGGAAACGAGCAAGGCGATGGCCGCCGCGAAGGATCTCCTCGCCAAGTCCCGCGAAGACGACGCCCGTGAACACGACCAAATGCTGGGCGAGCTGCGCCGCGAGATCGGGCACCTGGTGGTCATGACCACGGCGGCGGTCAGTGGGAAGGTCCTCAGCGAGGAAGACCAGAAGCGCCTGGCCGAAGAGAGTGCCAAACAGGTGGCCGCGTAATTCCATCAGCGTGGAGGACACCGAATGACACAGAAGCAGCACATCAGGCGAGAAGCGAGGCGTCTCTTTCGTTTTTGCTTCGTCGAAGGAATGCTCCAGGATGCGAAGGTTCTGCAGATTGCGCAGGCCATTCGTGAATCGGCAGCGCACGATCGAATCGCCCTGCTGAAGGAATTCCGCAGGCTGGTCGCGCTGGAAGATGTCCGCCGCACGGCGACCATCCAAAGCGCCACTGCAATCTCCGAGGAACTGCATGCCTCGATCCAATCCAACCTCGAACGTCTGTACGGAAAAGGCCTCCGCATGACCTTCGTCGAGCAGCCTGCGCTCATCGCTGGCATGCGAATCAAGGTCGGGACGCACGTTTTCGACGGAAGCATGCGAGGGCAACTCGCGGCGCTCGAGTCGCGCTTTTGATGAACCGCAGACCGCCGGGCGGCTCCGGTGGGCTGACGCTTTGAGGCATGAGTGACCTATGACCGACCTACTGAAGGAAATCGAAGAACAAATCGCCCTCACGAAGCGAGCCGGCATCAGGCAGAACACCGGCACGATCCGCGAAATCGGCGACGGCGTCGCGGTGGTCGAAGGCCTTGACGACGTCATGCTCAACGAAATGCTCGATCTGGGCGAGGGCGTTACCGGCTTGGCGCTGAGCCTGGAGGAAACACAGGTGGGGGTGATCGTCCTGGGAGATTACACGCGACTGGAAGAAGGCGGTGAAGTCCGATCCACCGGCAAGCTGCTCCAGGTCCCCGTCGGAAAAGGACTGCTGGGGCGCGTCGTCGACATTCTGGGCACGCCGGTTGACGGCAAAGGGCCCATCAAGAGCGACACCAGCTATCCAGTTGAAAAACTCGCGCCGGGGATTATCCGCCGACAGCAAGTCAACCAGCCGATGCAAACCGGGATCATGGCAATCGACGCGATGATCCCCATCGGCCGAGGGCAGCGCGAACTGATCATCGGCGACCGCTCCACCGGCAAGTCGACAATCTGCATTGACACCATCATCAATCAGGCCCGACTGAACAAGGCTGGGGAAGCTTCCGGCGACAAGACCTTCCGCCCCATGTACTGCATCTATGTCGCCATTGGCCAGAAACAATCGAGCGTCGCCCGCGTCATTTCCGTGCTGGAACAGGCCGGCGCGATGCCCTACACAATCGTCGTCGCCTCTCCCGCCTCGGATTCCGCCTCCAACCAGTACATTGCGCCGTTCGCGGCCACCGCCATGGGCGAGTGGTTCATGGACAATGCCATGGATGCGCTCATTGTCTTTGATGATCTCTCCAAGCACGCGGTTGCCTACCGCCAGGTCTCGCTTGTGCTGAAACGCCCCTCCGGACGCGAGGCGTTCCCCGGCGATGTGTTTTATCTGCACAGCCGCTTGCTCGAACGCGCGGCACGGGTGGGAGAAAAGTACGGCAATGGCTCCCTGACGGCGCTGCCGATCATCGAGACGCAGGCCGGCGATGTCTCCGCGTACATTCCCACAAACGTCATTTCCATCACCGATGGCCAGATTTACCTCGAATCGGACCTCTTCTACCAAGGTGTCCGTCCGGCAATTAACGTAGGTCTCTCCGTGTCGCGAGTCGGGTCTTCGGCACAACTCAAAGCGATCAAACAGGTGGCGGGACAGCTCAAGGGAGACCTGGCGCAGTTCCGCGAACTGGCCGCCTTCGCCCAGTTCGGCTCGGAACTCGATGCGAAAACCCAGGCCCTCATCGATCGCGGCAAGCGCATCATGGAAATCTTCAAGCAGCCGCAATACGACCCCGTTCCGGTAGAAATTCAGGTTGCTGTCATCTGGACGCTGCAGAACCAGTACGCCGACACGGTGCCCGTGGACCGAATCAAGGAGTTCCAGGCGAAGCTGGTCGACTACCTCACGGACCGTAAGCCCGAGTTGCTGCAGAAGATCGGCAAGGAAAAGCAAATCACCGATTCGCTCAAGACCGATCTGAAAGCCGCCGCAGATGAATTCAAGGCGACATGGAAATAAGCGTTTCACGCTGGTGGCTCCTGGGGAATGGACTATGCTTTCCACACGCGACATTCGACGGCGAATCCGATCGATCAGCAGCACGGCCCAGATCACCCGGGCGATGCAGATGGTGGCCGCGTCCAAAATGCGCCGCGCTCAGCAGGCAACCATCAACTGCCGCCCCTTCTCTCAACTCGTCTACAACATCCAACGGCGGGCAACGACGCAGGTTGTCGATTTCAGCCACCCGCTCATGGAAGCGCGCGAGGTTGGAAAACGGGCAGTGATCCTCGTCGCCGGCGACAAAGGCCTCTGCGGTCCCCTCAATGCCAACCTCTTTCGCCTGGCAATGGCTTTCGACCCGGAGACGACTGTGTTTATCACCGCGGGAAAAAAGGCGGCCCAATTCGTCGCACGCTCCGGCAGGAAACTCCTCGCGGAGTTCAACTACGATGACACCCCCAAATTCCCCGAGGCCCGGGCAATCGCCGCCTGCGCTTGCGACTTGTTCCTCAGGAAGGACGTCGACGAGGTCAAAATCACGTCCACCCGTTTCATCAACACGCTCTCGCAGGTCCCCCTCACCATCGAGTTCCTGCCGATCGGGGCGATCACGACGCTTCCCGAGCTTCCCGGCATCCAAAAGGAAGAGGAACTGGCCGCCCACTCCATGGAATCCACTTTCGAACCGAGCGCCGAGGTGGTCCTGACCTACCTGCTTCCGCGATATCTGAACATCCTCATGTACCAGGTGCTCCTTGGCGCGAAGGCCAGCGAGCAGAGTGCACGCATGGTTTCGATGAAAAATGCCACGGACAGCGCCAACAACCTGATTGATGAACTCACCCTCGAATACAACAAGCTCCGCCAGGGCAACATCACCACAGAACTTCTCGACATCGCCGGAGGCCAGGCCAACGCCCGCTAGCAGTGAAACAGCGCAACACCGCAGGAGTCAGGAGCGATCATGAACAAAGGACGGATCATCCAAGTCGTCGGACCGGTGGTGGATGTGGAATTCCCCGACGAGCTGCCGCGAATTTACAACGCGCTCACCGTCGAATGCCAGTGGCAGGGGCAGCCGGTGACGCTCACCCTGGAGGTCCAGCAGCATCTCGGCGACCATTGGGTTCGGGCCATCTCCATGTCCGCAACCGAGGGCCTGAAGCGCGGATTCGAGGTGGTCGATACCGGTGCGCCGATCTCCATGCCTGTCGGAGAGGCGGTCATGGGACGCGTCTTTGATGTCACCGGCACGCCGGTTGATGAACGCGGCGAGGTCAAAACCGAGAAGCGATATCCAATCCATCGGCCCGCCCCCGCGCTCGTGGAACAGTCGATGTCGCCCAAGGTGCTTCCCACCGGCATCAAGGTGATTGACCTGATTTGTCCGTTCCTCAAGGGTGGGAAGGTCGGCGCGTTCGGGGGGGCAGGCGTTGGTAAAACCGTCGTCATCATGGAACTGATCAACAACATTGCCAAGCTTCACGGCGGCGTCTCCGTCTTCGCCGGCGTGGGGGAACGCACCCGCGAAGGGAACGACCTTTACCGCGAAATGTCCGAGGCCGGCGTTATCAACCAGAAGGACCTTGCCCAGTCCAAGATCGCACTGGTCTACGGACAGATGAACGAGCCTCCCGGCGCAAGGCTCCGGATCGCCCTCGCCGGCCTGGCCATCACCGAGTATTTCCGTGACGAAAAGAACCAGGATGTGCTCCTGTTCATCGACAACATCTTCCGCTTTTCGCAAGCCGGATCCGAAGTCTCCGCACTCCTCGGCCGCACGGCCAGCGCCGTCGGGTATCAGCCCACCCTCGCGTCCGAAATGGGTGCGCTGCAGGAACGCATTACCTCCACAAAAAAAGGATCGATCACCTCTTTCCAGGCGGTCTACGTCCCGGCGGACGACCTGACCGACCCGGCCCCCGCAACGACCTTCGCCCATCTTGACGCGACCCTCGTGCTCGACCGCGCCATCTTCGAACAAGCGATCTATCCGGCGGTCGATCCGCTCGCCTCTACTTCGCGCGCCCTCGCGCCTGAGATCGTCGGGAAAGAGCACTACGAAGTCGCCCGCGGCATCCAGAAAGTTCTCCAGCGCTACAAGGACCTCCAGGACATCATCGCCATCCTCGGCATGGACGAGCTCTCCCCTGAAGACAAGCTGAGCGTCTATCGCGCCCGCAAGATCCAGCGTTTCCTCAGCCAGCCGTTCAGCGTCGCAACGGTCTTCACCGGCCGCGAGGGCAAGCAGGTTCCTGTGGCCGACACGGTCCGCGGATTCAAGGAAATCCTCGAAGGCAAGCACGACAATGTGCCAGAGGCGAATTTTTACATGAAGGGCGGCATCGACGAGGTGCTCAGCGAATCTTCCGGCAAGCCCGCCGCTAAAGAGGGAACCTCTCCAAAGGCTGCCTGATCGAACACGCGGGGTGCGAACATGACCGCCACGCTTAAACTCCAGATCATCACGCCCGTTGAGACCGCCTTCAACGAGGATGTGGAAATGGTTACGCTTCCCGGCGCCGAGGGCCAGATCGGCATCTATCCCATGCACATGGCGGTAACGACCAACATGGTCCCCGGCGAAATGATCGTGATCAAAGGCGGCAAGGAATCTTTTCTGGCGGTGGGAGAGGGATTGGTGGAAATCACCAACGATCGCGTCTCGATACTGACCGACATGGCCGTGGCCGCCGAAAACATTGATGCCGCAAAGGCCGAAGAAGCCCGGCAGCGCGCCGAGGCCCGTCTTCGCGAGAAGCTCTCCGCCGAGGAAGTGGCTTCGGTCAACGCGTCCATGGCGCGCTCCCTGGTCCAACTCCGCGTCAAACGCCGGCAGCACAAGTAGCGGACTTCCCGGGAGATGATGCTCATTTGCTCGTGGGGAATGCAGGATGTGAGCGTGCGGAATGCTCGCTCATTCGAGCGAGTCGATCTGGGTGCAGCGCCCGCGGCGGGTTGCCCTTCTTAAATGTGTCGCGCCCACATGATCATCGCTGGACTGCACGGCGGCTGACCGGGACCTGTTTCCCGGACAAGTGAATTGTTCTACTTGTGGTCGTCAGCGATGATCCCGTTCGTGAATTGATGCGAACCAATCTGCTTCCCGCTTTCATCCCACTCGATCGCGGGGCCGTCCGCAACGTAGCCGACGAAATGGCGATCCACCCCCGGCGCAACCGGGAGCGTATTCCACGAAGACTCTGATTTTTTATTCCCGTTGGGCCAGTAATGTGTCCAGACGGCACGGTTATCCGCGAGGTTGTGTTCCCACTTCCACGCAATCTTCCCGTCGGGAGACCAGAACGATTCTTCGCCCGTTTTTCGGCCATCAGCGTAAGTGACCTGGTGCTCCTTTTGTCCATCGGGGTAATAGTCCAGCTCTTCTCCATTGAGCAGATAGCGTCCGTTCGGGCAGATTCGCGCACTCCACGTGGAGCGCGGCTTGCCGTCGGGATATTTCTCGGAGAACGACTGAATTTTGCCGCCCGAATTCTCCGGCGAATCATCTCCCGCATCAGAGAGAATCCACGCCTCATTGAGTTCGTAGTCCAGGCAGGGCTGCGTGACCGTCGTCAGAATATGAATCACGCCGTTGGGCGACTGTCGCGCAACCGTGTAGCCGACGGTCGGATGCTCGGGCCGCTGGTGGCCGCCGACTTGCACGGGCAATGGTTTGATATGCCAGGACGCGCCATTGTCGGTGGAGAGTGCCACGACGCACTTGTCGCCGTACTTCCAGCCTTCTTCAGCGGGGCGCTTGAGCTTGTGCAGGTAGGAATCGGTGACATAAAGAAGATTGCCGGAGGCCAGGCGGATGAGCGAAGGGCGTTGGCCGGAACTCAGTACCGGGAAGTGGGAAGCGATCGGTTTGGACCAGGTGGCTCCGTAGTCGTCGGAGGTTCCTTCCGGGTTCCAGTGCTCGACGTTGTTGTTCTTGCCGCCGATGTAGAGGATTTTTCCGGTGTTGTCGAGGGGGACGAAGGTGGAGTGGCGGGCGTCCGTGCGGCCGCCCATGTCGTGCCAGTGAATGCCGTCATCGGTGCTGCGCCAGAGGAAGCTGTGGGCCGCGTGGCCGTCCATGCCGAAGTAGATGTTGCCGTCCGCGCCGCGGAAGGCGCTGGTAATGGGCTGGGCTTCGTAGCTGGTGGCCGGCTTATCGAGCTGGGGGATGGAGAAGGTCCAGGTCATGCCGTTGTCCGTCGATGTGGCCATGCGGAAAGGAACCATGTCCGAGATTTTGCGGCCGCCGCCGAAGAACCAGATCTTTCCGTGATCGTTCCATAGCAATCCGGACTGGTCGTTGTAGCCTTTTGTTTTGAAGAAAAGTTCCGGCATGTCCCATTCTTCGGAACCGTAGCGGAGGCGTGCCTGGACAAACGAGGTCGAAGGATCAGCTTCCGCTTTTCCCGGCGGTGTGCTGAAATAAATCGCGAGGGCATCGCCATTCGGCAGGATTTCGAAGCCGGGCGAATGATTGTGCGTGTAGACCATCGGGTCGATGCCCGTGAGCGCCGCCACCTCGCTCGTGGCGTTCTCCGGCGGAATTGGCATGGCGAAGCGAACCGTAAAGTACGGAATCTTCGGATTGGGTCCCAGCGAAGCCGGCGCGGGATCCTGTTTCACCGCCGATTGCACAAACGGAACTGATGGCGCCGGATCAATGACGAACTTTAAATTGTCGCTCCCATCAGTGGTACTGCTGTTCGCTCCCAGGGAGAAGTTCGCGGCCTCCACTTGAATTGTTTTGGTTTCGGCCATTGCACCCCGCTGGCCGGCCACAACGGTGGCAACGGCCAACGAGAGAAACATTGCGGTGCGCGCGCTGCTTTGATGCATCGACTGGATACCTCCATGCCCATAGGTTGGGTGTACAATTCGAAATGTCAGGCTGATGAATGTGTGACTTGATCCAACGAAGTATAGCCGGAGTATAGTCGCGCGATTCCGCGGGAACTTCCGGCCATATCAGAAGCGTATCCCGTATTCTAAGAACTGCGATTCCTGTCGTTGCATTCGCAATGGAATCGGTGGATCTTCGTTCTACCCTTGAATATGCGGTCCCTCCGCGTCTCCAGGTCTTCAACACAGTCCATCGGCGGTTCAAAAAAGGTGTTCTTGGACTTGGCCCTCATCCCTGCTTCCCCACATGTCATGTTCCGGAGGTTGCCGTGAGTCGGACAAAGATCCCCGCGCTGGCGTTCACTGTACTGCTGGGCTGCGTCAGCGCCCGGCAGATGTATGCCGAGGAACCGCCCCCCGGCGCTCCTGTACCTGCCGCGGATGCGGCAATGCAGCAGCGTATCGACGGCAAAGTGAACAAGCTGCTCAAGTCGATCAACTTGGACGACCCCTCCAAAACGGAACGGGTGAAGACAATCCTGGGGCACTGGCTGGTCGTTATGTGGAAATGGCACGACGAACACGATGCACAGCTTGCGGACCTCTGGAAGCAATGGGGGAAGGCTCGCGCCGTCGTGCCCAAAGACGAGTTCCCCGGCGAGGTAATCGCGCAGCACATTGATGATGTCTACGCATCGCTGAAGCCTGCGTATGAGAGTTTCATCCACGATCTGGCCGCAGAATTGTCGCCGGAACAGCTCGAGGCGTTCAAGGAATTCTGGAGTCACAGCCCCGGGATGACGCGCACGTACAATGCGTACCTCCAGATTGTTCCCGGCCTGACGGATGCGGAAAAGAAGACGATCCATGATCGCCTGGCGGAAGCACGCGAGGCGGCGATGCTGACGGATTCGGACAAAGAGATCATCCGGATCTTCAAACGCTACAAGGTGAAGGTGCAAGAATACGTTGGCTCCTTGGAGTGGGACAGGCTTTACAAGGCTTATGCGGACCGCTTGAAAGCGGAGGCCGCGTCGCGACGGGGCACATCCCAGCCGAAATAGAAAAAAGTCTCTTCCATGGGGATCAGACCGGCAATATTGCACATGGGCGTCAAAGAACTCAAAGAGGCGATCGAATGGCATGCGAGAGGACGTTGAAGCGAACGCTGTGGATCCGGGCGGCCATGGCTGCACTCCTGGGGTGTGCGATGGCAAGTTGCGCCCACGACGAAGCCCCTACCGTTGCGCAATCAACGACCGTGACGATCTGCCTTCCTGCCGATGCCTCGCCGCGAATGGAGTACGGGGCAGGTCGTGTGGCGGCCGCCCTCCGCTCCGTGGGGAAACAGGCCCCAATCGTGCACACCGATAGCCCGACGCATGGTGGTGCGATTCATCTTGCCGTCGACAAAGTGAACGGGCTCAAGCCGGAGGGATTCGAGCTGAAGTCAGAAGGGGACGTCCTGGCGGTACGCGGGGCCGACGACAGCGGCGTGCTCTACGGTTGCTTGGAACTGGCGAGCCGGATCGTGCAGGCGAAGGGAATTCCGGCGAAGCTCGAGTTCCGGGATGCGCCTTCAATGATAATGCGTGGCCCCTGCGTAGGGATGCAGAAGACGTACATATTGCCCGGCCACAAAGTCTATGAATACCCGTACACGCCTCAGAACTTTCCCTGGTTTTACGACAAGGCCCGCTGGATCACGTACCTGGATTTCCTTGCCAACGAGCGGATGAACGTGTTGTACATCTGGAATGGGCATCCCTTTGCCTCCCTGGTGCGAGTTCCGGATTACCCCTATGCCGTTGAAGTTCCGGACGATGTGCTCGCCAGGAACCAGGAGATGTTCAAGTTCATCGTCGATGAGGCGGATAAGCGCGGCATCCTGGTGATGCAGATGTTTTACAACATCATCGTGTCGAAACCATTCGCCGAACACAACCACCTGAAATCGACGCAGTTTTCGTCACCCACGCCGCTCCTTGCGGATTACACGCGCAAGTCGATCGCGGAGTTTGTGAAAACATATCCGCATGCAGGGCTGATGGTCTGCCTCGGCGAGGCGCTCCGCACCGATCACACAAAATGGATGGTGGACACGATCATCGGCGGGATTCACGACGGGATGAAGCAGGCGGGAATCACCCAGGACATCCCGCTGATGCTGCGCACCCACGCAATGCCCGCCGAGGAAGTCATTCCGCAGGTCATTAGGCATTATCCGAAGCTCTACACGGAATCAAAGTTCAATGGCGAGTCTTTGACGACCTGGCAGCCCCGCGGGCGGTGGCGGCAACAGCATCTGCTGATGAGCAAGCTTGGGGCGATCCACTCGGTAAACATCCACATTCTGGCCAATCTGGAGCCTTTCAGATACGGGGCACAGCGTTTTATCAAATTGTGCGTGCAGGCGGCGGAGGATCGGGAGAACGCCAAGGGCATTCATTTGTACCCGCTGTGTTACTGGAATTGGCCTTATTCCCCGGACAAAATCGATCCCCCGCTGGAGCAGATCAACCGGGACTGGATCTGGTTCGACGCATGGGCCCGGTATGCCTGGAACCCCCGGATTGATGAAAAGACGGACCATCGATACTGGGTGGGACGCCTCGCCGACATGTATGGCAACCCGCAGGCGGCGGAGCAGATACTGGCGGCCTACAACGACTCGGGGGAGTGCGCCCCGCGCATCCTGCGCCGTTTCGGCATCACCGAAGGCAACCGCCAGACGATGTCCCTCGGAATGACGCTCGATGAACTCGTCCGCCCCGAGAAATACGGCGCCTTCAGCGGCCTTTGGGAATGGCAATCGCCCCCGGGAGAACGGTTGCAGGAATACGTTGCCCGCGAATGGAACAAACAGCCGCACGTCGGCGAAACACCGCCACAGATCATCAAAGAAGTCCTGGCGTTTTCGCGGAAAGCAGTCGAGGAGGCCGACGCCGCCGAACCGCTGGTGACAAAGAACAAGGCCGAATTTGAGCGTGTGCGGAACGATGTCCACTGCATCCGGGCGATGTCCGAGAACTACGCGGAAAAAGCCGAAGCTGCGATGTGCGTTCTCCGGTATGGCTACAGCAAAAACAGCGCGGATATGGAGCAGGCGGAGAAGCACCTGGCGGCAAGCCTGGAATACTATCGGCAGCTCGTCAGCCTCACCAAGGACACATACAACTTCGCAAATTCCATGCAGACCAGCCAACGCAAAATTCCCGTCGTCGGCGGCGTCGATGGGCACCCGGCAAATTACCATTGGTCGCAGTTGCTGCCGGTTTACGAGAAAGAGCTGGCGGACTTCCACGAGCGGGTGGCAGACATCAAATCGGGCAAGGGCGATCATGTTGCGATCACGCCGCTGCCAAAGGCATCCATCCGCGTCCTGACCCCAGGTGCCGAAACGTATGAAGTAAGGCCCGATGCAAAGCCGTTCACCGATCGCGATGTCGTGTTGAAGGACGTGGCACCGGAGCTGCGCGGCCAGACCGGGATCCGCCTCCCGGCCGGCAAAATGGCTGCAGGCGAAGGAACCCTTGAGATCGAAGCGCCGGAAAAGGAAAAATTACTGGTGGGATATTTCCGGTCAGAGAAGCCGGAGTATCTGCAGGTCGCCAAGGGAGAAACAGACGCTGCTGCAGCGGACCTGATAGAGCAGTCACCATCAATCCAGCACGCGGCGGTGATCGACGGCATGCCGGGAGTGGATATTCACGTCGTGAACATCCGCAAAGGGCGGCAGGTGGTGGACATGCATGGCAAGGGGGTATTTGTCATTCTCGGGGTGGTTTCCTCCAAGACGGAGGTGCCGGAGCGGGATGCGCATTTGGGGCAGGGTAAGCAGTGAGGGGAGAGGGGGTTTCATTGGCAGGGTGAGACCAGACCGCCACGTGCGGGCACGTCAATGGCGGTCTCCCCCCTATTCCGACAGGAATTGTAGGGATTCGGTTTCAGGGGCTTGGAGAGGGCGGGGGTCGGGCGGCGCAAGAATAAAGCCTGCAGGCGGTTGGGCCGGCTGCAGGCTTTGAATTTTACTTTGCCAGTCTATCGGCTGAACGTTCCGAGGGGATCAGTTGAACGGGAAGGGGTGCGTGACCGGCTGGTCCCAATTCTTATTGTTCGGAAGGTCCTGATGATCCGTCCCAATGTCGGCGGTGTCGTTGACAGTCGGATGCAGAATTTGCCCATTGGTGGTGTTCATTTTAAGAGGATCATCCAGCGTGATATGGCCATCGGCAAACAGCATATTCGCCGACGTGGCGCCATTGTGGATGCGACCCGCCCGCGAAGAAAAGCCGTACCCGTTGTTGATGTCGTTATCGAAATAGAAAAGATCTTTGATGCTGGAGAAAGTCTGATCCGCCTGGCTCTTTTGGTCCATGCCCTGGTGGGTTTCGATGACGAGCAGAGTGTGCGGCGGGATGTCGGCCAGCTTTACGATTTTCGGCCGCTGGCTCGAAAACGGCGCGCTGTTGTTTTGCACATTCCCGTTGTACGCATAATCGGTAATCGTCCATGTGTACGGCTTGCCATAGTTGGCCACGTAGACCTCGCCGGGCGTCGGGTCCGCCGGGCAATGGAGGTATTTGGACTGCGGATCGAAGTAGGCCTGGTTGAGATACGGATTACTGCCCGTGGCGGCTGCCATCGAAGAGTTCTTCCCCCATTCCATGCCCAGAAGCTGCGGGCCAAACCAGTACTGGTTCTTCTGGCCGTTGAACCACCCGGCCTTGTTGGGTACCGCCGAGCCGTTGAAATCGGCGGCGTAGAGGTTCATGCCCTGCCAGATGGTCCTGACATTCGACGCGCACGCCGTCGCCTTCGCCCTGTCCCGCGCCTTGCCGAGGCTCGGCAGCAAAATGGCGATAAGAACCGCGATAATCGCAACAACCACGAGAAGTTCGATCAAGGTGAACGCTCGAACACGTGAGCGCATAACCACCTCCTGCAAAAGTCTGGTTTTCAATGGCCCGGCAGAAGGAGAGATGCGTTTTTCCCGCCGAACCGCTTATGTAATCTAGTTAATTGGAGTGCCTGCAACAAGATGCAATTCTGCGAACCGAGGGGGCACATTGCGCACTCTTCGTCCAAAAAGTCCCCCGTTTGCATGCCCCCGATTTGACAAAGCCAATGACCAAAATGATCTTGCGGCCGGGCAATAATCCTCTCTCTGACTGCATTCTATAGATGCGTACCCTTACGGAGATATCTCGCTTGCGACTCATGACCGTCCTCCCACTGTTCCTGTTGTTCATCCTCTGGCCCGCCTCCCCTGTCGCCACAGCCGCCGAGCCAGTCACGCTCCTTGTCAATTCACACCAGCCCTCCGCCCCCATCTCGTCGCAATTCATCGGCCTGAGTTATGAAACGAGCCTGCTCCTCCCCGACGCTCGCGGCCAACACTACTTCAGCTCATCCAATCAGCCGTTGCTCGCCATGTTCAAGACCATCGGCGTCCAGAACCTCCGCATCGGGGGCAACTCCGTCGATACCGCCACATTCCCCGTCCCGCGCGATGAGGACATCCGCCAACTCCTCGATTTCGCCAAGGCCGCCCGCATCAAACTGATCTATTCCGTGAGACTCAAGGAACCATCAAACAGCGACGCCCCTGCCATTCCATTGAACAATGCCGAGTCCGCGGCAAAGATCGCTCACTTCATCCACGATCATTCCCCCGAGGTCATCGACTGCTTCGCCATCGGCAATGAACCCTCCTATCTGAAAGAGTACGCCGCCTACACCACGCACTGGAAATCCATCCGCGACGCAATACTCGCCGTCTATCCCGAAGCCACCTTCTGCGGTCCCGATCAGGATCCCGCCCCGGAGCTGGACGCCCACATGGTCGAAGATTTCGGTATCCCCGCCGGCCGCCTCGTCAAAATCTCCCAGCACACCTATCCGTTCGGATGTTCTTTCAAAAACCCCAAGGACCGCGACGACATCCGCAAGCTTGTGCCGGTCGACGCGGTCGCCGCGCGCGAGAAAATGCTCTCCCCCGCAGCATACGCCACTTACCAGAAGATCTACGACGGCATCGCTCACGCAACGGCAGGCACGCCGGTCACCTACTGTCTTTCCGAAACCAACAGCTTCTGGTTCAGCGGCTTGAAAGGCGCCAGCGACAGCTACGCCAGCGCTCTCTGGGCTGCCGATTATCTGCATTGGTGGGCCGCTCACGGCGCGGCGAATGTTGATTTCCACACCGGCGATCGCACCGGTGGCGAAGTCACGCTCCCTTGCCAATACGCCGCCTTCGTCACCTCGGCCAACGGCTACGAAGCGCGTCCCCTCGCTTACGGAATGAAATTGTTCGACCTCGGCGGCCACGGCAGCAGCATCCCCATCGACGCCGCCGCCACCGCCCGAAAAGATCTAAGCGCGTACGCCACCCTCGCCAATGACAAAAAGATGTACGTCACCCTCATCAACAAATCCCACGGATCGTCAGGGCAATCCATCGATGTCCTGATCAAACCAGACGTCCCCCTCGCCGCCTCGGGAGCCCAGGTGATCTATCTCCGATCGAAAAATGACGACATCAGCGCCACCGCCGGCGACGTCACGCTGGGCGATGCCCAGATCCAACCCGACGGAACCTGGAATGGCCACTGGACCGATCTGCCACCCTCCGGCGAAGCGGAGAACGTCATCCGTATCTCCGTTCCCCCCGCCACCGCCGCCGTCGTAACCGCACAGACTCAATAACGACCAGGAAAGCGAACGGCGATTTTTAAAACACCAGACCGCTCACTTGGGAAACTCACCACAATAAAAACTGATCGCCCCTTTCTGCGGACCGACGACCGTGCCATCCTGCGCCTCCGGCCCCGTGATCGACGGCGGCACAAACTTCGAGCCGATCGGCGGAATCGTCCGGAGAAACGAAATGTCCGTGCCCGGGAAATTCACCCCCGTTTTCCCACGCATATACGTAGGCGGAAACTGCGGCGTAAAGAACTGCACAAACGTGTCAGGTTGATGCACCAGAATCGTCACCGGCCCCTTCCCCGTGTCCAGTTGCAGCCACCGCACGTCCGCGTAAAAGCCTTTGAACTCCGGGTACACGAGCCTCTCCCCCGGCGCAAGTTCATCGACATCGCCCGTGATCGTGTTGTTGTAAGCCTTATCCCACACATTCATCGTCCCGCCGGCCGTGCGGTTCTTCCACACGCGATACGGCCCCTCCCCCAGGTAGCGGATCCCCCGGACGCCCGTCTCTGAATAGTAATCGAATCCGATGCCGACAAACGGCTGCGGGCCTTTGACGTCGTACGCATACTCAATCGTCATCCAGCCGTTCGGACGCAATCGATAAGAAATCGTCTTCACATCCCCCGAGTAGCTGCACGTGACCACCTGGTCGTTGCCATCGGCATGATGCTCAATCCCCGTCAGCTTCCCGGACCCGATGACCAGCCGCGGCCCATTATAAAAATGCGAGGCGCCGCGCAGCGAAAGCATCTCCCCCGTCCCTTTGCTGATCACCACCGACGCCCCCCCCTTCCGGCTGTCCGTCAACGTCACGGTGGTCGCAGTCTCGCTTGCCGCCACTGCTTGACTCCTCGTCGGCCCTGGCGCGTTCAACAGATCGCGCCACGGTTCCCGGCACATCCACTCCCACGTCCACAATTCCCGGCCGTCCGGATCCTTCGCCGTCACCGCAACGCAGTCATGCCCCGGCTCGTCCCCTTTGGGAAAGTCCAGCAGCAGCCGCCCCGACTTGCCCGGCGCAATAGGCCCTTCCACCTGCCCCTTCCCGCTTGCAACCACGTCATACCCGGAACCCTCCTCGTTCGGCCTCTTGAAATTGCGGTATTCCCAACTGAATGAACAGCTCGCCGCATCCAGGAAGTTGTACCGATTCTCCACCGAAAAATTCCCGTCCGCCCCGCGCGTCACCACCAGCGGCGACCATATCTCCTTGATCGCGTAGTAGCTGCCCTCCTTTTCCCGATAAGGCCCCACGACGCCGTCTGGCGCCATGTCATGGCGGGAATCCAGTTTCCCCCCCTCGTCCGTTCGCGCCACATCTTCATCCAGGAACGCCCAGATAAATCCGCCCGCCGAATTCGGACTCGCTCTCATCAGGTCCCAGTAATCCTGCAAGCTCGCCCCCCCGCCGCCGTCGTACATGCCGTGGAGCATTTCCGTCGGAAAGTAGACGTTCGCCCCGGCAAGGTGCTGCTGCAGATCCGTCCAGTTCGGATAATGCTTTGTATCAATCCCGCGGAACGTCGCCCACGGATGCAGCACCGCCCGCTTCTGCGGATCCCATTTCGCGAAATCGTCATCTATCTCCGGATTGAATCCCCCCTCGTTGCCGTTGTCCCAGAAAAGAATGCTGGGGTGATTCACGTCGCGCGTCACCATCTCCTCGACAAGGCGGCTCCCCGTGGGCGTGTCATAGTGCCAGTGCCAGCCCGCCAGCTCGTCGAGCACATAAAGCCCCGCTTCGTCGCACGCATCCAGAAAATCGGCATCCGGCGGATAATGCGTCATCCGCACCGCGTTGATGTTCAGCCCCTTGAGCAGCTCAACATCCGCACGGTTGATCCTCTCGGACAGGCACCGTCCCGAGTCCGGCCAGAAAGAATGTCGGCAGATCCCCTTGAACAGAACCTTGCTCCCATTCACAAACACGCCCGGATCCTTGACCCCCGGGCCCGGTTCCCGCACTTCGATCGTCCGAAACCCAAATCGCTGCCGCACCGAATGCACCACCACATCCCCCCGTGTGAGCCGGAACTCCATCTGATAAAGGTTCGGTGTTTCCGCTGTCCAAAGCCGCGGGTTCGCATAGTGGCCGGAAAGCCGCACGCTGCCCGCTGCATGGCCATCGATCGGTTGAACGATCGGCGGACCGACGCTTTTCCCCTGCGAATCGAGCAACTGCCCTTCCACGCGCCACGCTGCCCCCCCGCCTCCCGCCGCGGGCAATCCATCAACATGGATCTCCGCACTCAACTCTCCATCCGCCCGCGCATCGATCGCCACGCGTTCGATGGATTGTGCCGGTACCGCTTCAAGATACACAGGCCGGTAAATGCCGCCGAAATTCCAGTAATCGCCGCGTCGTTCCGCCTTGTTCACGGATGCATTCGCTGACTCGTCATCCACCGTCACCTGGATGTCGTTCTGCCCTTTCCGCAGCAATTTCGTCACGTCGTATTTGAATCGATAGAAGCCGCCCTGATGCTTCGGTCCCGCCGACTCGCCGTTGATGGTCGCTACCGTGTCCGTCATCACCCCGTCAAAGACCAGGTAAACCTTCTTGCCGTCCGCCCCGCCGAGCGCCCCCCACTCAGCCGGTACCATGAACGTGCGATGATACACCCCCTCCACGCCCGGTCCGATTTCTTTGTCGCGCCCATACGTGTACCTCCCAAACCCCTGAAGTTCCCAATTCGACGGCACCCCGATTTTCGACGGCACCTTCGCATTCCGGCCGCCTGAACAGGTGAAATCCCACGGCACCGGATCGTCCTTCCCCTTCCCCGAAAGGTACAACTTCTCGGTTTCCGCACCCCGCCCTGGAGAGGCAGCAGCGGCAAGGAAGATGGCGGCAAGGACGAACCAAGAGCCTCGGGAAAATCTCACGGCAGTACGCATTGATGGCACCTTCAAACTCCAGCAGGAACACGAACGGATTCGCGAGCGATTCGCCGAAAAGACCATGGATGCCTTCTTCACCGCTACCGCGGCTGTTCCGTAACAACGATTGCGGACAGTCCGCGAGTAGATCGTAATGGCACTTCGGTCGCCAAGCCTTGCCTCCCGTGTGCCATATTGCGAAGTCTCGCACAAGAAATGAAATGTGCAAAACAGCGGCGCGTTAGAGTAGTGGGGTGCGGAATCGCGAGGAGCCGGTATGAAGTATCCACTCGCAGGCGGCGTCGCCTGCTTCTGTGTCGGGCTGACCTGCCTGCTGCCCGCGGCCAGCGCCGCGGAGGGCGCCACCGCCAACGCATCCGTCTACCCCTTCGCCTCTGTGCAAAATGTCCTCAACGATTACCCGCAATCCTGCGTGCCCCAAAACGACTGCTGCGCCCTCGGCCCACTCTCGGGAAAACTGGAATGAACATTGCCCTCTTCATCGCCCCCTTCCACCGGCGCAAAGCCGGAGCCGCCGCATGGCTCCTCACCATGGCCGCCGCAACGGCAGCCTTCGCCGCGCCCAAGCCGCCTCCGGATGTCGAATTCAAAAAGAACGCCTCCGGACACGAACAGCTCGTCTACCACCCCGATCCCGAAGGCAACCGCGTCATCGACTACTCCTTCGCCGGTTATGAAGGCGGCGGCGTCCCCATCCCCGACGCCCCCGTCCGCGTCACCGTGCCCCTCCACCCCGACGACACCGACGCCACCCCGCGCATCCAGGCCGCCATCGACTACGTCTCCACGCTCCCCCCCGACAAAAACGGCATCCGCGGCGCCGTCCTCCTCGAAAAAGGCCGCTACCCCATTGCCTCCCAACTCCAGATCCGCGCCTCCGGCGTCATCCTCCGCGGACAGGGCGACGACGACCACGGCACCCTCCTCTTCGCCACCGGCATCCACCGCCGCACCCTCATCCAGGTCTCCGGCATCGACGACGCCCAAACCACCTCCCCCCAAACCATCACCGACAACTTCGTCCCCGACAACGCCTCCACCCTCCACCTCCCCAACCCCTCCTCCTTCCACGTCGGCGACGAAATCCAAATCCGCCGCCCCAGCACCAAGGATTGGATCGACTACATCGGCATGTGGCAGTTCCCCGGCCGACCCAACACCGGCGACTTCCGCTTCTCCTGGAAGCCCGGCAAATTCGACCTCTTCTGGGACCGCACCATCACCGCCATCGACGGCAACGCCATCACCCTCGACGCCCCCCTCACCAGCACCCTCGACAAAAAATACACCGCCGCCACCGTCTCCCACCTCGCCTGGCCCGGCCGCCTCTCCCAGGTCGGCATCGAAAACCTCCGCTGCGAATCCGAAGTCAACCCCAAGCTCCCCCTCGATGAAGACCACTCCTGGATCGCCATCGGCATGAAGTCCGTCGAAAACGCCTGGGTCCGCAACGTCACCTCCCTCCACTTCGCCAGCTCCTGCGTCAACCTCCTCGAAACCTGCAGCAAAATCACCGTCGAAGACTGCAAATCCCTCGCCCCCGTCTCTGAAATCGGCGGCTACCGCCGCATGGCCTTCTACACCGCCGGCCAGCGCACCCTCTTCCTCCGCTGCCACTCCGAAGACGGCTGGCGCGACTTCGGCGTCGGATACGAATCCACCGGCCCCACCGCCATCGTCAACTGCGACGCCAAAAACTCCCACGATTTCTCCGGCACCGTCGAAAGCTGGGCCAACGGCGTCCTCCTCGACACCCTCATGATCCCCGACAACTGCATCAAGCTCGACAACCGCGAAATCTGGGACCAGGGCACCGGCTGGTCCGCCTCCGGTTGCACCCTCTGGAACGTCCAGGCCCCGCAGGTCTACCTCCGCACGCCCCCCGGCGAACACAACTGGGGCTTCGGCGTCTGGGGCGTCGATGTCGGCGAAGGCCAGTGGGTCGTCGTCAATGAATGGGTCGATCCCGACAGCCTTTACCTCCAACAACTCAAGGAGCGCCTCGGCGACAACGCCGTCAAAGCCACCGAACGCGCCCCCATCTCCACCGACGCCGCCAACGCCCCCACCATCGACAAAGCCGCCCCCGACCAAATCGATCACCTCGCCCATCCCCCCGCGCCCACGCTCCACCCCGTCTCCGTCAAAAACGGCTGGCTCACCGTCGACAACAAACTCCTCACCGGCTCCCAGCTCGAAACCTCCTGGTGGAAAGGCCACATCGATCCCCAACGCGCCGGCGACGACACCTACGGCCCCGCCATCACCCGCTTCACCCCCGGCCGCACCGGACAGGGCAACACCGACGATCTCAACGAACTCACCAACAGCATGATCGCCCACCACGTCGCCGCCTTCGCCGCCCACTGGGGCCTCTGGTACGACGAACGCCGCCAGGACCACGAGCAGGTCCACCGCATCACGCCCGACGTCGAACCCCCCTTCTGGGAACAGGCCTGGGCCCGCAGCGGCATCGGCAAATGCTACGACGGCCTCTCCAAGTACGACCTCACCCGCTACAACCCCTGGTACTTCAACCGCCTCCAGCAGTTCTCCACCCTCTGCGACCAGAAAGGCCTCGTCTTCATCGACCAGATGTTCTTCCAGCACCACGTCCTCGAAGATGTCGCCCACTGGATGGATGTCCCCTGGCGCGTCACCAACGCCCTCCAGGATGTCGGCTTCCCCGAGCCCCCGCCCACCGAAAACCGCAAACGCATCTTCATCGCCAACATCTACTATGACGTCACCCAACCCAAAGTCGCCGCCCTCCACCGCGGCCTCATCCGCCACTATCTCGACTCCCTCGGCGACAACCACAACGTCATCCACGTCATCGGCGAAGAATACTCCGGCCCCCTCTCCTTCATGCAGTTCTGGGTCGACACCGTCGCCCAATGGGAAAAAGACACCGGCAAGCACCCCCTCATCGGACTCTCCTGCTCGAAAGACGTCCAGGACGCCATCCTCGCCGACCCCGTCCGCAGCAAAACCATCGACGTCATCGACATGAAATACTGGTGGTACACCCCCGACGACAAACCCTACGCCCCAAAAGGCGGCGAGCAGATCGCCCCGCGCAAAGCCGGCCGCTACTGGAAAGGCTCCCAGAAACGCACCCCCGAATCCGTCGCCAGGCAAGTCCGCGACTACCGCGACAAATACCCCGACAAAGCCATCATCTGCTCCTACGACAACCTCGACGGCTGGGGCGTCGCCGCCGCCGGCGGTTCCATGGCCCCCCTCAATGCCGATCCCACCCTCCTCCACGCCCTCGCCCAGATGCACCCCTTCGAACCCTCCACCCCCCTCGCCAAAAACCAGTGGGCCCTCGCCAACGACAACCACGACTACCTCGTCTACGCCATGTCCGGCGGCCCCATCCGCCTCGACCTCACCCACGCCACCGGCACCTACGAAGCCCGCTGGGTCGACCCCAATACCGGTGCCCTGCACCCCGCCGCAGACGCCGAGGGCGGCAAAATCGCAGATTTCCAAAGCCCCTCATCAGGCCGCGCAGTCCTCTGGCTCACACGGAAATAAACCCAATGCAAATCCCCCAAAAATCCCCCCGTATAACGCCGGCGATGGCATCGCCCGAAGGTGCGCTCCAACAAGAATCCCCTTTCGCGTCTTTTGTGTCTTTCGTGTCTTTCGTGGCGAATTTACGTCGTACCGCCGCGAAAGCCGTAAACACTTTCCGCACGACCCTCCTCGCCGCAACAATCGCCTCCCTCACCACCACCGCTCTCGCCCAACAACCCTCCCCACAACTCTGGTACAACTCCCCCGCCGCCAAATGGACCGACGCCCTCCCCGTCGGCAACGGCACCATCGGCGCCATGATCTTCGGCGGCGTCGCCGACGAACACATCCAGTTCAATGAAGACACCCTCTGGACCGGCCACCCCCACGATTACGCCCGCGCCGACGGCTACAAATACCTCCCCAAAATCCGCGAACTCATCTTCGCCAACCAGATCCCCCAGGCCGAAGACCTCATCCGCCGCCACTTCCTCAGCGACCCCTACCGCGAGCGCGCCTACCAACCCTTCGGCGACCTCACCTTCCACTTCGACAACCAGAACCACCCCACCAACTACCGCCGCGAACTCGACCTCGCCACCGCCATCCACCACGTCACCTACACCGACAACAACATCAACTACTCCCGCGACGTCTTCGTCTCCCACCCCGACAACGTCATGTTCCTCCACTTCACCGCCGACAAGCCCGGTTCCATCTCCTTCTCCATGAAGATGACCAGCCCCCACAAAGATTCCACCACCCGCGCCATCGACCGCACCACCCTCGCCCTCGCAGGCCAGGTCGAAACCGGCGGCATGCAATTCGAATCCCGCATCAAGGTCCTCCCCGATGGCGGCCACGCCACCGTCACCGACAACCAAATCCAGGTCTCAAACGCCAACTCCGTCACCCTTCTCCTCGCCGCCGCCACCAGCTTCCGCAACTTCCACGACGACTCCGCCTACCCCGCCGACCGCTGCGACGCCACCCTCCGCTGGATCGGCAAACGCAACTACGACTCCCTCCTCAAAGCCCACGAAGCCGACTACCAGCCCCTCTTCGACCGCGTCTCCCTCGACCTCGCCCCCGCCGAATCCCCCGCCACCCGGCCCGCCGACCAGCCCACCGACCTCCGCATGCAAGCCCTCAAAGACCCCGCCGCGCTCAACAAAGACCCCAACCTCGCCGCCCTCTACTTCCAGTACGGCCGCTACCTCCTCATCGCCAGCAGCCGACCCGGTGGCCAGCCCGCAAACCTCCAGGGCATCTGGAACGACCAGCTCAATCCCCCCTGGGAATCCAAGTGGACCACCAACATCAACGTCGAAATGAACTACTGGCCCGCCGAAACCACCAACCTCTCCGAGTGCGCCCAGCCCCTCTTCGACCTCATCCACGACCTCACCATCACCGGCGCCAAAACCGCCAAGGAGCAATACAACGCCCGCGGATGGGTCGTCCACCACAACACCGACCTCTGGCGCGCCACCGCCCCCGTCAACAACGTCGATGGCATGTGGCCCACCGGCGGCGCCTGGCTCTGTACCCATCTCTGGGAACACTACCTCTTCACCGAAGACAAAGACTTCCTCCGCGAACAGGCCTACCCCGACATGAAGCAGGCCTGCCTCTTCTTCATCGACACCCTCGTCAAAGACCCCAAGACCGGCTGGCTCGTCACCTGCCCCTCCTTCTCCCCCGAGCAAGGCACCGACTGCGCCGGCCCCGCCATGGACTCGCAACTCATCCGCGCCCTCATGGACGAAACCCTCGAAGCCGCCAGAATCCTCAACACCGACGCCGACTTCGTCGAACAACTTCAGAAAGTCCGCGCCCAGGTCGCCCCCGACCAGATCGGCAGCCACGGCCAGCTCCAGGAATGGCTCCAGGACATCGACAAACCCAACAACAACCACCGCCACATGTCCCCCCTCTGGTGCCTCTACCCCGGCAGCGAAGTCACCCCGCAAACCCCCAAACTCTACGACGCCGCCAAGGTCCTCCTCAACTGGCGCGGCGACGGCTCCACCGGATGGAGCTACGCCTGGCGCATCGCCCTCCGCGCCCGCACCGGCGACGGCGACGAAGCCTACCACCAACTCGCTCTCCTCCTCGCCAAACGCACCCTCCCCAACATGTTCGACCTCTGCGGCCCCTTCCAGATTGATGGCAACTTCGGCGCCACCGCTGGCATCGCCGAAATGCTCCTCCAATCCCACCTCCATGACCCCGCACACCCCGACCAATGGCTCATCGACCTCCTCCCCGCTCTCCCCAAAGTCTGGCCCAACGGCTCCGTCACCGGCCTCTGCGCCCGCGGCGGCTTCACCCTCGACCTCTCCTGGCAAAACGGCAACCTCACCCACGCCACCATCCACTCCCGCCTCCACCACCCCGCCACCCTCCGCTACGGAAACAACACGTTCCAACTCCCCGAAAACACCACAGAACTAACCTTGAACGGCCAACTGCAATCAATTAAGGAATAACCCCGCGTTCGGAGTTCCGCCTTCAGGCGGCGTCGCCCGCCGATGCGGAGCGAGGCGAACAACAACTTCCCCTTCCCCTCTTCATGGTGAAATCTCGTGACACACGTCCCTTCCAAAATCGCATCAACCCTCCTCCTCGCTCTCGCTCCCCTCGCCCTCGCCGCCCCCCCCACCACTAAACCCGCCTACCCACCTCTCCCCAAAATCGAACACGCCAAAATCCTCACCTCCGAATTCCTCTACGACAAAGCCCCCTTCCCCTCCTCCCACGCCTCCACCATCGTCGAAACCACCGACGGCACACTCGTCGCCTCCTTCTTCGGCGGCACACGCGAACGCGACCCCGACGTCTGCATCTGGATCACCCGAAAAATCAACGGCAAATGGACCCCCCTCCTCAACGCCGCCGACGGCGTCCAACCCCCCTCCGCCGACCCCCCCCAAACCCCCCCCGACCCCCCCAGGGACCCCCGCCACGTCCAAACCAAAAAACGCCCCCCCCCACACGACAACAACGTAGGCCCCAAAACCCCCCACAGGTGGGGGCAG
>JBQCGD010000135.1:0-5336 GCA_051955985.1 Phycisphaerae bacterium | reverse complement strand
GGGGCCGGGGGCGCGGCCGCGGGGGCGGCCGGGGGCGGCGGGGTGGGCCTGTGGGCCCCGGGTGGTCGGGAACCACCCGGCGGCGGCGGGCCCGGCGGGGGGCGAGGTGCAGGCGTTGGGGGCGGATCTTGGGGTGCTTTGGCCGAATTCGTGTCGGAGGGCGTGGCTGCTTTGGCGTGCGGGGGTGAAGCGGCGGTTGGGGTATGCGCGGGAGTGGCGGTCGATGTTGTTGACGGATCGGGTGCATGCGGTACGTCGGACGGCGGAGCAGGCGCGGGTGGATGGGGAGAAGGCGCGGGCGATTTTTGAGATCAGCGGGGGGAAGGTGAAGGTGGGGGTGGGGTCGAAGTATCAGCCGGTGCCGACGATTGAGTATTACCTGGAGATGTTGCGCTATTTGGGGGGGACCGGATTGGATCGGCGGATGGAGTTGGGGATTACGGAGAGGGAGCGGGCGGAGGGGGAGGGGGCGATTCAGAGTTCAGAATTCAGAATTCAGAATGGGTTTGTGGTGATGGTGCCGGGGGCGAATTTTGGGGCGTCGAAGTGCTGGATGCCGGAGCGGTTTGCGGAGGTGGCGGATCGGTTGGTTGTGGAGCGCGGGGCGACGGTGTTGATTGCGAGTTCGCCGGCGGAGATGCCGATTGTGGAGGGGATTTTGGGGGCGGTGAAGAACAAGGGGCGGGTGGTGGCGCTGGCGAAGATGAATGGGGGGAAGGGGGTTTCGCTGGGGGGGTTGAAGGAGATTGTGCGGCGTTCGAGTTTGATGGTTTGTAATGACACGGGGCCGCGGCATTTTGGGGTGGCGTTGGGGGTTCCGGTGGTGACGTTGTTTGGGCCGACGGATCCGGTGTGGGCGGAGACGTTTTATGGGCGGGAGCGGCAGGTGAGGATTGAGGTGCCGTGTGGGCCGTGCCAGTTGAAGAAATGTCCGATTGATCATCGGTGTATGCGGGGGATTGAGGTGGGGATGGTGATGGGGGCGGTGAAAGAAATTCAGAATTCAGAGTTCAGAATTCAGAAGTGAGAGTTGGAGGGCTGAGGTTTAGGGCGCCTCGTCCTTTGGTTTTTTGGGGGGAAGTTTTTTGATGCCTTCTTCGAGTTCGCGGAGCATGTCGTTTTCGGCGTCGGCTTCGAGTTGGGCGCGGCGGCGTTCGGCGAAACGGTCGTATTCTTGAAGGGCCCTGGCGTCAGCGTCTTCTCGCGAGATGGATCCGGCGTCTGGGAGGACGTTGCGGTCGTTGAAGCGGAGGAAGTCGTCAAGTCGGGTTTGCCAGTCTTTGAGGAAGATTTGTTTGCGGCGGCGTGCCTGGTCTTCGGCGAAGTCGAGAAACATCACGACGATGCGATTGAGTTCGTCGATTTCGGATTCCTTCAGGTAATTCTTTGCGATGGTGACGTCACCCTTTCTCACGGTGCCACCTTTCCAAGTGGTGAGGCCCATGTTGGGGGCGGAGGCGTTGGCGCTTCGGCGATGAGTTCAGGAGCGGTTTTTCCGGTGGCGGCGAAGTGGAGTTTGTTCTGGATGGTTTTGAAGAATTGCTGCGTTTCTTTTGCAGCGGGTTGGTAGTCGCCTGCGAGAGCGAGGATTTCACGGACTCGGAGGTAGACGCGGCGTTCGGAGGCGCGGATGTCGCGGATGCGTTCGAGGAGTTCGTCGAAGTAGTCGGGCACGCCGGGGCCGGGGGGATTTTTGAGGCGTTCGTCGTCCATGACGAAGCCTTTGAGGAGGTATTCGCTGAGGCGTTCGGTGGCCCATTGGCGGAACTGGGTGCCGCGGGGGGAGCGGACGCGGTAGCCGACGGCGAGGATGGCGGGGAGAGAGTAGTGAAGAATGGGGCGGGAGACCTGACGTTTTCCCTCGGTTTGAACTATTAAGTAAGACTTAATAGTTGCCTCGGAGGAGAGTTCATCTTCGTCGTAAATAGCTTTCAAATGGATGTTTATATTGGGGACGGAAGTTTGAAACAGGTCGGCGATTTGAATTTGGGTGAGCCAAAGGGTGCGATTCTCAAAGCGGCATTGAATGCGGGTCCGGCCGTCTTCAGTTTGATAGAGCACGATAGAAGCAGTGGGCAGCGGGTCGTCAGGTTGGGCCATAGTGCCGGCGCCTCTCGTTAGGGATTTGTTGAGCATAGCCTACCGCGGCCGTTAAATGCTGGGAAGAGGATATTGCACTTTGGCCGGGGGTTTGCGGGTGGTTTTGCGGACGCGTGTTGGAGGGTCCGCTGTGAATGCGCCGACGTTTATGTTTGCGACGGGGATTGAGAACAGTTATCCGACGATTGATCATGGGCGGGTGCGGGTGGATGAGATGGAGAAGTGTGGGCATTACGCGCGGTGGCGCGAGGATTTTGAGTGGGTGGAGGAGTTGGGGATTCGGTTTTTGCGGTATGGGCCGCCGCTGCATCGGGTGTGGGTGGGGGAGGGGAAGTACGAGTGGGGGTTTGTGGATGAGACGTTTGGGGAGTTGCGGGAGCGGGAGATTATTCCGATCACGGATTTGTGTCATTTCGGGGTGCCGGGGTGGGTGGGGAATTTTCAGAACCCGGATTTTCCGAAGTTGTTTGCGCGGTATGCGGAGGAGTTTGCGAAGCGGTACAAGTGGGTGCAGCTGTATACGCCGGTGAACGAGATGTACATCACGGCGCAGTTTTCGGCGCGGTTCGGGTGGTGGAACGAGCAGATGAAGAGCGACCGGGCGTTTGTGACGGCGTTGAAGCACATTGCGCGGGCGAACGTGCTGGCGATGCGGGCGATTCTGCGCGAGCGGCCGGACGCGATCTTTATTCAGAGCGAGTCGTCGGAGTATTTTCATGCGGCGAATCCGGCGGCGATTGCGCGGGCGGAGCGGTTGAACGATGAGCGGTTTTTGTCGCTGGATTTGAATTACGGTCGGCGGGTGAATTCGGAGATGTACGAGTTTTTGATGGATCACGGGATGACGCGGGAGGAGTATCACTTTTTCCTGCACGATTCGCCGAAGCATCACTGCATCATGGGGAACGATTACTACGTGACGAACGAGCACCGGGTGGAGGCGGACGGGACGGTGCGGCCGTCGGGGGAGATTTTCGGGTATTCGGAGATCACGCGGCAGTATTTCAAGCGGTACCAGTTGCCGGTGATGCACACGGAGACGAACCTGGTGCAGGGGCCGAAGGGGGACGAGGCGGTGGACTGGTTGTACAAGGAGTGGGCGAACGTGCTGCGGCTGCGGAATGACGGGATACCGATCGTGGGGTTCACGTGGTATTCGCTGACGGACCAGGTGGACTGGGATGTGGCGTTGCGGGAGGAGAAGGGGACGGTGAATCCGCTGGGGTTGTGCGATCTGGAGCGGAAGGTTCGGCCGGTGGGGGAGGCGTATCGGAAGTTGATTTCGGATTGGCGGAACGTGTTGCCATTGAACAGCAATTGTTTGACGGTGCCGCTGCATGTGGATGGGAATCATCGGAGAAGTCAGGAGTCAGTAGTCAGAAGTCAGTAGCGGGGTGGGGCATGTTGGGGGGATTTCGGATAGGCTTTCGCGCAAGGAGGGCGTTACGCCGTTATGAAGGTTGCGTTGATTATTGAGCACTTTGATGCGACGCGCGGGGGCGCGGAGCATTTCACGGTGTGGCTGGCGCAGGCGCTGGCGGGGCGGGGGCATGAGGTTCATGTGGTGTGCCATGATGTGGCGCCGCGGGTGAACAAGTACCGGCAGGCGACGCAGCGGGCGAGTCATGATGCGGATCGGTCGCACCAGGCGCATCCGCCGGAGGAAGTGGCGCATGATGGGATTCATGTGCATCGGATGCGGGGGATGCGGTTGAATTCGGGGCTGGGGTTTCGGATGTTCGGGCGGAAGGCGCGGGCGTGGTGCGAGGCGAATCGGCCGGCGGTGGTGCATTCGATGACGGTGGCGTACCCGGGGGATTTGTATCATCCGCATGCGGGGGTGTATGCGGCGATCCAGGCGCAGGCGGTGGCGCAGCGGAACCCGGGGCGTGAGGCGAAGTGGAAGCAGTTGATGCTGCATTTGTCGGGGAAACAGCGGACGCTTCTGGCGCTGGAGCGGCGGGCGATGGGGCCGCAGGGGGAGGGCGGGGCGCGGCGGATCATCAGCTTGTGCCGGATGGTGACGGAAGAGTTGCGGGAGCAATATGGGGTGGACAAGTCGAAGATCGTGGAGTTGCCGAACCCGCGGATTGCGACGAAAGCGGCGTTTGATGAGGCGGCGCTGGCGGAGCAGCGGGTGTGGTTTCGGAGCCATTACAAGCTGGGGGCGGGGGACAAGGTGGCGGCGTTTGTGGGGCATGACTTTCGACGCAAGGGGCTTCGGTATGCGATTGAGGCGGTGGCGAAGACGCGGGACTGGAAGTTGATTGTGGTGGGGCTGGGGAAGGCGCGGGAGTACGTGGAACTGGCGAATGCATTGGGGGTGGGTGATGAGGTTTCGGCGGCGGAGGGGGTGGCGCCGCGGGTGCTGTTTGTGGGGCCGACGAAGGAGATGGACACGGTGTATGCGGCGGCGGATGCGCTGATTTTGCCGACGTTTTATGATTCGTTCGGGCTGGTGGTGCTGGAGGCGTTTGCGCATGGCTTGCCGGTGGTGTCGACGGAGTTTCTGGGGGCGGGGTATCTGGTGAAGGAGCACGGGGCGGGGGTGATTGTTTCGTCGCCGCGGGAGGTGGAGGGGATGGCGCGGGCGCTGGAGGGGTTGCCGGCGCGGGGGAGTTCGGAGCAGGTGGCGATGGCGAAGCGGGCGCGGGAGGGGAGTGCGGGGATGTTGCCGGAGGGGTATCTCGACAAACTGGAGGCGCTCTATAAAGATGTGGCGGTGAAGTGACGAGTGCGCGGCGCGGTGGTGTTGGCGGATTGTTTTTGCGCGGCGATCATCCATAATCCCCACGGCGTGGAAGCCGTGGGCTTGGAAGTGTTATGACGACTGAACAGCTTGTGCTTTATGTTCTGTTTCCGGTGGTGGGGTATCTGCTGGGGGCGGTGCCGTTTGGGTGGTTGATTGGGAAGGCGAAGGGGGTGGATATTCGGACGGTGGGGTCGAAGAACATCGGGGCGACGAATCTGGGGCGGACGTTTGGGAAGGAATATTTCTGGTATGCATTTTTGCTGGATGCGGGGAAGGGGTTTTTTCCGGTGCTGGCGGCGGCGTCGCTGACGCGGGCGTGGGGGTTTCCAGCGTTGACGCCGTTGTTCACGGCGATGGCGTGCGTGCTGGGGCATAATTTTCCGGTGTGGCTGAAGTTCAAGGGGGGGAAGGGGGTGGCGACGTCGCTGGGGGTGGTGCGGGGGTATTGGCCGTTGTTCACGTGCGGGGGGATCGTGGGAGGGTT
>JBQCGD010000134.1:0-21971 GCA_051955985.1 Phycisphaerae bacterium | reverse complement strand
CCCTGACGGTCGCGGCACTATGGGGGTTGCGTTTTTTTGGGGGGGGATTTAGGGTTCGGCGTTCGGTTGACGCCTCGCTCCGCATCGGCATGCGACGGCCGCCTGAAGGCGGAACTCCATGCGGCGGGACTCCATACACGGGAAGAGATCGATGTTGATTGACATGATTCATGATAACCATGGGGAGCCGGCGTTTCGGACGCGGTATCGGGAGGCGGGGGTGTTGAAGGGGATGGGGTATGAGGGGATTGTGATCCCGGAGGGGATGGCGTATATGCCGGCGGCGTATGGGGAGGGGGAGCGGAAGCCAGGGGTGGTGGGTGGGGTGGATCCGGGGGTGGTGGAGGGGGAGATTGATGGGCGGGTGAAGGGGGCGCTGGGGTTGGGGATGAAGGTTTATTTTTATGGGGATGCGTGGTTGTTGCCGCGGCATATTGTGGAGCGGGAGCCTGGGGCGTTTTATTGTGAGGATGGGTCGGGGCGGCTTTGTGCGGGGAAGCCGCGGGTGTTGGAGGCGTTTCGGGACCAGGTGGAGGAGTTGTTTGATCGGTGGCCGGGGGCGTCGGGGCTGGTGATGCGGACGGGGGAGGTGTATCCGGAATCGACGCCGCACATGGTGGGGTCGGCGGTGCATGCATCGAATTGCTCGGTGTGTCGGGGGATTGGGTTGGTGGAGCGGTTGGTGGGGTTTATCGGGGCGATGCATGAGGTGGTGGTGGCGGGTTTGGGGAAGGCGTATGTGCATCGGGCGTGGATGCCGGCGATAGCGGGGTTGCCGAACATGCATGACGATGCGGGGGTGTATCGGGAGGTATCGGGGCGGGTGCCGGAGGGGGTGGCGTTTTCGTTCAAGTTTACGCGGGGGGATTTTTTGCGGGCGCGGGGGTTTAATCCGTGTTTGCTGGCGGATGAGAGGCGGAAGTGGATTGAGTTTCAGTGTGAGCGGGAGTTTGAGGGGAAGGGGGCGTTTCCGAATTACCAGGTGCCGATCTGGCGGGAGTTTTTTGAGAGGTTGTCGAAGGGGTCGGGGAGGAGCTTTGCGGAGTTGCGCGGGCGGTTTGATGTGTGGGGGTGGTCGCGCGGCGGTGGATGGGGCGGGCCGTACGTGCAGCGGGAGGAGTGGATTGATGCGAATGTGGCGGGGTTGGCGGGGTTGTATCGGGAGGCGGATGGGAATGTGCAGGAGATGGCGACGCGGTGGGTGGAGGGGGCGTTTGGGGTGGCGGGGAGTTCAGCGGCGACGCCGGCGATTGTGGAGTTGTTGATGATGTCGGCGGGGGTGATCCGGAAGTTGTTGTATGTGGGGGCGGCGGCGTCGGCGGAGCCCTGGTTGAAGGATGATTTGCTGGATGTGAATGCGATCTGGGGGTCGGCGATGCAGGTGCTGGATCTGGGGAAGGGGGAGGAGGCGATAGGGGAGAAGCGGGAGGCGCATGAGGGGGCGGAGCGGGTGCGGCATTTGTTTGATTTGGCGTTGCCGGGGTTGCCGAATGCGGGGCAGGGGAAGGCGTTGTCGAATTCGCTGGCGTATTACAGCAGTTTTGCGGGGAGCGTGGCGAGTTTGTTTGTGGGGTTTGTGCGGTTTGGGCAGTGGCATCGGGGTGGGCGGAAGGATGGGGCGTTGGCGGAGGAGGCGCGGGATTTGTTGGAGCATGCGCAGGCGCATTGGCAGCATCATACGCAGCGGCATGCGCTGCTGGCGGGGGCGCCGAGTGTGTTTCAGGAGAATACTTTGTGGGAGAGGACGAATGGGTGTTTGGAGGAGCTGCAGGGGAATGACGAGTGAGGGAATTCCCCCCCCCCGCCACCGGCCCCCGCCGACGACGACGACGGAAACACGAAGGGATGAAGGGGCGAAGGACCACGAAGGGGTGGAGGGATTTTGGGAAGTGCCCTCGGGGTGAGCGAGGGCACTTTGGGTTGAAGCGGGTTGCTCTTTTTTTGGGGGGGTTAGCGGCGGCGGCGGAGGAGTAGGGTGGCGCCGGCGGCGGTGAGGAGGGAGAGGGTGGCGGGTTCGGGGGTGGTGGTGGCGGCGGTCATGGCGAAGCCGAAGTCGCGGGAGCTTGTCTGGTCGCCGTCGTCGCGGCGGTAGCGGCCGTAGGTGTAGAGGTCGGAGCCGGTGTTGGAGTGGATGAGGTTCATGGGGATGGCGGTGTCGGCGGCGTCGGCCTGGATTTTGAGGATGTACCCGGCGTTGGGGTTGGTGGAGGTATCGGGGGCGGGGAGGGTGAATTGTTCGAGGGGATCGAGGTCGACTTGGAGGTTGGTGTGGGCGCTGGCGGTCTCGGGGATGACGAAGGAGAAGAAGGCGACTTCGATTCCATCGACGAGGGGTTTTGCGAGGGTGTCGTCGGTGGTGAGGATGGAGACATCGACGGTCTGGCCGGAGGTGAGGCTGGAGGCGGAGAAGTAGACGGTACCGACGGTGATGGGTGCGGTGACGGCGAAGCTTTGGCGATCGACGCGTCCGGAGGCGAGGCCGCGTGCGCCGTTGCCGACGCTGTTGGCGTCGACGGTGCCGACGACGCTGGGGTTGTCGGCGGGGTTGGCGGGGAGTGTCGGGAAGGAGGCGCCGGTGGTGGTGACGGACGCGGCGGCGAAGGCGGGAAGTGCAGCGACCGCCGCGGCCGCCACCAGAACATGCATCCGCGAACGGATGGCCCCACAGGAGGAAAGCATGAAAAGCTCCTTGAAAACGAAAACAGCGGAACAAGGGACGCAAACGAGGGGTTCAGGCCGCGGTTGTGCGATGCGGGGGAGAACCGGCGTACGGAATGAATTTTGTGGTCGTTTTACGGCACCGACGTGAGGGGTACGGCAATATATAAAATACGACCGTGAGAAAGGTACCTCCAAAGTGGATGGAGGCAAGCGAAAAATCTAAGAATTCAATAAGAGCGATAATAACGCCGCTGCGGGCAAGGGATTATGGAGGTGGAGCTTTCCGGGCGGGGGAAAGCGTGGCGCCGGAGGGAGCGGGCGGAGGGGTGGGGGCGGCGGGGGTTGGGGCATTGGGCGGGCGCGTTCTTTCGCACTTCGCCATCTTTGGGAGGGTCGGTATAATCCCCCGACTCATGACGACGGCCTACACAGTGCTCGCCCGGCGGTACCGCTCCCAGACGTTCGATGAACTGGTGGGGCAGGAGGCGGTTGCGCAGACGCTGAAGAATGCGATCAAGGCGGACCGGGTGGCGCATGCGTTTCTGTTTACGGGGACGCGGGGGGTGGGGAAGACGTCGTCGGCGCGGATCCTGGCGAAGGCGATCAACTGTCCGAATCGGGAGCCGGACGGGAATCCGTGCGGGACGTGCGACACGTGCAAGGCGATCGCGCGGGGGGAGGACATGGATGTGATTGAGATTGACGGGGCGTCGAACAATTCGGTGGACCAGATCCGGGAGTTGCGGCAGTCGGCGGGGATTCGGCCTTCGCACTCGCCGTTCAAGATTTACATTATTGACGAAGTGCACATGCTATCGACGGGGGCGTTCAACGCGTTGCTGAAGACGCTGGAGGAGCCGCCGTCGCACGTGAAGTTTATTTTCGCGACGACGGACGTGCACAAGGTGCCGGCGACGATCATTTCGCGGTGCCAGCGGTACGACTTCAAGAACATTCCGACGAACCGGATTGCGGAGCACCTGACGCAGATTGTGAAGGACGAACAGATCGAGGCGGATGCGGACGCGATTTTCCGCATTGCGCGGCTGGGCAACGGTTCGATGCGGGATGCGTTGTCGATTTTGGATCGCGTTTTGTCGCTGGGGGAGAAGCACATCACGGACAAGATCCTGGAGGATCTGCTGGGGAAGCCGCCGACGGCGGCGATCGCGGGGCTGGTGGAAGCGATCGCGAACAACGATGCGGCGGCGGCGATCACGCGGTCGGACAAGCTGCTGAAGGATGGGATGGGGGTGGAGCAGATTCTTTCGGAGACGATCGACTTTCTGCGGAACCTGATGATCGTGCTGACGTGCGGGGAGAAGACGGATCTGCTGGACGTGCCGGCGGAATCGCGGGCGGCGTTTACGTCGCTGGCGGAGAAGTTTGATGCGCCGACGATCGTGCACCTGATTGCGTTGTGCGAGCAGACGTTGCGGGCGTTGAAGTCTTCGACGATGCACCGGCCGCTGTTTGATGCGCTGGTGGTGAGGCTTGCGTTAAGCGACCAGTTTTCGTCGATCAAGCAATTGATCGCGAATGGCCACTCCTCCAACTCGCCGGGCGCGAGTCAAAAAAAAAAGTGAGACCGAGGGCGGGGGGATAGATCCGGAAGCGGCGGCGGCGGTGCTTGGCACGCAGTCGACGGAGCCTGCTCCCAGCGAGAATAGCGCCACCGCGCTGCTTGAAGAGGAAGTGGACGAAGAGAACATTTATGAAGTGATGAAGGCGCACATGCGCCGGCAGAAGGAGGAGCTGGAGGCGAAGAACGCGCAGCTTCGGCAGCAGCAGCGGGCGAACCAGTATGGGCGGCCGGGGCCGGGGGGGGCGGCGCGGCCTCCGGCGAGCAGTGCGGCCAACGAGCCGCCGGCGGTGGAAAAGGTTTCGGATATTTCGGACCTGGGTGGGCTGTGGTCGGCGACGCGCAAGTATCTGCACGGGGCGGCGCGATATCTTGAATCGGTGCTGGGCCACTGCTGCAGGATCGAGTCGGTGGACGCGGGGGCGAATGAGGCGGTTTTGCTGGTTCCGGCGGTGCAGCGTGGCTTCACGAATGAGAAGGCGCGGGCGAAGATTGAGGAAGCGCTTCGGGCGGTGACGGACCGGCCGTTGAAGTTGAGTGTTCAGATTTCGGAGGAGGCGCCTGCGCCGCAGCCGACACAGGGGGAGGGTGCGGCGGCGCCGGCAGCGACTGTGCAGCGTATTCCGCCGGAGGTGATTGAGGCGGTGAAGGAGCAGGCGGTGGTGAAGCAGTTGATGAAGTCGCTGGATGCGACGGTGGTGCATATTGAGATGCTGAACACCGACGAGTAAAGCGAGCGATCTTTCACTCCTGCCGGGGTGGCCCGTCTTTGGTGGGCATGGCGTCCCACGGCCGCGCCCTTTTGGGCTTGCCGTGGTCTGAGGGCTGTTGGCTCCTGCCGGGGCGATTCGGGGCGCTGCCGCCGTTCTCATCGTCCGGCCCGCTACCGGCTGCGCGCTTTCATGCGCGGCCGGCGGCGGGGCTGGAACAGGTGCACAAACATCCAACCGAATTCGGAGGTTATCGGCGACCGGCGGCCATCGCTTTGACGTCCTCGGTCGTGAGGCACTTTCCCCCGATGCCCCAATCGCCGCTCTTGACCTCCTCGACGAAAACATGGGTTGCGTGGCGGAGGGCCTCGCCCTCGATGGCGATGAGCGCCTCGGTCACCTTGCGGACCATTTCGCGTTTCTGTTCGGTCGTGAAGACGCCTTCGATCACTTTCACATTCACCATGGGCATGATTGTTCTCCGCTAAAAATTCCCGGTTTGCGGGGGGCGACGTTGCCCGCATCCGCACCGGACAGAAGAACGATACGCCGCAGGGGCCGGGGAAACAGTGGACTGCACGTACACCCCCCGGTGCACTCGTGGTACACTCCAACGCATTGAGATTTCTATGAACCAGGAACGGGCAAAATCGATCTTTGAACTCCTGGGGCAGCCGGACGCGCCGCGGACGGGGCGGGAGCGGCTGCTGGCGGCGGCGATCGAGCTGTTCTATCGGCACGGTTTCCATGCGATCGGGATTGACCGGGTGATTGCGCAGGCGGGGGTCACGAAGACGACTTTTTACAAGCATTTCGAGAGCAAGGACGACCTGATGGTGGCGGCGGTTCAGCGGCGCGATGAGTGGGAATCGCAGGCGTGGGCGCGGGCCCTCCAGAAGACCGCCGGCACCGATTACGCCCGCTACCCGCTCGCCCTCCTGGAAGTGCTCGACCTCTGGTTCAACCACCCGGACTTTCACGGCTGCATGTTTCTCAACACGGCGATCGAATTTCCGAACCCGCACGACCCGGTGCACCAGGCGGCGGCGGCTTACAAGCGGAGGTCGCGGGAAAACTGGCGCAACATGGCGCTGGCGGCGGGCGCGACTCCGGGGGATGCGGAGACGTTTGCGGACTGTTATGCGGCGTTGATTGAAGGGGCGTTGATTCTGCGGCAGACGCATGATCGGAACGACGCGGCGCGGGCGGTGCGTCCGGCGGTGGAGCAGCTTGTGACGGTGTACTTTTCGGCCCGGCGGAAGGTGCGAGGGAAGCGGGGCGCCCCGGCGTGACAGAGCGGCGTTTCGGGTGGTGATCGTGATCCGGACGGCGCTGAATTTCTTTCTTTCCCGCGAAATGCGGGAGGAGCAGGAAGTCAGCCGGGCGGAGCACGAGGTTCACCGCAAGGCGGGCGGGGCGGGTTCGTGAGCACATGAAATTTGGGCGAACCGCGCCTAGAATGAGTGTTCGAATGACCGATCACGCGTTTCGGATGAAGAATCATGTTTGACCAGCTCAAAGCGCTCTCCCAGCTCGGCCCGATGATGGCGAAGGCCCGCGAGATGCAGGCGAAGATGCAGGAAGTGCAGGCACGGCTGCCGCAGCTCCGCGCGACGGGAACGGCGGGGGGTTCGCTTGTCACGGCCACGGCGAACGGGGTGATGGAGATTATCAACATCACGTATGCGACTTCGGCGCCGCTGACCGATACGGAGTTGCTTGCCGATCTCACGCGTGCGGCGGTGAACCAGGCGCTCAAGAACGTGCAGGAGCTGGTGCAGAAAGAGATGCAAGGGGCGACGGGGGACATGGATTTGAGCGCGCTCAAGGGCCTGATGGGCGGCGCGTAATCACCCATCCTCCTTTAACGAGTGAACTGTTTAAGCAAATGCCTTCACCCAATCCGCATTACACCGATTCGCTCCGCTCGCTGATGGAGCTTTTCTCGCGACTGCCCGGCGTGGGCTCCCGTTCCGCCGAGCGGATGGCCTTTCATATTTTGAAGGCTCCGCGGGAGGAGGCGCTGAAGCTTTCGGACGCGATCCGGGCAGTGAAAGACCAGGTGAAGCACTGCTCGATCTGCTTCAATCTGACGGAGACGGACCCGTGCAGCATTTGCGCCGATGCGGGCCGGGACCATGGGATTATCTGCGTGGTCGAGCAACCGAAGGACCTGCTGCAGCTTGAATCGACGGGGATTTACAAGGGGGTGTATCACGTGCTTCTTGGGCGGATTGCGCCGCTGGAGAATGTGATGCCGGCGGACCTCACGGTGCCGCAGCTGCTGGAGCGTCTCAAGCCCAATGCGGACGGCTCGCCATCGGCGGTGCGGGAGATCATTCTCGCGACGAATCCGACGATGGAGGGGGACGGCACTTCGCTGTATCTGCAGCAGGAGCTGGCGTACGTGGCGCCGCACATTGCGGTGACGCGGCTGGCTCGGGGGCTGCCGGCGGGGGCGCAGATTGAGTATTCGAACAAGGCGATTCTTGCGGATGCGATCAATGGGCGGACGAAGATCTGAGGCGCGGCTACGCTTCCGGCGCTTCCCCGATCGTGGCAAGGAGCTTCTTTTCAAAATCAGGGTGGATGTGAAAGCGGAGCTCACGGCGAAGCCGCGCGGTTAATGGCGCCACACGAGGAAGCACGCCGCGTCGTTTGGCCTCCATCAACACGCCAATAACTCCAACGTGCTGAATTCCCAACAAGGCCGCCACTTTTCTTCCCGCAGCCTCATCTATCAGGAGAAGATCGGCTTTCAGCTCCAGCGCGAGAGCCAGCGCTTCGGTTTCGCCTGGATCCAGTTGGTATTTTTGAACGCCCGCAATGAATGCAGCGGAAACGGGTCGCACGACGGCGACGCCTGATGATGCAACGTCAATCGCCGGGAAACTTCTTGCGGGGGTGCGCAGCTCCAACTCCACTGCCGGCGGAATGATAAGCTCTCCATACAACTGCCCCACGAGCGAGAGCATTTTCAGGTGGTTCAATGCTCGGATGGGGGAGGTGTCGCTGATGATGATGGCCACTGCTTCTCCATGGCCCGCAGGCCTTCCTTCTCCTGGTCCCAGTATTCCTCATCGATGTAGTAGATGGGAATATTCCGCGACGCGAGTTCATCTTCCATCTGCACGCGCGAGAGCCCGGCCAGTTGCGCGGCGGGCCAAAGCTGTAATCGGCGCTGTGCGAAAAGGGCACAAGCCAGCTCAATGCGCAGCTTGCTCTCATCAAGCCCCGCCTGGGCCATCAGTTCATCGGGAATTTGCAGGCGAACCACCATTGTGACCTCTTTCCCATTGTATCGACTGAACGTGTCCAGATCACAAGATAATCTCCGCGCCCCCTTACCCATACTCCTCGAAGGAGACGCGGTCTTCCATGTAGCGTCGGAAGACCCAGCGGGCGACCACTTTGAAGCGCATCAGACGGGTTACCTGGTTGCGCATCCAGATTCCCCAGCGGCTGTCGGGCACGAATGAGGCGGCGAATCGCCCGGCGGAGTTCTGCTTTCCTTCGATGAAGCTGCGCAGTTTTTTCTCGTACTGCTGGAAGCCTGTGCTCCACTCGCCGGCTGCGCGGCGCAGCTCTCCGGCGAGGACATAGGCGCCGGCTATGGCCAGTGCGGATCCCTGTCCGGAGATCAGGGAGGGGCAGGATGCCGCATCGCCGAGCAAGGCGACGCGTCCCTTGGACCAGGCGGGCAGGCGCACCTGGCTGACGACGTCAAAATAGAAATCCTCGGTTTTGTCGATGGCCTGCACGAGCTCGGCACATTCCCAGCCTTCGTTTTGAAAGGTTTCGCGGACCAGCTCGACCTGGGCTGCGCGCTCCCGCGGCGTGTGGCTTGAATGTTCGAAGATAAACAAGACGCCGGTGCGGCCATCGGGCATGAGGTAGCGGGCGACCTGGTTGCCGGGGGTGCCGTAGGTGACGTAGGCATGGGGCGTGCGGTGGGGGTAAGCGTCGACGGTGATGGCCGCCACGCAATAGCCGAGGAAGCGGGTGAAGCGTTCCTCATCGCCGAACGTGAGGCGCCGCACGATGGAGTGGAGTCCGTCGGCGCCGATCACGGCATCGAAGCGATCGCGCGTGCCGGAGCGAAAGAGCACGTCAACGCCGCTTTCGTCCTGGTGGATTTCCTCGACCGTGTCGCCGAAGCGGTAGGCGACCGCGGTGCGCGAGTGCTCAAACAAGACTGCGGCGAGGGAGCTGCGGGCGAGTGTCATGTATCGATTACGGACGAGTTTTCGGAGGACGGAGACTTTAAAGCTTGCGGCAGTGCGACCGTGGGCGTCCACCAGTTGGAGTTCCTCGATCCCGACATCGTGATTTCGGAGTTCGGGGAGAATCCCCATGCGTTCGGCGACGTCGAAGCCTGCGCCCCAGAAATCGATGACATAACCGCCGGTCCGGGGGGCGGGCGCGATCTCCACGACGAGGACGTCGAAGCCCCAGCGGGCGAGCCAGTAGGCCAGGGCAGGGCCCGCGATGCCCGCCCCGACGATCAAGACGCGTTTTCCGTTCACGGCGGCCCCTGTCCATTTTGCAAAAGGAACCCGGACAGCCCCCCCACCGTTCGGGCCATTTTATCGTGCTGCGCGTGAGTCCATGGGCTCAGGCGTGGATCAGCAAGGGGATGTCCTGCGGCAACTGGTCGGCGACGTTGGTGAGCACATCGCCGCGCAAGGCGCGCAGGAGGGTTCCTTCGCGGCTGACGCCCATGAGGAGTGCGCGGACGTCGTAGGTGGCGGCGAAGTCGAGGATGGAGTAGGCGACGTCGCGGCTGACGACGTAGATGGGGACCATGGGGACGCCGGCGGCCTTGCACTCTTTGGCGGCGGCTGAGAAGACGGACCGAGCTTCGGAATCTTCTTCGAGGGTTGGTCCGTCGGCATCGCCGCCGAACTGGATGTTGATCTGGCGGACGAAGAGGACGAAGAGGATGCCGTTGAGTTGTTTGGTGTAGGAGGAGGCGAAGGAGAGGAGGCGTTGGCCGCCGCGGGTGGCGACCATGACGTGTGGGCGTGACATATCGAGTTCATCGGCGGGGGTGCCGAGGGCGGCGAGGACGGCTTCTTCCTTGGAGAGGCCGACGGCTTCGGCGGTGGCGCGTTTTTCGCGGGCGCGTGCGCGGGAGGGGAGGTAGACCTTGGTGATGAAGCGGCCGGTCAGGCCGGTGGCGAGGATGATGCCGACGAAGATGACGGCGTGGGGTTTCTGCCAGGCGAGGGTGAGTTCGATGGCGATCATGACGAGTGCGATGGCGCCGATGAAGAAGCGTTCGACGCCACGGATTTTGAGCTGGCGGTTGATGGTGCAGCAGGTGAGGTTGATGCCGATGGCGCCGACAACGCCCATGGCGTAGAGGTCGGCGAGGTCTTCGATGGTGGTGAAGATGAGGAGGAGGGCGCAGGGGACGAGGACGGCCGGGAGGAGTGCGACCCATGGGACGCCGAAGAGGTTGAGGCGTGTGAAGAAATGGGGGAGTTCATTGTCGCGGGACATGACGTAGCAGACGGAGATCATGCCGCCGATGACGGTGTTGACGGCCGACATGAGGAGCAATCCGAAGACGATGCCGGCGACGACGCCGAACCAGGGGCCGACGTAGTAGGTGGCCATGACGCGCATGACCTTGTTTTTGATGGCATCCTCGCCGGGGGTGGAGTGGGGGGAGTGTTCCTTTTCGAACTGGGCGGCTTCGGTGGTGGCGGCGTGGGGGTGGGAGACTTCGTAATCGGCGATGGACTGGTCATTGGCGGCGTAATTGGCAGCGGGCTGGGTGAACTCGGTGGGGGAGGCGGGGCCGCGGCGGGCCTGCATGGCGGCGGGGAGGGCGAGCATGGCGATGCCGAGGACGAGGTTGAGAATGACGACTTCGAGGAGGACGGGCCAGATGGATTTTTTGGAAGTTTTGGAGACGGGGAGGACCATGATGCCGGTCATGTTGGCGATGGCTTCGACGCCGGAGAGGGCGAGGACGACGTTGACGAGGGTGGACCACTTGTGTTCGAAGGTTCCGGTGGGCGGGCGGATGGCGTGGAATCCGGCGGGGAGGTGGGGGATGGCGAAGATGACGAGGATGACGGTAAGGAAGAGGGTAGCCATGGCGACGAGGAGTGCGAAGGTGCCGGCGCGTTTGGGGCCGACGTAGTTGATGAGGCCGAGTGCGAGGATGCAGCCGATGGCGGAGATCTGGATGATCCATCCGCCGTGGGCGCCGAAGTAGTGGATGCCGTCGAAGGCGGAGAGGGCGGCGGTGACGGCGTAGTCGGCGAAGAGGAGGAGCGCGCCGATGACGGAGAGGACGGGGCTGAGCTGGCGAGCGGCGGAGTAGACGCCGCCACCATCGGGGTAAACGCGGCAGACGACGGTGTAGGCCCAGCCGACGGCGGCGACGAGGAGGCCGACGCCGAGGATGTACCAGAAGCTGGCGTAGAGGGCGTAGTAGAAGGCGAGGCCGAGGACGTAGAAGCGGGAGGTTCCCCAGTCGCCGTAGAGCATGGGCCCGGCGTGGTACCACTTGAGTTCGCGGGGGCGTTCCTGATGGGAGACGAGCATGCGTTGATCCGAACAAAGAAGGGGTGGCGGGAAGAGGGGAAGCGCGCGCTTACCCGCTCACCGCTCCGGGCTCTTCGTTCCTCTCCAGCTTGTCGCCTGCGAGGTAAGCTGACGGGCTGGGGTCGCTGCAACCCTCCATCGCGAGATGGTTCGCCCCTGGCGGTGATGGCACCGCCGCAGTGGGTCCCCCGCTGCAGGGCGTAGCCCCGCATTCGGCGTCCAACAGCGTGTCGGCACGAATGATAGTCGCAAGACCTTGGCCGTCAACAGCGTACGTACTTTGCCGGATCATGCGTGAATGAGGAGGGAGATGTCCTCCGGGAGGTTGTCTGCGACGGCGGTGATGACATCGCCGCGGAGGGCGCGGAGGAGGGTGCCTTCGCGGGAGACGCCCATGAGCACGGCTTCGGCGTTGTAGGTGGCGGCGAAGTCGAGGATGGTGTAGGGGACATCGGAGGAGACGGCGTAGATGGGGACCATCTGGACGCCGTGAGAATTGCAGATTTCGGCGGCGGTGGCGAAAGCGCGGAGCGCGTCGGGGTCTTCGTCGACATTGGGGGTGGGGGCGGCGCCGGTCATGAGGACGTTGATCTGGCGGACGAAGAGGACAAACATGACGGCGTCGGTTTTGTGGCAGTACTTGGCGGCGAACTCGAGGAGCTTGCGGCCGCCGCGGGTGGCGACGAGGACGTGGGGCTTGGCGAGGTCGAGTTGCATGGGAGCGGCGGGCTGTGCGGGGGCGGCGCCGGCGGTGGCGAGGGCGGTTCCGGAGGGGGCGCCGGCGGGGAGGATTGCGGGCATGCGGCCGAGGAGATAGCGGGCGGAGTAGGTGGCGCTGGTTCCGCCGGCCATGAGGAGGAGGGAGCTGAAGACGTAGGTGGCGTAGCTGGCGGTGTGGCCGTACTTGAGGAGCGCGACGGTGGCGTGGAGTGCGGAGGAGATATTGTCTTCGAAGTGGATGACGACGGCGGCGCCGACGATGAGTGCGGCGGCCCAGACGGCGAGAGAGATGCCGCGATTGTGGGCGTCGAATTTGGGGTAGTTCTTGGTGAAGAAGCGGGCGATGAGGCCGCTGGTGAGGACGAAGAGGGCGAAGTAGCGGGCGTCGGGTTTTTCGTAGACGAGGGTGGCTTCGATGACGACCATGATGACGGCGAGGATGGCAAGGCCGGCGCGCTCCCAGGATTTGACGGGGAGGGTTTTGTTGAAGGAGCAGGAGCCGAGGTTAATGGCGATGGCGCCGACGACGCCGACGGCATAGAGGTTGGCGAGGGTGTTGAGGTCCTGGAAGATGTTGAGGATGGCGACGGGGAGGCCGACGGCGGCGATGAGAGCGAGCCAGGGGACGCCGAATTTGTTGAGGCGTGTGAGGACGTGGGGGAGCTCGGTATCGCGGGACATGACGTACTGGATGGAGACCATGTCGGCGACGGCGGTGTTGACGGCGGAGAGGAGGAGTGCGCCGAAGACGAAGCCGGAGATCCAACTGAAGACTTTGAGGTAGGGATCGACGTAGACCTGGGCCATGACGCGGAGGACGGCGTCGGTGTAGTGGTCCTGGCGTTCGCGGAGGTCGGGGGAGCGGTTTTCGAGGACAGATGGGGCGACGTGGGCGAGGGAGGCTTGCTGGTTGATCTGGGCCTGGGCGGCGGGGTTGGTTTGCCAGTCGGGGTACTTGGTTTGGATGGCTTCGACTTGTTCGTAGGCATCGGGAGGGGCCTGGCCGAGGTCATAGCCGGCGGCGGGGAGGCCGTTCATGGCGATGCCGAGGATGAGGTTGAGGAGGACGACTTCGACGAGGACGGGCCAGATGGCTTTTTTGGAGGTTTTGGTGACGGGGGGGACCATGATGCCGGTCATGTTGGCGATGGCTTCGACGCCGGAGAGGGCGAGGACGACGGCGACGAAGTTGGTCCACTGGTTGTGAATGGGGATGTGGGGGATGTGGATGGCGTGCCAGCCGGCGGCGAGGTGGGGGATGGAGAAGGCGGTGAGGATGAGGGTGAGGATGAGGGTGGCGACGGCGATGACGAGTGCGACGGTGCCGGCCTTGCGGGGGCCGATGAAGTTGATGACGCCGACGACGAAGATCATGAGCATGGCGACGTAGGGGACGAGGTCTTTGGGGAGGCCCATGTAGCGGATGCCGTCGTAGGCGGAGATGGCGGCGGTGACGATGTAGTCAGCGAAGAGGAGGAGCGCGCCGACGACGGCGAGCTGCTGGGAGGAGTGGCGCGCGGCGGAGTAGACGCCGCCGCCGTCGGGGTAGCAGCGGCAGATGATGGTGTAGGCCCAACCGACGGCGGCGACGAGGACGCCGACGGCGAGGACGTAGTAGAAGGAGGCGTGGAGGGCGTAGAAGAGGGCGAGGCCGAGGACGTAGAAGCGGGAGGTTCCCCAGTCGCCGTAGAGCATGGGTCCGGCGTGATACCATTTGAGTTCGCGGGGGCGTTCGGTGTGGGTGACGAGCATTAGGTTCTGAAAGCCTGTGCCCACACCGCATGCAAAAAGCATCTCGCGCCGCCGGGGGGCGGGCGGGTGCAAAGAGCATATCGGGGTGGAGGGCTTCCACTCCAGCGTTCGCCTACGAGGTTAGCTGACGGGCTCGGATGCGCTGTTCTCCGTCCGCGACTTTTGCCGCGAATTAGCCCCTGCTTGGCGGACTTTCGTCTGCCGCGCGAAGGTGAAGGGCGACTCGCCTTTCACCTGGGTTCCCCGCTGCCGGGCATTGCGCCCGGCACTCGGCACTTCAGCGAATGACAGGTAAATAGAGTATCAAGGAGGGCGGGGAAATCAATCCCCCGGGGCGGGCGGCGTGGTTCAAGACGGCATGCAAGGGCTGTTTCTGCAGGTAATTACGCTTATGGGAATCATTGCATTTCACCGCTGGTGGTGAGGCGGAAGGACTTCTGCTGCTGGGGGCGGGGCTGGGGCATGGGCGGTCGGGTGATCATGAAGGCACCGGTGAGCTGGAAGACGTGGAGGGATGGGGGGAGGATGCAGCTGATGAAGATGAGGAGGGTGGCGGAGATGGCCCAGGCGGCGTTGAAGGGGAGGGCGTGGGGGTGGGTTGCGGCGAGGAGGCAGGCGATGATGAAGGTGGCGGCGGGGGCGAGGAAGATCTGGTCGTGGCGGGGGATGATGAAGCGTCCGGTGGCGAATCGGCCGAAGAGGGTGAGCGGGGGTTTGGTGCCTTTGGCGTAGATGAAGAGGCGGCCGGCGGCGATGACGGCGCCGAAGATGACGATCATGAGGGTGGCGGTGGGGTAGGTTTCGGGGGATGGGGGGAGATCGATGAGGGAGGTGAAGCAGAAGACTTCCCAGCCGGCGAGGAGGGAGGTGATGAGGATGACGCGGAGGGAGGTGGGTTTGACTTCGATGGGGGCGAGGCGGGAGAAGGGCCAGTCGACGAGGGGGAGTTTGGGCTGGCTCTCGCCGAGGCGCCAGGGGAATTTGCGCAGGGTGGCGCGGGTGCCGAGGTGGTGGACGATGTAGAGTGCGGCGAGGCAGGCGAGGATGATCCACTGGTCGTGGAGGAAGATGAGGATGGGCGGGATGGCGGCGAAGAGGATCAGGGCGTGGGGGACGGCGCCGGTGGTGAAGAAGAGCATCCAACTGGGGAAATAGTAGGCGAGGAGGAAAACGATCAGCGGGAGGGAGCCGGGGCCGTGGAGGTGGAAGCGGTCGATGGCGACGATGAGGGCGCAGAAGAGGAGGTCCTGCCAGGCGAGGGTGGGCGGGCCGAGGGGGAGCGGGTCTTTGCTTGTCCATGGGGTGGACATGAGCCAGCGGCCGTAGCGGATGTGAGAGGCTGGGTGGTAACGCAAATAGCGGGACAAGCCCGCGCCGACGACGGTGGCGCACAGGATGAAGCGGAATCCGAAGACTTGGGGCTCATTGGGGAGGATAGCGAAGGTGCCGGTGTGGGTGTATTGCAGGATGAGGAAGTACAGATAAAACATCGAGCCGAGAATCGGGACGACCGGGTGGATGTAGGTGAGCCGGATGCGGCGGCGGGTTTTGGCGACGGTGCTCATGGGCGCTCGCTTTCGAGGTAGCGGGCGAAGGCGTCTTTCTGTTCGGGGTTGGCGAGGGCCTGGTAGATTTCGTCGAGGGTGGCGGCGCCGGTCTGGCGGGAGAGGTTGGGGAAGGTGTCGAAGGCAATGAAGCGGCCTTCGCGGAGGATGGCGATTTTGTCGGCAACTTCGGAGACGAGTTCGGGGACGGGGGTGGCGAGGAGGATGGTGACGTCATCCCGCTGGGCGAGGTACTGGAGGATTTTTTTGAAGGCGAGGAGGGCGGAGGGATCGAGGCCGCCGGAGAAGGGTTCGTCGAGGAGGAGGATGGGGGCGTCGGAGACGAGGGTGCAGCAGACGGCGATTTTGCGTTTCTGGCCGGTGGAGTAGCTGGAGATGGCCGCGTCGGCCTGCCTGGTGAGTTCGAAGAGTTCGAGGAGGCTGTCGATGTGGGGGAAGAGGCGTTCGTCGGGGATTTTGTAGAGGGCGCCGACGGCGAGCATCCATTCGCGGCCGGTCTTGTAGAGGGGGACCCAGGATTCGGCGGGGAGGTAGGCGATTTTTTTGCGGATTTCGTTTTCGGCTTCGGGGGAACTGCGGCGGATCTGGCCGTCGATTTCGACGTGGCCTTTGAGCGGGGAGAGGATGCCGGCGATAGCGTTGACGAGGGTGGACTTGCCCATGCCGTTGGGGCCCATGAGGGCGACGACTTCGCCGGTCTCGATACGGAGGTTGACGTTTCGGAGGATGGGGCGGATGCCGTAGTGGTGGGTGACGTCGATGACGTTGATCATGCTGCCTCGCGGGAGAAGTGGTTGTCTTCACTCCACTATACGCGAGGTTGGCGGGGTGCGTCCGCAGGGAAATGGTCAGGCGCGTTCGAGGAGCAGGGCTTCGAGCATGAGGCCGGGGCCGAAGCCGAGGGCGAGGCATTGGTCGGCGGCGTGGGGGGAGATCGCGCGGGTGATTTGTTCGAGGACGAAGAGGATGGTGGCGGAGGACATGTTGCCGTGCTGGGCGAGGATTTCGTAGGAGGGTTGGAGCGCGTTGGGTGGGAGTTCGAGGGCTTCTTCGACCGCGGCGAGGATTTTGGGGCCGCCGGGGTGGACGGCGAAGTGCTTGATGTCCTGCAGGGAGAGGGTGGCGCGTTCGAGCCAGGGTTCGCACCAGGGGCGGACGTTGTTGCGGACGAGGGCGGGGAGTTCGGGGGCGAGGGTCATTTCGAAGCCGTGGTCGCGGATGCGCCAGGTCATGGCGTCGAGGGAGTCAGGGAGGAGGGTGCTGAGGGTGTCGCGGAGGCGCCAGTGGGGCGTGCCTTCGCGGCTGGCGGGGTCGGCGATGATGGCGGCGGCGGCGCCGTCGGCGAAGAGGGCGTTGGCGACGATTTTCTGGGGGTCGAAGCCGTAGGCGAAGTGGAGGGTGCTGAGTTCGACGCAGACGACGAGTACGACGGCGGCGGGGTCGGCGGTGACGATGTTGCGGGCGGCGCCGAGGGCGTTGAAGGCGGCGTGGCAGCCCATGAAGCCGATGTGGGTGCGGCGGACGTCGGGGCGGAGGTGGAGGCGGCGGATCATTTCGACATCGAGGCCGGGGGCGACGAAACCGGTGCAGGAGACGGTGATGAGGTGGGTGATTTGCTTCGCGAGGGTGGCGGCGTTGTCGAGGGCGGAGCGGGCGGCTTTTTCGGCGAGGGGTGCGGCTTCGCGGGCATAGGCGATCATGCGGTCGGCGGTGGTGGGGCCGAGATCGGTGTTGCTGGTGCGCGGGCGGTAGAAGCTGCGGAGTTGCTGGCGGAAGTCTTCGCCATCTTTGACGAGGACGCTGCCGCGGTGATCGACGCCGCTGCGGGTGAAGACGCGTTGGAGGAAGGAGCGTTCCTTGTCGGAGGAGCAGGCGAGTTCTTCGGCGAGGGGGATGATGTCGGATTGGCGGATCGAGGCGGGCGTGGCGGTGCCGATGCCGCGGAGGGCGACGGTGGCGGAGCGTGCGGGGGACAGTTCCGGCAGGAGGGCAATGCTGGTCATGTCAGGGCTCCTTGGAGTTGGGGTAATCCACTTACTTGATGGCCGATGGCGCGGGCGATGGCCGGGAGGGCGTTGCCGAGGGGGATGGCGAGGGAGGCGGCGGCGGGCCAGCGGGCGAGTCGGCGGAGGGCGTGGCACCAGTGGGTGCGGACGCATTCGTTGTGGCGTTTTTGCCAGAGAGCGGGGAAGGCGGGGTTCCAGTCGTGGGCGAGTTGGGGGAGGAGATCGACGGCGGCTTTGGCGCTGCGGAGGGCCCAGGCGATGCCTTCGCCGGTGAAGGGTTCGACGTAGCCGCAGGCGTCGCCGACGGCGAGGATGCGGTGGGCGGCGAGGTGTTGGCGTTTGCGGGTGAGGAGGGGTGTGCCTTGGAATTTTGTGGGGGGGAGCGGGCGCGTGAGGATTTGTTCGATGAGTTTTTGCGGGCCGCCGGTGGCGCGGCAGGCGGCGGGGTCGAGGGCGGCGGCGAGGTGGGTTTGGTTGTTTTCGAGGCGGACGGCGCCGACGTAGCCGCCGTGGCCGATGTGCATGCCGATGGTGTGGGGGGCGGCGAGGTTGGGGGTGTCGAGGAGGGTTGAGACGCCGAACCAGGCGTTGCGGGCGATTTGCCATTCGGCCCAGGGTTCGGAGTGGAGGAGGGTGCCGGCGATGCCGTCGGTTGCGATGACGGTGCGTGCGCGGAGGGGGATGGAGTGGGCGTCGTGCATGAGGGTGAGGTGCCGGAACTCCGGGTCTTCATTCTGTGGTTGGAGTTTGGCGAGAGTTTGCGGGAGGAAGGTGGCGCCGGCGGATTGGGCGGCGGTGACGAGGCGGGCGTCGAGTTGGGAGCGGGAGATGGCGAGGCCTTCGGGGAGGGGGATGTGGAGATGCTTGTTGTGGGTGTGGAGGGAGAAGCGGGTGAGGCGGGTGCCGGTTTGGAGAATGTGATGGAGGCCAAGGTCGCGGAGGGTTTGGAGGGCGGAGGCGTTGAGGCAGCCGCCGCAGACTTTTTCGCGGGGCCAGGGGGATTTTTCGACGAGGAGGACGCGCCAGTTGCGGCGGGCGAGGAGGAGGGCGCTGAGGGCGCCGGCGGGGCCGGCGCCGACGATGACTGCGTCCCAGGTTGTTTCGCGTGGCAGCACGGTCAGGCTCCTGCGGTGGCGAGTGCGGGGGCGGGTTCGGGGTGCTGCGTGTCGACGGGGCGGCACCAGGAGATGAGCAGGCGCTGCGGCCAGGCGTTTTGGATGCGGGCGTCGGGCATGCCGGCTTCGTGGAGCATGGGGGCGAGTTCGGTTTTGGTCCAGGCGGCGCGGACGCTGGCGGGGCCGTCGAAGTGGACGACTTTGCTGCGGGTGAGGAGGCGGCAGGCGATGTTGGCGAGGAGGAGGCCGGTGCGGGAGCGGCGGAGGTCGCTGATGAGGAGCATGCCGCCGGGACGGAGGGCGCGGCGCATGTTGGCGAGGAGGCGGAGGAGGTCGGGGCGTTCGAGGTGGTGGAGGAAGAGGCTGTTGGTGACGATGTCGAAGGCGTTTTGCGGGAGATTGACGACTGCGTTGGTTTGCAGCGTGTGGATCTGCACATTGGCATGGGTGGCGAGTTGCTGGGCTTGATCGAGGGCGGTTTGGCTGCGGTCGGAGAGGGTGAGGGAAAGGGAGATGCCGGCGTTCTGGAGGGCGGTGGCGATGCCGAGGGGGACGTCGCCGCTGCCGCAGGCGATATCGAGCATATCGTTTTTTTTGCGGGAGGCTTGGCGCGCCCAGGCGAGGAGTGGTTTGGCCATGGAAGAGACGGTGTTGGAGGCGAGGTTGAGGCGGCGGAGACCGGCGAGGGCGTGGAGGTGCTCGGTGCGATCGAGGGTCGGGGAGTCCATGATCTCGCCGACGACGGTACGTTTGAGTCCCACGAAGCTCATAGGAGCATCGTAGGCGGGTGGTGGGGGAAAGGAAAAATTCTTGGTGCGGGGGTGGCGGAGGTTATTCGAATTCGAGGCGGAGGCGGCGGCGCATCTCCCTGGGATTTTTGCGGGCGCTGGCGCCCAGGACGAGTTGGACGGTGGCCATGATTTCGGCGGGGGACCAGGGGCCGCCTTTGGCTTTTTTGGATTCAACGGCGAGGAGGTAGGCCAGGCCGCCGAGTGTTTGGAGGTGAGCGGGGATCTGCTTGGCGCAAATTGGACGCAGCAGGCGTTCGAGAAGAAGGAGGATAGCGATCGAGCCGAACAGGCCTCCTCCGCACGCAACGAGTTGCATGAAGATGTCGTCCTTAAAGATGGCAGCGGCAATGAACGGCACGGCGATCGCGGCAATCGTGAGGGGTGCGGCAATGAACACGCTCCAGCCGGGATAGTCGAGAGCGGGGAGTCGAACGGCGAGAGTCTGTGCAAGACGTTTCCATATCACGCGCGGGTCGTTGTCTGCGATCAGGATGACAGTGGGGGTCGCAGGGTGAAGGACGTCGAAGGGGAGGTTGAATTCGTTGTGGAGTTTTTCGCGCAAAGTATGGAATGCGTCGGCGGTGGGGCAGGAAGCAGAAGCGGTAGTTGGGGTCTGAGCAATGATGAAATTAGCGAGTTCACCGACGGTTTCGACGGGCGCCCGCTTCTTCCTATCAAGTTTGAAATAGCGCTGCAGCGCGAAGCCAATTTCGAGAGCATCGAATGTCATGATCGTCTCCTCTTCTGCGAGCGCTCGCCTTCGGCTCGCGGCTAAACGGTTGGGGTGGGGAGAACGCCTTTCTGCTGCAGGTATTTAAGCTCGGCTTGTTCTTCGGCGTGGTAGCTGGAACGGACGAGAGGGCCGGATTCGACGACGGCGAATTTTAATTCGTCGAGGCAGTAGCGTTTGTATTCGGCGAATTGGTCGGGGGTGACCCAGCGGTGGATGGGGAGGTGTTCGCGGGTGGGCTGGAGGTATTGGCCGACGGTGAGGATATCGACATCCTGCGCGCGCAGGTCGCGGAAGGTTTGGAAGAGCTCTTCGTCGGTTTCGCCGATGCCGACCATGAGGCCGGTTTTGGTGATGAAGTTTTGGGCTTTGGCGCGTTTGAGGAGTTCGAGGGTGCGTTCGTATTTGGCCTGGGGGCGGACTTCGTGGTAGCGCGAGGGGACGGTTTCCGTGTTGTGATTAAGGATGTCGGGTTTGGCGTCGAGGACGAGTTGGAGGGCGTCCCAGTCGCCGCAGAAGTCGGGGATGAGGACTTCGATGGAGGTGCCGGGGGAGGCTTTGCGGACTTCGGTGATGGTTTTGGCCCAGATGGCGGCGCCGCCGTCGGGGAGTTCGTCGCGGTTGACGCTCGTGATGACGCAGTGTTTGAGTTTCATGAGGGCGACGGCTTCGGCGACGCGGCGGGGTTCGTCGAGATCGAGGACGGGGGGGCGGCCGGTGGCGATGTTGCAGAAGCCGCAGGAGCGGGTGCAGACGTTGCCGAGGATCATGACGGTGGCGGTGCCGCGGGCCCAGCATTCGCCCATGTTGGGGCACTTGGCGGATTCGCAGACGGTGTGGAGTTTGTGCTGATCGATGGTTTGGCGGAGGGAGGAGTAGGTGGGGCCGGCGGGGAGTTTGACGCGGAGCCAGGAGGGTTTTTTGCCGGGGAGGGTGTAGTCGGGGCGGGAGTCTGGGGTGGAGACGACATTGAGGGGGAGGGAGCGGGACATGGGGATCCTTCGGTCGTGCGAAAATGTGAATGGAACATTATAGGGGATGGAGGGGGGAATTCTGAATGGTGGAGGGGGAAGGCTGAAAAGTCGGGGCTGGGAAGGGGGTTTGTGGATGGGATGCGTTCTTTTTGGGGCGGAAAGCGTCGGTGTGCGGGATTGTCGTTGACAGCGTGGGGGCGGGGGCATACAAGGCGGGTCACATCCAAAATGGTGGAGAAATGAGATGAAGAAGCGGTTCTGGGCGGCGAGCGGCGTGGCGTTGGTCGCGATGGTTTTTGCTGCGATGGTATTGGGCTCTTGCTCGAAATCGGATGAGGGGAGCGCCAGCGGCGGAGGCGGCAGCGGCGGGGGGAAGCAGGTGCGCATGGCGGGGATTGTGTTCCAGGAGGATCAGTTTTTCCGGTTGATCTTGTTTGGGATGCGGGATGCGGCGGGGAAGAACAAGGTGGAGCTGCTGGAGGCGAATTCGAACAATCAGCCGGAGAAGGAATTTCAGTTGGTGAACACGTATGTGTCGCAGGGGGTGGATGCGATTTTGATTTCGCCGTTGAGTGCGAAGGGGTCGGTGGCGGCGCTTCAGCAGGCGCATGCGAAGGGGATTAAAGTGATTACGAACAACACGACGATTGATGCGGATTTTGTGGATGGGTCGGTGATTTGTTCGCCGGAGGATCTGGGGGAGCAGACGGGGCAGGCGTGCCGGAAGTACATTGAGGAGAAGCTGGGGGGGAAGGCGACGGTGGCGATATTGGCGTTTAAGTCGCAGGAGCCGGAGCAGAGCGG
>JBQCGD010000133.1:0-15475 GCA_051955985.1 Phycisphaerae bacterium | reverse complement strand
CGGGGCCGTCGCCCCCGCCGCGCCCCCCCCCCCCCCCCCCCCCCGTGGCCGCCGGCGTGCCCGCGGGCGGGGCGGGGCCCGCCCCGCGCGGGGGGCCTGGCGGGGTATTTCCCGGGGCCGGACGGGGGGAAGCCGGAGCATGGGGTGCCGGAGTTGTCGGGGTGTGTAGCGATAGCGGGGGCGAAGGCGGGGGCGAGCGTGCTGGCGGTGCATCCGGGGGCGAAGGTGAATGGGGCGCCGGCGATCGTGCTGGCGGTGGAGCAGTATGGGAAGGGGCGGAGTGCGGCGTTTGCGGCGGACACGACGTGGCATTGGAACTTGTTTTTGCGGGGGATGGGGAAGGATTCGCCGTACAACCGGTTCTGGGGGCAGATGGTGCGGTGGTTGGCGTCGGAGGAGGATTTGCAGAAGAAGAACGGGCCGAGCGTGGTGGCGATGCTGGGGAAGGAGAAGTACGAGGCGGGGGAGAAGGTGGTGTTGCGGGCGGCGGTGACGGACAGGGAGGGGCAGTCGACGAATTATGCGAATGTGTGGGCGGAGGTGACGGGGCCGGATGGGAAGGTTTCGCGCGTGGCGATGGCGGCGCAGCAGGCGGAGGGGAGCGTGGGGGAGTATGCGGGGACGGTGGAGCCGGGGATGAGCGGGAAGTATGGGGTGGTGGTGCGGGGGGAGAAGGAGAAGGTTGATTTAGGGAAGGACACGACGAATTTTGAGGTGCTGGCGGCGGCGGGGGAGCGGGACGTGCTGGCGGCGGAGCCGGGGACGTTGCGGGAGATTAGTCGTTTGACGGGGGGGAATTACGTGGAGTTGCCGGGGGTGGGGGCGTTGGCGGATCGGCTGGTGGCGGAGTTGCCGGCGGGGGCGGTGGCGGTGAAGACGGCGGTGCCGTTGTATCACCCGCGTGGTTTTTTCTTTGTGGTGATCGGGTGTTTGGGGGTAGAGTGGTTTCTTCGGCGGAAGTGGCAGCTGCAGTAGGGGGCTGCCGAGAAGTTTTTGTGTGACATCCTTGTTCGCGGGGACGCGGCGACTGAAGTCGCCGGCTAAACTGCGGGATTGAAAGTTGATTCTCATAAGGAGAAGGCGATGAGGCGTCTGGCTTGCGCGGTGTTGGCGTTGGTGGTGGGCGGGGTGGCGATGACGGGGGTGGCGGCGACGAAGAGCGCGGATGAGATGGTGAAGGAGATTGAGGGGATGCAGCAGCCGGCGTTTGATGCGGCGAAGCGGGAGGACCAGGCGTATGTGCAGGAATACATGAAGAAGTACCAGGCGTTTCAGGAGTCCCAGCAGGAGGCGATGAAGGGGTTTGTGGATGCGTATCCGGAGGATCCGCGGGCGGGGAAGATGCGGGAGCAGCGGTGGATGCTGATGTCGCGCACGGGGAAGGCGGATGAGGCACAGGGGGAGGTGGATGCGTATTTGAAGGCGCATCCGGGGGATGTGGAGGGGTTGTATTCGGCGGCGGGGCTGCAGTTGATGAAGTCGATGCAGTCGCCGAACGGGGACACGGCAGCGGCCAAGGGGGCGATCGACAAGTTTATCCAGGCGGCGCCGAAGGATGATCGGGGGGCGATGTTGCTGTACCAGATGTCGCGGGATGCATCGACGCCGGAGGGGAAGGCGGTGGCGGATCGGATTCTGAAGGATTATCCGCAGAGCCCGGTGGCGAGCATGGTGAAGGGGGCGTTGCGGCAGCAGGAGGGAGTGGGGAAGCCGTTTGAGTTGTCGTTTACGGATGCGATCACGGGGAAGGGGGTGGGCATGAAGGCGTTGAAAGGGAAGGTGGTGGTGGTGGATTTCTGGGCGACGTGGTGCGGGCCGTGCGTGGGGGAGATGCCGAAGAACAAGGAGATTTATGCGAAGTTCAAGCCGCAGGGGGTGGAATTTATCGGGGTGAGTTTGGATCAGCCGGAGTCGGCTGGGGGATTGACCGCGTTGAAGGAGTTTGTATCGAAGAACGGGATCACGTGGCCGCAGTATTACCAGGGGAAGGGGTGGGACAGCGAGTTTTCGTCGAGCTGGGGGATTACGAGCATACCTGCGGTGTTTGTAGTGGATGCGGAGGGGAATTTGTCTTCGGTGAATGCGCGGGGGCAGTTGGAGACGTTGTTGCCGGCGTTGATTGCGAAGCGCGATGGGAAGTGACGACGACGACGTTAAACACAAAGAGCACAAAGGCACGAAGGACCACGAAGGCTGTGCAATGTGTTTTTGCGGGTCCATGAGGCACGGGTGAAACACCGAGGTAGTGTTTCACCCGTGGCACCCGGTGGGGCGTTTTGAATGCGTGGGTGGGTTCATTAGACTGGGGGTTTGGGAATTCCTTTTGGGTGTTTGTGATGAGTGAATTGAAGCCGCGGTCGGTGCCGTTGCCGTTGAGTGGGCCGGCGCCGGAGATTGATGAGAGGGGGTGGTATGCGGGGGGGTTGCGTTTTGAGTGCACGCAGTGCGGGCATTGTTGTTGGGGGTCGCCGGGGTTTGTGTGGTTGACGGTTGAGGACATGGAGCGGATGGCGGAGCATTTGGGGTTGGGGTTTGATGATTTCACGCGGACGTATGTGCGGCGAATTGGGAATCGGTATTCGCTGGTGGAGAAGGGGAATTATGATTGCGTGTTTTTGATGCGGGATGAGCGTGGTCGGGCGGGGTGCCGGATTTATCATGTGCGGCCGATGCAGTGCCGGACGTGGCCGTTCTGGAATGACAATTTGAAGTCGCCGGGTGCGTGGGAGCGGGCGGAATCCAATTGTCCGGGGATGCGGAATGAGCGGGCGCCGCGGTATGAGTTGGCGCATATTGAGAAGTGCCGGCAGCATCCGGAGAGCCCGAGGTAAATGACGAAATTCGAATGACGAATGACGAATCAAATTTCAATGATCGAATGGCGAATGACGGAGGCGGGGACCGGCTGGCTCGCGGGTTGGGGGAGGGGGCGAGCGTTCAAAATCCCCACGGCGTGGAAGCCGAGGGCTTGGTGGGTGGGGAGGTGGTTGCGGCGGTGAGGGAGATTCTGGCGGAGGTGGATGGGGATGTGGCGGGGCGGCGGCCGGTGTGTCGGGCTTCGGGGCGGTGTTGTAAGTTTGAGGCGTATGGGCATCGGTTGTATGTGACGGGGGTGGAGTTGATGTATTTTGCGGCGCGGGAGGGGCGGGCTTCGCCAGTTGCTTTGAGCGAGAAGAAGAGCGTGTCGTTGCCGCAGTTTTTTGGTGCGGAGAAGATTGAGGGGTGTCCTTACCAGGTGGGGGGGTTGTGCACGGCGCGGGAGGGTCGGCCGCTGGGGTGTCGGATTTATTTCTGTGATGAGAATGCGCAGGGGTGGCAGAACGAGGTGTATGAGAAATATCACGCGAAGCTGCGTGGGGTGCATGAGAAGTTTGGGGTGCCGTACCGGTATGTGGAGTGGCGAGCGGGGTTGCGGGAGTTGATGGAGGAGGGGCGTGTGTGAGGAGGCGCGGGCTGGCGATTCCTGCGATGTTGTTGATGAGCGCGGTGGCGGCGCGCGGGGCGTCGATTGAGCAGACGCTGGGGGGGACGGTGGAGGTGTCGGTGGATCGGGTGGGAGTGGGGTCGTTGTTCAGCCAGTTGGCGGAGAAGGCGGGGGGGATGAACCGGGTGGTGAATTGGACGGCGTTGAAGGAAGCGGGGGTGACGCGGGAGACGGTGGTGTCGGCGCGGCTGCATGGGGTGACGCTGGAGGGGGCGATTCGGGCGGTGATTGAGGCGGTGGGGTGGGGGAAGTTGAATTATTCGGTGGGGGATGGGGCGGTGGAGGTGACGACGAATGCGGAGATCGGGAAGCGGGTAGAGGCGCGGCTGTATGATTTGAAGGGGGTGTTGAAGTTGCCGACGGGGTTTGCGGCGGGGAGCGGCGGAGGGAAGGAGCAACAGGTGCTGTGGGGGGTGTTTGCATCGGCGTTGATGCGGGTGGGGGAGGTGGTGGAGGGTGGGGGCAGGGCGTTGAAGATTGATGGGAACGTGATGGGGGTGACGACGTCGGTGCGGGGGCAGGCGGCGGTGCAGCGCGCGTTGTTTTTGCTGGGGAACCCGGCGCGGCCGGGGACGTTTCCGCCGGGGAGCGCGGTGTCGGTGGCGCAGCGGAAGGGGGAGGAGGGGTGGAAGCGGGTGTTGGGGGGGATGACGGGGGCGGGGGTGGCGACGGATTTGTCGGCGCCGGCGCTCGCGGGGTTGAGCGTGGTGGTGGGTCCGGTGGGGAAGGGGGAGGAGATGGGGAGCGTGGTGGATGGTTCGGGGGTTGTGATCATCGGGGCGAAGGGGATGGTGCGAGAGCCGATGGTGATGGGGGTTTTTGATGTGCGGGAGTTGTTGAAGCGGCTGGCGCAGAAGAGCGGGCGGAAGGGGGGCGGTGCGGCGAGCGGGGATTTTTCGGAGGCGGTGGTGGCGGGGGTGAAGCAGCGGGTGAGCGGAGAGTGGGGGGAGCTGGGGAAGGCGGAGAGGAGCGTGGGGGCGTATCATGGGGAGGTGGTGGTGTTTGCGCCGGCATCGGTGGTGCGGGAGGTGTCGTTGGCGTTGCAGGAGATGATGAAGTGACGACGGATAAATTAGCCACGAAAGACACGAAAGACACGAAATTGGAATAGGTTTGATTGGAGTTGTTTTATGCCGCGGTTGGAGCAGTTGCTGGAGTTGTTGAAGGCGGAGCCGGGGGATTCGTTTTTGAGGTATGGGGTGGCGATGGAGTATGCGAAGGCGGGGGAGTTTGAGAAGGCGCTGACGGAGTTCAACGAGTTGCTGCGGCGGGCGCCGGAGTATGTGGCGGGGTATTTTATGGCGGGGCGGACGTGTGAGCAGAAGGGGGATGTGGAGGAGGCGAAGCGGTTTTATCGGGAGGGGATTGTGGTGGCGCGGCGGGTGGGGGATGAGCATGCGGCGGGGGAGATTTCGCAGGCGTTGATGATGCTCGAGTGACGGTGGGGGATTTTCGATTTTTGATTTTCGATTTTCGATTGGGGGGAGCTGGCGGTTGGCATCGATGCGTTCCCCCCCCCGGACGGCCTGCGGGCCGTGGCGGGCAGGATGCCCGCGTTACGCGCGGTCGCTGGTGTATTTCCAGGAGCCTTCGGTGTGGGGTTCGAGGGTTGTTCCGGTGAAGAGGGATTGGAGGGGGGTGAGGTCGCGTTCGGCGGCGGCGAGCGCGTCGGGGCGGATGTTGGCGCAGAGGAGGCCGAAGCCGGAGGGGATGGGGGAGGGGGCGGGGTTGGTGTGGGTGAGGGCGCCTTCGAAGCGGTGGATGTTGTGGCCGGTGAGGTGGGTTTTGGCGAGGGCGTCGGCGAGTTTTTTGCGGATGGCGATGCGGGAGGGGAGGTCGGTGAAGGTGAAGGCGAGGAGGGCAGGGATGTTGCGGTTGGCGATTTCGCAGAAGAGGGCGAGGGGTGAGATTTCGGCGTCGGTGGGCGTGTCGATGTCGGGCGGGTCGATGAGGGCGAGGGTGGAGGCGGTCCATTGATCGGAGAGGAGCATGGTGGCGCCGCGGAGAATGGCGACGCCGTCTTCCTGGATGCATTCGGTTTTGGTTTCGAGGATGTTCAAGGATTTGCGTTCGGCGGCGATGGAGAGGAGGGCGGCGGCGTCGGTGCTGAAGAAGAGGAAGCGGCGGGCGTCGGGGAGGCAGCGCATCGCGAGCCAGGCGGTGGAGGGGGTGGAGTGGCGGGAGCGGAGGGGATCGACGAGGCGGAAGTGGAGGGAGCGGGCGAGGGAGATGTTGGCGGGGGCGGAGTTGTAGTAGTGGGTGAAGCCGTGGGTGTCGGCGGGGTCGAGGGGGGAGAGGGCGGGTTGGGTGTGGGATTCCCAGTATTCGTTGGGGCGGTGGACGGCGAGGATGTTGGCGAGGATGGTTTGTTTGAAGAGATCGAAAAGGGTTGCTGGGAGGGTGCCGGTGCGGGTGGCGAGCATGCGGGGTCCTTTGCTGGTTGGAGCGGCGCGCGGGATGTGCGTGCCTTGCTGGAGGAATCATCGGGTGAAAATGGGGAAGGCTGAAGGAGGAATGTGGCGTAGGAATGCGAATGGGGGCATTGTTATTGGGCGTGCGGGCGCGAGGGCGCTGGCGGTTTTGCGTGCACGCGGGAGCGCTCGCCGTAGGCTCGCGGCTAATCTTTTTTGGATTCCAGGTTGGTGACTTGCAGGGGTTTGATGCGGAATTTCGGGGACTGGGAGAAGAAGGTGGCGGGGTTGTTGTGGAAGATTTTGAGGAGGGTGTCGCGGGAATGGCCGCGGCGTTTGGCTTCGAGCATGGTGCGGTGAGTTTGGAGGGGGTCGGAGACGCCCCAGTCGGCGGCGGCGTTGACGCAGAGCTGGTCGGTGCCGTGGACTTCGATCATGTCGACGGCGCGTTGGGGGGTGCATTTGGAGACGGGGTAGATGGTCATGCCGGCCCAGTAGCCGGCGTCTTTGACAAGTTTGATGGTGTGTTCTTCGACGTGGTCGATGAGGATGCGGGCGGGGTCGAGGGCGGAGCCGAAGTCGTGGAGCATGTCGAGGATCATGCGGGTGCCTTTGAGTTTGTCTTCGAGGTGGGGGGTGTGGATGAGGAGGAGGTGATGCTTGCCGGCGTCGCAAGAAGTGCTGGAGGATTCGGTGGCGCGGTAGGTGTCGATGGCGAGTTGGACGTGTTGCTGGAAGACTTTGGCTTCGTTGGGGGTATTTTTGTTGAGGCCGATTTCGCCGACGCCGAGGACGGTGGGGCGGGAGAGGAATTTGGGGATTTCGGCGAGGACTTCGCGGGCTTTGCCGAGGTCTTCGGCTTCTTTGGGGTTGAGGCAGATCCAGGAGTAGTGCTGGATGGCGAATTGCGCGGCGCGTTTGGGTTCGGTCTCGGTGAGCTGGCGGAAGTAGTCGAGGAAGCCGGCGGGGGAGCGGTCGTGGCCGGCCCAGAAGGCGGGTTCGGAGATGGCGACGACGCCGGCGAGGGCCATGGTTTCGTAGTCGGCGGTGGTGCGGGAGACCATGTGGCAGTGGGGGTCGATGAGGAACATGGGTGTTTCCGGGGTCTGGGGACTGGGGGTCTGGGGTCTGTGACGTTGCGCGTTTAGAGGGAGTAGCGGCGTTGGAGTTGTTCGGTGCGGTTGGGGGTTTGGGATTGGAGGATGGTGAGGGCGTCGGCGAGGAAGAGGAGGCGGGGGTCGGATTTGAGGGTGGCGGCGTCGGGGGCGCGGTCGAGGCGGTCGAGGAAGGCGGCGAGGTCGAGGAGTTTGGAGCGGGCTTCGAGGAAGTATGTATCGAGGAGGGCGGAGGCGGAGGGGGTGGGTGGGGACACGAGGATACTCCTGAAGGACGTGGTGGGTAATAGTACGCGATGGGGCGTGGGAAATCCTGAGGCGGGGAGCGCGCGGCGCGGTGGGAGAATCAGGCGCAGAATTCCTATTTTTACACTTGCGGGGCGGCGGGAGACGGTTATCGGGCGGTCAGGCGTTGGAGTGTTCATGCAGAATTCATGCTATCGATGATCAAAGATGGGTTTAGATCAGTTCTTAAAGCGGGATTAAAGAAGCTCATCGGTGAGCGGATCTACCTGCAGGTAGGAGGATTTCGTAGTACATCTGACGAGGAATTCAATTGTCAGCGCTTTGAGGGATGGATACGCCATGTTTGGTCGCATTGGAATGACGGGTTTGTTTTCCGCAGCGGTTGTTGCGGCGCTGGCAGGGGCGGCTTCCGCCAATACTGTGGACATCGCGACGTTGATCGGCGCAACGGTCGGGGGGAATCCTGTGAGTGCGGATGCACTCGTGACGACCGGGAACGGCACGGTGACGGTGGTGTTGACGAACCTGATCGTGGATCCGACGACGGTGGGACAGAACATCAGCGGCTTTTCGTTTACGCTGAGCGATGTGTTCACGACGGACAGCCTGACTTCCAGCTCGGGCCTGGAGCGGATGGTTCATGACGATGGGAGCTACACGGACGGCGGCCTGGCCTCGACGGGGTGGGCGGAATCGTCGGCGGGGAAGGTGATCACGTTGAATCTTCTGGGGACGAGCGAGGCTCCTGACCACACGATCATCGGGAGCCCGGCTTTGGACGACAAGTACGACAGCGCCGGCGGGTCGATCGACAAGACGAGCGGGCCGCACAATCCGTTTTTCACCGGGCCGGTGACGTTCAATCTGAGCGTTTTGGGGGTGACGTCGGCGACGACGGTGACGGCGGCGAATTTCCAGTTCAATACGTCGGCGGGGAGCAACGAGAGTAACGTGAACATCACGACGGTGGTTCCGCTGCCGCCGGCGGTGCTGAGCGGGATGGGGATGCTGGGGATGCTGGGCATCGGGGGGAAGCTGCGGAAGAAGTTTTCCGCCTGAAGCGTGAAGGACAGGCAATGAAAGGGCTGGAGCGTTTTTCCAGCCCTTTTTTCTTGCGCGTGGAGGGGGCGGGCTGGAGGGGCGGGGCCGTTTTCAGAAGCTAGCGGGGGGTTGGCCTTTGCCGTCGTCGGGGTCGTAGGCGCCGGCTTGTTCGGTGGCTTTGAGGTCGAGGCGTTCGATAGCGAGGGCGTTGCCGCCGACTTCGTCGACGGAGGCGAGGATGCCGCACATGCGGGGGTCGGCGGTGGCGACTTCGAAGAAGTGGGGGAGGCCGGTGGTCATGAACTTGAGGACGCGGTCTTTGCGGCGGCCGAGGATGGAGTCGTAGGGACCGCACATGCCGAGGTCGGAGACGTAGGCGGTGCCGGGGGAGACGCCTTCGCCGGCGAGGATGCGTGCGTCGGCCGTGGGGGTGTGGGTGTGGGTGCCGAAGCAGATGGAGACGCGACCGGCGACGTACCAGCCCATGGCCATTTTTTCGGAGGAAACTTCGGCATGGAAGTCGAGGATTTTGATTTTGACCTCGGGGGGGATTTGCGCGAGGAGTTGATCGACGGCGCGGAAGGGGTCGTCCATCTGGGGGTTCATGTGGAGGCGGCCCATGACGTTGAGTACGGCGATTTTTGTGCCGTTGCGCGCGGTGGCGATGGTGAGGCCTTTGCCGGGGGCGGTGGTGCCGGCGGAGAGGACGGGGAAATTGGCGGGGCGGATGAGCTTGGGGTTGTTTTCGAGGAGGGGGAGGATCTCGCGCTTGCGGAAGGTGTGGTCGCCCATGGTGCAGACGTCGACGCCGGTGCGGAGGATTTTTTCGAAGATGGGGGGCGAGAGGCCGGAGCCGCCGGCGGCATTTTCGGCGTTGGCGACGACGAAGTCGATGGAACGTTCCTGGATGACCTTGGGGAGGAGTTCGGCGACGGCGAGGCGACCGGGTTTGCCGACGATGTCGCCGATACAGAGGATGTTCAGGGGCATGAGAGAACTTTCCAGGCCCGAAAAAAGCGGGCCGGCTTACTGTACACGCGAACGGCGCGGCGGCCAAACGAAAAAGTTTGGCAGCAGGGGAAAGGGAATCGTAGATCGAAGGGATGAGTGCAATTCCTTCGGTGCTCTCGAGTGCACGGACGGTGCTGGATGCGGGCTTTTCGAAGCTTGATCGGGCGGGGGCGAAGATTGCGTCGGCGGTGACGGGGCAGGATGGTGGTTCCAGCAACGGCGGCGATCCGATTGTGAGCGGGGTGGTGGACACGTTTGAAGCGCGGGAGGATGTGGGGGCGGGGGTGGCGTTGATGAACACGTATCAGCGGATGAGCGATGATTTGATTGAGATGTCGGATCCGCGGCCGCGGTCGCGGTACATCGACTTGTATGCGTGAAAGGGGGGGAGGGCGGGGACTTGGCCGACGGGGGCGTCGGCCCCACAGGGCAAAAAAAGAACGCCCCGCGTTTGCCTGCTACTGAGACGCGGGGCGTGGCCAGTTTAGTTGAAGATTGTAGGCTGCGGTTTGTCGGTTTCCGCCAGAAGCTGTCGATTTGCTCCGTTTTGCGCCATTTTGTCCAGCGTCATTTTGACGGGATTCGGAGTGTCTTACGTCAAAGCAACGCGTGGAAACGGCTAAACACGTTAAAAACGCTGCAAGAGCTTCCCTCGCTAACGTTTATAGCGGTCGGAGGGACTGTACCAACAATAATTGTGCCAGAGTGCGGTAGACAGCGGCGGGGAGCGTTTTCACATGGGCTAAGGAAGCCTAACTGCTGAGCCTCTCATTGCTTGGGGGTGGTTGCTGACCCCCCTGTCCTCCCCTGCAAAGGAGAGGGTGTCGGAACGTTCCTGAAGTTGCGCCTTGGGCCGGGGACAGGGGCGGCTGTTGACGGGTTTTCTCCGTTCGGCGAGCATTTGGGGTTCATTTGTCAAAAGCCTCTTCAACTCTCAGGAAAAGGATGCGGTCTCATGGCGAAGGCGAAATCCAAAGGCAAGGCAAAAACACAAACCGTTTACCTCGTGGCTTCGGGCGACCTGCGTCTTTCGGCCAACCAAAAGTGCCAGCCGGCGCAACTGGAGATGGAATCGCGCGTGGCGGATGCGTTCAAGAAGGTCGGGGCGAGCATCAAGCGGGCGCATCCGGTGGATCGCAATGGGCATTGCTTCATCGACTCGCAGAAGTACGGGATGGAAGTGTTCAAGAACATTCCGGAAGATGCGCCGCTCGTCGTGGCGGAAGCGGTGTGGCAGTACTCGCATCACGTGCTGCACGGGCTGATAAACCACAAGGGACCGATCCTGACGGTGGCGAACTGGTCGGGGCAGTGGCCGGGGCTGGTGGGGATGTTGAATTTGAACGGGTCGATGACGAAGGCGGGGGTGAAGTATGCGACGCTGTGGTCGGATGATTTTACGGACGAGAAGTTTTTGAAGGGGATCCAGGGGTGGCTGGAGAAGGGGGCAAGCGGGGTGAAGCAGGATCTGTCGCACGTGAAGCCGCTGGCGAAGGCGAAGTTGCCGAGCGGGCCGATGAAGACGGGTCAGAAGCTTGCGCAGGAATTGAAGAAGAACAAGGCGATCATGGGGGTGTTTGATGAGGGGTGCATGGGGATGTTCAACGCGATCATCCCGGACGAACTGCTGAATCCGACGGGGGTGTTCAAGGAACGGCTGTCGCAGTCGGCGCTGTATGCGCGGGCGATGGCGGTGACGGATGCGGAAGCGAAGAAGGTGTATGACTGGTACCTGCAGAAGGGGGTGAAGTTCCAGTTCGGGCAGAACGAGGAGACGGACCTCACCGAGAGCCAGGTGCTGCTGCAGTGCAAGACGTACATCGCAGCGGTGCGGATTGCGGATGAATTCGGGTGTTCGGCGATCGGCATTCAGTACCAGCAGGGGCTGAAGGACCTGTTGCCGGCATCGGACCTGGTGGAGGGGACGCTGAATTGTTCGGAGCGGCCGCCGGTGTTTTCGGAGGACAACCGCGAGCTGTTCAAGGGGGAGGCAATTCCACATTTCAATGAAGTGGATGAGTGTGCGGGGCTGGACGGGCTGGTGACTTATCGGCTGTGGAAGAAGCTGGGGTGGAACGGGGACAACACGCTGCACGATCTGCGGTGGGGCCGACACTACACGGGCGAGGGGAAGTATGCGAACGGGAAGGGGCCGGTGGATGACTATGTGTGGGTGTTTGAGATTTCCGGCGCGGTGCCGCCGACGCACTTGGTGAACGGGTGGGCGGGGGTGACGTCGGAGCGTCAGCCGGGGATGTATTTCCGGCTGGGCGGCGGGACGGTGAAGGGGATTTCGAAGCCGGGGTGGATCGTGTGGTCGCGCGTGTTCGTGGAGGCGGGGAAGTTGAAGTTTGACACGGGGATCGGGGAAGTGGTGGAGCTGCCGATTGCGGAGACGCAGGACCGGTGGAACCTGACGACGAGCCAGTGGCCGATCATGCATGCGGTTTTGCCGGGCGTGTCGCGGGACCAGATGATGGCGAAGCACAAGAGCAATCACATCCAAGTGGTGTATGCGCCGTCGCGCGGGGATGCGGTGAAGGGGATGGCGGCGAAGGCGGCGGCGATGCAGGAGCTGGGGCTGCAGGTGAACGTGTGCGGGGAGATTTAATCTCGCCTTTCCCGCACAGCACCCTGACCTTGTGTTAAGAGAGTAGACGAAACCCTCCGAGCGATCGGAGGGTTTTTCATGCGCGGGCGGCCTTAAGGGAAAGGCTGAAGCGCTTTGGGGAGAAATCCTCTTAACGCGATCCTTACAATGAACCGATGCAAAAAAGAAGTCTGGTTAAGCAGGAACCGCGGCGCGCCGATTGTTACTAACCAGATCTTAGCGAATCGAGGTTTGGCAGCTTCGAGTTCCGGTGGCGCGAGGTGGATGCGTATGGGTGTTGTGCTCGAGTATGCGGGCGGTTCGGTGGAGCCCCGCGAACGGATTCTCTCCCCCTTCATGATGCAGTTGCTGCTGGCGTATGCGCATGCGAACGTGTGCTGGCAGGTGAGCCAGTTGATGCTGGCGAGCGTCTGCTCGCACATGCAGGCGGACTTTTTCGCGTGGACGCCGCTGGCGTGGCTGCCGGGGAGCGTGGCGACGCATTACGTGGGCCGGGTGGTGGGCGTTTCGCTGATGTTCCTGGTGTCGATGGTGGCGGGGCAGATGGCATACGGGGTGATGATGCGGCGGAAGCGGGTGGTCGACCCGGGAGCGGGGGCGTTGCTGCATGATTGGCGCACGTGGGCGACGGCGGCGTTGTGGCTGGTGTGGCTACCGGTGCCGGCGCTGTTTGCGTTTGCTTATCAATTTGCGCAGTGGGTGACGGTGCGGGGGTGAGGGGGGGACTGGTAATTGGTAATTGGGCGGCGGGGAAGCTCAACGGAATTCAGCAATGTGCCGGGGGTTTACACGTCAGCGGTGTGCTCCCGCAGGGTCGGGGCACGGATGTGCGTTTTTATTCCGGGCCGCGGACTTCTTCGAGGAGGTCGATCAACTGGGTGATTTTCATTTCGGACATGTGAGCGAGCTGGGTTTTGTGCATGTCGAGGACGGGCTTGTCGAGGTCTTTGAGGATCTTGGTGCCTTCGGAGGTGAGGCGGGTGGAGACGACGCGGCGGTCCCTGGTGTCGCGTTGGCGGGTGATGAGGTTGCGGGCTTCGAGGCGGTCGAGGAGGCGGGTGATGTCGGGGTCGCGGGTGATGAGGTGTTCGCCGATGCCTTTGCAGGGCATGCCGCAGTCGCCGGCGCCGCGGAGGATGCGGAGGATGTTGTACTGGGTGGGAGAGAGGTTGTGGGGCTTGAGGAGTTCTTCGAAGGCGCGCATGACATGGTCCGCGGTGCGGACGAGGTTCAGGAAGAGCTCCTGCTGGAGGCACTCGAAGGGCCGGGCCTTGTGGAGTTCTTTTTGGAGTTTACCACCCATGCCTTCACGATAGTTGTCGAAACAGCTAAAAGCAAGCGTGGCGGGAAGAATGGGTGTGGTCGAGCGGGGCTGGGGGGATGAGGTCTTTCGGTTTTGGGTCCGGGTGTTTATCTTGCGGGCATGCGCCGGCGGCGGCCGGTGGGGCGTTGTGGACGACGGAGATGGCATGAGCGAGACGCCGGAGACGGGATCGTACGATTTTGCTCCCGAGAAGAAGGGGGAGGCGCGGAATGAGCCTGCGGAGGAGATTCCGCTGGTGGAGCCGGAGGGGGGCGCGGAGGCGGCGGTGAAGCCGGCGCCACGGAAGCCGCAACAGGCGATTCCGGACCGGATTTGTCCGCATTGCGGGTTCAACATTTTTGGCAAAACGCGCGGGGGGCGATGTCCGCAGTGTGCGGCGCCGTTGGAGCATGCGGCGACGGACCTGCTGCAGTTTTCCTCGCCGGGGTGGCTGCGGACGATGTCGAACGGGCTCATCCTCGTGGGGGCGGCGATCGGGGGGCACGTGTTTGCGGCGGCGCTGCGGTGGAACCAACCGCGGCTGGGGGCGGTGATTCACGTGGTGGCGGCGGGGGTGCTCTTCCTGGGCACGCTGACCGCTACGCGCATGGAATCGGAGATCGGGGGGAAGGTGCTGACGGGGACGGCGCCAGCGCGATGGATGTCGCTGGCGGCGGCGGCGGTGTGGGTGGTGGTGCTGCTGCTGGTGCTGGGGATCGGGCATTACACGCATGCGGCGGCGAAGTGGCTGACGGTGCTGGCGATGGGGCTGAGCGGGGTGTTCGCGATCGCTTTCGGGCTGTACAACCGGGCGCTGACGGAGCGGATCCCGGATGACGGGCTGGCGAACCAGTCAATCAACATCAGCTGGCTGGCAGGGATCGTGTGCGTGGCGCTGATGGTCATCCAGGCGCTGGACCTGACGACGACGGTTCACCTGATGTTTTTCTTCTGCTCGTTTCCGATGATCGGGGGATTCCTGGCGATTTTTGTGTGGAGCATGGTGGTGGTGCTGCGGACGGCGTTTGAGCTGCGGGCGTCGGCGGAGGCGGGAGAGTCGATTTCGGCGAAGCGGGCACAGTGGGCGGCGAACCAGAACAAAGGCTCGTGAGAAAGAACCCGCGGTAAGGGGCGGCCCTTTTCAGGTTGCAGAGGGGGCGTTGCCGGCGTTTTTGGCGGCGTTGTAGGCGGTTTGGTGGGCGGGGTAGTAGATGAGTTCGAGGACGTTGCCGGAGGGGTCATCGACGTAGATGCCGCGGGTGCCGTCGCGGTGGAGGTCGATGGGCTTGCCGGCCTTGAGGGCGGCGGCCTGGAGGGTGGGGAGATCGACACGGAGTGCGACGTGGGGCGGGTGCTGGGTGGGGGTGACGAGGGCGAGCTTGCCCTGGCCGATGCGGAGGAAAGCCCAGGTGGCGTCGGCGTAGAGGACTTCGGCGGCGAAGTTATCGACGTAGAATTTGACGGTGTTGGGGATATCCTTGGTGGGGATGGCGACGTGGTCCATTTCGAACATGGGGCACCTCTCAATCCGGGCTACGCAGAGATGCGCCTCGCTTCGCATCGGCAGTCGACGCCGCCTGAAGGCGGAACTCCATACACGGGGTCACATTTTCAGGAAGTTGGCGAGGAGTTTGGGGCCTTCGAGGGTGAGGAAGGATTCGGGGTGGAACTGGACGCCTTCGAGGGGCCAGGTTTTGTGTTTGACGCCCATGATTTCGTCTTCGGCGGTCCAGGCGGTGATTTCGAAGTCGGGCGGGAGGGTGCCGGGCTTGATGACGAGGGAGTGGTAACGGGTGGCCTCGAAGGGGTTGGCGAGGCCTGTGAAGACTCCTTTGTTGGCGTGGAGGATGGGGGAAGTTTTGCCGTGCATGAGGCGCCAGTTGCGTTCGACGGTGCCGCCCCAGGAGTGGCCGATGCACTGGTGGCCGAGGCAGACGCCGAAGGTGGGCAGTTTTGGGCCGAAGTGCTTGAGGACTTCGGAGGAGATGCCGGCTTCTTTGGGGCTGCAGGGACCCGGGGAAATCACGACGTGGGTGGGCTGGAGGCTTTCGATTTCCTCGATCGAGGTCTTGTCGTTGCGCAGCACGCGCATGGGGCGGTTGGGGTCCAATTCGCCAATGCGTTGAACGAGGTTATAGGTGAACGAGTCGTAATTATCGATAAGGACAATCATGGCAGAAGTATAGCGACGGTCGCGCTGGGTGGGAACGAGGCGGGAGATGGTCCGGGGGTCGAAAGGGGGAGGCAGAGGGG
>JBQCGD010000132.1:0-42830 GCA_051955985.1 Phycisphaerae bacterium | reverse complement strand
CCCCGCCCGGGGCGGGCCCGCCGGCGCCGGGCGCGGGGCCCCGGCGCGGGGCGTTTGGGACGCTCGGCGGGGGGCATGGGGGCCGTTGACCCCGTTGGCGCGGATACGTTATAAGCGTTGATTCCGCGGTTCCGAGAATAGCAGCAGTTTTGCGGGCAGGCGATGCGCCCTGAGTTTGTTCGGGCCACCTGTGAGACGGGGCTATTTGGGCAGGAACGCGGCGCGGAGGTCACCATATGTCGTTGTTTGATCGCACCTGGATTCTGGTTCGCGCCTGCATGGAGGCAATGCCATTTCGCCGGAGCAACGGGCGGCAGGCGGTACGCCGGGCGGCGTGCCTGGTTCCGATGGAGTACCTGGAGCACCGCGAGTTGATGGCGGGGGATATGCCGACGGTGAGCGACGTGTCGAAGAGCGTGCATTTCAGCGTGGCGCAGTCGTCGTACATTTTCAAGGCGTCGGACTTCACGGCGGGGTACCACGATGCGAGCGGTGCGCCGATCACGCAGATCGTGATCGTGAAGGCGCCGACGAACGGGCTGCTGTCGTTCAACGGGTCATCGCAGTCGGTGGCGGCGGGGACGACGATTAATGTGGGGAACATCTCGAGCCTGATTTACTTTTACCAGCCGTCGAGCACGTACACGGGGAGCGACGTGTTCCAGTGGACGGCGAAGACGGGGAGCACGCAGGCGTCGAACAACGCGAATTTTACGATCAGCATTCCGGACAAGGCGCCGACGGTGACGAACATTTTCAAGACTGTGCAGTCGCGGACGGCGCCGCGGTTCGACACGTCGGACTTCACGGGGGCGTTCAAGGATGGGGACAACGGGGACACGCTGTACCAGGTGAAGATCACGAGGCTGCCGCAGCACGGGAGCCTGACGATTTTCGGGGGGGATGCGACGTCGAATGTGGTCACGGCGGGGACGTTCGGGACGGTGGAAACGGGGGATTTGATTGCGCGGGGGCAACTGGCGAATCTTGTTTACACGCCGAACCCGGGGTTCACGGGGACGGATTCATTTGCGTTTAATGCGCGGGACTTGGAGCAGTTTGCGGCGAGCGATGCGAGCGTGGCGATCAACGTGACGGCGTCGCCGGCGCTGGTGATCACGGGGGGCGGGCAGATGATCAACAACCACTCGGCGGCGACGAATGCGGGGAACTTCACGGATTTCGGGGGGATGACGACGACGGCGGATGCGACGCTGGGGACGAACACGCGGACGTTCGTGATCGTCAACAACGGGAGCACGACGATCAATTTGACGGGGGGGAAGGGGAAGTTTGTGCAGATCAGCGGTGCGCAGGCGGGCGATTTCAAGGTGATCACGCCGCCGTCGAAGACGACGCTTGATCCGGGGCAGACGGCGACGTTCACGATCCAGTTTGCGCCGAAGGCGAACAACATCCGGCGGGCGATGGTGACGGTGCCGAATTCGACGGGCACGCCGTATACGTTTGCGATCAGCGGGACGGGGTTGATCACGAATTCGGCGTTCGACTCCTCGAGTTTCAGCAATGTGGACTGGGGGACGACGGTGCTGGGGCATGGCGATGGGGCATTCATCGGGCAGCAGTTGACGGTGACGTATTCGGGATTCCTCCTGAATTATCCGTCGTCGACTTCGGTGCCGACGGGGAATGCGGGGAGGGTGTTTGATTCGACGACGAATGAAGGGGGCAAGCCATTCTCGTTTGTGCTGGGCGAAGGGCAGGTGATCAAGGGCTGGGACGTGGCGCTGGCGGGGATGAAGGTGGGGGAGACGCGCGTGCTGATGATTCCAGCCGCGGCGGCGTACAGCACCCATTCATCGGGCGCGATTCCGTCCAATGCCGCGCTGGAATTCACGGTGACGCTGCTGAAGATCACGAAGCCGACGATTACGGTTTCGGGGAACGGCGTGGCGATCAAGAACGGGGACAGCACGCCGCGGGTTGCGGACGGGACGGATTTCGGGACGCTGGCGGCGAAGACCGCGTCTTCCGATGCGCATACGTTTTTGATCGACTCGACGAACGAGGCGTACGTTTCGAACGCGTCGGTTTCGGTTGCGGGGGCGAACCCGGAGGATTTTGTCGTTACGCCGCCGGTTGGCAAAGACACGAGTTTCAAGACGATCACGGTGACGTTCAAGCCGACGCGGCCGGGGGTGCGGACGGCGGTGATTCATGTGAAGACGGGGATTGCGAGCAATCCGGACTTCAGCTTCACGGTGAGGGGGAACAGCTCGGCGTACACGGACATTGTTCCGGCGCTGGCGACGGCGACGGGGCTGCCGGCGACGGTGATTGCGGGCTCGACACCGACGTTCACGGTGCCGCTGACGGTGACGAACATCGGGACGTCGCCGCTGCCGGGGGGTGCGACGACGGACGTGCACTTTTTCCTGAAGAGGAAGGACAACGGGAGGCAGTTTGATTTTGCGCAGAGTCCGCCGGCGTTGAACGTCAGCGGGCTGGGGGCGGGGGCGAGCAAGACGTTCCGGATCACGCTGAAGCTGCCGGCGAACCTGAACCCTGGGGATTATTCGCTGGTGGCGGTGATCAACCGGAAGAAGGGGGTGGCGGAGACGCTGGCGACGAACGACAAGGTGACGGGTTCGCAGGTTTTCACCGTTGAGCCGACAACGACGAACCTGGCGGGTGATCTTGTTTCGTCGAAGCTGCCGACGGCGATCATTGCGCGGGAGCCGATCAGCGGGAGCATCGTGGTGCGAGTGCGGAACGTGGGGAACCAGCAGTTGCCGGCGGGGCAGCAGATCAAGCTAACGGTGCAGACGAGGAACCTGGTGACGAACGAGGTGATAACGCTGACGACATCGGCGCCGTTCTCGGTGTCGGGGATGGCGGGGCACACATCGATGCTGTTCACGGTGCCGGTGAACAAGGCGAAGGGTCTGCCGGCGGCGAATTACGGGTACGAGGTGGTGATCAAGCCGGTGCAGGCGCTGGCGCAATCGAACACGGCGGATGACGTGATCTCCAAGACGACGGGCGGCACGAGGCTGGGGCTGCGGGTGTCGCAGCCGGACATCAGTGCGACGCTGGGGAATTCGACGTTGCCGAAGACGATCACGGTGGGTTCGCCGACGAACAAGTCGGGGACGATCGGGGTGGTGATCAAGAACGCGGGGACGGCGGCGCTTCCGGCGGATGAGAAGGTGAAGATCGCGATTATTGCGCATCCGACGGGGGGCGGGAGCGACATCACGTTGCTGGCGGCGGGCGCGCAGTATTCGGTTGCATCGCTGGCGGCGTCGGGGAACACGACGATCGCAGTGCCGGTGTCATTCAACGGGACGAAGTTCACGGCGGGCAACTACACGGTTGAGGCGCAGGTGATGCTGGTTTCGGCGGTGCCGGAGAGCAACACGGGCAACAACCTGGCGACGGTGAACGCGTCGAACCTGTCGATCGGGCTGACGGCGACGGCATAAACGGTTTCTATTTTGAGAAGCGAGTTCAGGGCTTACGGACGTGCGGAACGCATGTGCGTAAGCTGCTGCGCGCGATGGGAGGCGAATCGCAGAAATCAATTGCCCGGAGGGGAAACCAGCGGTATATAGAGGGTGCAGCAGCTCATCCGTTGGCGTGTGCCGGACGTGGGCGTTTTGGCAAGTGACGGGGCCATCGGGAGTTGCAAGCGAGAAGGAACAGGAGCCGCACCATGAAGTTGCAACGTGACCTGGGTCGTCAGACGAAAAACCGCTGTCGCAACCTGCGGAATCTATTTGAGGCGTTGGAGCAGCGGCAGTTGCTTTCGACGGCGCATGCGGTGCCATCGTACAACCTGTCGGGGGCGTTTGTGCCGGTGACGTTGCCGCGTGAACTGGCGGGGGAGAAGATGGCGGGGACGGTGACGGTGGCGGTGAAGAACAGCGGGACGCTGGCGTTGCCGCACAACCAGAAGGTGACGCTGCGGCTGCTGGCGCACACGACGGGAAAGAACATTGTGCTGGAGACCTTGACGGGTCTGAGCGTGGGGAATCTTGCGGCCGGGGGGTCGAAGAATTTTTCGTTTGATTTGAAGAAGGCGGCGGTGCCGGGGGTGGGCGATTATGTGCTGGATGCGCAGATTGTTGCGACGCCGGCGTTGAAGGAGAATTCGACGGGGGACAACCTGGTGACGGCGACGGCGGCGGGGAGATCGATCGCGTTGCATGTGGCGGCGCCGGATCTGACGGGGACGCTGCTGCCGTCAAGTCTTCCGGCGCTGGTGCTGGCCGGGGACAAGAAGGCGGTGGAGGGGACGCTGACGGTGCAGGTGCGGAACAGCGGGAACATCGCGCTTCCAGCGGGGGAGCAGATCACGCTGCAGGTTCGTGCGCACAACACGCTGACGGGGCAGAATTATGTTCTCAATGCCAATCCCAACCAGAAGTACTCGGTGAGCAAGCTGGGGATCGGGCAATCGGTGGACATTTCGCCGAACCTGAAGTTCACGGGGAAGACGTTTCCGGCGGGGCATTACACGCTGCAGGCGCTGATCACGCCGGTGCAGCGGATCTCGGAATCGAGCGTGGCGAACAACCTGGCGACGCTGAACGCGGCGGGGCAGCCGACGACGCTGGTGTCGCAGAGCACGGCGGCTCCGGACCTGACGGGGGTGTTCGAGAGTTCGACGGTGCAGGCGAATGCGAACGGGACGGCGGGGAATCTGACGATCACGCTCACGAACAGGGGGACGGCGACGCTGGTGGGCCCGCAGGTGATCGGTTTCTCGATCACAGCGCGGCAAAGCGGCCTTTCGGATATCGGGGTGCCGCTGACGACGGAGCCGCAGCATTTTTCGGTGCGGAACCTGAAGGTGGGACAGTCGGCGACGTTCACGGTGGTGGTGGACGGGGAGATGCTGCAGGCGGGGACGTGGATGCTGACGGCGGGGATCAATGCACCGGGGCTGTCGGGGCCGACGGCGGGGAATCTGATTGCGGTGACGAAGAGCGGCGGGGTGGCGAGCGTTGTTTCAACCACTATCTTTTTGGTTGCAGTTGGCCCCGGCTCGAATGTTCCGATCTTGCCGCCTGGGCAGATTGTGCCGGTTACGCCGATCAATCCGGGGAATGTGACGGTGGTTTCGCCGGGGCCGATTGTCGTTGATCCTGTGCCGGTTCAGACGCCGGCGCCGATCCTGACAGGCCCGCTCGGGCCGGTGGTTGGCAGCGGTACTCCGACGACTGGAGGCGACAGTGGTGCGGGGAGCGTCACCACGGGTGCAGGCAATCTCACGGTCGGGAACCCGACCGGTGGTGTTCTCACTGTCAATGGGGGAGCGTTGGAGGGGGGCAGCGTGTTTATCAACACTGCGATCAACTCGAACCTCACGCCGGTGACGGGGCCCGTCAATATCCTGAACCCGGGAACGGTCATCATCACCAACGGGACGATTGCGACGCCCATCGCAGGATCGCTTTCCAACCTGACGATGCAGTTCACGGGCCAGACGGAGGCGATGACATTTTCCGACGTTTCGATGGATGTGAGCATTGCCGACGGTACGCTCTCCATCAGCAACGTCTGGGCATCGTCGAACCTGCATCTTGATTTGAGCAGTGCGCTGAACCACGTCGCGCATCTCACGCTGAACGGTGCTGTGCATACCGCGACGTTTGACGTCGGCGCGACGCAGGGGACGGGAACGCTGACGCTGGACGGCAGCAGATACAGCTACACGGTTGCCAGCGAGGATGCGGGTTCGCTGGTCCTGAATGTCACGCCAGTGGCGGATGGGGGGAGTTGATCTTCGTTAGGGGAGTCGGGCTGGGGCGGGGGCGTGAGTCCGAGGGGGGCGGTTTACGGGGGTGGATAAACGGTTTAGAGGCTGTTTCAAAAACCCATAAAGTAGCCACAAAGGACACAAAAGACACGAAAGGCTTGGATTTTGAAATAGCCTCGCAGGGAAAATGGGGTGGCAGATTGCAGGGGGGGAATCCATCATCATCCCCACCCCGTGGAAGGGGTGGGCTTGTTGCCGAAACGTTGATGCACGCGGTTCAGGTTAAGCGGGAAAAGACGGAGTTTGCGGCGGTGAGGGCTTCGTCCACGGTTTTGCCGGTGTGGATCATGTGGCCCATTTTGCGGCCGGGGCGGGGGGACTTGCCGTAGAGGTGGAGGGTGCCGTGGGGTTCGTTGAAGATTTCGTCCCAGCGGGGTTCGGCGCCGTTGCGGGAGGTCCAGAGATCGCCGAGGAGGTTGGTCATGACGCCGGGGCGGAGGAGTTCGACGGGGACGAGGGGGAGGTTGCAGATGGCGGCGATGTGCATTTCGAACTGGGAGCGGGTGGTGGCGCGGAGGGTGACGTGGCCGGAGTTGTGTGGGCGAGCGGCGAGTTCGTTCATCCAGACGTCGCCGTTGGGGAGGACGAACATTTCGACAGCGAGGAGTCCGACGACGCCGAGTTTTTCGGCGATGGCTTCGGCGTAGGCGCGGGCTTTTTTCTCGGTTTCGGCGGAGAAGCCGGCGGGGGTGACGGTTTGGAAGAGGATGCCGTTGCGGTGTTCGTTTTTGAACATGGGGAAGCTGGCGGACTGGCCGGAGGGGGAGCGGGCGGCGATGACGCTGGCCTCGGCGACGAACGGGACGGCCTGTTCGAGCATGAGAGCGCCGGGATTGTCGCCGATGAGTTCGTCCCAGACGCGTTGGGCATCGGTGCGGGAGGCGAGCCACAGCTGGCCCTTGCCGTCGTATCCGCCGCGTGCGACCTTGGCGACGACCTTGAGCCCCCCTACCGAGAGCTTGTCAAAGGCGGCGGTGACCTGGGGGGCGGATTCGACGATGGCGAAGGGGCCATGGGGGAAGCCGAAGCGGGCGAAGAGGGTTTTTTCGTGGCGGCGGTCGCGGCAGGTGCGCTGGACGATGGAGGAGGGGGCGACGCGGCAGGTGCCGAGGCGCTCTGCGGCTTCGAGGACTTCTGAGGTGACCTGTTCGAATTCGTTGGTGAGGACCTGGGCGCGCTGGGCGAGGGCGACGACGGTTTCGACGTCGCGGGTGTCGCCGATGACGTGCTCATCGGCCCAGCGTCCGGCGGGGTCGGTGCGGTCCTCGGAGAGGACGAGCATGTGGTAGCCCATGCGTCGGCCGGCCTCGCAGAGCATGGCTCCGAGTTGGCCGCCGCCGAGGATGGCGATGGTGGCGGGCGGGAGGATGACGGTTTCATTGGATAGCGGCATGATTCCCCAGCTTTGGTGTGGAAGGAAAAGGAGAGAGGATACTAGGCGGCGGGCGGGTCGAGTTTCTCGGCGAGCACTTTCTGGGTGTTGGCCTGCTTGTAGGCCCGGACTTTTTCGCGGATGTCGGGATGGTGGATTCCGAGGATTTCAGCGGCGAGGAGGGCGGCGTTGATGGCGCCGGCCTTTCCGATGGCGAGGGTTCCGACGGGGACGCCGCCGGGCATCTGGACGATGGAGAGGAGGGAATCGAGGCCGGAGAGGGCCTGGGACTGGACGGGGACGCCGAGGACGGGGAGGACGGTGAGGGAGGCGGTCATTCCGGGGAGATGGGCGGCCCCGCCGGCGCCGGCGATGATGACCTGGAGGCCGCGGGCTTCGGCGGACTTGGCGTAATCGACCATGAGCTCAGGCGTGCGGTGGGCGGAGACAATGCGCATTTCGCAGGGAACGCCGAGGGCGTGGAGGGTGTCGGCGGCGTGCTGGAGGGTGGGCTGGTCGGACTTGGAGCCCATGATGATCCCGACGAGCGGAGATGGGTTGGCCATGCGTACCCCGGGCTAAGGAAAGCTAAGGAGTTTACCCGATAAAGCTCGAAGCGTGTACCCTCTTCGGGCGTGGGAGCTTCCACCGTCGTGCGGCAACGGGTGTTTGGCGCATCGCTTCGTCGCAGCGGGGTGCTGGTGTATGATGTTTCCACCTAATTGAGGGTAAGGCCCGGTGACCTGGTCATTTGGATTTTTCTGGGTGTGGGCAGTGGCCGTTGTGCTTGCCGTGTGGGCGGTGAATATCGCCCAGCGGTTTGCGTTGCGCGTGCCGCGGCTGGCGGCGCGTCCGGAAGCGCCGCATGCGCACCCGCGGATCTGCGTGATCGTGCCGATCAAGGGGGTGGACGACGACACTTCGCCGAACATTGCGGCGCTCCTGGAGCAGGACTATCCGGATTACCGGGTGATTTTCACGGTGGAGTCGAACGACGATCCGGTGGTGAGCCTGCTGGAGCGGATTGCGGTTGAGGACAGCCGGGTGGAGATCGTCATCGCGGGTCTGGCGCAGGAGCGTGGGCAGAAGGTGCACAACCAGCTTGCTGCGGTTGGGCGGACGACGGAAGATGATGAGATCCTTGCGTTTATGGATGCGGACGCGAAGCCTGGGGCGGAATGGCTGCGTGCGTTGATCACGCCGCTGACGTATGGGGCGCACATCGGGGCGGCGACGGGGTATCGGTATTACATTCCGGTGACGGACCATTCGGCGAACAAGATCGTGTCGGTGTTGAACGCGCAGGTGGCGGCGCTGCTGGGGCCATTCCGGCGGAACTTCGCCTGGGGGGGGTCGATGGCGATCCGGCGTGCGGACTTTTTCACCTACGGCCTGAATGACATGTGGCAGCATGCGTTGTCGGACGATTACGTGCTTTCGTACTGCGTAAAGAACGTTGCGAAGAAGCAGTTGCAGTTTGTGCCGCGGTGCCTGGTTGCTTCGGATGCGAACTTCAACTGGGCGTCGCTGTTTGAATTTGCGGTGCGGCAGTACCGGATCACGAAGGTGTGTGCGCCGGGGATCTGGGTGGTGGCGATCCTGGGGGCGGCGGTTTACCTGGCGGCGTTTTCGTTCACGCTGGGGAACACGATTCGGGGGTTCGTGAATCCGGGGGCGTACAAGGGGCACGAGCATCTGATCCAGATGATCATGTTCGTGGCGTTGTATTCGTTCTCGATGGCGCGGGGGTTTCTGCTGGTGCTGGGAGGGGAACGCCTGCTGCCGGAGCATGCGCGGGAGATCCGCTCATCGCTGTTCTGGGCGACGGTGGGGTTGCCGTGGTGTTATGTGATCAACCTGGTTGCGCTTCTGGGTTCTGCGATCGGGAAGACGATCGTGTGGCGGGGGATCACGTACAAGATGGTGTCGCGGACTCGGACGATTGTGCAGCGGCCGCACGTGGCGGGGCCGATGCGTCGCGAGCCGGTGAAGATAGAGCGTTGAGAGGCGGTGGGCGGGATTGGCCGAGGGGTCGGCGTGCTCATCACGGCTTTACAATTCCAAGTTATAATGGGGCGAGATCAGGCCTGAAGGTCGATGAGGTTGCCGAGGCCGGTGGCTTTGGCGACGAGTGCATCGCCCGGCTGCGGCGGGGCGGCACTGTCGATCAACTGGACGGCGGAAGCGCCTTCCTGGCGAGCGGCATCGAGCGATTTGCGGAGCAGGGAGATGGAGAGCGCATTGTTGACCTGTGCCGGGGAGAGGCTGGCGTCGGATAATCGGGATTGAGCGGACGAGACCATATGATGGGAGTATCGGCGATTCTGAGGGATTTCGTTAACTTCCGCGTGTGCCTGCCTCAGGAAGGGGGAAATCGGGTTGACGGTATTGCCTTTGCTTTGAGAATCGGTGCATTCGGAGCGGCGGCTGAGTTCGCCGACCCTTTTCTTTCGCGGAGCGCGTTTCATGGGTAAGCCCATCGCCACCAAGGTTTACGACCTCTACGGCCGGTTCTATGACAGCTTTGAGCTGCTTTTCCGGCGGCGTCTTGCGCGAGCGATCGGCGCCGTACCATTCCGGAGCGGCGATCACGTGCTGGATGTGGGGGTGGGGACGGGGCTGTCGCTGGAGTTTTACCCGGGGGATGTGCGGGTGACGGGGATCGACCTTTCGCCGGGGATGTTGTGCCAGGCGCAGCGGAAGATTGACGAGGGGACCGTGCGAGCCGATTCACCGCGGGAGCACACGCAGCTCCTTCAAGGGGATGCTCTGAATCTTCCGTTCGCGAACAACTCGTTTGATTGCGTTTTTCTGTCGCACGTGATCTCCACGGTTCCGGATTCGAAGCGCTGCCTGACGGAAGCGATGCGCGTGGCGCGGGAGGGGGCGTATCTCGTGCTGGTGAACCATTTCCGGAGCCCGTACCCGGTGATCAGCTGGGTGGAATCGGCGATTGACCCGATCTGCCGGAAGCTGGGGTGGCGGAGTGATCTTTCGCTGGAGCACCTGCTGGCGACGGCCCATGTGAAAGGGGATCCGCGGCAGCGGAAGGGGTTCATTTTCCCGATTGTTTACCTGCAGAAGCAGCGCGGGGAAGTACGCGTGGTTCCGATGCCGGAGGCGGGCGAACGGGAAGCGGCCCTGGGTCCGGCGAACGCCTGACGTCAATACTTGGGTTCCCAGCGGCGTGCGTAGAAGAGGGAATCGGTTGCGCGTGGGCCGATCATGTGGAGGGAGAGGGGCTGATCGAGTCCATGGGCGCGGTAGAGCGTCATGAGGTGGGTTGCTGCGGCGAGTTGTGCATTGATATTGGCATCGATAGCGGCGGTCTGGTGTGCGGCGATGAGGATCTGCTTCTGGTAACTCCAGCGGGGATCGAGACGGACAAGGAGGTTGTGCTCGGACCAATCGACGGGGTATCCCTGGAGGGGGCCTTCGCGCGTGTTGGGGGGATAAAACCAGAAGCAGAGGAAGCGGTCCTTGAGGGCGATGCCTTCGTGGGGACGGTCCGCGGCGCCGCTGAGCGGGCGGCCGGCGAAAAGTTCGGCATGCTGGAGTTCGATTGCGGGGCGGATTAGGTTGGAGCGCGCGGCGTAGGGTTTTTTATTTTTGACATCGTAGAGGCCGATGTGGGGATAGGCGGAGGGGAGGCGTGTTACGACGCGCGTGGGATCGACTTCCTGCAGTTTCCGTCGGACAGGCATGTTCAGAGTGTAATGGCGACGCGGGGAATGACAAATGCGTCGCCGGGGGGAGTTAGCTGTCGTACTTGATGGCAGACTGGAGGTTGTATTTGCTGAAGCGGTTGCGGCCGTTGAGGAAGGTGAGTTCGATGAGGACGGCGATGCCGACGATGTGGCCGCCGAGGGTTTCGACCATGTTGCAGCAGGCGTTCATTGTGCCGCCGGTGGCGAGCAAATCGTCCACGAGGACGCAGCGTTGTCCGGGTTTGATGGCGTCCTTGTGAATTTCGAGGGTGTCCTGGCCGTATTCGAGGTCGTAGGTGAGGGCGAGCTTTTCGGCGGGCAATTTTCCGGGCTTGCGGACGGGGACGAAGCCGCAGGAGAGCGCCTGGGCGATGGCGGTTCCGAAGATGAACCCGCGTGATTCCGCCCCGACGACGGCCTGGATGCCCTGTCCGCGGAAGGGGTTGCAGAGGACTTCCACGGCCATGGCGAGTCCCTGCGGGCTCGCGAGGAGGGGCGTGATGTCCTTGAAGAGGATTCCCTTCTTGGGGAAATCGGGAACATCGCGAATCAATGAGCGCAGGTCGACCATGGGAAACTCCATCCGAGGTTGAATATGTCGGGGGGAGGTCATTAGAGCGTATCGGCAGGGGAGAGGCAAATGGAGGAGGACGCGGGACTACGCCTTGCAGAAGAAGAGGGTCAATCCATCGGTCTGCAGCGGTTGCTCGTGGAGCAGTTGCAGCCTTGATTCCTTGAGGAGTTCACGCCAGCGTTCGACGGGAAAGAGGGAGGTTTTTGAGAGTCGCATCAGGAGGGCCATTTCCGGGGCGTAGTAGGCTTTTTCGAAGCGCGGCGAAGCGGTCGGCTCCACGAGAACGAGGTGTGCCTTGGGGAATTGTTTTGGAATGGCGGCGAGCACGTTCGTGACATGCTCGGCGGATTTGGGGTCGCCGCGGAGGTCGGAATCTTTTGCCTGGACTTCGGTGAAGATGTTCACGGCGATGAGGCAATCGAGATCGGTCCACAACTGGCGGGAAATTCCGATGCGTTCGAAGGTGGCGCGCGTGCTGGTGAGGGCTTCGAGGGGATTGGCGGGGACGGCGATGAGGCGTTTTTCGAGTTGCGCCGCTGCGATGGCGGCGTTGGCGCGGCGCGAGAGCGTTCCGTCGGCGGAGATTCCGACACCCACGACGTTTTTTACCTGCTGGGCGAGGTGGATCAGCAGGTCACCGGCGCCGCAGTTGAGGTCGAGCAGATGGCCGAGGTTGTTCTGCGCCACGATGTTGTTGATGGCGGGGAAGAGTTCGGGCGCATGGCGTTTTGCCTGAGCCTCTGCGAGGGTTTCGGTTTTCCGCCGCATCGCGGCGCCGCCGGGGACCTTCAATTTTGCGAGCATGTGCTCGACCGCGCCGAGGACGGGTTGATAGGAGCGCACCATTTCGAGCAAGCTGTCTTCATGTTCCAGGAGGGCGCGGCCTTCGGGGGTGAGGAAGGCGCGGTCGCCCTTTACTTCGAGCAGGCCGCCGGTTTCGAGGTATTCGACGAGCGCGTAGAGCACATCGGGCGCCATGCTTTTCCGGAGGGCGTGGACCAGCAGTTCGAGACCTTCGTCGGGCGGGGTTTCCTGCTCCACCTTGAGGATCGCATCAAGCAGGCCTGCATTTTTGAGAGTCCACCAGGCGATGAGCGTTAGATGGCCGGACACGAGGCGCTGGGCCGTCTGTTGTGCTTGCTTCTTGGATCGTGAGAACATGCGCAAGGGTATACACGGAGGCGGGGCGGATTGCGAGAGTTTCCCGTCGATTGCCGCGGGGTGTCGCCGGCGGTCATTTCATCCGCCAGCGGAGCAACATGACGTGGGACATGAACGGGTGCGTCACGTGCCTGGCCCTGGCTGGAGGATGCGCAGGCTTGTGCTTCTTGGCGGGCCTGATTGCGTGCGAAGGCGCTGCGGCGGCGTGGTGCGGCGGCGTTGTCGGCGGCACGGGGGGGAGGACCGCGGGTTCGGAGGCCGCCACAGGGGCAGCTACGGGCACGACCGTTGTGCCGACATCCGCGACGGTCGTGGCACTGACAAGGGAGGTGTCGACGGGCTGGACGGGGGTGGTTAGCGGCGCGGCGCTGGGGCTGGTTTGGGGGGTCGTGATCACCCCCCCACCGTTGGTGCTTGCGGGTTCGGCTACGGCGGCGCCGGTCAAGACCGACGTGGTTCCGAAATGATTGAGGACGTCGCTCAGGTCGGTGAGGTTGATGGTCGCTGCTCCGTCGAAATTGCCATCGGTCCAGGCGGAGGTGGCCATCCCGAAATGGTTGAGCACCACGGAGAGGTCGGAGAGATCGACTTTGCCATCGACATTGGCATCGCCGGCGAGGACGGCGGGGGCTGTGGCGGCATTGCTGAATGCGGTGAGGCTCGGGCCGTTGACCGCGCGGACGCGGTAGAGGTATTGCTGCGGGAAGGCGGCGGTTGCGTCGATGTAGGAATCGGAGCCGTTCGCGAGGTAGGTGAGCGTGGACCAGTGGGTGCCGTCGGTGGAGCGGTCGATTTCCACGGCGGCCTCGGCGGTGGAATGGCGGGTCCAGTTCAACTGGACGCCGGCCGGGGTGCGGAGGGTGGTGAGATTGGAGGGGGCTCCGAAGAGGGTGCCGTTGGAGTTGAGATAGGTGGCGCGGAGTCCGTAGATAGCGAGCGTGCCCTCCGCGAAGGCGGAGCTGCCGGACCCGCCGCCTGTGCCGGCATAGACGAGGCCGTTGACGACGGTGGGGCTTGAGAACTTCACGCCCGTTGCCCCGGAGGCGGTGCCGGGGAGCGCATCGCCGGAGACGGAAGTGGATTGATAGAGCGGGGACCCGAGGCTTGCGGCGAAGGCGACGAGGGAATCGCTGCTGGAGAGGTTGACGTTCAAGCCCCAGAGAATGATGTTGCTGGTTCCGTTGGCGGAGATGGACATGGTTGCGCCGCGTTTCGGGAAGGAGACGGAGCTGGAGTGGATCGGCGTGTTGGCGCTGGCGGAGTTGGGCGGGGACTGTGCGGCCTGGAAGGTGGTGGCGTTGAACTGCCAGACGGGCTTGCCGGCGAGGGCCTCGAAGAAGAGTGGGTTGGCGCCGTCGAACACGTAGGAGGCGGTGCTGTAGAACTGGTTGGATTGCACATCGACACCGTTGACGGAATATTCGCCGAGGACGCGGTCATACGGGCTCGGGTCGGGCCCGATGACGGGGGTGGAGCCGTTGGTTGGCGATGGGTAGGAGGTGTTGAAACCGCCCAGGTTGTCGCGGTCGATGAGATAGATGCGTCCCTCTTTCCCGCCGGTGACAAGCATATGATCGCCGACGTGACCGGGGACGGTGGCGGTGATGTTGTCGGGAAGCAGCAAGACGCCGCCGGAACCGAGGTCCTCATCCTTGAAGTTCATGTAGAGGGCATTGGAGGGGGTGAAGAAGTCCTGGATTTTCAGGCCGTAGCCGTTGAGGTTTTTTCCATTGGGCTGGAAGGTGGTGGGGAGTGCGGTGAGGTCGAGCGAGGACTGGTCGGCGGCGGGGTCGATCGCGAGCTTGATGAGGGAATCGCCGAAATCGCCATCGATGGGGAGCTGCACGACGTGGCCGTTGTCGAGGGTGAAATCGCCCGCACTGAAATTGCTGGCGTTTACGTTGAAGGCCCCGTTGCCGGTGGTCATGTAGAGGTAAGTGCCATCGTTGACGAGGGAGCCGCCGGACATCCAGACACCGGCCTGGGAAATGAATTGGGAGCGGTTGCCGGAGACGGTGGAGAAACTCTCGAAGGTGGGGGCGGTGACGAAGGCGGCGGTGTTCTGCAGGGTCGTTGCGCTGTATCCGAGGACCCAGCCGTAGTAGGGCCCGTCGTCGCCGTGGGATGCGAACCCCATGTAGAGGTTTCCGTTGAGGAGCGTCATACCGGTGCGGCTCATTTGCAGCAGGGCGTTGAAGGCGATGTAGCCCTGGGCCTGGGGGGTGCTGCCGGCGGTGCCCCAGGGGGTGGAGGTGTCGGTTGGGTTTGGCGTCCAGCCATCGCGCGGCGCCGAGCCGCCCGTGCCCGGGACGTAGGTGCCGTTGTCGCCGGAGCCCTTGATGTAGGGGCCGACGACGTATTGATAGCCGTTGTAACTGCTGAATGAGGTGGAGTTGTAGATTGTGTCGCCGATCACCTGGCCGCCGGAGGGGGGCTCCAGGGGGGAGTTGGCTGGCGTGATCGCGGCGGTTCCGTCGGTGAGGTTGATGGCCCAGAGGCGCTCGACGTAGTGGGTATCAAAGCCGACTCCGGGCCCGGGGTTGGTGCTGGAGGCGAAGGGGGTGGAGCCCTGCCGCTTTTCCATGGTGTAGGTCACGAGGTACATGACGTTGTTGGCGGGGTTGATCACGGGGGTTGCGATGATGCCGAGTTCGGGTCCGACGTCGGAGCCGTTGACAAGGGCGTTGAAGCCGAAGCTGGAGCCGGCGGGGATGACGGAGACGCCGGGTGTGGCGGTGGGGCTGGTGGGGTCGACGATGTTGAGGAAGCTGTCCTTCCAGAGGACGGTGCCGGTGTTGGCATCGATGGCGTAGAGGCTGTCGTTCTGGGTTGCCGCGTAGACCACGTTGTGGATTCCGGGGGAGCTTCCCCTGGTGACATTGACGTTCGGGACCACGAGGGGCTGGGCGTAGACCTGGCCGTCGAGGGTTGTGCGGGCGACGAGGCCAAAATCGGTTGAGTTCACATTGGCGGGGGTGAGGAGGGTTTCGTTGAGGTTGTCGCCGGTCGAGTAGGGGTCGTTGTGGTACATCAGCTTGGAGGCGGGGATGACGGCGGTGAGGAGGATGCGGGGCTCGAGTGAGTCGAGCGCGCAGCGCTGCAGCACGGAGGACCGAAAACAACGCTTGAAACGGGATCGAACGGCCACGCCTGCCATGCACATTCCTCCAGCCACGATTTGACGAAATGAGGGCCGCCACGCCGCCGACGCTGCCATGCCGACGAAACCGAGGCCCAAAAAAGTACCAGATGACCCCCACTGGGCGAATTCGGTGACGGCGTGCAGTGGGTCAAAGGAAAGGAATGACCGTTGTGCCGCCGCTGGATGCACGACAGTCTCCCGAACCTCACCGTCGTGATAATGAAATTTACTGGCGAATCGGTGTTGTGCAAATAAAAGTTTTGACATTCACATAAAGGTATATGCGGCATTTTGCCGTTCGGCCTGCACTTTGCCTTATCCATCGCCTGATGCATGAAGCCGGAGCCACTATGGCCGGTACATCGCCGCTTTCACCTTTCGTCACTCCCGCAGGAGGTTCCACGCGGCTGTCGCGGCGCATGCGGTGGCGTGCGGCACGGCAGCGCGGCTGGGCTGCGGCGAAGAAAGGGTGCTGGTCGCTGCTGGGTCCGGGGCTGATCACGGGGGCGTCGGATGATGATCCTTCGGGGATCGCGACTTATGCGCAAGCGGGGGCGCTCTTTGGGTATTCCCTCTGCTGGCTCATGGTGTTCACGGTGCCGCTGATGGCGGCTTTCCAGGAGATCTGCGCCCGGATAGGGCGCGTGACGGGCCGGGGGCTGGCAAGGAACATGCGACTGCATTATCCCGCGTGGCTGGTGAATCCGCTGGTTGCGCTTCTCGTCGTCGCGAACATCATCAACCTGGGCGCGGACATCAACGCGATCGGCGCGGCGGCGGAACTGCTTGTGGGGGGGCATCGCATCTTGTTCGCCATCGCCTTTGCGCTGGCGTCGCTCTTTCTCCAGATATATTTTTCCTACTCCCGCTACACGCGATTCCTTAAATGGCTTGCCCCGGTGCTGGTGGTGTATGTTGTCGCCACGTTTGTGGTGCATCCTCCGTGGAGGGAAGTGGCGGCCGCGACGTTCGTTCCCCACCTATCGCTTTCGAACAGCTACCTGGCCACGGTTGTGGCGGTGCTGGGGACGACGATCAGCCCGTACCTGTTTTTCTGGCAGGCCTCAATGGAGTCGGAGGAGACCAAGATTGCGCCGGGGGAGGAGCCGTTGCGCAAAGCGCCGGAGACGGCGCGCTCGGAATTCCGGCGTATCCGACTCGACACCTTCGTGGGGATGGGACTCTCGAATTTCGTGGGGTTCTGCATCATCGTGTGCACCGCCGCCACGCTGCACGTACACGGTGGGACGACGATCGACAGCGCCAGCAAAGCGGCGGAAGCACTGAAGCCCATCGCGCCGACGCTGACGGTGCTGGGGCACAAGATTGTGCTTGCGTCGCTGCTGTTTTCACTGGGGATCATCGTGGGCGGGCTGCTGGCGATCCCGGTGCTCGCGGGCTCGGCGGCCTATGCCGTGGGGGAGCTTTTCCGCTGGCCGGTGGGCCTCGATCGGAAACCGGAGAAGGCGAAGGGTTTTTACGGGGTGCTGGCGGTTTCGACGTTTCTGGGCGCCGCGCTGATTCTCACGCCGATCAACCCGATGAAGGCGCTGGTTTACTCCGCGGTCGCGAATGGGCTGTCAGCGGTACCGATCATGATCATGATCATGCTTTTGTTTTCGAGTTCGAAAATCATGGGGCATTTCGCGCGGGTGTCGAACTTCCTGCGCATCACCGGGTGGCTGGCCACGGCGGCGATGACGGCGGCGGCGATTGCGCTGCTGGCGACGCTTTGAGCGTGCGAAGAGTGGCAGCGATTCCACCGCGTGGCACTTCGCCCCTCCGACCGTATAATCCCCCCTCTCGTGAAAGGGCCCGCATGAACGTGATCCCCACTGCCATTCCGGACGTGCTGATTCTTGAACCGAAGGTTTTCGGCGACAGCCGGGGCTTCTTCCTGGAGAGCTTCAACGCGAAGACGTTCACAGAGAAGACGGGCATCTCGGCGAACTTTGTCCAGGACAACCACTCGCGTTCCGGGCGGGGCGTGCTGCGCGGGCTGCATTACCAGATCCAGCAGCCGCAGGGGAAACTGGTGCGCTGTGTCCTGGGGGAAGTTTTTGATGTGGCGGTGGATATCCGGCGATCCTCTAAGACGTTCGGCCAGGGGGTGGGGATTCGGCTCTCGGAAGAAAACAAGCGGATTGCGTGGATTCCGCCGGGTTTTGCGCATGGGTTTCTTGTTCTTTCGGAGCGGGCGGATTTTCTCTACAAGACCACGGACTACTATGCTCCCGCGTACGAGCGCTCGATCCTGTGGAATGATCCGGCGTTGAAGATCGAGTGGCCGCTCGACGAGATCGGGGGAACGAGCGGGCTCGTTCTGAGTGAAAAGGACAAGAAAGGCATTCCGCTTTTTCAAGCGGAGACGTTCAGTTGAGGGGTGAGCGGGGGGATCAGCGAGATCGGATCGTTGCGATCAATTTGTGCAGGGACTCCATCGAGTGGAGCGCGAAGAAATACTCGCGCCAGAGCAGGACCTTGTTTTGCTCGGCGGCGCGTCTGGCGTCGGCGATCTGCCGGTCGAGGTTCGCCAGCACGCGCGGGGCCTTCCCGTGGAGTTCCTGATTGAGGGCGTGGAGTTTTCGGAACCAGTCGCGGCGTTGCTGGATTGCGGCTGGGTCGCGGCGGTGCGTTTGCAGCGAATGGGCGATTTGCGCAATCAGGTCGCGGCGGTCCCGCACTGCTTCGGCGACGTCGGTGCGGAGGGCGGTGAAGGGATCAATTGCGAGTTGCGGATTGTGCGCGGCGTGGTGCCGCCGCCATTTGAGGGCCGCGATGTCATCCAGATTGTCCAGCGGCTGTCCCAGGGGCAACAGCCACGCGGCCGAGACACAGCCGTATGCGGGGGCAGCGCCGACCAGTTCGTGGAGGATTCCATCGGTGATCTGGTCGTAGAGGGCGCCGCCGATTCCGTGAATGAACAGATCGGCAAAGAAGAGGCGGAGGAACATTGTGAGCGCCAACGCCCTCGGCCGGATGACGGCGTCCTGGGCGAGCGACGCGAAGGGGTCGCTCCCGGGCCGCACCACGAGGCGTTCGCGCGGATTTCCGGGGACATAGGTCCAGAACGGGAGCTCCACCTCTTCGGGGCGCATGGCCAGATCGGGCATCGGGTGTTGTGAATTCTTGATGCCTTGCGATTTTCGATAGGCGCCGAGATGTTTGTTGTAGAGGGGGACCCAGTCAGCGGCGTGCTGCGCCCAGGCCCGGACGAAGAGTTTCCAGAGTTCACCGCTGCAGAGCAGGCTGGTTGGGAGGTGGTGCACCTGCAAGCCCATCGCCCGCTCGAAATCGCTTCGTGCGCGGGAGAGCCACTGGGTGTAAGGCAATTCGGCGTGTTTGGTCTGGAGCGCCGTGAGAAAGAAGGCGAGGGAATCGGTGTGGGCCAAGGGGTGCTTTGCGAGCTCCGCATCCCATTTTTCGAACGCACCCGGGGTCGGGGCGGTCAATCCATCGGCGGCAACCGCATCGGCCTGGGCCCATTGCACGGCCTCGCGTTTCCAGGCGCCGTCCGCCGCCGCATTGCCCTGCTGGACGGGGACATCAAAGCCAAGCTCGTCGATGACATCGTGATCGACGAGCACGTCAAAAGCTGCGGCGCCTGTTCGCCGGGCGAGCTCGTCGGCGACGAGCACCTTGGCCCACACGCCGGCGTGATAGAACTCCACCTGGTGGCCGGTGAGGACCAAGGGGTTTTGCAGTGTGCGTTCTTCGGGCGCGGGGACTCCGGTGATGCCGGCCCACTTCGCGGCCTGTTCGAGGAGATGGCGCCGGGCGGCCGCGTGCAGCTCCGCCAGGGAGCGGCCGAACACGGTCGACTGAATGCGGAGGGGCGAGCGAAGCGATGCGGCCAGTGGGGCGAGCGGGGGCTCGATGAGCACCTGGCCGTGTTTGCGCGGGACGACGATCTTCCGCGGATCAGGCCGAACGGGAGGACCAACGGAAGCGGCAGCGGAAGAAGCCTGGGTCATGAAATGAATTCAGGAAAGAAGCAATCTGGTCGCGACTTACTGGTCGCAACAGGCGGAGAGTTCACCGTGGCCGACCGAGGCCGTGACGGGCACTGCACGGACGGATTTAAGCTCGGTGGTGAGGACCTCGAGGTAATGCTGCAGCCGGGCGGAGGGATCATCGAGCATTCCGCCGAAGTGGCGCGTGGCATCCTTGTAAATGAGCTTGACGGGGATCTCGCGGATGCGGAGGCGCTGAGCATCGGCCTGCACCCAGAACTGCATGGGGAACGCATAGCCGGGGATGGTGAGGGAAAGCTTCTCCATGGCCGCGACGCGGTGGGCCTTGAAGCCGCAGAAGGAATCGGTCATGCCGAGATCGGATCCGATGAAGCGGAGATGGAGCGTGGAATTGAGCAGTTCGGTGATGATGCGGTTGATGTTGCGGCGATCGACGGGGGGGGCGGCGTCGGGGCCGTTGTCGACCTTGAGATAGCGCGAGCCGGAGATGATGTCGGCATCGTCCTTCAGGCATTCGCGGATGAAGAGGGGAATGCGGCAAGGTTCATGCTGCTCGTCGCAGTCCATGGTGAGGACCCAGTCGTAGCCGTTCTCGGAGGCAAACTGGAACGCATCGATGAGCGATTGGCCGTAGCCGCGGTTTTCGGGATGGGTGATGAGATCGATGTGGTTTTTTGCGGCGAGGTCGCGGAGGACGCTCGGCGTGGCGTCAGTCGAGCCATCATCAATGACGAGCACGCGTGTCTGGACGGTGGGCTCGCTGAGAGCGGAGGCCCGGGTGTACTTGCGGATCTCGCGTAAAACGCGGCCGACGTATTTTTCCTCGTTGAAGATCGGGACGGCGACCAGGACTTTCATCGGGCACCCTGCAATGCATTACACACGCACCCGCCTGCCGGGGCGACGAGCAATGCTAGCCGCCACAGTGGGGATGTCAATTGTGTATTGATCGGTTTCGATATTCATTTGGGGGAGTTCGCGGGCGCGGGTTTGGCGGCGAAGGTATTGATCCAGTGGACCATGAGGTCGGGCCAGATCGAGAGGACGGGGTCCTTTCGCATTCCAAAGCCGTGGGAGCCGGTGGGGAAGATGTGCAGTTCGGCGGGGACGTGGTTTTTGTGGCAGGCCTCGAAAAACATGATGGAGTTCTCGACGGGGACGGTTTTATCGGGCGCGGCATGGACGAGGAACACGGGCGGGGTTCTGCTGGTGACGCGTTTTTCGGCGGATAACTTTTCCCACTCGGCGCGGTCTTGTCCGACCAGGGCGGTGCGGGAGCCCTTGTGGACGTGGGCTTCATCGACGAAGGTGATCACGGGGTAGATCAGTGCGGCAAAATCGGGACGGGCGCTGGCGAGGTCGATGGGATCGGCGGCGAAGGTGTCGGGTGCGTCGGGGTCGGTTGCGAGGGTTGCCGCGAGGTGGCCGCCGGCCGAGAAGCCGACGACGCCGAGGCGGTGGGGATCGATCTTGTATTCGCCGGCATGGCTACGAATGAGGCGCATCGCCCGCTGCGCATCCTCGAGGGGAATGGGGTTGTGATAGCGCGGGGCGTGGCGGTAGCGGAGAACGAACGCGGAGATGTGATGGGCGACCAGGTAGGTGGCGACGTCCTTTCCTTCGTTGGTGGTGGAGAGGTGGGTGTACCCGCCGCCGGGCAGGACGAGCAAGGCGGTGCCGTTCGGCTCCTGCGGGAGGTAGATATCGAGGGTAGGTTCGGTGGGGTCAGTGTCGGTGTCCTTGCCCGGGACGACGCCGGGGGTTTTCTCCCAGAGGTGGATGCGCTGGGGAGCGGGCGCTGCAGCCTGCGTGGGCGTCGCCTCTGCAGAATGTGTCGGGGTTGTCGCGCACCCGCTGAGGGCGATGCATGCGGCGGCAACGGCGAGAAGGGAAAGGCCGGCAACATTGAACATGATCGAGTCCTCCCAAGACTTGTCGCCGAAGTGTAGAGGATTTCGCTGGAAAGGATAAGGGCCTACAATGGCGGAATGGCAAAAATACCCGCGAAGCCGGGAACGCTTTTTGATTTTTCGAGCATTCAATTTCCCTGCCTCATGGGGGTGGTGAACGTGACGCCGAACAGCTTTTCGGATGGAGGGCAATTCCTTGCACCGGCATCGGCGATCGCGCGCGGGCGTGCATTGGCGGCGGAAGGGGCAAGTATTGTCGATCTTGGCGCGGAGGCTTCTTCTTTTTTTCGTGCAGGCGTGACGCCGGTGGATGCGGCGGAACAGTTGCGGCGGCTGCTCCCGGTGATCCCGGATCTGGCGGGCGGCGGCATCCGGATCTCGGTGGATACGCGAAGTGCGGAGGTGGCACGCGAAGGGGTGCGCGCGGGGGCGGTGATCGTGAATGACATTTCCGCCGGGACGCATGACCGGGGGATGCTGCGCACCGTTGCGGAGTCCGGGGCTGGCCTGGTGTTGATGCATATTGGGGAGAAGTATCCGGAGGTCGTCCAGGAGGATGTTCCGGATGTTGTCGGGAGCGTGCGGGAATATCTTCGGAAGCGCGTCGAGGCTGCGCGTCATGCGGGCATCGAGTTGGGGAGAATCGCGGTCGACCCGGGGGTGGGCTTTGGCAAGTCGGCTGCGGACAACTGGCGGCTTGCGCTGCGCTGCCATGAACTGGCCGACCTTGGCGTGCCAGTGATCCTGGGCGCCTCACGGAAGCGGTTTCTGGAGACGCTTCCGCCGCCGGAGGTTCGGCCTGCCGGTTGGGAAGCCCTTGTTTCCGAATTCGGTGCGGAGGGGCACCCGCGGGACGCGGCCACGGCGGCGCTAACCGCGATCACCGCGGAGCGGGGGACGGCTGTTCATCGCGTCCACAATGTGACGCTGGCCCGGCGGGCGCTTAAAATGTGACGCCATTTTTGATTGGAAAGAACCATGCGGTTTTACACACTCGGCACATTGTCTCCCCAGGCCACTGATGCGTTGAAGAAACACGAGCAGGCGACGCATGGGGCGGAGGAATTGCAGACAGAAAGCACGTCGCCCGCTGAGCTTTTGCCGGCCCTGCAGAAGCGACAATGGGAATTACTGACCACGGATGCCGGGTTCATCCATGCACTTTATGAGCAGAAGGTGGCGTTCAGCGGGGTGATCGTGCTGCTGCTGGAAGCGGAGGATGGGGAACAGCAGGCGGCGGCGGTTGACCGGTTGTTTGAGCGCTACCGACGGCTGACGCCGCGGCGGCTGTACACGGTGACGCCATCGCGGGTGAAGGTGCGTCAATTGCCGGGCGCGGGGCAGGTGTAAGCCGTGATGGAACTTTCGGAACAGAACGCGGCGGAGTATCTGCGCCAAAATGGCCGGGGATCGGGTCAAGAGATTCTCGTGCAGTCGCTTTCGGGCGGGGTGGCGAACGTGGTGCTGAAGATTTTCGACACGGGGGCGGGGGAGAAGCTCGGGACGGACTTGCGGTTGCATCAGCCGGACGCCGGGAGCACGGACACGCGGATGAGCGCGGGCACCTGCTTCGTTCTGAAGCAGCCGCTGCCTCGATTTAAAACGGAAGCGGAGTGGCTGGTCGATATCGATCGCGTGCTGGTGGAACGGGATTGCATGGAACTGCTTGGCACGCTGCTGCCGGCGCACTCGGTACCGGAGGTGCTCTGGTTTGACGAGCCGAACCACGTGCTGGGGATTTCGTGCGCTCCGCCGGATTCGGTGATCTGGAAAAAAGCGCTGCTGGCCGGGGAGGTCTCGATGGATGCGGCGACGCACGCGGGGATGCTTCTCGCCATGATGCACTCGTCGACGCTGCACGACGCGGCCGTCGAGAAGCGCTACGGGGATCCGAAATTTTTTATCCAGCAGCGGATTGCGCCGTACCTTCACGCAACCGCCGAAAAACACGCGGATGTACGAGGACTGCTTCATTCGCTGGGGGAGAAGCTCCTTGCGGCAAAGCTTTGCCTCATTCATGGCGACTACTCCCCGAAGAACATCTTCTTGGTGCCGCACACGGGCGAAATGGCCGCCCAGCTTAAGGGGGATCCGAAGACACACACCGCCTTTCCGCTCTCCCACCTGCTCCTGCTGGACTTCGAGGTGGCTTTTTACGGGCACAGCGCGTTCGATGTGGCGACACTCATCAATCATCTGGTGTTGAAGGGGTTCTATCATCGTGCGTGCTGGCGGCCGTTCATGTTGATGATGGATGCGTTCTGGGAGACCTACCGGACGACTGCGGATCCGGAACTGACGCGGGCCGCTTCGGCGCTAGGCGGGCACCTGCTGGGGGCACTCATGCTCGCGCGCATCGACGGCAAATCGCCGGTGGAATACCTGGTTGGGAATCGGCCGGTGCAGGAGCAGGTTCGGCGGGCCGCAAAAGACATTTTGGCGGGGCGGGACGCTTCTCTTGATGAAGCGTTGGATAAGCTGTCCGCCCACCTGGAAGCGCCGGCACAGGCGAACGGCTGATGGCGTTTGTGCCGGCGCAATGAAACAGATTATGGCTGAGCGGAGCGGACTTGTGCTGCATCTGGTCCGCTTTTCGCGGTACACACCTGCAAGGGCCGAAGGGAGCATCGAAAAGGTGGCACGTGTACGCGCTCACAACGACGGATCTCTCCCATGGGCTTGGTGTTCTGCATCCGCAGGATCTCTATGTGGTCGCGCCAACGCTTCTGCTGGCGCTTGTCGGCGTGGTGGCGATCGGGCTATGGGCGCGTCATCTCGTGAATATCCAGGCAGCGCGGACCCGCCTCCTTGCGGACGATCTTCGTCGCATGCAGGACGAATCGCGGCGGCGGCTGAATTTTCTTAACGCGATCAGCCACGACCTGCGCACGCCGCTGAACGGCATGACCCTGCAGACGCACGTGATTGAGCGGGCTGTTGAATCGCGCGACGAACTGATGGTCCAGGAAGCGATTCACCATATTCGATCTTCGTCGGCACTTGCGGCCGGGATCCTCGATTCCCTGCTGCAGTACGCGCGCACGGAGGTGCATCAGAATCACATCTCGCGGGTGTCGCTTGCAGAACTGATCCAGCAGACGGCGGATTCCTTCAGAGGGGCGGCGGAGGAAAAGCTGCTGACGTTCACGGTGAGCGTTCCCGCCGGCCTGTGGATCGACACGGACCGGGACAAACTCCAGCGGGTGATCGCCAACCTGCTCGACAATGCGGTGAAATTCACGGCGCGCGGCTCCATCGCGTTGCACGTCTCGGTCGTGCATGGCGACGGTCGAAGCCGGGAGGGGTCGTTGGTCATCGAGGTAGCGGACACCGGGGAAGGAATGCGGCCGGAAGACCGGGGAAAGCTGTTCAACGAATTCTTCCAGGTGAACAATCCGTCGCGGGATGCGCGGCTTGGATTGGGCCTGGGGCTGGTGGTGGCAAACCGGCTTACCGAGCAACTGGGCGGGGAGCTTACCTGCGAAAGCGTCCTGCACGAGGGGAGCACTTTCCGCGCGATTCTTCCCATGCACTGCCCGCTGAACTCGGACGGCGCTTCGTGCCGGAAGCCTAACTGCGCAAAAGGGTCGTGCTCAGGATAAGTTTGGCGACAACGAAATAGATGATCAGGCCGGTGACATCCACCAGTGTCGCGACAAAGGGGGCGGAGCTGGTGGCGGGATCGAAGCCGAGCCTCCGGAGGAGGAAGGGGAGCATCGAGCCGGCGAGGCTTCCCCATCCGACGACGCCGATCAAGGCAATGAGCACGGTCAAACCGACGAGCAGCCAATGTTCGCCATAAGCGGTGGGGTGATAGTTGGCATCATGGTGCTGCACTTCCACGCCGGGGAGGGAGGTGCCATCGGGGAGATAGAGCCCGCGGCGCACGACGGTGCCGGCGGGGAGGGTGTGGGCGGGGATTTCGAGGGGATGAGCGAGGGTCACTTCGCCCTCCACCATGCTCATGCCCTTGGGGATGCTGGCCATGTCGCGTTCCGATTCGGTGGTGAAGAACCCGCCGACGACGGGGACGTGGCTCATGCCCTGCCAGGTTGCGATGCGGGCGAAGCCGATGACGCCGAGGAAAAGGCCGAGGGCGAGGCCGGTGCGGAGTTCGCGGCCGAAGACGCGCCACCAGTCGCGGAGCTTGAGTTCCTTGAGGGCCAGTGAACGGATGATGAGGGAGGTGCCCTGGGATCCGGAATTTCCGCCGGAGGAAATGATGAGGGGAACGAAGAGCGCGACGACGGCGGCGCGTTCGATTTCGCCTTCGAAAAAGCCCATGGCGGTGGCGGTGAGCATTTCGCCGAGGAAGAGGATCGCGAGCCAGCCGCCGCGTTTTTTGACCATCTGCCAGAAGCCGACGTTGAGGTAAGGGGCATCGAGGGCTTCCTGGCCGCCCATCTTCTGGATGTCTTCGGTGGCCTCGAGTTCGGCGACGTCGAGGACGTCGTCGGCGGTGATGATGCCGAGCATGTTGCCTTGCTGGTCCGTGACGGGGAGCGCCACGCGGTCGTACTTTTCGAACATTTCGACCATGGCTTCGCGGTCGGCGGTAGCCTGGACGCTGACGACGGGGCGGTCCTTGAGGTCGCGGACCTGCATGGCGGGATCGGCCATGACGAGGGTGCCGAGGCGGATTTCAGAGACGAGTTTTCCGTTTTCGACGATGTACATGACGTTGAGGGTTTCTTTTCCGCGGCCGGTGCGGCGGACGTGCTCGAGCGCCTGGGCGGCGGTCATGTCGGCCTTGAGCGCGACATACTCGGGGGTCATGTAACGGCCGGCGCTGTGCTCCGGGTAGTTGAGGATGCTGCGGGTGGCCTTGAGTTCTTCGGGGCTGAGGGCCTCAAGCAGGCGGCGGGTGACTTCTGCGGGCATTTCCTCGAGCAGGCGCGCCCGGTCGTCCGGGGTCATCTGGTCGAGGACAGTGCGGCTGGTTTCGCTGGAGATGCTGAGGATCAACTGCTCCTGCTGCTCGATTGGAAGGTAGGAGAAGACGGCGCCGGCGTTTTCGCGGGGGAGAACGCGGAAGATGATGCCTTCGTCCTCAGGCGGGAGATCGACGATGACTTCGGCGATATCGGGGGGCTCGAGGACGGAGAGCGCTTCGCGCAGCGCATCCCATTTCTTATCCCGAATGAGCTCTTCGAGCTCCGCCTGGAGGATGTTTCCGATCATGTGTCACCTGTCTGAAGCGGTAAACTTGGCGGCCCGGTCGTCCCCGCGTGCAGCGGTGGTACGCGCAGGCTCCGAATGGTATGAGCGATCGCGTTTCGCGCCTACAATGGCGGCATCGCAAAGGCACAAGTTTTGTTAACCGCAGCCGCTTTTTGGTGTCTAAGACCGCATGACCGCCCCGCAGAAGATCCACCCGCACGACGTCGGACTGCCTGAGCCGGCAATTCGGAAGCGCCGCAAGAGCCGGCGGTTCGCGCGGATCATGCTGACGATCGCGGTGATCACGGCGTTGGCGGGCTGGCCGCTGCTGGGGCAGTCGGTCATCTCCGCGATCCGGATGAAAACACAGAACCCATACCAGGCGATCATTGCGTGGGCGATCCTGATTGTTTCGAGCGTGACGCTGGTGCTGGGATTGTGGTACCTGCTCCTGGCGCAGGTGGAGCGGGTGGCCCGGATTGTGGAATCGGACGAAAGCGGAGTGGAACCGGCGAATCGGCTGTGTCCGAACTGCGGGTGGTTTTTTGATCCGCCGGACCGATATTGCCGACATTGTGGCAAGCCGCTGGGCACGAGCATCGCGGCTCCGAATCCGAACAACCGGTGACGGGTGCGGAACGGCGGATGGGAGCGACTTTGCGAAAGGATTCGCTCCCGCGCACCTTGCGATTTCAGGTGGGAGCCGTCAGAATGCCCGCTCTGCATGTACAACCCGGATCGCAAGTTGCAGCACGGTTTTCATTGACCTCACACGAGAAACCTGACCTCGGATGATCCTTCTCAAAGCCGCCAACCTGGTGAAGATTTACGGACCGCGCAAGGTGGTCGATCAAGTATCCTTTGAGGTGGGGCACCGGGAAGTGATTGGATTGCTGGGGAGAAACGGGGCGGGCAAGACGACGACGTTCCGGATGATCATGGGGATGGTGGTGCCGGATGAAGGGCAGGTGATGTTCGACGGATTCGACATCACGAAGCTGCCGATGTACCAGCGGGCGCGGAAGGGGATGGGGTACCTTTCGCAGGAGCCCTCGATTTTCCAGCGGCTGACGGTGGAACAGAACCTGCTTGCGATCCTGGAAACGACGAGAAAAACGAAGAGCCAGCGGAAGGAGGAGGCCGAACGGCTGATGGAGCAGTTCGGCCTTACGAAAACGCGCTCCCAGAAAGCGTTGACCCTCTCGGGCGGCGAACGACGCAAGCTGGAGATCGCGCGGGCGCTGATCACCAATCCTTCGCTGATCCTGCTGGATGAACCGTTCTCCGGCGTGGACCCGATCGCGGTGGAGGACCTGCAGCGGGAAATCCGGCAGCTCAAGGACACGCTGGGCAAGGCAATTCTCATCACGGATCACAACGTCCAGCGGACGCTCGAAGTCTGCGACCGCGGAATCATCATCGACAACGGAAAGGTGCTGGCGGCGGGGACACCCCGCGAGCTGATCAACAATCCGCTCGTGCGGCAGACGTATCTCGGGCACACCTTCCGCGGCGATGAATTCGGATAATGCGGCATGACGCAGTATTACATCGGCATTGATCTCGGCGGCACGAACGTGAAGTGCGGCGTCGCCGATTCGGAGGGGCGTGTCTCGGGACATGTCAGCATTCCGACGGGCCGGGGCGGACGCGATCTGAGCGCGGACCTCGTGATCGCCCGCATGCTGGAGGCGGCCAGGTTGTCGTGTGCGAAGGCGGGGATCCGCGTGTCGGACGTTGCTGCGGCGGGAATTCTCTCGCCGGGGCAGGGCTCGCTCTCCCGGGGGATCATTTTTCGTGCCGCGAACCTGCCGCTGTGGCGCAACGTGCATCTTCGAGCGAAGGTCTCGAAAGGGCTGGGGGTGCCGGCGATTTTGGAAAACGACGCGAACGCAGCGGCGTACGGCGAATGGTGGGTTGGGGCGGGCAAAAGAAAGAAGCTCAACAGTCTCTTCATTATCACCCTGGGCACGGGCGTCGGCGGCGGATGGGTGTACGAGGGGAAGGTGGTGCGGGGCGAGTTCGATTTTGCGACGGAGATCGGCCACTCGATCATGGTCCCCGGCGGCGACCCGTGCGGCTGCGGACAGCGCGGCTGCCTCGAGGTCTACACGTCGGCCCGATATACCGGCAAGAGGGCGACGCACATCCTGGCGGAATCGAGCAAAACGCGAAAAAAATCCACGCTGGGCAAGATTTATAAGAACCTCGGGAAGGTGACGGCCGCCGACGTGGCCCAGCACGCCAAGGCGGGAGACCGTTTTGCGCTGGAGATGTGGAACGAAGCGACGTACATGCTGGCCCTTGCCTGCATCAATATTTGCCGGTACGTGGATCCGCAGATGATCGTGCTGGGGGGAGGAATGTCGGCGGCAGGCAAGTTCCTGACGGAATATGTCGAAAAACACCTGAGGGCCAACTGGTGGAAAATGACGCCGGTTGAGGCCAAGATTGTTCTCGCGAAGCTCGGCAACGATGCCGGCGTGATCGGCGCCGCCGGCGTGGCCAAACAGGCGCACGAATCGGGTTCACTCCCTCCCATTGGGAAATAAACAACCATGTCGGACAAACTGCTGGCGGTCATTTCGGTTCAGGGACGCGATCAAAAGGGCGTTGTGGCGCAGTTTGCGACCTTCGTGGCCGAGCGCGGCATCAACATTGAAGACCTGGAACAGCGCGTCGTCAGCGGGCTGTTTGTGATGGACATGCTGGTCGATCTGCGGGACATGACGATCTCGCTCGACGAGCTGATCACCGGCGCGCTCGACCTGGGCAAAAAGATCACCATGGAAGTGAAGGTGACGCTGCAGCGGCAGCCGCGATCAAAACGCGTGGTCGTGCTCGCCAGCAAGGAGCCGCACTGCCTTGAGAAGCTCCTCGGCATGGCGTCCACGGAAGAATTCAACGGGCAGGTCGTGGGCGTTCTGGCGAACCACGCGACACTCGAGCCGCTCGCCAGGACCGCAAACGTTCCCTTTGAGTGCATCCCCTGCACGTCCCCCGAGCAGAAGGCCGGCCACATGGCGGCGCTGCTCAAGCGGCTGCGCGAGCTCAAGCCGGACCTGATCGTGCTGGCGCGGTACATGCAGATCCTTGCGCCGGAAATCGTGAACGCGTTCCCGTCGCGGATCATCAACATCCACCCGTCGCTTCTCCCGTTCTTTCCGGGGGCGTCGCCGTATCGCCAGGCGTTTGAATCGGGCGCCCGGGTGACGGGCTGCACCGCGCATTTCGTGACGGAGCAGCTCGACCAGGGGCCGATCATTCTGCAGGACGTTTTTCACATCAACGTGGGGGTGGATTCGGCGGAAGAGGTGCGGGAGCGGGGGCTTTCCCTGGAGGCGGACATTCTCGCCAAGGCGGTCAAATTCTTCCTCGACGAGGAGCTCGTGGTGGTGAACGGGAAGGTCGTCTTCAAGCCGGGCATCAGCAGCTTCGGCCGATCCAAGAGCTGAATTGACCCGATTTCGCCTGTACTTACTTGGCGGCGGACCGCTGGTTTTTCCTGAGTTCGGCGGCGAGTTCCTGAATCTGCTTCTGCAGAGCGGCGTTTTCTGTTTCGAGTTCCTTCACGCGATCATCCAGAGAGCCCCTGGGACCGGGCGGGACATCGAGCTTGATGGGAGAAGGCTGCATGGCGGCAATCATTTGTTCGCCCAGCGGCCGAAGCTGCTGCGGGAGCGCATCGAGTCTACCGGGCTCCACGGCGTACGATTTTCCATCCACGGTAATGGTGTTACGTACCCCGCCGGCGCCATCCGATTCCCGGGTGAGGATCACGGTTTTGCCCTGGTCCATGACGCTGCGGATGGATTTGACCGTCACCGTGTCCCCGGCATCGAGATTCACGCGGTAACCGGGCCCCACCTGCGCGGCAGCGCCGTTCGGCAGCACGTAATTGCGCACCTCTTCGGCGTCAGGCCCCCGCTGCGACGCAACCGCGCCCGTGAAACTCACCAGGTTTCTGCCGAGCACGAGCATGTTTTCCGGCCGCGCCTCCGGCATGATATCGACAACCTTGCGTTCGCCGTCGCGCAGATACGTGAGGCGGCTTATTCGCGGAATCGGCCCGTTCTTCGTGTCCTCCAGGGCATTGGCAGCCCGCGCGAGCTCCTTTTGCGACATCAGCGGCTGGCCATCGATTTCGATCAGAAGGTCATTGGGCTGCAGCCCGACCCGCTCGGCCGGCGACTGCGGCAACACTGCCATCACCATGAGGCCCTGCTGGTTCTCAAGTTTAAGCTGGCGAGAAATGGCGTCGGGAAGGTTTTCCACGGCCACGCCGAACCAGTGCTGCTGCCCGACGGAAGTGGCGATCAGATTGACCGGCACCCCGGCGTTGGAAGAAGAAAGAGTGGTGGTGGGTCCGCCGGCAAATGTGCTCTGGCACCCCCCCACCGCCATGCAGGCCGCGACGATATACCACCGGCGACGACACATTCGTTAGTACACCCTCATGGGAAGCGTGTTGACCGGGATGACCATGGCCTTGCCGGGGGTGTCCGGCTGGATAATCACGGAGCGCCGCTGCGTGTAGGCTTCGCCATTGGCTGAAGGCGCGAAGAGCGCTTCGGTGAACGGCTTATCGGAAACGACCCGGTACTCCACTGCCGGTTCGGCTTGCGGGGCACCGACCGCCGGCCCGGGCAGCGCGGCAGTTTTGGCAATTTCAACGTTGGTCGGAGCAGGTGTGGATGCCGCGCGGTGCTGGACCCAATAGCCGGTCATGACCGCGGAACCCACCGCAATGAGCAACCCGGCGGCAATTGAAGAGACACCGCGCCAGCCCGCCCAGTAGCTCCGCGGAATTCTGTAATTGGCGGGCGCTTCGTCGACGGGCAGCAACCGCCTGCCGGCGATGAGGTCGCGCACGCTGCGGCGTTCGGCCTGGCGTTCGAGAAAACGCATGGAGAGCGTCCGCCATCCCCCGCCGCTTGGATCGCGGTCCAGTTGCAGGAGCAGGGCGCGGCGACGATCCTCCGGCAGTTCCTCATCCACCAGTAGATCCAGTTGAAGTTCCAACGGCATGGCGTTGAAGCCGGGGTCCGAGCTGCGGCGAGATTGGCCAAACGACTCTTTCACAATCACTCCTCCGGGTACTGCTGAAGCATGATCTCGCGCAGCTTCTGGCGTGCGCGGAAAAGCCGCATCTGCACGACGCCGGCGGTGACGCCCAGCCGGCGGGCAATTTCCTGGTAACTGCAATCGTCCACGTGCTTGAGCAGCAGCATTTCGAGCTCTTTCACCGACAACTTCGCCATGGCGATTCGCAACTGGGCGTGTCGTTCAGAGGCGAGCACCGAGGCCAGTGGATCGGTGCCGGCAACTTCGTGCGCCCCGCTGCGCGTTCCTTCGGAAAAACCGTGACGCGCCCTGTAGGTATCAATGGCCTCCTTGATCCGCTTTCGCGCGCGTCCCAGCGTGCGGCGATGCATCAGGGCGGCACGGACGGTCAGGCGATAAAGCCAGGGCTTGGCGTTGGCCGTGGTCCGCAGGGTATCCCAGTTTCGCATTGCGGCGATGGTGACATCCTGCATCACGTCGTCAGCGCCTTCAAACCCGCGCAACCGGGCGATGGCGACCGCTCGCAGCCACGGACCATGCATGCGCATGGCTTCGTGGGGGTCCTTCGGCAGCGGCCCTTCCGGCGGCAGGGTTGGGTTTGAGTTGGCGATCGTCATGCACACCCAAATGACATCTGCAGTTACGTTGCCATGCCCACCCCGCCCTTTCAGCATTTTAGAGCCGGCGGCAGGCGATTTAAAGCAGCGTGTGAAATCGAGTTATATCGCACAACGGAAGCGGTCAGTGCCCGATCCCCCGCGGGTTGGTCTTCACGTCCACCCCCTCCTTCCGGGCCTGCCGGCGCCAGCGAAGCCGGAGGCAAATGTAGATCAGGAGCAGCACGTTCATGACAAAGACGATGATCCGCACCGGCGTGGGGTCCTTGAGGATTTCCATGATTTCCAGCGGAATGAAACCGGCCGTGGTGATGATGGTCATGACCTCGGCCCACGCCTGGTCAAACCACAGGCCCATGCCCTCGGTGAAGTAGAGGATGGCATAGATCAGGGTCCCGGAGCTCAGCCATTTCCACTTTACGGGGCTGATGGCGAAGCTTTTTTCCAGCAGGCCGTGGATGAAATGATTGTTCTCATCGAGCCGCAGGTCATTGACGAATCCAACGAGAATTTCGTGAATGGTCTTGTCGTGCAGGTGCAGCACCCGCAGGATGAAGATGCCGATGATCAAGAGGGATGCGGCTTTGAGAAATTTGAACACCGCAATGAGACGGACCATCAGGAGCGAGTGGCCGGGGCGTTCGGAGAGCGGCTTCGGGTTGGACCTGGCGCGATGTTCGAGGGTACCCGGAGCGCCGGTCGGCGGTTGTTCGAGTGGCTTTGCTTCCGCCATAGGTTCGCGGTCCCTCGCCTCAATTGCGCGCTGCTGTGCCCGGTGATTGGTCAAGATGCCGTCCATGACTATAGCACGCGACGCGTCGCGCAGAATCCCGCAGGCATTCAGAATTCTGATAATTCAAGGCGTTTGTGAGCTTTTGGGGGAGATTATTCCACGCGCCAGTCCGTTGCCCAGTTTTCACCGGGCGTACGGAGCACGCGGCGGTAGAGGGTGTCGCGTTCGATGGGAACATAGCCGGCCTCAACGATGAGGCGGCGGATGGAATCGACAGTTTGTTCCTGGTGGCGATTGCCCGCGCCGGCTTCTCGCTTGGTGATGTCGTACCAGACGACCGTGCCGTCGAGATCATCAACGCCCCAGTCGAGGGAAACCTGCGAAAGCTTCATCGATTGCATGATCCAGAAGGCTTTGACGTGGTTGAAATTGGGGAGCATCAAGCGGGAAATCGCAAGCATTTTGAGGTCTTCGAGACCGGTGTTGCCGGGGAGATGGCCGAGCTCGCTGCCTTCGGGGATGAAGCTGAGGGGGATGATGGTCTGGAAGCCGGGGGCGTCATCCTGGAGCGCGCGCAGGGCGAGGAGGTGGCGGATGCGTTCCTCGCGGGATTCGACATGGCCATAGAGGATGGTGGCGTTGGTCTTGATGCCGAGCTGGTGGGCGGTGCGATGCACTTCGAGCCAGCCGTCGGCGCGGAGCTTTCCCTTGAAGACTTCATCGTGGACGCGGTCGTCGAACACCTCGGCGCCGCCGCCGGGCATGGAGCCAAGGCCGGCTTCTTTGAGGGCGAGGAGCACTTCCCTCGTGGAGAGGCGGGCGATCTTGGTGAAGTGATTGATTTCGATCGCGGTGAATGCTTTCACGTGCAGCTTGGGAAAACGATGGCGCAGGCCGCGGAGCATTTCGAGATACCAATCGAACGGCAGCCACGGATGCAGGCCGCCGACGATGTGCACTTCGGTGGCGCCGGCAGCGGCGGCCTCTCCGGCGATGCGGAAAATGTCGTCGTGAGAATATTCGTACGCGCCGCTCTCGCCGCGTTTGCGGTGGAACTCGCAGAACTTGCAGGAGAGGGCACAGATGTTGGAGTAGTTGATGTGGCGGTTGATGTTGTAGTAGGCGATGTTGCCGTGCTTTTGTATGCGGAGCTGATTGGCGAGCTGGCCGAGAGAAAAGATGTCGCGGGTGTTCCAGAGGGTCATGCCATCGGCGAATTCGAGGCGGTCGCCCCGGAGGATTTTTTCCGCAATGGGCCGCAGGGCAGCGTCCGCGAAATCGGCGGGGTTGAGCGAAGTTGCGGGGGAGGCAACGGGAGGATTGGGAAGCATGGTGGTCATGATGTGATGTTAGCAGTTTTCAATTGTTATTGAAACATTTGGGAAGGCGGGGAGGGGGTCGCGGGTTTGCCAGAAAATTGCCCTTATTCGGGGGAGGCCATCGCGAGCCATTCTTTCGCAAACGGGGCCAGGGCATCGATGAATTCGGGGAGGACGCTGTCGGCTGGCGGATTTTTTCGCGCGGGAAGAATCGCGCGAACGGGAACGCCGCAAAGACGGGAGAGCTCGGTCAGGTTGGAATGAATCGCGAGGTCCTGCTGTTCGTGAGGCGGGACGCGGTTGATCACGATTCCGGCGACGGCGAGGCTGCGCTGGCGGATGGCCTGGATCGTCAGGAGGGTTCGGTTCAGCGTGCCGAGGGTGGCGTCGGTGACCACGATCACGGGCAGGCGGATGGCGGCGGCCAAGTCGGCGACCATGAAATCGTGGTGGTCGAGCGGGACGAACCAGCCGCCGGAACCCTCGACGAGGAGGGCGTCACAGTTTTCCTGCCACCAGTCGAGTGCACCGGCGACGCGGGACCAATTCGTGGGGCGGCCTTCCACCTGCGAGGCGATGTGCGGCGAGACGGGGGCGGCGAAGCGCACCGGGGAGAGGTAGCGGAGGAGGGAATCATCGGTGGGATCGAGGCCGGCGGCGCGGGCGGCGTAAGCGGCGTCGGGGGAGAGGTAGTCGTCGTCGGCCGGGGCGACTTTGGGGTCATTGCCGCGGTCGGCGAACTTGGGGCATCCGGAGGCGACCGGTTTGCAGACGCCGACGCGGACGTGGAGGCGGTGAAGGGCGCCGGCAAGGGCGGCGGTGACGGTGGTCTTTCCGATGTCGGTTTCGGTGCCGGTGATGAAGAGACCGGGGCCGCGGAAGGGGCGGAGGGCGGTGCGTGGGTGGAGGGGGTGGATTTCGGGATAGGTGGTGAGGGAAGGCATGGGGCACCGTGTTGATCGGTTACAGCGATTGCCGTTGGGCGACGAACTCCGGGATCCAGTCGAGGGACTTTAGCATGACATTGCAGAGGGTGCGAAGATTTTCTTCGGAGATGGCGAGCGGCGGCATGATGATGAGGGTGTCGGCGAGGGGGCGGGACATGACACCGAGTGGCCGCATGCGGGTGCAGAGAGCGCCGCCGATGCGCCAGTGGTAGGGGAACGGCGTGCCATCGGGGTGGGCGAGGTCGATGGCGGCGATGAGGCCGAGGTGGCGGGGGTTGCGGACATAGGGGGATTTCTTAGCGTGTTCGAGGAAGTCGAGGAGGACGGGCTGGAGGGCGTGGACGTGGGCGAGCGTGTTGTTTTTTTTGAAGAGATCGAGGGAGGCGTTGGCGGCGGCGCAGGCGAGGGGGTGGCCGGTGAAGGTATGGCCGTGGAAGAAGGTCTTGGCGGCGTTTTCGGCGAGGTTGGGATCGACGTAGAAGGCGTTGAAGATTTTCTGGGTGGTCATGGTGACGCCGAGGGGCATGTAGCCGGCAGTGAGGCCCTTGGAGAGGCAGAGGAAATCGGGGGTGACTGCTGCGTGTTCGGCGCCGAACATTTTGCCGGTGCGGCCGAAGCCGGTCATCACTTCGTCGAAGATGAGGAGGGTGTTGTACTGGTCGGCGAGTCGGCGGAGGTCGCGGAGGAATTGCGGGGGGTGGAAGATCATGCCGCCGGCGCCCTGGATCATGGGTTCGATGATGATGGCGGCGTAGGCGTTTTGCTGAAGCAGGGATTCGATGGCGGCGGGGCCTTCATGGGGGGCGATGAAATCGACGGGGAAGGTGAGGGATTTGAAGGCGTGGTGGAAGAGGGGGATCCCCCCTACCGAGACGGCGCCGACGGTGTCGCCGTGGTAGGCGTTGGCGAGGGCGAGGAACTTGGTGCGTGGTTGGCCAAGATTGTGCCAGTATTGGTAGGCCATTTTGCAGGCGACTTCGGCGGCGGTGCTGCCGTTGTCGGAGTAGAAGACTTTGTCGAGCGTGAGGCCGCTGGACCGGGTGAGCTCGACGAGGCGTTTGGCGAGGGTGATGGCGGGGATGTTGCTGAGGCCGAGGAGGGTGGAGTGGGCGATCTGGTGGAGCTGGTCGGTGACGGCGGCGTTGAGCTCGGGGACATTGTGGCCGTGGACGTTGCACCAGAGGGAGCTGACGGCGTCGATGTAGCGGCGGCCGTCGGTGTCGAAGAGGAATTCGCGATCGCCTTTTTCGATGATCACGATTTCCTTGTTTTCGCACCAGGGCTTCATGGGGGTGAAGGGGTGCCAGAGGAATTGGCGGTCCCAGTCGGCGAGAGTTTGCGTAGGGATTGGATTTTGCATGAGAGTATAATGGCGGGGGGTGGGTAAGGAGGCAATCATGATGACCGATCCATATGCACGGGCGCGGGAAGAGATGATCGAGCACCAGTTGCGGCGGCGGGGGATCGTGATGCACCGGGTGCTGGAGGCGATGCGCGAGGTGCCGCGGCATTTGTTTGTGCCGCACGAGCACCAGGAGAAGGCGTACGCGGATGAGGCGTTGCCGAGCGCGGAAGGGCAGACGATCTCGCAGCCGTTTATGGTGGCGGTGATGACGCAGGAGTTGGACATCAAGCCGGGGCAGTGGGTGCTGGAGCTGGGGACGGGGACGGGGTACCAGACGGCGGTGCTGGCGTACCTGGTGGGGCCGGGGGGGAAGGTGTTTACGATTGAGCGGGTGGCGGGTCTGGCGGAATCGGCGAAGCGGCGGCTGCGGGCGATGGAGGTGAACAATGTGGAATTTTTTGTGGGGGATGGTTCAGCGGGGTGGCCGGGGGATGAGGTGGGGTTTGACCGGATCCTGGTGACGGCGGGCGCGCCGGAGGTTCCGCAGCCGCTGGTGGATCAGTTGAAGACGGGCGGGGTGATGGTGGTGCCGATCGGGCGCGGGGAGACGCAGACGCTGGTAAAGATTGTGAAGCGGCCGGAGGGTTTGGAGGAGACGGAGGTGCTGACGTGCAAATTTGTGCCGCTGCTGGGGCGATTTGCGTGGGACGCCACGGCGTATGAGCAGGCGCGGGGGTGATGGGGGTTGCGGCGGGCGCGGTGAGCAGTTATCTGGATTTCAAAGAGCGGGTCATTTTTCGTTGAAGGGGTGCGTGGGGACGTATTTCTCGCGTTTGAGGGTGTTGTCGAAGCCGAGCCACGCGGTGGCGAACTGGATGCCGCCTTCCTGGGAGACGAGGTTGATGAGGGGCTTGCGTTCAGCGGCGAAAGCGAGGGGGGTGACGGGGTTGAACTTGGTGAGGGCGAGGATGTAGACCTTGAGTGCAGCGTCGTCGGGGAGGGTGGTGGTGCGGTTGAGGACCGGTTTGGCAGCGGGTTGAGAGGCCGGGGCGGAAGCGGGCTGGGAGGTGGGCTCTTCGCCGCGGCCGAGTTCGTAGGCGGCGTCGGCAAAGCCGGGGACATTTCCGAGGCCGGGGATATTGGGGTCGGAATGGCGGAATTCGGGGGTGGTGACGGGGGTGAGTCCGTGGGCACGGGCGACGCCGCTGAAATTACCGGTGGCGGCGATTTCGGCGATGGATTTAGCTTCTTTTTCTTTCTGCTGGAAGCTGGCGAGTTTTTTCAGGTCGTCGACGACCTGGGTGCGGACTTCGTCGAGGGAGGCGGGCTCGTGGGATTTGTCGGCGTCGGTGACGCGGTAAATGTAGAGGTTGCCGTCGTCATCCTTGAGGATGGGGCCGTCGATGCCGACCTGGAGGTAGAGGCGGGGGAAGTCGGGGAAATCGCCGAGTTCGTGGACGTGGGTGGCGAGTGCGGCGAAGGGGATGGGGGAGCCCTGGTGGTCGTAGGCGGCGGAGCCGATGCCGGGGATGGCGGCGAGCTGGCGGGCGCTTTCGAAGGTATCGATGGCGTCGTACTCGGGCTGATATTTCGCGAATTCGGGCATGGTCTTGAGGGTGGCGGGAATGGATTTGTAATCGACCCACTTGGCGCGCGGGATGGCTTCGCGGAAGCCGTTGACGTCCTTGGCGTCGGCCCAGGGGACGGAAGTGGTGCTGGCGACGCGGTCGGTGATGCGTTTGAGGAACTTGTTGATGCGGTCATCGACCTGGCGCTGGACGAGAACTTCGCGGACGTCGTCGAACGATTTTTTCGCGGGCTGGGTGGGCTGTGTGGCGGCGTCGTCGGCGGGTGGCGTAATGATGGGATCCTCGGGGTGGCTCTTGTAATAGCGGAAGGCTTCGTCGAGATCGTCGTGGGTGGGCTTGAACTGCCTGGCGAGTTCCTTGCGGTCGAACTTGAGGTATTCGACCTTCACGCGGTCGGGATACTTGTAGCCGAAGGGATAGGTGTGGCCGTCGATGGTGGGCGGTGTGGCGGTGCTGCCGGGGGGCGTGGCGACGACGGATTTGTAGGTGTCGAACTGCTTTTTGACCTGGTCGGGGGGGGGGTCGGGGAACTTGGCGAAGTCCTGGGCGGCGTCGAGTGAGGCGTAATCGACGGCGAGTGTGGCGAAGCGTTCGGTGGCGGCGAGTTCGACGGCGGGGACGGAGGGGGGAATGTTGCGCATGGTGATTTCGGCGAGGTTGCGGATCATGAGCGCCTGGGCGATGGCGCCGCGGAACTGGGATTCGGTGATGTTCTGGTTGTAGAGGAACTGGATGAATTGTTGATTGTCGCCGTTGGCGAGATTCGCGGCGGCGTTGGCGAAGAGGGCGGAGACCTCGGTCGGATCTGCGAGGATTCCGAGTCTTTGCGCCTCGGTGAGGAGGAGGAACCAGTGGGTGCCGCGTTCGGTGTCGTGGGTGTTGGTGCCGGCTTCGTTGAGATAAGCGACGGGGACATTGATGTAGAGGGGATAGGGGATGCGGGGATCGGGGATGGGGCCGGCGAGAGTGAGGATACCCTGGGAGAGGGAGAGGCTTCCGGGGAGGCGCGGGTTGAGGTTGCCGAGGAGGCCGAAGCGGGCTAGGAGGTTGACGTTGGCGCTGGCGGACTGGATGGAGCCGTTGGTGACCTTTTGGCCGTTGAGGCGGCCGACCTCGAGGCCGCTGACGTCGTTGTTGTTTTTCATGACGGAGGGGAGGATGAAGATGAGCATGAGGAAGGCGCTGAGGACGGCGAAGAGGGGCTTGGAATATTTCTTGAGGAGGCTGTTCACGAGTGGGGTGCTCCGGAATAAAGAGTGAGAACCGTAAGGATACGGGAAGGGTGCGTGGGAGAAAAGGGATTGGAAGGGCATGGGGACGGCGGCAGAATGGTTCGGGTTTCGTGTTTTGGGGTTCGGGGTTCGGGGTTGATTGGGGATGGAACCGCGTTTTTGATAGCGCCACACGAAGATGATCAAGTTCGGTCATTGGGAAACCGCGTTTTTGATAGCGCCCGCCGAAGGTGATCAAGTTCGGGGGGAGAGGCGCGCGGGGGGAGAGGTGGGGTGGGTTGAGCGACTGCACGGGGGTGCAGGGTGGGGTGTGGAGCAGGGAGGTTGGGAGGTTTTTGCGCATGAGGGCCCTGTGGATAGGAAGCGGCGCCCAGGTTATGCGCACGGGGTGGCGCGCGGGGTTCGGAAGTGTTTTGCGGAGAGAGGGTTGGGGTTTTTGGGATTTTTGGGGAGGGTTGTGAAAAGTGGTATTTGTGCGCGCAGATGTGTGGCAGTGGGTGGTTTTTATTGCTTGCATGAATTTTGAGTTGGGGGCGTTTATTCTGGGTCGGTCCTGTGTCGCGATTTGTTGAATATCGCGCTGGAGGCGTCGACCTTCGATCGACGGCGAAATTGGGGTTGATGGAAGCGGCTTTTTGTGGAGGAAATCGATGCGCGTTTTGATGGCAGCGGTTGTGGGCTTGGCATTGACGGGCGCGGTGCGGGGGGCGACGACGAAGGCGATTACGGAGTTCGGGGCGACCGGGGATGGGAAGACGATGAACACGGAGGCGATTCAGAAGGGGATTGATGAACTGGCGGGGAACGGCGGGGGGACGTTGACGGTGCCGGAGGGGACGTTTTTAACGGGGGCGATTTTTTTGAAGCCGGGGGTGAACCTGGAGATTGAGAAGGGCGGGGTGTTGAAGGGGTCGACGGACACGAAGGACTATCCGACGATGAAGACGCGGATCGAGGGGCATTTCCAGGACTGGCTGCCGGCGCTGGTGAATGCGGAGAAGTGCGATCATTTGAAGATTTCGGGCGAGGGGACGATCGATGGGTCGGGGGAGCCGTTCTGGAAGGCGTTTCGGGATGCGCACGGGAAGGACCGTTCGGTGAAGAACCTGGATGTGCCGCGGCCGCGGATGATGTTCATCCGGGATTCGGATGATGTGACGGTGTCGGGGCTGCACTTTTTGAATTCGGGGTTCTGGAATCTGCATTTGTACCGGGACACGCATGTGACGGTGGACGGGTTGGACATCAAGGCGGGGGACGGTTCGCCCTCGACGGACGGTGTGGATGTGGATTCATGCCAGAACGTGACGATTCAAAACACGACGATCTACAACAATGATGACGGGATTTGTTTGAAGGGGTCGAAGGGTCCGCTGGCGATGGAGGACAAGGATTCTCCGCCGGTGGAGCATATCCGGGTGACGGGGTGCACGATTTTGAAGTCGGGGAGCCTGGTGACGTGCGGGTCTGAGGCGACGATTGTGCGGGACGTGGTGGTGGAGAACTGCAAGATCACGGGGCCGAAGACGCGGGGAACGTCGGTGCTGCGGCTGAAGTTCCGGACGGACACGCCGGAGTTGTATGAGGACATTCATATCAAGGGGGTTGAGTTGGACGGGGTTGGGCAGATCGTGAGCTGGCTGCCGTGGAGCCAGTACTTTGATCTGCAGGGGCATGAGCCGCCGAAGCGGGTGACACGGAACATTACGATATCGGATGTGAAGGGGACGTTTGGGAGTTTTGGGACGATTCGGCCGGGGAAGGGGGACACGGTGGAGGATGTGACGTTTGAGAACATTGATTTGAAGGTGACGAATGGGGAGAAGGGGATGCCGAACGTGCAGGGGGTGAAGAACCTGGTGGTGAAGAATGTGGTGATTGATGGGAAGGCGTGGGATGGGCCGGGGGAGGGGAGGTGAGGGGGAATTCAGAATTCAGAGTGCAGAATTCAGAATGGGGATGTGGAAGCGCAATGGGCATGCTCATGGGGCCCCTGCCCCAAGAGCATGGCACACGGGATTGCGTCATTTGTGCTTGAGGGATTTGAGTTGGGCGGTGTGGAGTTGTTGGATGGCGGTGGTGGCAAGTTTCAACATTTGCTGGAGTTGTTGGGTGGAGAAGGTGGTGTGTTCGCCGGTGCCTTGGACTTCGACGAAGGTTTGGTCGGCGAGCATGGCGACGTTCATGTCGACGTGGGCTTCGACGTCTTCGATGTAGTCGAGGTCGGCGACGGGGGTGCCGTTGACGATACCGACGGAGATGGCGGCGACCTGATTGGTGAGGACTTTTGCGGTTTTGGGGAGGAGGTTGGCCTTTTGAGCGGCGGTGATGGCGTCGGCGACGGCGATCCAGGCACCGGTGATGGCGGCGGTGCGGGTGCCGCCGTCGGCCTGGAGGACGTCGCAGTCGACGAAAAGGGTAAGGCCGGCGCCGTCGGCGTTTTGGAGGGCTTTGAAGTCGATGCAGGAGCGGAGAGCGCGGCCGATGAGGCGTTGGATTTCGACGGAGCGGCCGTCGGGTTTACCGGAGTCGCGACGTTTGCGGGTGGTGGTGGAGGAGGGGAGCATGGCGTATTCGGCGGTGAGCCAGCCGCCGGCGCCGGGGCCTTTGGCTTTGAGCCAGGGGGGGAGGTCTTTTTCGATCATGGCGGTGCAGAGGACCTGGGTGTTGCCGAAGGAGATGAGGACGGAGCCGCCGGCGTGTTTGGTGAAGTGGCGTTGGATTTTGAGAGGGCGGGTTTGGTGGGGGGTGCGGTTGTCGTGGCGTTTTTGGGTGGGCAAGAGGGCTCCGTGTAAGAGAGAGGGGGGATTGTAACCACGAAGGGCGCGGAGGGCACGGAGCGGGGAGAACAGAAAATTCAAAACGCAAAACGCAAAACGTTGGTTGGGAGGGTGGTTTCAGGAAACGCCCAGTGGAGATTGGTGTGGATGTGGCATGGGGTTCGCTTATTGAGGGGTGTAGATGAATGCAGTGGGCATTCTGGATTTTGCGAGGAGTAAGAAATATGTCTCCGATGCGGATTGTTGGCATTGTGTTGCTGGTGATTGGGGCGGTGTTGTTTGTGGTGGGGTTGAATGCGTCGCACTCGATGGCGGACCAGTTGTCGAACACGTTTACCGGGAAGTTTACGGATTCGACGGCGTGGTACATTTATGGGGGGCTTGCGGCGGCGATTGCGGGGGGTTTGATGACGGGGTTG
>JBQCGD010000131.1:0-35231 GCA_051955985.1 Phycisphaerae bacterium | reverse complement strand
TGGCGGCGGGGGCGGCGCGGAAGTCGCGGACGGGGAGGTTGCGGTTGTCTTCGGGCTGGATCGGGCTCAGGGTTGGGCGTTTGGGGCGCCGGGGGACGGGGGGTGGATGGGGTGGTTTTCGGGGAAGGTGAGGCCGGTGGGGGAGGGCATGTTGGACATGCCGGGGAAGCCGCCGGTGCCGGAGGGGAAGGTGGCGGGGGGAGCGGGCGGGGGTTCGGGCGGTGCGAGGGCGGCGAGGGGGGGGACTTTCTGGTAAGCGTCGAGGTTTTTGAGTTGCGCGTCGGCGAGCTGGGCGAAGGCGGAGTCGGCGAAGGGGCCGGACTTGTCAGTAAGGAGTTCGTATTGTTTGCGAGCGGCATCGAAGTCGCCGCGGTCAAGGGCGACGGCGGCGAGAGCGAGGTGGGCTTTGCCGACGGCGAGGGTCTGGTCGGAGAAGTTGGAGACGACGGTTTTAGCGGCGGACTCGGCCTTGGCGAGGGCGTCGTCGCGGGAGATTTTGACGCCGCGGAAGCCGGTGGGGGGATTTCCGTGGGCGACATCCTCGAGGTAGAAGTTGGCGATCTGGAGGTAGGCCATGGCCTGAATGGGTTTGATCTGGTACTGGGCGATGAGAGATTCGAGCTTGTTGGGGGCATTGTCGGCGGAGGGAGCGCCGGCGGCGTCGAGTTCATTCCAGGCGGTCTGGACTTCGACCTGTTTCTTTTGTTCGTAGCGGTTGTAGAGCTGGTAGCCGAGGAGGCAGAGGGCGAGGCCGAGGAGGAGGTAGGAGCCGTTTTTGCGGAGGAAGATGGGGAGGCCGTACTGGAGCCAGGTGGCGAGGTCGTTTTGTTTGAGGTCGTCGTTGTCGTCGGGGAGGTCGGATTTGACCATTGTGGGGCTCCGTGTGGGAAGTTTTGAGAGTCGGGCAGTATACGGGGTTTGGGGGTGGGGGGGTAGGGTGGGAGGCGGTGGGGTGTGGGGGCGAAGGTTTTGCTGGGGGGCGTTTTTGATGGCGCCAGGCGAAGGTGATCAAGAGGGTTTTGGGCGAACCGGGTTTTTGGGGGCGCCGCACGAAGATTATCAAGTTCGGGGGTTTGAGAACCGCGTTTTTGATAGCGCCAGCCGAAGATTATCAAGTTGTTGGGGAGAGCGAGAGCGAGGGAGAGGAGGAGGAGGGCGTTTGATTTAGTGACTGCATGTGGGTGCAGGGTGTGGGTTTTTGAAGCGAAATCGGGGGTGGTCGGGAGGGATACTGCACCGGGGTGCAGGGTGGGGGCGAGGTTGTGTGCAACAGGGTGCAGGGTGGCGCGGGTTGGGCGCATGGGGATGCACGTGGGGGAGGGGGTATGCTCCGCCTGCGCGGGGAGGGGGCCGGTGGGGGGAGCGGGAGATGGGCGCTCCGTGACCGCCGCGGTACCAGAGGTGGGTGTTTGCATGGATTTCCCCCGTGTTTCTTGCGAAGAGTGTACCCTAACATATTATGAACGTCAAGTTGCTTGCCGTCTCATCCGTAAACTGTTTACCATCCCGCCCCCCGCCACGACGGAAATTGTCCACAAATGGTCACCAATGGGCACAAATAATCGCATGGGGGGCGAACATTGCTGGTGTGGCGATGGCTCTTGATGTTCTCTCAAAGAGCTGGATGCGTGCTTTCACCCCTGCCGGGGTGAGCGATCGTCTCTCGTGCTGCTTTCCCACGGCCGCTCCCGTTCGGGCTGGCCGTGGGCCGAGGGCTTTGGGCCCCTGCCGGGGCAATCGGGTGGGGACGTTGTGTACGTGGGTGAATAACAGGGTGGTCAACACTTACAAAACTCGGGAACGCGCTTGCATTTGATTCGAGCGCGCATTCGTTGCTGTGGCTGATTCCCCACCTGAACATGGCAGCGGGTCGGGGCCCTGGGTCAGGGTGCGTGATCTTTTAAGTAGGCAGCGAGGTAGGGGGCGGTGCGGGAGGTGGGGTGTTTGGTGAGTTGGGCGGGGGTGCCGGTGAAGAGGATTTGGCCGCCTTCGTTGCCGGCGTTGGGGCCGAGGTCGATGATCCAGTCGGCGGTGGCGGCGACGCGCATGTCGTGTTCGACGAGGATGATGGTGTTGCCGGCGTCGGTGAGGGTGTGGAGCTGGGTGAGGAGTTTTTCGACGTCGGCGGGGTGGAGGCCGGTGGTGGGTTCGTCGAGGATGTAGAGGGAGTTGCCGTGCTGGGCGCGTTGGAGTTCGGTGGCGAGTTTGATGCGCTGGGCTTCGCCGCCGGAGAGTTCGGTGGCGGGTTGTCCGAGGCGGAGGTAGCCGAGGCCGACTTCGCGGAGGGTGTGGAGGGCGCGGTGGATGTGGGGTTCTTCGTGGAAGAATTGTGCGGCGGCGTCGACGGTGAGATTTAGGACTTGGGCGATGTTTTTGTTTTGATACTGGATTTCGAGGGTTTTGGCGTTGTAGCGGGAGCCTTTGCAGGTGGGGCAGGGGGCGTAGACGCTGGGGAGGAAGAGAAGTTCGACCATGACGAAGCCCTCACCCTCGCAGGTTTCGCAGCGGCCTTCGGGGACGTTGAAGGAGAAGCGGCCGGCGCCGTAGTGGCGCGAGCGGGCGGATTTGGTGGCGGCGAAAAGTTTGCGGACGTGGTCGAAGAGGCCAGTGTAGGTGGCGAGGTTGGATCTGGGGGTGCGGCCGATGGGTTTTTGGTCGACGCGGACGAGGCGTTTGATGTGTTCCATGCCGGACTCGATGTAGCCGCCGAGGGTTTGGACGGGGGTGCGTTCGAGGTCGTTGCCTTCGTCTTCGTCGGGTTCGAGGTGGTGGCCGAGGTGTTGTGCGATGAGTTCGACGAGGACTTGGGAGACGAGCGAGGATTTGCCGGAGCCGGAGACGCCGGTGACGGTGGTGAGGCAGCCGAGGGGGAATTGTGCGTCGAGGTGGTGGAGGTTGTTGCGGGTGACGTCTTTGAGTTTGAGCCAGGCTTTGGGTGGGCGCGGGGTGTGCGGGGGAAGTTTGAATTCGTTGAAGAGGAAGCGGCGGGTTTGGGAGTTTTGGATTTTGGCGAGGCCTTCGGGGGGGCCGCTGTAGAGGATCTGGCCGCCGTGTTCGCCGGCGAAGGGGCCGACGTCGACGAGCCAGTCGGCGTGTCGGATGACGTCGAGGTCGTGTTCGACGATGAAGAGGGAGTTGCCGGCGGATTGGAGCTGATCCAGGGCGGCGAGGAGTGCTTCTGTGTCGGCGGGGTGGAGTCCGGCGCAGGGTTCGTCGAGGACGTAGACGACGCCGAAGAGATTGGAGCGGACCTGGGTGGCGAGGCGGAGGCGTTGGAGTTCGCCGGGGGAGAGGGTGGGGGTGGAGCGTTCGAGGGAGAGGTATCCGAGGCCGAGGTTGAGGAGGGTGTCGAGGCGTGCGAGGAGGTCTTCGGCGATGCGTTTGATGACGGTGATTTTTTCGGGGTGGGCGGTGGTGAGTTTGCGGAGTTCTTTGCTCGTATCGTTTGAGTAGGGGCGGAGGAGGAGTGCGAGTTGTTTCAACGGGAGGCGGGAGATTTCGGCGATGTCGAGGGTGGCGAATTTGATGGAGAGGGATTCTTTGCGGAGGCGTTTGCCGCGGCATTCGGGGCAGTCGGCGGCGATCATGTACTGGGAGACGCGTTTTTTGATGAGGGGGCTTTGGGTGGTGGCGAAGGTTTCGAGGACGAAGCGTTTGGCGCTGGAGAAGTTGCCCATGTAGGAGGGGGGCTCTTTGCGTTTGAGTGCGCGGCGGACTTCGTCGCGTTCCCAGCCGGTGTAGACGGGGACGGAAGGTTGTTCGTCGGTGAAGAGGATCCAGTCGCGGTCTTTTTTGGGGAGTTTGTGCCAGGGGGTGTCGATGTCGTATCCGAGGGAGACGAGCATTTCGCGGAGGTTGGTGCCGTGCCATGCGGGGGGCCATGCGGCGATGGCGCGTTCGCGGATGGTTTTGGAGGGGTCGGGGACCATGGTTTGTTCGGTGACGGTGTAGATGCGACCGAGGCCGTGGCAGGTGGGGCAGGCGCCGGCGGGGGTGTTGGGGGAGAAGGCTTCGGCGTCGAGGTGGGGTTGGTTGTGGGGGTATTCGCCGGCGCGGGAGTAGAGCATGCGGAGGAGGTTGGAGAGGGTGGTGACGGAGCCGACGGAGGAGCGGGTGGTGGGGGAGCCGCGTTGTTGCTGGAGTGCGACGGCGGGGGGGAGTCCTTGGATTTCGCGGACTTGCGGGGTGGAGAGTTGGTGGAAAAGTCGGCGGGCGTAGGGGGCGACGGATTCGAGGTAGCGGCGTTGTGCTTCGGCGTAGAGGGTGCCGAAGGCGAGGGAGGATTTACCGGAGCCGGAGATGCCGGTGAAGACGACGAGGGCGTTGCGGGGGATGTCGAGGTCGATGTCTTTGAGGTTGTGTTCGCGTGCGCCGCGGACGTGGACGAAGGGGTCGTCGGCGGGGGATTTATTTGGCTGGGTGGAGCTTTTGTTGGGGGAGATGATGGGGAGCCTCCTGGGTTGTCGGTCGCAGGAGGGAGTACAAGAATTGTGCCAGCGTGAGTGGGAGGAGTGTTGAACCTGTGGGCATGCGGGCGGCCGGGGCTCTGAGGAGTTGGCAAGCGGGATTATGGGGTGGGGTTGCCGTCGGGGGTGTCGGCGGGGGGATTGGTTTTGAGGCCTTCGATTTTGAGGGTGTAGGCGTAATCGCACGGGGGCGTGTTGGGGAGGGTAATGGTGAGGCCTTTTTCGGATTGGGTGAAGTGGAGGTTGCCGGGGGCGCCGAGCATGGTGACTTTGGTGATGGTTCCGTCGGCTTTTCCGGTGGCGAGGGATTGGATGGTGGCGGAGTTGCCGGGCCATTTGCCGAGGATGATGGCGTAGAGGGATTGGTCTTTGACGGTGAAGCGGATGTTGAGGCCGGAGCGGGGTTGGTTGTCGGAGAAGTGGGTCCAGTTGTGGGTTGAGTAGATGGCTTCGCCGTTGGTGTCGAGCCATTTGCCGACGGCGCGGAGGGTTGATTGCTGGTCGTCTGGGATGGTGCCGTCGGCTTTGGGGGAGAGGTTGAGGAGGTAGTTGCCGTTTTTGGAGACGGTGTCGACGAGTCGGGAGATGATGGAGGAAGGGGGGGCGATGCGTTCGCCGTCGGTGTATCCCCAGGTGGAGCCGATGGGGTCATCGACCTGCCAGGCACCGGTGCGGATGCCGGCGGGGGAGCGTGCGCCGATTTTTTCGAAGTCGATGATGGAGCCGATGGTGTGGGTGTTGTCGTTGGAGGGGGCGTATGCGGCTTTTTTGGTGGAGATGGAGACTTCGGCGTGCCATTCGTTGGCGCGGTTGTAGTAGTAAGCGGCGACCCAAAGTTTGAGGGGGTCGAGGTAGCGGATGTCGACGCCGTTGTCGAACCAGAGCATGTCGGGGTGGTATTGGTCGATGAGTTCGACGTTGCGCTGGACCCAGTTGACGAGGAATTTTTTGCAGGCTTCGTCGGAGCGGTCGGCGACGTGGTACCAGTCGGCCCACTTGGGGTCGAAGAGGTCGGCTTGCCTGGCTTTGAGTTCGGCGGCGAGTTGTGGGGAAGGATTGACGAACTGGAAGGCCTCCATGCCGTGGTTGGAGACGCCGAACTTGAGGCCTTGCTTGCGGACGGCGACGGCGAGTTCGCCGATGAGATCGCGGTGGGGTCCGAGGTTTTTGGCATTGATGGGGTTGGCCTTGCTGTCCCAGAGGGAGAAGTTGTCGTGGTGCTGGGCGGTGGGGATGACGTATTTGGCGCCGGAGGCTTTGAAGAGTTGGGCCCATTGGTCGGCGTTGAAGTTTTCGCAGGTGAACTTGGGGATGAAGTCTTTGTAGCCGAAGGTAGCGGGGGGTCCGAAGTGTTCGGTGTGCCACTGGAGTTCGGGGCCGTACATGTGTTTTTCGTACCACTCGTTGTGGTGTGCGGGGACGGCGTAGAGGCCGAAGTGCATGAAGAGGCCGAACCTGGCCTGGTAGAACCATTGGGGGACTTTGTAGTGCTGTTGGAGGGAGTCCCAGGTGGGTTGGAAGGGGCCAGGTGGGAGTGATATGGGGATTTCTGCGGCGGCGGCTTGGACGACTTTGGGGTTGGTTTCGGGGGCCATGTCGAAGCCGCGGGGGGAGTTTCCGCCGGCGGCGATTTGGGATTGGGGCGAGGAGGAGGTGGCGGGGGTATCGGCGGCGGGGAGGGTGGTGGTGAGGGTGAGGGCGGCGGCGATGAGAGTGGGTGGAATGTATCTTGTGTTCATGTGCGCCCTGGCGAGAGGTGGAGAAAATCGCTCGACGGCGGGTTGGAGATTAGTGTGGTGCGTGCGACGTTGCCATGGCGAAAATTGAGAATAGATGGCTATTTTTGACCGCGGCGGGTTTTTGTGTTTGCGCGCAAAAGAGCCCTCGCTTTTTTGCGAGGGCTCGGTTGGGAGTTCGGTGATTGGGGAGACTGATCAGCGGGCGCTGGCGGTGGAGTTGTCCTGGACGCCGGTGATGGATTGGGAGAGGGTGTTGGCGAGTTGGAGGTGTTTTTGCAGGGTGGGGATGGTTTGCTGGGCGTATTGTTTGAGTTGCTGGTTCTGGAGGTGCTGGGAGGCGTAGGTGAATTCGAGGATGTCTTTGTGGTGGTCGGCGATGGCGGAGAAGACGAAGTCGCGGTTGAGGTCATCGCCTGATTTTTGTTTGAGCTCCTTGAGCATGGCTTTGTGTTCGGGGGTGAGCTGGTCGGAGAAGCTGACGCCGGCCTGGCTGGCGGCCTGCTTGAGCTGTTCCTGGGATTGCTGGTGATCCTGGACGAGGGTCTGGGCGTATTGTTTGACCTGGGGGTTCTGGGTGTGCTCGGCGATGTATTGCCCGACTTCGATTTCCATTTTGTTGCCGCTGCCGGAGTCTCTGACGAATTCCTTGTCTTCGCGGGAGGGTTTGTTGCTGTCGCTCGAGGCGTTTGCGTTGTGCTGGCTGGACTGTTGTTCGGACTGGATAGCGGAGTTGTTGAGGGTGTTGCGGCTGCGGGGGAGGTTGGCGTTGGGGTTGTCGCTGCCGGTGACGGATTGCGATTGGGAGAAGGCGGTTGACGAGAGTGTGAGGGTGACTGCGGTGATGAGGATGAGTGCGGGTTTCATTGGGAGGCTCCGAAAAGGCTACGTTTAGCGCGGCACGTTGCCGCAGGGCAAGAGGAGGTGCAATGGGGGTGCCTTTTGGCGGAGGGAACGGGGGAAAGGAGGCGGTATTTTCGCCCGGGGGACGGGTGCAGTGCGGGAATCGGGAGGAGCGGTCAGTTGGAAGCGCTGCACCAGCGTTGCCAGAGATGGCGGCAGGTTTGCTCGAGGGTCTGGGTGAACTTTGTGGGGGACATGAGAGGGGAATTGCGGAGGCGAGTGCGGAGGTTCTGGCGGAGGTGGTGGAGGCGCGGGGCGTCGGCGGCGAGGGTTTTGGCGATTTCGATGAACTGGGTGGGAGTGGTGGCGGAGAGGTCTGCGAGGGCGAGGTGGGCGAAGAGGGTGTGGACGGTTTTGCCGAGGGGGTTGGCGTTGTGCGTGGAGAGGTCGGTGGTGAGGGTAATGACGGGGACGCCCATGAAGAGGGAGTCGAGGGCGAGGTGAGGGGTGTTGATGGGGAAGGTGTCGAGGGAGATGTCGATGGGGTGAAAGAGTTGGAAATGGGCGAGACCGGGCTGTGGCGAGACGAAGATTAAGCGCGTTGGGGAGATGTTGTTGTGTTGGAGGAATTCGGTGGTACGGGCGCGGAAGGCGACTTGAGGGGCGAGGAGGGTGAGGGTGGAGTGGGGGAGGGCGTGGAGGAGGTGGGCGAAGAGGGTGAGGGTTTGGGGGTTGAGGTTGCTGCCTGGGGCGAGGCAGGCGAAAGCGATGGCGCCGGGGGATTTTTGGGAGAGGGGGAGCGGGGTGAGGGGGATGGATTCGGCGCGGGGGAGGTAGCAGGTGAGGGGAGCGGGGACGGGGATGCAGGTTTCGGCGGTGGGGAGACTTGATTGGCCCGCGCCGTCGCCCCCCCCGGAGACGGCGGGCTTTTGTTGGGTGGGGGGAATCGATTCGAGGCGGTAGTCGATGGTGGGGAGGCCGGTGGTGAAGGAGTGGAGGGGGATGGAGAGTTGGAGGGGGGCGGGTTTGCGGGCGAAGAGGAGGGCGCGGTTGTCGGGGGAGTGCTGGTGGAGGTCGATGAGGAGGTCGATCTGGTCTGTGCGGATCTGGTTGGCGAGCTGGGCATCGGTGAGGTGGGCGGTGGGCTGGAAGTGATCGGCGAGTTGCTGAAGGTGGGTGGTGATGGGGTCGGGGGTTTTGGTGTCGGAGTAGAGGAAGGTTTCGACCTGGGATTTGTCGTGGAACTGGAGGGCGGGGAGGAGGAAGAGACCGATGGGGTGGGCGCGGGCTTCGGAGGTTATGTAAGCGATGCGGAGGATTTTTTCGGGGTTTTTGTCGTTGGGGAAATTGCGGGAGGTGGGGTAGAGGGATTCGGCGTGGCGGCGGGCGAACTCCTGGTGCTCGGCGAGGAGGGTTTGCATGTCCAACGTGGGGTGAAAAAGGAGGGCGTGGAGGAGGGTGGAGTGGATGTCGGGGCGGCGCTGTGCGAGGGAGAGGGCCTTGCGGAGTTGGGTGAGGGCTTCGTCGTGTTGGGACTGATCGAGGAGGAGTGTGCCGAGATTGGCGTGGAGTTCGGCGGTTTGGTTTTCGGGGAGTCTGGCGATGGCGCGTTGGTAGGTTTCGAGGGCGGCGTCGGGTTGGTGGAGATTGCGTTGGATGTCGGCGAGGAGGGAGTACATGTCGGGATTGTCGGGGAGGAGGTCGGCGGCGCGCCGGGCGTGGGGGAGGGCTTCAGTGAGTTTGTTTTGTTTGGTGAGGGCGAGGGAGAGGGTGTGGTGGGGCTGGCCGCGATTGGGGGCGAGGGACAGGGCGCGGTTGGCGGTGGAGATGGCGTCGTCGAGCTTGTTGGATTGGTTGTAGGCGGTGGCGAGGGCGGAGAGGAAGTCGGGGTTGAGGGGGAGGGCGGAGGTGGCGGATTGGAGGTGACGGATGGCGTCTTCGATCTTGTGGACGTGGGTGAGGGCGATGCCGAGGTTGCCGTGGGTGTAGGGGTTTTTGGGGTCGAGTTGGAGGGATTGTTGGAAGGGGGGGATGGATTCGTCGAAGCGGCGGGCGGCGCAGAGGGCGATGGCGAGGTGGGTGTGGGCCTCGGGGAGGGCGGGGTGTTGCTGAATGAGGTCGCGGTAGAGCTGGATGGCTTCGTCGTGGCGTTTGGAGTTGAGGAGGATTCCGCCGAGGGTGAGGTGGAAGGCGGGTTGGGGGGAGATGGCGATGGCGCGGCGGACGAGGTTTTCGCCTTCGGGGAGGGCGCCCCCCCCGACCTGGTAGGCGATCATGCCGAGGAGGTGGAGGGCGTCGGGCTGGTCGGGGTAGGCGTCGAGGATCTGGCGGTAGATTTGTTCGGCGTCTTTGAGATTACCGGCGTGCTGGTGGCGGAGGGCGAGTTGGAGGGCGTCGTGGACGGAGAGTTGGGTCATGGGGGAAGGGGCGTAATCGGTAATTCGTAATCCGTTAAATCGTTAAATCGGACGGGGCGGGGAATGCGCTGGGCGGGGGTCGAACCCACAACCTTCGGCTTCGGAGGCCGACGCTCTATCCAATTGAGCTACCAGCGCGGTTGGGCTCAGAGGGGTTAATGTAGCGGGTTCGGGGCGTGGGGTCAAAGGAGGGCGTTGGTTAAGTAGTTAAGTGGTTAAATGGTTAAGTCGGGTGCGAAGCGGTGCAAGGTGTTTTTGCAGCCCGCGGTATTGTGCGGGAACGGCCTGCGGCCGTCATTGGCGGGACGCCAATGCCACAGTGAGGAATGCCCGCGTTACAGGATTCGGCACCAGAGGCATTTGAGGTAGATGGATTCGGGGTGGTCGGACATGACGGGGTGGTCGTCGCCGGGGCCGGTGGCGCGGAGGATTTGGACGCGGCGGTTGGCGGAGCGGGGGGCGCCACGAAGGACGGAGATGAATTCGTCGAGGGAGAGGAGGCCGGAGCAGGAGCAGGTGACGAGTAGACCGCCGGGTTTGACGCAGGAGATGGCGAGTTTGTTGAGGTCGAAGTATTTGGCGCGGCCTTCGGCGAAGTCTTCCTTGGTGGGGATGAATTTGGGGGGATCGAGGATGATGAGGTCGAATTGTTTTTGCGTGGATTGCATGAGGCGGAGGTAGGTGAAGGCGTCGGAGTGGGCGGTGTCGAGGGTTTTGCGATCGACTTTGTTGAGGTTGGCGTTGCGTTGGGCGAGGGCGATGGCGTCTTCGTCGATGTCGACGCAGGTGACGTGGCCGGCTTTGCCGAGGGTTGCGGCGTAGACGCCGAAGCCGCCGGAATAGGAGCAGACGTCGAGTACGTTTTTGCCTTCGGTGAATTCGGTGAGGTGGAGGCGGTTGTCGCGCTGGTCGGTGAAGAAGCCGGTCTTGTGGCCGTGGGTGAGGTCGATCTGGAAGCGGACGCCGTTCTCGGTGATGACGGTGGATTTGCGGTCGGCGGAGCGGTGCTTCTGGGCGCCGGCGGGGGCGGAGTCGGGGAGGACGAAGCCTTCGGCGTTTTGGACGCGTTCGTCGGCGCGGACGAGGACGTCTTTGACTTTGAGGAGTTTTTGCAGTTCGGTTTTGAGGGTTTCGGCACGGCGAAACATGGGGAAGTTGAAGAGTTCGATGACGGCGTAGTCGCCGAAGCGGTCGACGATGAGGCCGGGGAGGGCGTCGCCTTCGGCGTGGACGACGCGGTAGGCGGTGGTGGTGAGGTCGAGGCCGAGCTGGTTGATGCGGAGATCGACGGCGGCGGCGAGGCGTTGGGAGATGAGGGATTCATCGACGGGGGAGGCGTCGAAGGTGAGCATGCGGAGGCCGATGGGGGATTGGGTGGAGAGGAGGCCGGAGCCGAAGCGGGTTGCGTCGCGGTCGTAGACGGCGACGAGGTCGCCGTTCTTGGCCTTGGGGTCAATGCGGCCGATCATTTTCTGGAAGATGGCGGGGTGGAAGATGGCGTTGCGGAGCTGGACCCAGGGGAGGGGGCCGTCGTGTTTGATGGGGTTCATGCGGCCCTGGATTTCGGCGGGGTCGGCGCGGCGCATGGGCGGGCGCGGGGGGAAGGAGCGGTGGGGGGGACGGGGTGGGTGGTGGGGCATTTTGGGTCCTGTGGCTACACGTGTGCAATAAATATTCGCACGTCCATGTGGCATGCTTATGGCCGCGAGGTTGAGCCATAAGCATTGCACCCCGGTACACAAGGTTGAACATCGGGGCCGCACGTGCGTAGGAAAAGCATTATACTTCGCGGCATTCATATCCGCTGTTTATACGAGGTGATACTTTATGATTTATGTGGTACGGGGCATTTTTCTGATGCTGGTGTCGATCGTGGCGCTGGCGTACACGCTGGTGACGCTGAACAGCGTGGAGACGAATCAGTCGAGCCACAATTTTGTGGTGTATTACGTGATGATCGGGGCGGTGGTGGCGGCGTTCACGGTGTTCCTGCTGGACGTGGTGGTCAAGAAGAAGAACCTGTCGACGATGTCGGGGGTGTTGTTCGGGATACTGGTGGGGGTGCTTATTTCGTTGTGCATCGGGTACCTGGTGGACCAGGTGGTGGATGTGTTTATTCTGCAGCCGGTGAGTGCGCCGACGGCGGTGGTGGTGCCGGGGAGCGAGGATATGGGCGGGGACGGGAGCGGAACGCCGCCGGTGGTGCTGGTGACTCCCGCGCCGGCGACGACGGAGGCTGCGACGCAGGGGCGAGTGGCGATGCATTATCGTCCGTCGGGGCGGCCGCGGATTGCGCCGACGGATCCGGTGGCGATATTCAACGACACGATTTTGAAATTGGCGCAGGGGGTGAAGCTGCTGATCGGGCTGATCGTGACGTACATCACGGTGTCGTTCATTCTGCAGACGAAGGATGATTTCCGATTCATTATTCCGTACGTGGAGTTTTCGCGGGCGGCGAAGGGGCCGCGGCCGATGCTGCTGGACACGTCGGTGATCATTGACGGGCGGATTGCGGAGATGGCGGCGACGGGGGTGTTTGAGAGCCCGATCGTGGTGCCGCGGTTTGTGCTGCTGGAATTGCAGACGATTGCGGATTCGGGGGACCGGCTGAAGCGTTCGCGGGGGCGAAGGGGGCTGGAGATCCTGGAGAAGCTCAAGGGGATGACGAAGCTGGAACTGCGGTTCTGGGATGGGACGCTTGCGAACACGGCGGAGGGAGAGGGGGTGGATCAGAAGCTGGTGGCGCTGGCGAAGCAGGAGGGGGGGCGGATCGTGACGAACGATTTCAATTTGAACAAGGTGGCGAGTCTGCGCGGGGTGGATGTGGTGAATATCAATCTGATTGCCGATGCCCTCAAGCCGGTGGCGTTGCCGGGGGAGACGATGAAGGTGCGGATCGTGAAGCCTGGGGAAGGGCCGACGCAAGGGGTGGGATACCTGGAGGATGGGACGATGGTGGTGGTGGAGGGTGCGCGGGACAAGGTGGGGCAGGAGGTGGAGTTGACGGTCACGAATGCGCTGCAGACGGCGGCGGGGAAGATGATTTTCGGGAGGACGGATGCGGGGGGGCATGCGCCGCCGGGGGTGGGTGGGAAGGGGGGGAGGAGAGAGTGAGGTGGCGAATGACGAAATTCGAATGACGCATGACGAAACGGGGTTGGGCACGGGTGCAAGGTGTTGTGGGAGCGTCGATGAGGCACGGGGGAGCACCGAGGTTGAACCCGTAGCACTCGATCTTCAAGTGGGGGTGTTGGCGAGAGTGGCGCAGACGGTGAGGAGTTCGGTGGGGTCGACGGGTTTGGGGACGTGGATCTGGAAGCCAGCGCGGAGAGCCTGCTGGCGGTCTTCTGAGCGGGCGAAGGCGGTGAGGGCGACGGCGGGGGTGTTGCCGCCCTGGTGGTGGGGGAGTGCGCGGACTTTCCGGATGAGGTCGTAGCCGTCTTCGCCGGGCATGCCGATGTCGGAGACGAGAATGGAGGGAGGACGAGAGCGGAGAAGGTCGAGCGCGCGGGTCGCGGACTCGGCGAGGGTGACGGCAGCGCCGTGCTCGGTGAGGAGGCGGCGCATGAGGTCGCGTGCGTCGGCATCGTCGTCAACCACGAGGATATCGATGCCCTTGAGGCTGGGGAGGTGAAGGTCGGGGACGGAGATGGGGATTGCGTGCGGAGAAGGGTCTTCTGCGGCGGGTTGGATCGCGGCGGCGGTGGCGAGAGGGAGGAGGATGGTGAAGGTGGAGCCGTGGCCCTTGCCGGGGCTGGAGACGGTGACGGTTCCGCCGTGGAGTTCGGTGAGCTGTTTGACGATGGAGAGTCCGAGGCCGAGACCGCCGTGTTTGCGGGTGGTGGAGGCGTCGGCCTGGCGGAAGCGTTCGAAGACGTGTGGGAGGAATGCGGGGTCGATGCCTTCACCGGTGTCGGTGACGGAGAGTTCGACCTGTGAGCCGATGGTGCGGATGCGGAGGTGAACGTCGCCGTCGCGCGGGGTGAACTTGAGAGCGTTGGTGAGGAGGTTCCAGACGACCTGCTGGAGGCGGCCGGGGTCGCCGGAGATGGTGGTGGCGCCGGGCTGGATGTCGCTGGAGAGGTGGAGGCCCTTGGTTTCGGCGGAGGGGCGGACGGACTGGATGGCCTGTTCGGCGATGCCTGCGAGGGAGACCTGCTGGAGGTTGAGGCGGACTTTTCCGGAGATGATGCGGGACATGTCGAGGAGGTCTTCGATGATCTGCGCCTGGGAGCGGGCATTGCGGGCGATGGTGTCGAGGCCGTCGCGGAGGTCTTCGGGGTCGATGGGGCCGCGGGAGAGGATCTGGGACCAGCCGAGGATGGCATTGAGGGGCGTGCGGAGTTCGTGGGAGAGGGTGGCGAGGAATTCGTCTTTCATGCGGGAGACGCGTTCGGCTTCTTCGCGGGCGGCGCGTTCGGCGTCGAGAAGCTGGTCGCGGCGTTTTTCGGCGGCCTTGGCTTCGGTGATGTCGATGGTGATGCCGTCAAAGCGGAGGGGAGCGCCATACTCGTCGTAGTAGGCGTGGCCCTTGGCGCGGACCCAGCGGGTGCGGCCGTCGGGGGAGACGGTGCGGTACTGGATGTCGTAGGGTTCGCCGTGGAAGATGGTGCGTTCGACGGCGAGGCGGGTGCGTTCGCGGTCGTCGGGATGGAGTCGGGAGTAGAAGAGGTCAAAGTCGACCTCGGCGTGCGGGGGGAGCCAGAAGTGTTCTTTGCACTTGGCGTTCCAGTTGATTTTACCGAGCGGCATGGGGCAATAGAAGGTGCCGAGTTCAGCGGATTCGATGGAGAGGGAGAGGCGTTCTTCGCTGGCCTTGAGTGCGCGGGCGACGCGGGCGCGTTCGATGGATTCCCAGCAGCGGCTGGCGACGAGCGTGACGACTTCGATTTCGGCGGGGGTCCAGGCGCGGGCAGGCCGGCTGTAGACGCAGACCATGGCGGTGAGACGGCCGAACTTGAAGAGCGGCCCGGCGATGAAGGCGCCGACGTCGATTGCGGCGTAGCGGGCGCGTTCTTCGGGAGCGAGGGAGGTTCGCTGGGTGTCGTTTTCGGCGAAAGGGCGGTTGGCGAGGACGGCGGCGTGGTACTCGGCGCCGTACTCGGAGAAGCGGTAGGTGCCGATGAGGCTGGAACTGTCGGGGCGGAACTCGCCGGTGACGGTGCAGTGATCCTGGTCGGCATCGACTTCGACGTAGCAGGCGCTGTGGGCTGCGAGGAATTCGGTGAGGAGGCGGGCGGCGGTGCGGGAGATTTCATCGGGATCGGAGAGGTTGCGGAGGGCATCATCGAGCTGGACGAAGAACTGTGCGCGGGCCTCGCGGTCGCGGAGTGCGAGCGCGATGCGGGCGCGTTCGATGGATTCCCAGCATCGGCCGGCGACGAGGGTGACGATTTCGCTTTCCTGCGGGAGCCAGTTTCGCGGGCCCGTGGTGAAGACGACGAAGAGTGCGGCGAGGCGGCCTTCCTTGAAGAGCGGCGCGCCGATGAAGGCGCCGAAGTTGACGGCGGCGTAACGGGCGCGGACATCGGGAGGGAGATCGGTGCGCGTGGTGTCGTTTTCCACGTAGGGCCGATTGGCGAGGACGGTGGCGTGGTATTCGGCGCCGAAATCGGAGACGCGGTAGTCGCCGATGAGGGGGGGAGATTTGGGTGTGAAAGCGACGGTGACGGAGCAGTGATCCTGGTCGGGGGCGACTTCGACGTAGGATCCGCCGTCGGCGTTGAGGAATGCGGTGAGGAGGCGGGAGGCGGTTTTGGAGATTTCGTTGGGATCGGTGATGGGGCGGAGGGCATCGTCGAGCGCGACGAGGAAGCGTGCGCGGGCCTCGCTTTGCTGGAGGGCGGCTTCGGCGATTTTGCGGTCAGTGACATTGCGGAAGTAGACGGAGATGCCGCTGGGAGCGGGGTAGACGTGGACTTCGTACCAGCGGTTGTGATCGGGATAGAAGGCGGTGACGGAGCGGGGCGCACGGTCGGCGGCGGTGGAGCGGTAGGCGGTTTCAAAGTCGGAACCGGTCAGGCCGGGGTACACCTTCCAGATGTTCTGCCCGATGAGTTCGCCGGGCTGCCGTTCGAGGACCTGTTCGGCCTGGGGGTTGAGGAAGGTGAAGTTCCAGTCGGCGTCGAGGGCGAAGAAGGCGTCGGTGATGCTTTCGAGAATGATCCGGGGGAGGGCTTCGGCGTGCTTGCGGGCGGTGACATCGGCGACGGTGCCGACGAAGGAGACGGCGCGGCGTTCGCCATTGTCGCCGGTGAAGGTGGCTTCGCCGTGGGCTTCGATCCACCGTTCGCCGTCATCGCGGCAGATGCGGTATTCGGCATGGTAGGGGCGCGGGTTGGCGGGGTTGAGGGCGGCTTCGACGGCGGCGCGGACGCGCGGGTGGTCGTCGGGGTGGATGCGTCCGAGTGGTTCGCGGTTGTTGCCGGAGAGGTCCTGCATGCCGAAGATGCGGCGGAAGCGTTCATCCCAGACGGTGATGTCGGTGACGGGGTCGTAGTGCCACCAGCCGAGGTTTGCGGCGTCGAGGGCAATTTCGATGTGGGAGGCGAGGCGTTTGTTTTCCATCTCAGCGCGGACGCGCTGGGTTTCCTCGGTGACGGCGCAGAAGAGGCCGCCGATTTTGCCGGATTCATCGAGGATGGGGCTGTAGGACCAGGTGAACCAGGTGTCTTCCCAGTAGCCGTGGCGTTCCATGACGAGTTTGACGCGGTCGTTCCAGGTGGCCTGGCCGTGGTTCATGACGAGGTCGGCCTGAGCGCCGACGACGTCCCAGATGTCGTTCCAGGAATCGCGCGCGGGGCGGCCAAGGGCGGTGGGGTGGCGTTTGCCGAGCATGGGGATGTAGCCGTCGTTGTAGATGTTGATGAGGGCGGGACCCCACCAGACGAACATGGGGAAGCGGGAGTTGAGGACAATGCTGACGGCGATGCGGAGGCTTTGGGGCCATTGATCGATGGGGCCAAGTGGAGTGGAGGACCAGTCGAAATCGGCGATGCGTCGTGCCATTTCGGAAGGCGCGGTGGCAAGTGCGCGGCGATCGGTGGAAGAGGAAGCAGTGATGATGCGCTCCTGTGGGAGGATAGCCGGACGGAGGCAGCGGCAGCGCGGCAACACGCAACCCGATGGCAGCTTAACAAGCGGCAAGGGGCATTATAGCGCGGAGGTGGGGGGAGGGGGGAGAGGAGTTTTGCCCAGACATATTGCAGAGCTGAGGCAAGGCGCGAGGAGTATGCAAGGTTAATTCGCGGTGATTTCGGCAAAGGTTTTGGGCGTTTCCCACAGCCGGATACGGGCGAGGGAAGCAGGCGCGGGAATGGCGGGGGCGAGTTTTTGAAAGATGACAGCGGCGATGTTTTCGACGGTGGGGTTCAGGCCGGTGTTGTCGTGGAAATCGGGGAGATCGAGGTTGAGGTGTTTATGATCGAAGGGGTCGATGATGGTGTGATTCACGATTTGCTGGAGCTGGTGGACGGGAAGGAGGCGACCGGTGGCATCGGGCGCGCCGGCGACGGTTACTTCGAGCTCGTAGTTGTGGCCGTGCCCGTTGGGATTGTTGCAGCGGCCGAAGAGTTCCTGGTTTTCGGCGTCGGAAAGTTTCGGGGCGTGCAGGCGATGGGCGGCGGAGAACTCGAATTTGAGGGAGAGCTGGATCATGTGGGGCTCCTGGATGGTGAGCGACAGGTAGGGGCTGAGGTGGAGGGTGAGGGACTGGAGAGTGTGCGGGAGGAATTTGTGGCGAATGTTTTTGAAAACATTGTAGAGGAGTGCGGCGGCGGGATGCGGGGGCTCGCGGAAGTAGCCGTCGCGGAGGGCGGGGATCGCGTGCTGGCGGAGGAGTTTGTCGACGATCTTGATGTTGATGAGCATGCCGGTGGCGGGGTCGATGCGGCCGGAGAGGGTGGCGGAGAGGGTGAGGAAGGGGGCGATGTCGAGAAGTGCGGGTTCGGCGGCGAAGGAGTTGGAGGAGCCGGGGGGTGTGGGTTGCGAGGAGTCGTGGAGGGCGAAGCGGATTTCGCGGGAGAGTTTGAGCATGAAAGCATTGTAGCGGGTGTTCTGGCGGGAAGTCACTGCGACGTACCGGCGGGTGCGGAAGCTGCGGCTTACCTTCGACGACGGCGGAGAAGGAGCGGGGCGACGAGGAGGGAAAGAGTTGCGGGTTCGGGGGCGGGAAGTGTTGGGTAACTGGTAAATGGTAATTGGGAGGCAGCGGGATTTGTGAGGCCGAAGTTGTTGAGGACGTAGCTTAAGTCGGTGAGGTTGATGGTGGCGGCGTAGTCGAAGTTGCCGTCGGTCCAGCGTGGCGTGGATTGGCCGAAGTGGTTGAGGACGGTGGAGAGATCGGTGAGATCGATTTTGCCGTCGGCGTTGGCATCGCCGAGGAGTTCGGGGGAGAGGATGATGGCGGAGGCATCGAAGGTGGCGTTGCCGGTGAGGTTGCGGTGGAGGAGGGAATTATCGAGGACGGCGAGCGCGGTGTGGGCGGGGAGGGCGGTGCTGAAGATGCCGGTAGAATGGGAACGGCCGAAGGCGACGGCGTCGGTGATGGAGGCGAGGAACTGGGGCTGGGGAGCGCCGCTGTTGATGATGAGGCGGTTATTGGCGGTATCGATGGCGCCGGTCCAGGCGCCGGGGAAGCCGCCGAGGGTGAGGTGGGAGAGGGTTGTCGGGGCATTGCCCGGGCGGAGGGAGAGTGTGCCGTTGACGGTGAGATTGGTGAGGTTGATGGTGTTAGCGGTGAGCGAGGCGGCAGTGGCGAGGACGAGGTTGCCGCTGCCATCGATCGTGGTGAGCGCATTGCCGGCGCTGGTGAGGCGCAGGGTGATGGTGTCGATGTGGGTATCGCCGGTATAGGTTTGGGGCGCGGAGAGGGTAAGGGTCTTGTTTCCGGAGACGAAAAGGGAGATGTTGCCGGTGATGGAGACATCCGAAGGGATCGTGGAATTGCTGGTCACCAGGAGGAAGGCGTTCGGGACGGAACTGGTGATGACGCCGCTGCCGGAGGGCATGGCGTTGTTGAGGGTGCGGCCATGGAGGTCGAGGGTGCCGAGGGAGTCGAGGTGAATGGGGCAGCCGACGTCGATCTGGGAATCGGCGGAGAGGAGGACGGTGCCCTGGTTGATGTCGAGTCCGCCGGGGTTCAGGAGCAGCGCGCCATTGGCGAGGGTGAAGTTGGCGGGGCCGCTTTTGACGAGGGTCACGTTGCCAAAGACGAAGCCATTGAAGGAATCGGGGATGAAGTTGGTGACCTGGAAGACGCTTGGCGCGTCGCTGGTGGTGATTTGTCCGCTGCCGGAAAGGGAGGCGACTTCGAGGAAATGGCCATTGAGGAGGAGGATGCTGCCGATGTCGGATCCGAAGGTGAGATTGGTGGAGGCAGGGAGGGCGTTGTCGACATCGATCATCAGGGTGCCGCTGGTGAAGGTGGTGTTTCCGGAGTAGGTCTGCGGGGTGCTGATGTCCCAAAAGGTGGAGGTGGAGGCGCTGCTGAGGTTGAGGTTTCCGGTGATGGGGAAATTCAACTGGTTCATGTCGGAGGCAAGGGTGCAGGTGGCGCGCACTGGGCTGGCGTTGGTGATGTTGCCGGAGATTCCGGTAACAAATCCGAGGGCGACGTTGTGGCCGTTGAGGTCGAGGGAGGCGTTGGGGCCGATGAGCGTGAGGCTGGAGACCTGGGGGAGAGCGTTGTCGACGCCGAGCTGGAGGGTGCCGTTGAAGATGGTGGTGGCCCCGAGATAGGTGGAAGGGGCGGAGAGGCGGAGAGTGCCGTTGCCGTCCTTATTGAGGTTGATGTTGCCGGAGATGGCGACGGCGGAATCATCGAAGGCGGAGTTGTTGATGGTGAGGGTGGAGTAATTAGAGCCCGGTGCGGAGGTGATGGCACCGGCGCCGGAGAGGGCGGGCGTATTGATGGAAAGCGTGGTGGCGTTTGAAGAGAGGCTGAGGGTGGCGTTGGCGGCGATGGAGAGGTTGGAGAAGGGAAGGGTGGCGCTGGGAGTGAGGGCGAGGGTGCCGGCGTTGATGACGGTGTCGCCGAAATAGGAGTTGGCGTTGCTGAGGGTGAGGGTGCCGGCGCCGGATTTGACGAGGGTAAGGGCGCCGGAAAGCGGACCGCTGGAAGAGCTGGAAGCGGCGGTGTTGACGGTGAGGGTCACGGGATTGCCTGAGGAGTTGATGATGGATCCGTTATTGGCGAGGGCGGAAACCTGCTGGCTGTGGCCATTGAGTTCCAGGGTGCCGGCGGCGGCGATGACGAGGGATTGCGAGGGGAGGAGGGTGTTGTCGGCGCCGATGAGGAGTTTTCCGTCGCTGATGGTGGTGGTGCCGGTGCAGGTGACGGGAGAGTTGATGAGGAGATCGCCGGCGCCGGATTTTTGGAGGCCGCGGTTACCGGCGAGAGTTAGGTTGAGCGTGGTGAGGCCGGGGTCGGCGGAGATGGTGGGGTTGCCGCCATTGAGGGTGAGGATGTTGGCGGGGTTGCCGTTGTTGTCGAGGGTCCAGCCGTTGGAAGGGGTGAGATCGCCGAAGAAGAGCGTGCCAAGGGTGCGGGGGGAATCGAGGTGGATGGTGGGATTGGTGGTGATGTTGAATTTGGCGATGTTGGCGACGGCGCCATCGCCATCGGCGATGGTGTTCTGGTTCCAGTTGGAGGGGGTGCTCCAGAGGCCGCCGGAGAGGTTGGTCCAGATGCCGTCGGTGGCAAAGAGGCGGGGGGCGAAGAGGGTTGCGGAAGCGAGTGCGAGGAGGGCGACGCGTGACTGGCGGGACATCAGGTGTTCCTTTCGGTGGCGAGTGACTCGCCGGGATTATGGCGCAGGAAATTGCTGAGGCAAGGCGGGGGGAGCAAACAGGGGGTTGGCAAGGGGTAATGCCGGTGGCGAAGTCGTTGGAGGTGCGGCGAAATGCCGCGATTGGGCGATTTATTCAGCTTTAGGAATGCCCGACGGATGAAGGCTGGATGTGACAACGGCTTGGCGGAGGCCAAGACGCAAGTGGCGCTGGGGCGAACGGATGGGGTGGACGGGTGGGGAAAGGCGGGACCCGGATAGGGAATTTCCTTACGCCGGGAGCATGACTGGGGCTGATATCTCTTTTTTGAGAATGGGACGATAGTGGTGAGCGAAGGATCGAGCGCGAGGTTGCGCCCACCAGACATTGTGCTAGGCAGGATTGATATGACAACTATTCAGAACGCCCCCGTTACATTTGCAGGAACGAACGAAGTTGAACGCGCGGGGTTGGATTTCTTGTTTCGTCCACGGTCGGTGGCGGTGATCGGGGCGACCGAAAACGCGGGGAGCGTGGGGCGCACCGTTTTGGCGAATTTGATTCAGACGCCGTTTGGCGGGACGGTTTACCCGGTCAATCCGAAGCGTGCAAGCGTGCTGGGGGTGAAGGCCTATCCGACGATCCAGTCGGTTCCGGACAAGGTGGACCTGGCAGTGATCGTGACGCCGGCGCCGACGGTCCCGGCGATCATCGGGGACTGCGCAGCGCTGGGGATTCCGGCCGCGATTATCATTTCAGCGGGGTTTAAGGAGCTGGGACCGGAAGGGGAGAAGCTCGAACAGGCGGTGAAAGAAAAGATCAAGGGGACGGGGATGCGGGTGCTGGGGCCGAATTGCCTTGGGTTGATGAATCCAGTGCTGGGGCTGAATGCGACGTTCGCGGCGGCGTGTGCGCGGCCGGGGAAGGTCGCGTTTCTGAGCCAGAGCGGCGCTTTGTGCACCGCGGTGCTGGATTGGAGCCTGCGGGAACTCGTGGGGTTCTCGGCGTTTGTGTCGGCGGGTTCGATGCTGGATGTGGGGTGGGGCGATTTGATCGATTATTTCGGGAACGATCCCCAGACGCAGAGCATCCTGATTTACATGGAATCGGTGGGAGATGCGCGGTCGTTCATGTCGGCGGCGCGCGAGGTGGCGCTGAAGAAGCCGATCATTGTGATCAAGCCTGGGCGGACGGCGGCTGCGTCGAAAGCGGCCGCATCGCACACGGGGGCACTGACCGGGAGCGACGAGGTGCTGGACTCGGCGTTCCGGCGGGCGGGGGTGTTGCGCGTGAACAACATTGCGGACCTCTTCTACACGGCGGAAGTCATTGCGCGGCAGCCGCACCCGAAGGGTCCGCGACTGACGATTGTGACGAATGCGGGCGGGCCCGGTGTGCTGGCGACGGATGCGATCATCGGGGCGGGCGGGGAATTGAGCGTGATGTCTGACGACACGTTGAAGGCGCTCAATGCGTTCCTGCCGTCTGCGTGGAGTCACAGCAATCCGATCGACGTGCTCGGCGATGCCAGCCCGGAGCGGTACGCGAAGACCCTGGAGATTGCGGCAAAGGATGCGAACAGCGATGGATTGCTGGTGATCCTGACGCCGCAGGCGATGTCGGACCCGTCGGGGACGGCGGAAGCACTGCGGCCGTATGCGGATCTTGGCGGCAAGCCGGTGCTGGCGAGCTGGATGGGCGGCGCGAGCGTGGCCCCGGGCGAAGCGATTTTGAACCAGGCGGGGATCCCGACGTTCCCGTATCCGGACACGGCGGCGCGGGCGTTTCAGTACATGTGGCAGTACACGCAGGGGCTAAGGAGCATCTACGAGACGCCGGCACGCCTGGCGCATGGGAAGACGGATGAGCGGCTGGCGGATTCGATCATCGCCAACGCGCTGGCGGAAGACCGGTGCCTGCTGGACGAAGCGGAATCGAAGAAGCTGCTGGCAGCGTACGGCATCCCGACGGTGAAGACGGACGTGGCGGTAACGGCGGAAGCCGCGGTCAAGTGCGCGGAAGCGTGCGGCTACCCGGTGGTGCTGAAGCTGTTCTCCCGCACGATCACGCACAAGACCGACGTGGGCGGAGTGAAGTTGAACCTGCGGAGCCCGCAGGAAGTGCGGACGGCGTTCCACCAGATTCACAGCGACATCATTTCAGGTCCCGGCGAGCAGCATTTCCAGGGCGTGACGGTGCAGCCGATGATCAAGTTCGCGGATGCCTATGAAGTGATCCTGGGGAGCAGCGTGGATCCGCAGTTCGGGCCGGTGCTGCTGTTCGGGTCGGGCGGCCAACTGGTGGAGGTGTACAAGGATCGCGCGCTGGGGTTGCCGCCGCTGAATGCGACGCTGGCGCGGCGGATGATGGAGCGGACGCAGGTTTTCAAGGCCCTCAAGGGGGTTCGCGGGCGGAAGTCGGTGGACCTGGAAGCGGTGGAATCGGTGCTGGTGGCGTTCAGCCAGTTGGTGCTGGATCAGCCGCGGATCAAGGAAATCGACATCAATCCGCTGCTGGTGTCCCCGACCGGGATTATGGCGCTCGATGCGCGGGTGTTGCTGCATCCGCTGAGCGTGCTGGACAGGGACCTCCCGAAGCCGGCGATTCGGCCCTATCCGGTGGAGTATTCGGCGAAGTGGACGTCGAAAGACGGCGTGCGGGTGAATATTCGGCCGATCACGCCGGAAGATGAACCGCTGCTGGCGGAGTTTCACGGCACGTTGTCGGAAGAAACGGTGCGGGCGCGGTATTTCAGTCAGTTGAGCCTGTCGCACCGGACATCGCACGAGCGGTTGAGCCGGGTGTGCTTCAACGATTACGACCGCGAAGTGGCGCTGGTGGCGGAGTTCCGGGACCTGGAGAGCGGCCGTTCGCGGATCCTGGGCGTTGGCCGGCTGGTGCGGGTGCCGGGGACGGCAGAAGCGGAGTTTGCGCTGGTGGTTTCGGACGTGTGGCAGAACCGCGGGCTTGGCTCGGAGATGGCGAAGCAGATGCTGGAGGTCGCGAAACAGGAGGGGCTGCGTATCCTCACGGCGACGGTGGCCTCTGACAACGCGCGGATGCAGCGGCTCATGGAGCGGATGGGATTCGTGATCGACACGACGAAGGGGGATCCGTACGAGGCACGGCTGCAGATCAAGAGCAAGTAATCGGAGGAATGGGGAGCCCCGGTCGGAAGGCCGGGGCTCTTTATGCGCCCAGGCGGCCCATTCAGGCGAGGTGCAGCGGATGATCGATGGGGCGAGCCTCGGCGGCAGCGGGGCGGTCCTGGGCGGAATCCCACTCGTCGAGGATGCGCTGGGCGTGAAGCACATCGAGGTGCGGGAAGGCGACGGTGAAATCGTTGTTGTGATAGGCATACTCGGCGAGCACGCCTTGCCAGGAGAGGTATTCGACGAGGTCCCACATGGCATCAGCAGGAACATGGGCGTAAGGAACGCCGGAAGGTTTGAGCTGGAGCACTGAGAGTTTACGACGCATAACGGCCTCCTTTGTGTCAATCCCGATGCGAGCGATCGGTAAAGACGAAAAAGCCTCCGGGGAAGAAAAGAAGGGCGCGGCCGACGGAGCGGGTGGATTTACCGTCCACCGACCGTCGCAGCGGAGAGCCGCGCCCCCAAAGCGGCCATATCGTGAGAGTCCGAAATCAGAATTCGAAGCGGTCAATCCGGATGGACCCGTTGTGGTGGTGTATAGATCGCAGGTGCATCGACATGGTCGCAGCGCCGCTTTCCCGCGGCGCATCGCCTTCTCCCCGGCGGTTGTATCTTCTTCCCGGGGAAACCGCGCGCCCATCGGGGAATTGCCGCAAAACAGATTAAGCATCGCTCCTACGGAAAAACACTTGCGGGGCGCGAAGCAGGCGCAGTTGAGCGGTAGGGGAGCCCCTTAGGGGACAAGCGAAGCAAAGCCCTAACGACGAAGGAGCGAAGAAGATTTAGGATCGCTCGCGCTGGAGATCGGCCTCAGAACGGGCTGGTGCGCGTGGCGTGCAACGGGGATACGGCGGAATGCCCGCGCGATGGCGGTCAGGCGTAAAAAGGAAGAATCAAATGCCCACGCGAGAAGTTGTCGTTATGGATGGAAACGAAGCGGCGGCGTCAGTGGCGCACCGGCTTTCGGAAGTAGCAGCGATCTATCCGATCACGCCGTCATCGACGATGGGGGAGCTGGCGGATGAATGGTCCGGGCGCGGGAAGACGAACATCTGGGGCCAGGTGCCGAAGATCGTGGAAATGCAGTCGGAAGCGGGGGCTATCGGCGCGGTGCATGGCGCGCTGCAGGCCGGATCGCTGGCGACGACCTTCACGGCATCGCAGGGGCTGCTGCTGATGATCCCGAACATGCTGAAGATCGCCGGCGAATTGACGGCGTTTGTGATGCATGTGGCGGCGCGGTGCGTGGCGACGCATGCGCTTTCGATTTTCGGCGATCACTCCGACGTGATGGCGTGCCGGCAGACGGGGTTTGCAATGCTGGCGTCGACGGGCGTCCAGGAGTCGCACGACCAGGCGGCGATCGCGATGGCGTGCAGCCTGCGGTCGCGCGTTCCCTTCGTGCACTTCTTCGACGGTTTCCGCACCAGCCACGAGCTCAACCGGGTGGAGGTGCTTTCCGATGAAGACCTGCGGACGCTGATCAAGCAGGAGTGGGTCGATGCACACCGCGCGCGGGCGCTGACGCCGGACAAGCCGGTGATCCGTGGGACGGCACAGAATCCGGACACGTTTTTCCAGGCACGCGAGGCGTGCAATCAGTTTTACGACCGCCTGCCGCGGATCGTCAAAGAAGAGATGGAGCGGTTTGAAAAGCTGACCGGCCGGAAGTATCTGCCCTATGAGTATGTCGGCGATCCGGAAGCGTCACGGGTTGTCGTGGTGATGGGATCGGGTGCGGAGACGGTGAGTGAAACGGTCAAGCACCTGAACGGGCGCGGGGAGAAGATCGGGGTGCTGATCGTGCGGCTCTATCGTCCGTTCGCGGCGGACATGTTCATTGCCGCGCTGCCTCCGACGACGCGGCGGATCGCGGTGCTGGACCGCACCAAGGAGCCCGGCGCGACCGGCGAGCCGCTGTACCAGGATGTGATCACGGCGTTGTACCAGGCGCACCAGGCGGGGGCGCTGCCGACGGGAGAGATTCCGCAGATCGTCGGCGGGCGCTACGGCTTGTCGAGCAAGGAATTCACGCCGGCGATGGTGAAGGGCATTTACGACGAACTGGCGAAGCCCACACCGAAGTCGCGGTTCACGGTAGGAATCATCGACGACGTCACGAACCTGTCTCTGGAATACGATCCCGCGTTCAGCATCGAGCCGTCAAGCACGGTCCGGGCGCTGTTCTTCGGGCTCGGTGCCGACGGGACGGTCGGAGCGAACAAGAATTCGATCAAGATCATCGGCGATGAAACGGACCTGTACGCCCAGGGTTATTTCGTTTACGACTCGAAGAAATCCGGCGGGATGACGACGAGCCACCTGCGCTTCGGCAAGGAGCAGATCCGGGCGCCGTACCTGATCCGGCAGGCGAACTTCGTGGCGGTGCACCAGTACCAGTTCCTCGAAAAGCTCGACGTGCTGGACGATGCGGCGCCGGGTGCAGTGTTCCTGCTGAATGCACCGTTCGCGAAGGAACAGGTGTGGAATAAGCTGCCGCGGGAAATCCAGCAGATCATCATCGACAAGCATTTGAAGTGTTATGCGATCGACGCAAATGCCGTGGCCAAGGCGACGGGGATGGGGACGCGCATCAACACGATCATGCAGACCTGCTTCTTCGCGATTTCCGGCGTGCTGCCGCGGGACCAGGCGATTGCCGCAATCAAGAAAGCGATCAAGAAGACCTACGGGAAGCGCGGGGAGGAAGTGATTCGGCGGAATTTCGAGGCGGTGGACAAGACACTGGAGAACCTGCACGAGATCGACGTCACGGCAAAGGCGACATCGACGATCCGGCAGGGGACGTTTGACCAGCCCGGGATGACGGAGTTTGTCACGCGCGTGACCAGCGTGATGATGGCGGGCAAGGGCGATCTGCTGCCGGTGTCGGCGTTTCCCGTGGATGGCACGTGGCCGACGGGAACCTGCAAATTTGAGAAGCGCAACATCGCTTCCGAGATCCCGACCTGGAATCCGTCGATCTGTATTCAATGCAACAAGTGCGCGTTCGTGTGTCCGCATGCGGCGATCCGCGCGAAGGTGTACGACGTCGGGGCGCTGCAGGGAGCGCCCGAGTCCTTCCTCTCGATGCCGTACAAGGCCCCCGACCTCAAAGGACTCTCGTACACACTGCAGGTCGCGCCGGAGGATTGCACGGGATGCAACTTGTGCGTGCAGGTCTGCCCGGCGAAGGACAAGTCCAGCCCGAAGACCAAGGCGATCAACATGGTCCCGCGGCTCGGCGTGCGCGACACGGAGCGGCACAATTACGACTTCTTCCTGAAGATTCCGGAGATCGACCGGACGAAGCTGGCGCGGACGGATGTGAAAACGTCGCAGTTCATGCTGCCGCTGTTTGAGTACTCCGGCGCCTGCGCCGGCTGCGGCGAGACGCCGTACGTGAAGCTGTTGACGCAGTTGTTCGGCGACCGCTTGATGATCGCCAATGCCACGGGATGCTCGTCGATCTACGGCGGTAACCTGCCGACGACGCCGTATGCGAAGGACCGGAACGGCCGCGGGCCGGCATGGGCGAATTCGCTCTTTGAGGACAATGCGGAATTCGGACTCGGAATGCTGCTGGGGCTGAAGGAACACCATGCCCACGCCGTGCGGCTGGTAAAGCACTTTGCGCCGCGGCTCGGCGAGGAACTGGTCAAGGGACTGCTGGACCCCAACCAGCATGGCGAAAAGGCCATGGCGACGCAGCGAGAGCGCGTCGAGGAACTGCGGCGGATCCTGAGCACCGTGGATGATCCCAAGGCCCGGCTGCTGTCCGACCTTGCCGATTACCTCGTGCGCAAGACCGTCTGGATTCTCGGCGGCGACGGCTGGGCGTACGACATCGGTTACGGCGGCCTGGATCACGTCCTCTCGCTGCCGTACGACGTACGCATCCTGGTGCTCGACACGGAGGTCTATTCGAACACGGGCGGCCAGGCGTCGAAGTCGACTCCGCTTGGCGCCGCCGCAAAATTTGCCTCCTCTGGAAAAGTCACCCAGAAGAAGGACCTCGGGCTCATGGCGATGTCGTACCGGAACGCGTACGTGGCGTCGATTTCCCTCGGGGCCAACGACAACCACACGGTGAAGGCGTTCATGGAAGCGGAATCGTATCCCGGCCCGGCGATCATCATCGCATATTCGCACTGCATCGCGCACGGATACGACCTCAAGTGCGGCCTCGATCAGCAGAAGCTGGCGGTGAACTCCGGCGTCTGGCCGCTGTACCGCTACGACCCGCGCCTGGTGGATGAGGGCAAGCCGCCGCTGCAGATTGATTCGACGGTGAACGTGAAAGCCCCGGTGGCGGACTACCTGCGGAACGAGACGCGGTTTGCAATGGTGGAGAAGATCGATCCGGTACGCTTCAAGGAACTCTCCGAAGCATCGGTGCGCAACACGGCACAGCGTCTCGCGCTTTACCGTGAGTTGTCGCACATTGCGTTGCCGTCGGATGTGATGAACGGCCGGGCCATACCGGCCGAGACCAACGGGACCGAAGCGGCGCCGGCGCGGGCGCCAGAAGGAGCCGGCAAATGAATCCGCTGAAATGCACGTACCTCGGGTTTGAGCTGGAAAATCCCCTGATTCCCGGCGCTTCCCCGATGTGCCGCGATCTCTCCGTCGTCAAGCGGCTCGAGGATGCGGGCGCGCCGATGATCGTCATGCATTCGATTTTCCAGGAGCAGATCATCCGCGAGCAGATGGCGCTGAACTACGGGCTGGAAATCGGGAACAACTCCTACCCGGAGTCGATCACCTACCTCCCGCGGCCGGAGGAATTCCGGCTCGGCCCCGATGAATACCTGGAGCAGGTCCAGAAAATCAAATCAACGGTGAGCGTGCCGGTGGTGGCGTCGATCAACGGCCGCACGCTCGGCGGCTGGGTCGGTTACGCGCAGCAACTGGAGCAGGCCGGCGCCGATGCGCTGGAGTTGAACATTTACGATCCAGTTCTGGATTCCGATACCGACGCGACGTTCGTGGAAGATCACGCGCTGGAAGTCATCCGCAGCGTGAAGCGCGCGGTGAGCGTGCCGGTCGCCGTGAAACTCTCCCCGTTTTACACCAGCCTGGTGCACTTCGCCCACCGGATTGATCAGGTCGGCGTCGATGGCCTGGTGCTCTTCAATCGCTTCTACCAGCCCGACATCGACATCGAAATGCTCAACGTCCGTTCCGACCTGCAGCTCTCCACTCCCGGCGAACTGCTGCTGCGGCTGCGGTACCTCGCCGCGCTTCACGGCCAGGTCGTCGCAGACCTCGCGGTGACCGGCGGCGTGCACACGGCGGAAGGCGTGTTGAAAGCGGTGATGGCGGGCGCCACCGGCGTCCAGGTCGTCTCGGCGCTGCTCACCCACGGGCCGGAATACCTGCGGCGGCTCCGCGGCGACGTCGCCCGCTGGCTGGAACTCCACCAGTACGACTCGCTCGACCAGGCGCGGGGCTCCATGAGCCTGCTGCACACGCCGAACCCCGGCGCGTTTGAGCGCGGGAATTACATGAAGATTCTTCAGACCTGGTCGGGCGATTAACGGAGCAGGGGAGGGTTGGCGGGATTCGCCTTGCCAACGCGCTGAACGGTGGCTACCGTTCCCGCATGCCTATTGTCGCGGCGGAGAATCTTGCGAAGTCCTTCCGGGTCTCGGCGAACGAGCCGGGCTTCGTGAACACGTTCAAACATTTTCTGAGGCGGAAGTACCGGTTGGTGGAGGCGGTGAAGCCGTTGTCGTTTTCCATCAACGCCGGAGAGATGGTGGGGTTTCTCGGGCCGAACGGCGCGGGAAAAACCACGACCCTCAAGATGCTCACCGGGCTGATTCACCCCTCCAGCGGCAGCGTGACCGTCGCCCAGCACGTCCCCTTCAAACGGCAGAAAGCCTTCCTGCGGCAGATCACGCTGGTGATGGGGAACAAGCAGCAGTTGATCTGGGACCTGCCGGCGCTCGAATCATTTCGGATCAACGGGGCGATCTACGATATCCCCGACGCCGAGCTCAAGGTGCGCGTCGAGGAACTCTCCGGAATGCTCTCCCTCGACAGGCAGCTGACCCAGCCGGTGCGAAAACTCTCTCTGGGCGAGCGGATGAAGTGCGAATTGCTGGCTTCGCTGTTGCATCGGCCGGCGGTGCTTTTCCTGGATGAGCCCACGCTGGGTCTCGACGTCAACGCACAAACCGCCGTGCGGCAGTTTCTGCGGGAATACAACCGCAAGTACCAGGCGACGATCCTGCTCACCTCGCACTACATGGCCGACATCACGGCCCTCTGCAAACGGGTGCTGCTGATTCACAAGGGAAGTCTGTTTTATGATGGCGCGCTCGCTTCGATCATTGACCGCTTCGCGCCCTACCGCGAGGTGAAGCTGGATTTCACCGCGGAAGTGCCGCGGGAGTCTCTCGTCGCCTTCGGCGAAGTGCAGGCGGCGGAGGGACGTTCGGCGAGCTTGATCATCCGGCGGGAGGAATTGACGCAGACCGTCGAGCGCATCCTGGCGCAGTTGCCGATCGCCGACCTCACAATCGCCGATCCCCCGATCGAGTCGATCATTGCGGATTTGTTCCGCGAGGGGGTGGTGGCGTGATGCTCAAGAAGATGCGCACCTTGATCGGGGCCCAGTACGCACTGATGCTGGCGTACCGGGCGGAGATCTACCTGTGGGTCATCGCCATGATCCTGCCGTTCATCATGATGGCGGTGTGGGAAAAGGGCGCGGCGTCGGCGGCGGGGGGGCAATTTGCGATGAAGCCGATCGACTACGTGCGCTACTTCTTCGCCGTCTGGGTGGTGCGGCAGTTCACGGTCGTCTGGATGATCTACGACTTCGAATACCAGCTGAACGAAGGAAAGTTGTCGCCGCTGCTGCTGCGGCCGATGCACACGGTGTGGCATTTTGTGGCGGCGCATCTCGGGGAGCAGATGGCGCGCGTGCCGTTCGCGGTGATCGTCGGGGTCGTCTTTTTTCTGCTATATCCGAAGGCATTCTGGGTTCCGTCGGGCGCGGCGATGCTGCTGGGCGTCGTCGTCATTTATTCGGCGTTTGCATTGCGATTCGTGATGCAGTTCTGCCTGGCGACAGGGACCTTCTGGTTTGAGCGCGCCAGCGCTATCGATCAATTGACGATGATCCCTTACTTCTTTCTCTCCGGCTTCGTCATTCCGCTGAAGGACATGCCGAGTCCGGTGGCCGCGTTCGCCCGGTGCACCCCGTTTCCATACGTTGTCGATTTCCCGGCACGGATCCTGACCGGCGACATTCCGCTGACGAGCAACGAGATTTCGGCAAGCCTCGCCGTGATGGCCGCATGGTTTCTCGGGCTGCTGGGAATGGCGAGCGTGCTCTGGCGGCGCGGATTGCTGCAGTATTCCGGGCATGGGGGCTGAGCATGCTGCTGCGAACCTTGAAATCGTTCTGGCTCGCCTCGCTCGCCTCGGAAATGGAATACCGCGCCAATTTTGTGACGTCCGGACTTTATTCCCTCGGGCAACTCGCTGGAACGCTTTTCACCATCAATATTCTCTACAACAAGGGTTATCGGTTCGCGGGATGGAAGCTGGATGAAACCTACCTCGTCGTGGGCCTCTTCACGCTGCTGGAGGGGATTACGATCTCCGCGCTGAGCCCGAATCTGTCGAAGATCATCGTCTACGTGCAGCGGGGCACGCTTGATTTCATTCTCCTCAAGCCGGTGGATTCGCAGTTTCAACTCTCGACGCGCAACATGACCCCGTGGGGATTTCCCAACATCCTGTTCGCCCTCGGGCTGATGATCTATGCGGGGAGGCGTATCGGCCTGCCGTGGTGGTCGTATCCGCTCGGCGTTTTGCCGGTCTTTTTCGCGCTGGTGATTTTGTACTCCTTGTGGTTCGCCGTGGGAACGACGACGATCTGGTTTACCAAGGTGTGGAACGCGACGGAAGTGCTGCGGGCCCTGCTGGAATCGGGCAAGTATCCGATGGGGGCATACCCGGTGGGCGTGCAAATTGTGCTGACGTTCATTCTGCCGATTGCATTCATCACGACGTTCCCCGCGGAGGTGATGCGCGGGTCCAAGGCGCCGTGGTTCATTGCGGTGGAGGCGGCGCTCGCCGCCGTCTTGTTCCTGGCGTCGCGCACGTTCTGGAAAGTCGCCCTTCGCTCCTACACCTCGGCATCGAGCTGATGGTCACTGAAGAAAGACAGCGCCCATCCCCGCAATGAGTCCGCTGATGTTCACGATGAACCCGATCATGGCGCACGGATAATCGCGCCGGCTGGAAGCGACGCTCATGCCGGCGAAAAGCAGCCCGATCACCGGCAACATCCACATGGCAAGCGCCGGAACCAGAACGATGAGCATCCCCTCCTGCGCGCGGAGTAGCATGGCGCCGGGACGGGCGAAAATAAACTGGAGGAGATCGGCCGCCGCGTTGATAAGCGTTGGAAGAGCACAGACCAGCGATGCGACTCCTGCCGAAAGAATGCCGTAGGTCATCGCCTTGGTGGAGCGTGCGCGCGGCGCAGCATAACTCAGGATCCCGTTCATGGGTTTGCCTCGTGAAAGAACATCATTTCTCACATTGCCGGGAGACGTTGATCCATCAACGCGCTGTTACTCCCGAAACAGGCACGCCTGCGTCACGCGGGACTCCATCACCGGCGGATATGCCTCACCGGCTCCGCACGTGCCCAAATCGCAGGCAGAAGGGGGCCTTCGCCGGGGATCATGGCAAACTTCGGACCAGATTCAATTTGCGACGCGCTTGGGTTCAATGAATGGGCGCACGACGCTCCCCTAGGGAAGTGCCGGATGTTCCTTTTGACGACGGCGCGTTACGCTGGTGGCGAGCCTGATGCATTTCAAGGAGATCGACCATGCGGTTTGATGGCAGACATCGGACGGTCCTGGGCATTGTGCTGTTTGTGCCGCTGGCGGCGCTGCTTCTGCTAATGTTCGCCTGTCTGCCGGCACCGGTGGGAGACCCCGCAAGCTCCAAAGTCGACTCGGCTCTTTCAGGGGCATGGAAGGCAACCGACCCGGATGGAAAAACCGTGCTTGCGCTCGTACGCCCATGGGACGAACACACCTATTACGTCGAGTACATGGCGCAATCGAAGAAGGATGGAAAAGAGGAAAACGGTGTGCTGCATTTCAAGGCGTGGCTGACGCCGCTTGGTGGAGCAACCTTCATCACGCTGGAACCACTCGATCGGCTCGATTACGTATCGAAGGATGAGGACGACAAAGCCTGGTGGATGACGGCGAAAATCGACCTGAAGCCGGGAACCTTGTCGTTTCGGCCCATCAATCCGGATTCCTCGCTGGTGAAGGAGCTGGACACGCGGCAGAAACTCGAGGAAGTGATCAAGAACAACGTCGATCGGGAAGACCTTTACAGCCCGGAGATGCAATTCCAGAAGCTCGCTTCCGACGGCAAGTTGAGCGATTCGGAAAAGCAGTTGATCAAGGATGCGCTCGAAGTGTTCCACGTCATGAAGTGAACAGGGGAGAAATGCCATGCATCCGTGGCTCGTTAATGGCTGGCCGGTGACGACTTATGGCGTTTGCATCGTCTTCGGGTTGATCCTCGCGTGGCTGCTTGCGCGGCGACTGGCCGGACGGGCGGCAGTGGATGCGTCGCTCGTTGATTTGATGGTGCCGCTGGTTGTAGGAGCTGGAATCGCAGGGGCTTATGCGTTTGGGTGGTGGACCGACGCGGTGACGGCAGAGGCGTCGCACGGGGTGGTGCTGGTGGGGGCGATGGTGTGTGCGACCGCCGCGGGGGTCGGGTATTCAGTTCTGGCACGGATTCCCATCGGGGTGATCGGGGATGTGCTGGCGGCGCCGGCGGCGCTGGGGATTGCGTGCGGGCGGGTGGGGTGCTTTTTCGCCGGGTGTTGTTACGGGAAGGTGGCGCCGTGGTGGTTGGGCGTGCGGTTTCCGCGCGGGTCGTTTGCGTTTGTGGAGCAGGTGCGGGGAGGCGCGCTGGAGGCCGACGCTTTGGCGTCGTTGCCGGTGTATCCGGTGCAACTGATGGAGGCGGGGCTGTGCGCCGGGTTGGCGGGGCTGCTGGTGAGTGGTTTTTCGCGGCGGCAGGTGGTGGGGGAGCGGTTTTTGCTGCTGGGGGTCGGCTATGCGCTGATTCGGTTTGTGCTGGAATTTCTGCGAGCGGATAACCCGCCGGTTGTCGGGGTGCTGACCTTTTCGCAAGTGGCGTGCGGGTGGTTACTTGCGGTTTCGCTGCTCACGCTGTGGGTGCGGCGGCGGTGGGCGGAGGAACTGCACCTGCGGCTCCCTGCGCTGGAGGGATGATGGGCGATCTGCAGAACCCGCGATGGATGTATCTCAAGGCGGCGCTGTTCGTTGCGATCGGTGCGATTGCGGGCGGGATGTTGTGGCTGGAAACCCCGACGTGGAAGACGGCGGCGCTGCTGGTGCTGGCGATCTGGGCGTTTTCGCGCGCTTACTACTTTGCGTTTTACGTGATTGAGAAGTATGTGGACCCGGGGTACCGCTTTTCCGGGCTGTGGTCGTTCGCGCGTTATCTGTTGGCGGCTAAAAAGTTGGAGCAAAAAAGAACGTCGGACCGTGTTGCGCGGTCCGACGTTGCTGATTCGAAATAACGCTCTCGGGCGATTTACTTCTTCGGCGCGGCCTTGGCGGCGGGGGCGGCAGCGGCTTTGCCAGCGGCTGCGGCCGGGGCGGCGGCCTTGCCGGCGGCCGGGGTGGCAGCGGCGCCTTCGGCGGCGGCTTCGGCCTTCGGGGCCTTCTTGGCGGCGGCCTGCTTGCGGTGGGCGACCTTCACGAGGCCGAAGACTGAGCTCTTGCCTTCGCTCCACTTGTCATTGTCTTCGAGGGTGAGGATGCGTTCGGAACGACGAAGCACGTTGCGGTGACGTTCGAGGGTGCTTTTGCCCTTGAGGCTGCGATCGAGAGACATTGTCTTGCTCCAAATTTCAGGCGATTTACAGGAATCGGGCATCATACAGAAAGGTGGGGAAGGAGACAAGGGGAGCGTGCACTTGCTGAAATGCGAGGTAAATTCACGAATGGAACTAATCTTTGGGGGGGCTCAGGGATATTGGAGGGAGGTGACGGGGACGACCAGGGCGAGCTGGTGGGTGAGCTGCCAAAGGTTGTTGCCTGCGGGGGTTTCGGCGTTGAGGAGGCGGAGGGCGGTGTCGCGGTCGCCGGTTTGCAGGGCGGAGTTGATTTGGTCGAGGACGGGTTCGCCGAGGGGGACGAGGTAGGCGGTGGTGGTGCCGTCGAGGGCGAGGCAGCGTTTGTGGGTGGCGGCTGCAAAGGCGGTGAAGGATTTTTGGGCGGCGTCGAGGTCGTTGGATTCGAGCGCGGTGGCGACCTGGGAAAGCATCTGCAGGTAGTCGGTGTCGTAGAGGGCCTTGTCGGCTTCACAGAGGGCGACGCTGGTCTGGGCGAGCGGGGCGGTGTTAACTCCTGCCCGGAGCGAGACATGGCGGAAGATCATGAAGTGGCGCGTGTGCCGGACGGAAAGCTGGAAACTGGCGACTTTTTCCACCGGGAGGTCGAAGGAGAAGACGCGGGCGATGGAATCGGGGGCGATGGTGCCGGTGAATCGCGGGGCGTCGGTGAGGATGGGGTGCTCGTCGCCGGAGGTGTCGATGGCGACGGCCTGGTAGTCGAAGCGCATGCAGGGGTCGATGGGGAGACGTAACTGGCATTGGTCAGAATGGTTTATGACCTGCAGCGGGAAGAGGGGGGTCATCTGTTTGGGGGGGACGCCGACGGGGTTGCCTTGGGGGTCGAGGGTGGTGGTAGTCCAGCCGCCGGTCGAAAGGCCGACGGAGATGTTGGTGATGGTTTCTTCGGGGGGGAGGAG
>JBQCGD010000130.1:0-23243 GCA_051955985.1 Phycisphaerae bacterium | reverse complement strand
GAGTTGCTGCTGTCGCCTCCGGTGGGAGTGCTCGTGGGGGAGGTGGGTTGCGACGGCGGGGGCGGGGGGGGCGGCGGCTCGGGGGCAGGGACAGGCGCGGGGGAAGGGGTGGGGGGCGGCGAGGGGGGAGGCGTGGGACCGGTGGAGGGTGGCGGGTTGGCGGGGCCGGAGGCGGGGTGGTCGATCGCGACCGTGGCGGTCGCCTGGCGGGTGCCGCTGCTCACCGTAACGGTGGCACTCGCGCTGGAGGAACGGGCGGTAAAGAGACCGGTGGCATCGACGGTGTTGTTGTCGCTCGTGGACCACTGGAGGGGAACCGCCTGGGTCATCGGGTTATTGAACTGATCGAAGGCGGCGGCGGAGAATTGGGCGGTGCTGGCGGCGCTGACGGTGGCCGCCTTGGGCGAGATGGTCAGTGCACTAAGGGTTTGATCGACGGTGACGGTAACGTTGCTGGTGATGTTGTTGACGCCGTCCGACACGGTCACCAGGAACGTGTAGGCGCCGGCGCGATTGAAGGTGACGAGGGTGTCTTTGGCGGCGTTGGTGCCGTTGATGGAGAAAGTGGGTGCGGCGCCGGGAGGCTGGGCGGCGAGGGACCACGTATAGGTGAGCAAGGATTCGGACGTGTCATCGGCCGCACGGACGGAGAGGGCCGCAGTCGTCCCCGTCACGATGTTCGGCGCGGCACCGGCGGGAGTCGAGAGGGTGGGAGCGGCGTTCTGGATGGTGATGGCGGCGCTGGCGGTGACGGCGCCGGCGGCGGCCTGGATGGTCGCGGTGCCGGACGCGGCGGGCGCGGTGTAATTGCCCGCGGCATCGACAGCGCCGATGCCCGCGAGCTTCGACCAGGTGATGGCCGGCTGAACCGACATAGGGTTGTTGAACTGATCGAGTGCGGTGGCGGAGAAGGTTTGACTGCCATTCTGGTTGATCGCAGCGGAGGAGGGAGTGAGCGCGATTGAGGTGAGGGTTTGGGTGACGGTGAGCGAGACGGCATCGGTAATCTGGTTGACGCCATCATCTATGGTGACAAGAAACGTGTAATTGCCGGCCTTATCGAAGTGGACCGTCGTGTTTTTCGAGGCGTTAGTGCCGTTGACGGCAAAGGCGGGGCTGCTGCCGGCGGGCTGGGCAGTGACGGACCACCTGTAAGTGAGGTGCGGTTCTCCGCCATCATCGGTGGCGAGGACGGAGAGGTTGGCGGAAGTGCCACTGGCCGGCGAAGGGTTGGCGACGGCATGGGTGAGGATGGCCGGCGGGGCGTCGACAATGGTAAGCGAGGCATTGGCGTGGATGGCGCCAACGGCGACCTGGATCGTGGCGCTTCCAGGGGCGGGCGGTGCCGTGAAGAGGCCGCTGGAATCGATGCTGCCGATGCCGCTGGTGCGGCTCCAGAGGAACGCGGGCTGCGTGGACATGGGATTGTTGAACTGATCGAACCCGGTGGCGGTGAACTGCTGGGTGCCGTTTTCAGAGAGCGTCTGTGCCGCCGGGGTGAGGGTGATCGTGGTGAGCGTCTGGTTAACGACAACCGTCACACTGTCGGTGATCTGGTTGGTGCCGTCGTTGATGGTCACCTGGAACGTGTAGCTGCCGGCCTTGTCGAAAGTGACGGTGGTGTTCTTCGCGGCATTGGAATTGTTTGCGGAAAGAACGAGGTTGCTGCCGGCGGGCTTGGCAAGTGCGGTCCAGGAGTAAACGAGATTGGCTTCGCCGCCGTCGTCCGCGCCGAGGACGGACAGCCCGGTGCTGTTCGCGGTGACCGGATTGGGCGTGGCGGCGGCGCCGACAGCGATGGTGGGTACGGCGTTGTTGATCGTGATGCTGGCCGTGCTGCTAACGCCTCCACTGGCAACCTGAATAGTGGCGGTCCCGGTGGCATAGGGAGCGGTAAACAGGCCAGCCGCATCGAGCGTCCCAATGCCCCCGGTCTTCGTCCAGGTAAAGGCAGGCTGGGCGGCGAGCGGATCGCCGAACTGGTCTTTGGCCACCGCGGCGAATTGCTGCGCCTGGTTTTCGTTCAGGGTGACGGCATTGGGGGTGAGGGCAATCGTGGTGAGGGTTTGCTGGACGTTGAGCACGAGGGAATCGGTGATGGTCTTGGTGCCGTCGTCGATCGTGACATCAACCGTGTAGGTGCCGGCCTTGTCGAAGAGGAGGGTGGTGTTCTTGGCGGCATTTGTGTTGTTGGCGGAGAAGGTGGGGTTGCTGCCGGCGGGCTTGCCGGTCACCGACCAGCGGTAGACGAGGTTCGCTTCGCCGCCGTCATCCGCCCCGAGGATGGAGAGGTCGGAAGATGTGCCGGTGACTGGAGTGGGCGTGGCGGCTTCAGGGGCGGCAATGGTCGGCGCGGCGTTGTTGACGGTAACGCTCGCCGAGCCTGTCACCCCCCCACTGCCGGCCTGGAGGGTCGCGGCGCCGGTGCCGTACGGCGCTGTGTAAAGACCGGCGCCATCAATGGCGCCAACGCCGGCCGCTTTGCTCCAGGTGAATGCGGGTTGCGCGGCCATGGCGGTATTGAACTGGTCGTATGCCACGGCGGTGAATTGCTGCGTCTGGTTTTCGTTGAGCGTGGCAGTGGCGGGGCTCACGGCGATGGTGGTGAGGGTTTGATCGACGATGACGGTGACGATGTCCGTGATCTGATTGGTGCCGTCGTCGATCGTCACCTGGAAAGTGTAAGTACCGGCGGCATCGAAAGTGACCGTTGTGGATTTGGCGGCGTTGGAACTGTTCATGCTGAACGCAGGATTGCTGGAGGCCGGCTGCGAGGTGATGGACCAGGAATAGGTGAGGTTGGATTCACCGCCATCGTCGGCGCCGAGGACGGAGAGCGACGTCGTGGTGCCGCTGACGAGCGAGGGGTTCGCGACGGCGTTTGTGACAATGGTCGGCGGAGCGTTGGTGACAGTGACATTCGCAGTGCTGCTGACACCGCCGACGGCCGCCTGAACGACCGCGGACCCGGTGCCGTAGGGGGCCGTGTACAGGCCTGCAGAATCGATTGTGCCGACGCCGCTGACCTTGGTCCAGGTGAAGGAGGGCTGCGTGCTCATCGGATCGCCGAACTGATCCGAGGCGAGGGCGGTGAAGGGCTGCGTCTGATTTTCGTCGAGGGCCGCGGATCCGGGTGCGACGGCGATGGTGGTGAGGGTCTGGTTGACCACGACGGTGACGGTGTCGGTAATCTGGTTGGTGCCGTCGTCGATGGTCACCTGGAAGGTGTAGGTGCCGGCCTTGTCGAAGGTGACGGTCGTGTTCTTCGCCGCGTTGGAACCATTGATGCTGAACGTGGGATTGCTGGAGGCCGGCTGCGCGGTCAGGGTCCAGGAGTAGGTGAGATTGCTTTCGCCGCCATCGTCCGCGCCCAGGACGGAAAGATCGGTGGTGGTGCCGGTGACCGGATTCGGCGTTGCCGTGGCGTTGGTCACGAGGGTGGGAGCGGCATTGTTAACCGTGATCGTTGCCGTACCGCTGACCGCACCGCTGGCGGCTTTCACCGTGGCAGTTCCGGTGCCGTAGGGGGCGGTGTAGAGACCCGTGGCATCGACGCTGCCGACCCCGCTGGTCTCGCTCCAGGTGATGGGAGGCTGCGTGGCCATGGGAGCGTGGAATTGGTCGAAAGCCGTGGCGGCGAACTGCAGCGTGTCGTTTTCGTTGAGCGTGGCCGTGGCTGGCGCCACCGTGATGGTGGTGAGCGTTTGCTGCACCGTGAGGGTGATCGTGTCGGTCACCTGGTTCGTGCCGTCGTCAATGGTAAGCTGCAACGTGTAATTCCCCGCCATGTCGAACATGACCGTCGTATTTTTGGCGGCGTTGGAGTTGTTGGTGGTGATCAGCGGCTGGCTGCCTGCGGGCTTGCTGGTGACGGACCAGCGGTAAACGAGAGCGGGTTCCCCGCCATCATCATCGGCAACGACGCTCAGGTCGGTGCTGAGGCCGGTGACAGGACTCGGCGCGGCGGAATCGCTGATGAGCGTCGGAGCGGCGTTGTTGATGGTGATGGATGCGGAGCCTGTCACCCCCCCGCTGCCGGCTTGAATGGTCGCTGTGCCGGTGCCGTTCGGCGCGGTGTAGAGGCCCCCGGAATTGATCGCGCCGACACCGGACACCTGCGACCACGTAAACGACGGCTGGACGGACAGGAGATTGTCGAACTGGTCGTACCCGGTGGCCGTAAATTGCTGTGTGCCATTTTCGTTGAGCGTGGCCGTGGCGGGGGAGACATCGATGCGCGTGAGCGTCTGGTCGACGACAACGGTGACCGTATCGGTCGCCTGGTTCGTGCCGTCATCGATCGTCACCTGGAAGGTATAGGTGCCCGCCATGTCAAAGGTGACGGTCGTGTTTTTGGCGGCGTTGGAACCGTTGATGGTGAACGTCGGGTTGCTCGAGGCGGGTTGGGAGGTGAGGGCCCAGGTGTATGTCAGGTTGCTTTCGCCGCCGTCGTCCGCACCCAGCACGGAGAGCGCGGTGGTGGTGCCGGCGATGGGGTTGGGCGTTGCGGACGCATTGGTGACGATCGTGGGGGACGCATTGACGACCGTGACGCCCGCGGAGCTGTTCACGCCGCCGCTTGCCACCTGGATCGCCGCGCTGCCCGTGCCGTAGGGAGCGGTGTAAAGCCCTGACGAATCGATCGTGCCCACGCCGCTGGTTTTCGTCCAGGTGAAGGCGGGCTGGGCGGCGAGCGGATCGCCGAACTGGTCGTTGGCGACAGCGGTGAATGGCTGCGTCTGGTTTTCGTTGAGCGTGACGGATGCCGGGGTGATCGTGATGGAGGTGAGCGTCTGGCTGACCGTGACGGAGATAGTGTCGGTGATCTGGTTGGCGCCGTCGTCGATCGTGACTTCGAACGTGTAGTTGCCGGCCTTGTCGAAAGTGATCGTCGTATTTTTCGCCGCGTTGGAATTATTGATGCTGCAGGTGGCATTGCTCGAAGCGGGGCTGGCGAGGAGCGACCAGGAATAAATGAGGTTCGGTTCGCCGCCGTCGTCCGCACCAAGAACGGAGAGGTCGGTCGTGAAGCCGGTGACAGGATTCGGCGTGGCGGCGGCGTGGACGGCGATAGTGGGCGGCGCGTTAATGACTGTCACACTCGCCGTGCCGTTGATGCCTCCGCTTGCCGCCTGGATGTCGGCGCTGCCCGTGCCGTACGGTGCGGTAAAGAGGCCGGAAGAATCAATGCCCCCGACGCCGCTGATTTCGCTCCACGCGAAGGACGGCTGCACCGAGAGCGCGTCCCCGAACTGGTCGAAGCCCGTGGCCGTGAATTGCTGGGTGGCATTTTCGTGAACGGTGGCGGTGGCCGGAGAGACCGTAATCGCCGTCAACGTCTGATCAACGGTCACGGTGACGCTGTCGGTAATCTGGTTGGTGCCATCGTCGATGGTGACTTGGAACGTGTAAGTCCCGGCCTTGTCGAACGTCACCGTGCAGTTCTTGGCGGCGTTCGAACTGTTGGCGCTGAAGCTCGGGCTGCTGCCGGCGGGCTTGGCGGTGGCCGTCCACGAATACGTGAGGTTGGATTCTCCGCCGTCATCCGCACCAAGCACCGAGAGCGCCGTGGTGGTCCCCGTGACAGGAGAAGGCGTCGCCGCGGCGGTGGTTGCAACGGTGGGCGGCGCATTGTTAACGGTGACGTTTGCAGTGTCCGTGAAGCCGCCGCTGACGACCTGGATCACGGCACTGCCCGTGGCGTAAGGAGCGGTATAGAGGCCGGAAGCATCGATCGATCCGATGCCGGAGAGCTTGCTCCAAGTGAACGCGGGTTGTGCGGCGAGGGGAGCGTTGAACTGATCAAACGCAGTGGCCGCGAACTGCTGCGTGTCGTTTTGATTCAGCGTTGCGCTCGCCGGGGAAAGGGAAATGGAAGTAAGCGTTTGTTGGACGACCACTGTCACACTGTCGGTGATCTGGTTGGTCCCGTCGTCAATCGTCACCTCGAACGTGTACGTCCCGGCCTTGTCGAAAGTGACGGTCAGATTTTTGGCGGCATTGGTTCCGTTGATGCTGAACGCGGGATTGCTCGACGCCGGCTGACTCGTCACAGACCACGTGTAGACCAGGTTGCTCTCGCCGCCGTCGTCGGACCCCAGCACCGAGAGCGCGGTCGTGGTGCCGGTCACGGGAGAGGGCGTCGCCGCGGCAGAGGTGACAATCGTGGGTGGGGCGTTGATCACGGTGACGGACGCCGTGGCGGTCACCCCACCGCTTGCGGCCTGCACAACTGCGGAGCCGGTCCCGTACGGCGCCATGTAGAGCCCGGAAGCGTCCGTTGAACCGACCCCGGAAGTCTGCGTCCAGGTAAAGGACGGCTGGCTCGTCAACGCATTGCCGAACTGGTCATTGCCAAAGGCCGTGAATTGCTGCGTCCCGTTTTCGTTCAGGGTGACCGATGCGGGGGAGACAACAATTGCGGTGAGCGTCTGGTTGACCGTGACGGAAACCGTATCCGTGACCTGTTGGGTCCCGTCATCGATTGTGACCTGGAACGTATAAACCCCGGCGCAATCGAAAGTGACGATGGCGTTTTTCGCAGCGTTCGTGCCGTTCACACTGAAAGCGGGGTTGCTCGAAGCGGGCTGCGATGTGACGGCCCACGTGTACGTGAGGTTGCTCTCCCCGCCGTCGTCGGCGCCCAGCACGGAGAGCGCCGTGGTGGTGCCGGTCACCGGGGAAGGCGTCGCGGCGGCGCCGGAAACAATCGTGGGCGGGGCATTGTTGACCGTAACGGAGGCAGTGCCGGTCACACCGCCACTGGAAGCCTGAACCGTGGCCGTGCCGGTCCCGTACGGAGCGGTATAGAGTCCTGCGGCATCGACCGACCCGACGCCTGCGGTTTTACTCCAGGTAAATGACGGCTGCACCGCCATCGCGGCGTTGAACTGGTCAAACCCGGTCGCGGTGAATTGCTGGGTGCCATTTTCGTTGAGCGTCACAGAAGCAGGAGCGATCGTGATCGTCGTGAGGGTTTGGTCAACGGTGACCGAGACCGTGTCGGTGACCTGATTGGTGCCATCATCAATGGTGACCTGGAATGTGTAGCTGCCGGCCGTATCAAACGTGACCGTCGCGTTTTTCGCCGCATTGGATCCGTTTTGGCTGAAGCCCGGATTGCTGCCGGCGGGCTTTGTCGTCGCACTCCACGTGTACGTGAGATTGCTTTCGCCCCCGTCGTCGGCGCCCAGCACGGAGAGCGCCGTCGTAAGGCCCGTCACGGGCGACGGAACGGCGGCCGCGGGGGTGGCGATGGTCGGCGCCGCGTCCGAGATCGTGATGTTGGCCGTATTGCTGACCGAGCCACTGACAACTTTCACCACCGCCGATCCGGCGGCGTTCGGCGCAGTGTAAAGGCCGCTCGAATCGATGGAGCCGACGCCGGAGAACACGCTCCACGTAAGCGCCGGTTGCGGCGACATCGCCTGGCCGAATTGGTCGTAGCCCATGGCTGTGAACTGCTGCGTGCCGTTGCGATTCAAAGCGGCGCTCGCCGGCGAAAGACTGAGCGTGGTAAGGGTCTGGTTGACGGTCACGCTGACGGTGTCCGTGATCTGGTTTGTGCCGTCATCAATCGTCACCTGGAACGTGTAAGTGCCCGCGGCATCAAAGGTGACGGTCGTGTTCTTCGAGGCGTTGGTGCCGTTGATGCTGAAAGCCGGGTTGCTGCCGGCGGGCTTCGCCGTGACAGTCCAGGAATACGTGAGGTTGGACTCGCCGCCGTCATCCGCGCCGAGCACGGACAACGCGGTGGTGGTGCCAGTGACAGGCGATGGCGTCGCAGCCGCATTCGTGGCGATGGTCGGCGGCGCGTTGGTGATCGTGATGCTGGCCGAAGCATTGACGCTGCCGCTCGAAACCTGGATCGTCGCGGCGCCGGCGGCGCCCGGCGCCGTATAAAGGCCGCTGGAATCGATGGAGCCGATGCCGCTGGTCCGGGTCCAGGTGAACGTCGGCTGCGGCGACATCACGTCGCCGAACTGGTCGTTTCCGGTAGCCGTGAACTGCTGGGAATCATTCTCGTTCAGTGATGCCGTCGCCGGTGACAAATCGATCACCGTAAGCGTTTGATTCACGGTGACCGACACACTGCCGGTAATCTGGTTCGTGCCGTCGTCGATCGTCACCTGGAAGGTGTACGATCCCGCTTTGTCGAAAGTCACAGTGATGCTCTTCGCCGCGTTCGAACCGTTCGCACCGAAGGCTGGGTTGCTGCCGGCGGGCTTGGCCGTCGCCGTCCAGGTGTAGGTGAGGTTTGGCTCGCCGCCGTCATCGGCGCCCAGCACGGAGAGGGTGGTGGTCGTGCCGGTGACGGGGGAAGGAGACGCGGCGGCGGGCGTGGCAATCGTCGGGGCCGCATTGTTCACGGTGATCGAGGCGGTTCCATTCACCCCACCCGTGGAGGCCTGAATCGTGGCGGTGCCGGTGCCATACGGTGCGGTGTAGAGACCGGTGGCGTTGATCGACCCTACGCCCGCGGTTTTGCTCCATGTAAATGCGGGCTGCGCCGCCATGGCAACGTTGAACTGGTCATAGGCCGTCGCCGTGAATTGCTGCGTCGCATTCTCATTGAGCGTGGGGCTGGCCGGCGAGACCGCAACGCTGGTGAGCGTCTGATTGACCGTGACATTGACGGTGCTGGTGGCCGTCTGCCCATAGGCGTCGCTGATGGTGACGGTGAAGGTGTAACTTCCCGCTTTGTTGAAAGTGACTGTCGAGTTCTTGGCTGCATTTGTGCCGTTGACGCTGAACGTCGGCGATGCTCCCGCGGGCTTCGAAGTCGCAGACCAGGTGTATTTGAGATTGGCTTCGCCGCCGTCGTCGGCCCCAAGTACGCTCAGGGCCGAAGTGTTGGCGGTGACGGTGGTGGGACTGGCGGCCGCAGGCGTGGCGACGGTCGGCGCCTGGCCAATCATGACGTTGTCGAAAGTAGCCGTGTCCGATTGAGTGACGTTGCCGGAGGTGACGAAAAGACCAAAGTAGTTGCTGGCGCCAAGCGAAATGCTGATCGAGCCCGCGCTATTCCAGGTCACGCCGTCACTCGAAAAATAGCCGGTCACAGTGGTGCCGCTGCTGACCAGCCTGATCCATTCGGGCGCGGTCGCGGATCCCCAGGATCCCGAAGTGGGCGCGGTACTGCTGGTCGTGCGGAAATAACCCATGCCAGTGCCGGCAGTCAGCGCGTTGGCGGCATAAAGGCCGCCGGAACTCAGGGAGGTGCGGATCATGACGCCAGCCATGGCGGTAGAGACGCTCCCGAGGCTCACCACCCGGGCGGTGATCATCGCGTTTCCGCTGACGAGGAACCATGCGTTCTGAATCTGGTCGGCCGTGCCCGTGATGCCCGAGCCGCTGCCGCTGATCGTGTACGTGCCGCTGCTGTAAGTGGTTGAGCCGTGGATCGCGGGGGATCCGATGTCCTGCGCGTTGGTGAAAATGCCGAAATTGACGGTGACAGTGCAGGAACTAGTGACCGAAAGGCCCCCCGAATCCGTGATGGTGACCTGAAAATTATAGGTGCCCGCGGTGGTGAAGGTCGCGGTGGTGCTTTTGGCCGCATTGGTGCCGTTGGCACTGAAAGTGACGGCCGCGGGAGGCGTGCCCGTCGTGGCCCAGGTGTAAGTCAGGTTGGATTCGCCGCCGTCGTCCGCGCCCAGCACGCTGAGAACGGAAGTAGTCCCTGCGTTCGAAGAAGGCGTGGCCGTCGCCGCGGTGGCGACGGTGGGGGCGAGATTCGTGACCGTGACCGAGGCGGTGCCGTTGACCGCCCCGCTGGTGGCTTTCACCGAAGCACTTCCGCTGGTCAGGGGCGCCGTGTACAGGCCGCTTGCGTTGACCGAGCCGCTGCCGCTGGCCAGGGTCCAGGTGAACCCGGGCTGGCTGGCCATGCCAACGCCAAATTGATCGAGCGCCGTGGCCGTGAACTGCTGCGTGCCGCCGGCATTGAGGGAAACGCTTGCGGGCGAAACGGAGATCGTGGTGAGGGTCTGATTGACCGTGACGCTGACAACGCTGGTGGTCGAGAGCCCCTGGGCATCCGCGATGGTCACCGTGAAGGTGTAAGCGCCCGCCTTGTTGAACGTGACCGTGCAGTTCTTGGCGGCGTTCGTGCCATTGGCTGAAAACACCGGACTCGATCCGGCGGGACTGCTCGTGGTCGCCCAGGTGTAGGTGAGGTTCGCCTCGCCGCCGTCATCCGCGCCGAGCACGCTCAATGCGGTCGTCGTGCCGGTTACCGGGCTCGGCGAAGCCTGCGCCGCTGTCGCCACCGTTGGCGCAGCGTTTACCACCAGGCTGGCGGTGTCGGTGGCGCTGGAGAAAGCGGTGCTGCCGCCGTTGGAGGTGGTGTCGGTCAGGCCGCCGTTGCTGCCGGCGGTCTGGTCCCATGCGCGGAAGGTGATCGCGCCGCCCAGCGTGCCCGCGTACCCGGCGTTCGGCTGGAAATAGATCCGCGTGTTGGCATCGGCGGCGAGCAGCCGCGCGTTGTTGTTTGCCACCGCCCCCAGCGCGCTCCAACTGGTTCCCCCGTTGGTGCTGTACCACCAGCTTCCGTTGGACGTGTCGGCCGCCGTCACCGCGATGCCGAGCAGCGCGCTATCGTTGACGTCGGTGATGTTGTCCACCTGCCCGCTGGGCGATGCGAAATCCACCAGGCTCGATACCAGCGTGCCCACCGCGCCGGACGGAGCGCCTGATCCCTGGTTTTCCCCGCTCAGCACCGGACTCTTGCTGCTGTCCAGCATCGGCGCGATGGTCGCAAGTTGCGCGATGTCCGTGCTTGTCAGCGCCCGGTTATAGACGCGAACGTCATCGATCGCGCCGGCAAACAGCTCCGACAGCCCCGTGCTGTACTTATAGCTGCCGATCTCCATGTAACTCAGCGCCGACACCGCGCTGAAGAAGGCCTGTGTCGACGAGTTGCCCGTAAAGTACGTTGACGCCGCCGCCACCCCGTCGACGTACAGCTTGTTGCCCGTTGCGTCCACCGTCACGGCAACCTGGTGCCAGTTGCCGTCGTTCACCGTCGCGTTGGACGCCACGTCGAGCTTGTCGCTCGAATTGAAAACTTCGAATTCAAGTTTCCCGCCCGCGAGGTACAGGGAGGCGTAGTTGTTCCCCGAGTTGTCGTTGAGCGTGAGAATGTCCCTCGTGCCACCCATCGTCGTCTTGATCCAGGCCGAGATCGTCCCCTGTGTCATCCCGCTGAAACTGCTGACATGGCTCGCGAGGTCCACGTAATCGTTGGTTCCGTCCAGCGAGAGCTTGCCTGCCCCGACCTTGTTGGTGGACGGAGTCGTGTCGATCAGCGCGCCATTCGTGAGCGTGCCGTTGTTGCCGTTCCCGCTGCTATCGCTGGCATCCGAATCGAAGGTCCAGTGCCCCACCTGGCCAGAGTAGATGGTGTTGGCGACGCTGACCGATGCGATGCCGTTCACGCCGCCGCTGGTCGCCTGCACCGACGCGAAACCGTTGCCGGCGGGGGCCGTGTACAGGCCGCTGGAATTGACCGAGCCGACGCCGCTCGAGATCGACCACGTGAAGCCGGGCTGGCTCGCGAGTGCCGCACCGAACTGGTCATTGGCCGTGGCGCTGAACTGCTGCGTTCCGAGCGCAACGAGCGTGACGCTGCCGGGCGAGACGGAAACCGTGGTGAGCGTCTGGTTCACCGTGACGCTCACGCTGCTGGTGACGCTGTTCGACCCGTCGCTGATCGTCACCTGGAAGGTGTAACTGCCGGCCTTGTCAAAGGTAACGGTGGTGTTCTTCGCGGCGTTGGTGCCGTTGGCACTGAAGACGGGATTGCTGGACGCCGGCTTGCTCGTGGCGGCCCACGTGTAGGTGAGGGACGATTCGCCGGCGGAAGAGGCGCCGAGGACGCTCAGGGCGGTGGTGGTGCCGGTGACGGGGCTGGGGGTGGCGTTGGCGGCGGTGGCGACGGTCGGGGAGGCGTCGGTCAGGACGACGTCGTTGCCGGTGCCGCCGACGTAGCTGAGGGTGTACTTGACGCCGTTGAGGGAGACGACGGCGCCTTCGGCCAGGCCAGTGAAGGTTCCGATAATAGCGTCGGTGCTGTCATTGCTAATGAGGGTGATGGTGTCGCCGGCGTTGTGCGGGCGGGTGCCGTTGAGGTGGAGGGTGCTGCCGGTGAGGTTGACCGAGCCGGTGACGTTGAGCTGGTCATAGCCGGTGCCGGCGGTGCTGGTGTTGATGTCGATATCGAAGGTGCCGCCGGAGGCGACGGTGAGAGCGCCCGTGGCGAAGGCGGAGGGTCCGGCGACGCCGGGGCCGAGGGTCGCGCCGGAGTTGGTGGTGACGCTGCCGCTGATGGTGCCGGTGCCGCCGAGGGTGCCGCCGTTGACCACCACGGCACCGGTGCCGGTGCCCGAACCGGTCGCATTGTTGATGTAGAGAAGGCCGGCGCTGACGGTCGTGCCACCGGTGTAAGTATTTGCCGCAGAGAGGGTTTCGGTGCCGCTGCCGGCCTTGTTCAGGGCGAAGCCACCGGAAATGACGCTGGCGATGGCGAGGGCTCCGGCGGCGACCGTGACCGTCGTGCTGGCGGTGAGGGTGATCGCTCCGGTCGTCATGTTGAGGTTGTTGGTGCCGAGGAAAGTGAAGCTGGCGGCCCAGGTTTGGGCGTTGGTGACGGTGAGGGTTCCGCCGCTGGTGTTGTCGATGACGCCGCCGTTGACGGTGAAAGTGCCGGTGCCGAGGGCGGCGGCGTTGTTCAGGTTCAACTGGCCGCTGACGAGGGTGGTGCCGGTGCTGTAAGTGTTGGTGCCGGCGAGGGTCATGGTGCCGGCGCCGGACTTGGTGAGGCTGTGGGCGCCGGAGATCACCCCCCCTACCGTGAGGGTTTGGGCGGGATCGGTGATGGTAATGTCGGCGGTGAGGGCGATGGTGCCGGTGCCGAGGTTGAGGTCGTTGGAGCCGGCGAAGGTGAAGCCGGCGGCCCAGGTTTCGGGGTTGTTGGCGAGGGTGATGGCGGCGCCGCTGGTGTTGTCGATGGTGCCGCCATTGATGATGAAGGTGCCGATGCCGAGGGCGGAAGCGTTGTTGATATTGAGGCCGCCGGAGTTGAGGGTGGTGGTTCCGGTGTAAGTATTGGCACTGCTGAGGGTAAGGGTGCCGGTGCCGGTTTTGATGAGGGAGAGCGTGCCGCCGCCGGCACCGTCGGCGAGGAGGCCGGAGAAAGCGGTGGAGGTGTTGTCGGAGCCGACGGTGAGGGTGATGGAGGCGGCGGCGTTGTCGTCGATGGTGCCGCTGTTGGCGGTGCTGGCGAGGGAGGAGACGGCATAGCTTCGGCCGTTCAAGTGGAGGGTGCCGCCGTCCATGATGAGGGGGCCGGTGGGGAGGGAGGCGGCGGCATTTTCGATGACGACGGTGTCGCGGGAGACGGTGGTGGAACCGTAGGTGTTGGTGCCGGAGAGGGTTAGCGTGCCGGGGTTGCTGGCGTTGTTACTGTTGGAGAAGGTGAGGCCGAAAGCGCCGGTAATGGCCCCGGAAATGGTGGCGGTGGCTTTGTAAGCGGTGATGGTGGAGGGGGCGGTGAGGGTGACGGCGCCGGCCCAGGTGGTGTTCCAGAGTCGGAGTGCGCCGACGGGCTGGCTGGTGATGTCGTTGGACCAGCCGCTTCCGGCGATGGAAATGGTGTTGTTGTAAGTGCCGGACTGAGAGGCATAGAGGGCAGAGCCGGCGTTGACGGTGATGGCGGTGGCGGTGCCGACGGCGGAGACGGAGGCGGCATTGAGGCGGGAGTTGCCGGTGACGGTGGTGGTGCCGGTGAAGCCGGTGTCGGTGCCGCCGAGTTTCACGGAGCCGCCGCCGGTGACGACGATTGCGCCCGCGCCGGAGATAGCGCCGCCGAAGTTGAGGATGTCGGTGTCGGAGCGGCTGAATTGGAGGGTGGCGGCGTCGGCGATGGCGGTGGAGTTGCTGAGGGTGCCGCTGGTGGCGCCATCACCGACCTGGAGGGTGCCGGCGGAGATGGTGGTGGTGCCGGTGTAAGTGTTTGTGCCGGCGAGGATTTGGGTGCCGGTGCCGATTTTCGTCAGAGCGCCGGAGCCGCTGAGGGCACCGGAATAGGAGGCGTTGGTGTTGTTGTTACCCACGTTGAGAGTGACGGCGGCGGCGGAGGTATCGAGGAGTGCTTCGTTGGAAGCGCCGGCGACGCCACCGAGGGTGAAGGTGCCGATGCCGTTGAGGAAAGCGAGGCCGTTGGTTGAACCAATGGCGACGGTGCTGTTTCCAAGTGCGGCAGCGGCATTGATTTGGATGCCGCCGGAGGAGATGGTGGTGGCGCCGGAGAGGGTGTTGTTGGCGGTGAGGGTGAGGGTGCCGGTGCCGATTTTGGTGAGGCCGAGTTTGCCGGCGCCGGAGCCGTCGATGAGGGTGCCGGCGTAGGAGAAGGAGAAGTTGCCGCCGCCGACGGTGAGGGTGGAGTTGGCGGCGCCATCGTTTTCGACGTCGCCGGGGGTGGCGCCGGCGCCAACGGTGAGGGCGCCGATGGTGGCGTTGAAGCCGTTCATGAGTAGGAGGCCGGCGGTTGCTGCGGGTGGGGTGCCGTATTGCGTGCTGCAGCCGAGGGTTACGTTTCCGTTGGTGGGGAGGGCGGTGGAAGACCCGAGGAGGATGTTGCCGGTGAGGATGGCGCCGCCGGTGTAAGTGCTGGTGCCGCTGAGGGTGAGATTGCCGGTGGTGACGAGGTTGAGGGAGAAGCCGGCGCCGCCATCGACGATGTTGCCGGAGATATTGAGGGCGGAATTGGTGTTGCTGCCGGCGGTGATGACGGCGTTGGAGGCGAGGGTGATGGTGCCGGAGAGGGTGTAGGCGTTGTTGGCGAAACGGATGGCGCCGTAGGGGTGTCCGTCGCCGCTGTAGCCCGATCCTGCGAGGGACATTGTGCCGCCGTAAGTGCCTGCACCGACAACAAATAGGCCGCCATTGTTCTGGACGGTGATGCTGGAAGAGGAGGCGAAGATGGCGGAGGAAACGTCCATTTGGAAGCGGCATTCGGGGCCGATGATGAGGGTGCCGGCGAAGGCGGTGGCGGTGCCGCCGTACTTGACGGATTCGGTGGATCCGGAGTCGAGGAGTTTGATGGTGCCGGCGCCGGTGAGGGTGGCGAACCATTCGGCGGGGCTGGCGTTGTAATCGATGGCGAGGGTGCCGTTGACGACGACGGAGACGGGGGTGACGGAATTGGTGGCGTCGCCGGGGGTGGCGGTGGCGTTGGAGCCGTCGCCGACCTGGAGGGTGGTGCCGGTGGCGATGGTGGTGGTGCCGGTGTAAGTGTTTGCGCCATTGAGCAATACGGTTCCTGCGCCGGCAGTGGTGAGGCCGCCGGAACCGCTGACAATGTTGTCGAGTTCGAGGATGTCGCCGGAGGAGGTAGCGGTGAGGGTGCGGGTGCCGGGGATGGAGATGTTGACGGGGTTGGTGGGGTCGCCGATGGTGACGGTGCGGTTGTTGGTGCCGCCGAAGTTACCGGTGATGTCGTTGCCGAGGGTGATGGAGCGGGAGGTGGTGCTGTCGGATTTGACGGTGAGGTCGAAGTTGCCGTTGTAACCGAAGTTCATGCCGCTGGAGGCGTTGCGCGTGGAGGTGAGGTAGAGGGTGAGGTTGCCGGTGAGGGTGACGCCGGAGAAGGAGTCGTCGATGACGCCGCCCTGCCAGTTGGCGGAATTGTTGTAGGTGTGGCTGGAATCGATGGTGCTGCCGGAGGTTGCGCCGATCCAGACGAGGTCGCCCTGGTAGTTGGCGAGTTGGGAGGTGTCGAGGGGGATGAGGGTTGGGTTGAGGGGGAGGGCGTTTTGGGAGGAGGCTTCGAGGGTCCAGTCGCCGTGCTTGCCGGTGAGGTTGGTGGATGCGTAAATATTGGCGCCGGTGAGGGTTGCAAGTTTATTGATGAGGGCCTGGCCGGAGGAGCCTTCCTGGACGACGCGGCAGTCGAAGAGGAAGAGGCGGGCGTCGGGGGCGAGGTGTTGTCCGAGGTCTTCCCAGGCGGGGGCGGTGAGTTGTAAGTTTTGATTGGTGATGAGGTTGGAGCCAAGGGAGAACTGGCCGGCGGTGCCGTGGGAGAGGAGGGTGAGGGAGGCGATCTGGGTGTTGTTGGCGAGGGCCTCGTGGACGGCTTTCTGGAGGACCATCTGGGCGGTGACCTTGGAGCGGTCGTACTTAATGACGATGGCGCCTGGGGTTACGGCATTTCGGAGGGAGGAGACATCGGCGAGGGCAGAGTCGATGAGGACGATGTTGAGGGGGGCGGCGGAGAAAAGGAGGAGGGGTTCGAGTTTCTCGAAGAAAGCGGGGGACTGGCCGCGGGATTTGCGGCGGCTGAGGGGGAGCAGCCGCCGGAGAAGTTGGAGGAGTCGACGCATATCCTGCCGGAATCCTGGTGAAGCGAGCAGTCAGGGCAGGCGGAAAAATACGGATACCGCCGCCTTCTTTATCGGTGGTGGGCGATTACTTTTAACAGGGATACAAAGGCTGTTTTTCGTGGGACTTAAGGTAATTTATGGGGGGGGAAATATTCGCAATTTGGGGAGGGGGATACAGGGGGATGAAATGCTGGGGGAAGCAACTTTATCGGACATTGGCGCAGAGTGGATGTTGAGCTGTCGCAATTTGCCAGTTCGAGGGGAGGAAGCGTTCGCGAATAGGGAATGCGGGAGGGGTGACGGGGGCGTGTGCGTTAAATTTTATCGGACTACGGGGGCCGGTCGTGGGGGCGGGTCGCGGGGGGGGGGTGGCGGGAGTTGGGGGGGAGTGCGGTTGTTGTGCGTTGGGTTGGGGGGAGATTTTGGGGGTGTTTTGGGAGCTTTGGGGGGCCGAGTTGGTGCGGTTCGGGTACATTTGGGGGCGGGTTGAGGTAAGCTTTGGGCGCGTTTTGGACGGGTTTTGTACAGTTTTTGACTGGTTTTCGAGGGGTGGCGGCGAGGGGTTGGCAATAGCTGGGAACTGTTAGTTGGAGAACGACATGGCAGACGGAAGAGGCAGCGGGACGGGGGAGGCGGGTGGTGGTTCGTCGAAGTTGCCGGGGACGTTCAAGGAGTTTGTGAGGAGGTTTCCGGAGCTGGGAGCGGCGCATGAGAAGGTGGCGAAGGCGGTGGAGGGGATGGGGCCGCTGGATGCGAAGGGGTGCGCGTTGGTGAAGATCGGGATTTGTGTTGGGGCGGGTTTGGAGAGTGCGTTGCGGAGTCATGTGCGGCGGGCGATGCAGGCGGGGGCGACGGAGGGGGAGATTGAGCAGGCGGTTTTGCTGGGGATGAACACGGTGGGTTTTCCGCGGACGGTGATGGCGTGGCAGTGGGCGCGGCAGCAGATTGAGCGCGGGGCTTGAGGGGAATTCAGAGTTCAGAGTTCAGAATTCAGAAGTTTGGGGGAAGGGGAGGTGTTTTTGCGTAATCTTATGGATTTAGATATTTGAATTAAAATGTGGAGCGGCGGTGTTGGAGGGCGGATTTGAGGAAGGAGGCGGGGTCGACGGCGACGACCATTCGGACGAGGTCGGCGGTGTTGGAGGCGCCCATTTTGGCGGAGAGGTTGGCGCGGTGGTGGGAGGCGGTTTTGGTGGTGATGCCGAGGTCGGCGGCGATCATTTTGTTGGAGAGTCCCTGGACGACGAGCTGGAGGACGGCCTGTTCGCGGGAGGTGAGGGTGCGGAGGCGGTTCTGGATGTCGCGAGTGACCTGGAGTTGTTCAGCGCGGGCGAGTTCGTCCTGGAGGAGTCGCTGGACGCGGGAGACGATGTTGTCGAGGTCGACGGGTTTTTCGAGGAAGTCGATGGCGCCGAGTTTGAAGCTGTGGACGGCGGCGCGGACATCGGGGTAGCCGGTGATCATGATGACGGGGAAGGTGGCGTGGTGTCGGCGGAGTTGTTCGATGACGGCGAGGCCGCTCATGTCGGGGAGGCGGAGGTCGAGGAGGAGGCAACCGGCGGGGAAGGCGCGGAAGTCGTGGAGGAAGGAGGGGCCATCGTGGTAGCACTTGACGCGGAGGTGAGCATTCTCGAAGGCGGCGCGGAGGCATTTGAGGGTGGAGAGATCGTCATCGACAACATAAACGATCGGGGATTGGAACATAATTGTCGCACCTACCAAAAACAGAGACAGATCGACATTGGTACGCGAGTTTATCAGACACATTCTGCAGGCCGCGTACGGAAGAGCCCCGTAGCAAAGAGGAGGTCAGTTGGGGGAGTTGAGGGGGGAATTCCAGGAAGGATGAGCATAATTACGCCGGGTGCGTGAAAAAAGCGTGAATTTCTAGGGAATAGTCCCTATGCGGGGGCGGCGGGGAGAGGTTTATAGTCGCGGGTGGAGTTCAACTCCGTGGGGCACAATCAGAAAGAAGCAGAACGGCGTGGGTCGGCGATCGTGAGGAGCGTCCGATGGGATATTGTCCGCCGGGATCATGGGAAGGAGAGCCGATGCGTTTTGCCGATGGAGGCAGGCGTCCAGGATTGGGTGCACGGAAGGGTGCACCTGGTGAAGAGAAGAGGTTCCGGCAGTCCGGCGAGAGCGGCGGCCCGGGGCTGGTCGATCGCGAGAAGCAGATGCGGATACGGGTGCTGAAACTGTTTGTGGCGGGTCCGCAGGGGTCGGTGGGGCTGGAGGACCGGATCCGGTCGATCTGCGATACGTTCCTGGGGTGTTCGTGCCAATTGTGGGTGGTGGACGTGGAGAAGGAGCCGGAGGAAGCGGAGCGGTACGGGGTATTGGCGACGCCGACGCTGGTTCGGGCATCGCCTTTGCCATCGCACCGGCTGGTGGGGGATCTGGTGAACCGGTCGTTGATTGCGTCGCTGCTGGACATAGAGCACCAGGAGGATTTCTGAATGGAGGTTTTGTGGTAATCACGAACGGAGGCGGCAAGGGGCCGCAGACGAGAGGAGAACTGGCGAAACTGGCGACGGGGATACCGGGGTATGACGAGCTTTCGTATGGCGGGGTTCCGCGGGCGCGGACGACGATTGTGGCGGGGACAGCGGGGAGCGGGAAGACGGTATTTGCTGCGCAGTTCCTGGCCGGGGGGATCACGCAGTACGGGGAGCCGGGGATCTTTATTACGTTTGAGGAGACGCCGGAGGACATTCGGCAGAACATGATGACGTTCGGGTGGGATGTGGGGAGGTGGGAGGCGGAGGGGCGGTGGGGGTTTCTGGATGCTTCGCCGCGGCTGGATGCGCAGCAGGTGGTGAGCGGGGGGTTTGATTTGAGCGGGTTGATGGCGCGGGTGGAGCACCTGGTGAAGAAGGTGAAGCCGAGGCGGGTAGCGATCGATTCGCTGGGGGCGTTGTTCAGCCAGTTTGAGAATCATCACATTGTGCGGCAGGAGCTGTACAAGCTATCGGCGGCGTTGAAGGGTCTGGGGCTGACGACGGTGATGACGGTGGAGCGGAATTCGGAGTATGGGGAGATATCGCGGCTGGGGATCGAGGAGTTTGTGTCGGACAACGTGACGATTCTGCGGAACGTGCTGGCGGACGAGCAACGGCGGCGGACGGTGGAGCTGCTGAAGATGCGGGGCTCGGCGCACCAGGAGGGGGAGTATCCGATCACGATTTTGCCGAAGCGGGGGATGGTGGCGTTGCCGCTGTCGATCATCGAGTTGAAGCAGCGGTCGTCGGGGGTGCGGGTGACGTCGGGGGACGCGGTGCTGGACAGGATGTGCGGTGGCGGATTTTTCCGGGACTCGGTGATTCTGCTGTCGGGGGCGACGGGTACGGGGAAGACGCTGGTGACGACGGAGTTTTTGAGCGGGACGGCGACGCAGGGGGAGCGGGGGCTGCTGTTTGCGTTTGAGGAAAGCCGGGAGCAGTTGTTCCGGAATGCGCGGGGCTGGGGGACGGATTTTGAGCAGCTGGAGAAGGAGGGGCGGTTGAAGGTGGTGTGCGAGTATCCGGAGGTGACGGGGCTGGAGAATCACCTGCTGCGGATGAAGGAGCTGATCCAGGAGTTCAAGCCGACGCGGGTGGCGGTGGATAGTTTGTCGGCGCTGGAGCGGGTGTCGTCGATCAAGAGTTTCCGGGAGTTCGTGATCAATTTGACATCGTTCATCAAGCACCAGGAGATCGTGGGGTTGTTCACGGCGACGACGCCGACGCTGGTGGGCGGGAGCTCGGTGACGGAGAAGCATATTTCGACGCTGACGGATTCGATTATCCTGCTACGGTACATTGAGCTGGGGGGTCGGATGCACCGGGGGATCATGGTGTTGAAGATGCGGGGATCGGGGCATGACAAGGACATCCGGGAGTTCACGATTGACGAGAAGGGGATGCACGTGGGGGAGCCGTTCCACATCAGCGGGATCCTTGCGGGGAACCTGCATGTATTGAATTCGGAAACGCAGGAACAGTCATAGGTGTATGCTGGAATTTTCGTACAACAAGACGCGGAGCGTGCTGGTGGCGATCGCAGCGCCGGAATTGCGGGCGCGGGCGCAGCAGGGGATTTCGGCGGCACTGGGGGAGGTGCGGTGCCGGTTTGCGGAGGGGACGGCGGGGATAGCGGAGTGGGCGGGGGAGCGGCACGATCTGCTGGTGGTGGAGCTGCGCGCGGGGGAGGAGGAGGGGGCGCTGGAGCGGATCATGAAGGGGGCGTGGGGGGCGGTGGTGTTGTGCGAGGGGCGCGAACCGAAGCTGTCGGGGGCGGAGGTGGAGGCGTTGGCGTGGACGGCGACGAGCGCGGAGATTGCGATGGCGATCCGGCGGGTGTGCAAGGTTGCGCCGATGTCGATGTTCGGGGAGATGCGGGTGGAGGAATTGTGCCTGCTGATCGACCGGTGTGCGGACGGGATGATGGTGGTGGACGCGGAGGGGAAGATCCGGCTGGCGAACGGGGCGTGCGAGCGGTTGTTCGGGCGGGGGCGTGACGAGCTGATCGGCTCGGAGTTCGGGTATCCGATCTTGAGCGGGGAGGAGACGGAGATCACGCTTTTGCGGGGGGATGGGAAGCAGATATCGGTGGAGATGCGTGCGGCGTTGACGCCGTGGAGCTGCGGGACGGGGCGGGTGGTGACTTTGCGGGACATCACGGAGCGGAAGGCGGCGGAGAACGAGATCCGGCGGTTGAATTCGGAGCTGGAGGCGCGGGTGGCGGAGCGGACGGCGCAGCTGGTGTCGGCGAACCGTGCGAAGGATCATTTCCTGGCGATGTTGAGCCACGAGCTGCGGACGCCGCTGACGCCGGTGCTGATTGCGCTGGAGTCGCTGAAGCGGGATTCGACGGTGCCGAAATTCGTGCAGGGGGAGCTGGAGGTAATGCGGCGGCACATTGAGCTGGAGGCGCGGCTGATCGACGACCTGCTGGATCTGACGCGGATTTCACGGGGGAAGCTGGCGTTGAACCTGGAGATCATGGATGGGGAGGAGTGCGTGCGGCAGGCGTTTGAGCTGTGCAAGAGCGCGCTGGACAAGCCGGTGTCGCTGGTGAGCGAGTTCGGGGCGGGCACGTCGTACATATCGGGGGACGCGTCGCGGTTGCAGCAGGTGTTCTGGAATTTGATCAAGAATGCGATCAAGTTCACGCCGGCAAACGGGAAGGTGGTGGTGCGGTCGAGCGTGGCGGGCGGGCGGTACCGGGTGGAGGTGTCGGACAATGGGATCGGGATCGACGCGGCGATGATGCCGAAGATATTCGCCGCGTTTGCGCAGGGGGATCCGACGATCATGACGCGGTTCGGGGGGCTGGGGCTGGGGCTGTCGATATCGAAGGCGATCGTGGACATGCATCGGGGGGAGCTGCGGGTGTCGAGCGATGGGCGGGGGAGCGGTTCGACGTTTGTGGTGGAGTTGTCGACGGTGCCGTCGCCGCTGCGGATGCGGCGGCGGGCGGCTGCGCCGGCAGTGCGGCAGGATGGGGACGGGCGGAAGCGGGGGTACCGGATCCTGATCGTGGAGGATCACGAGGCGACGCGGAAGCTGCTGGCGCGGGTGCTGGCGAGCGGGGGGCACGAGGTGACGTGCGTGTCGGAGGTGGGTGCGGCGTTGAGGCATGCGGAGGGGGAGAGGTGCGACTTGTTGATCAGCGACATTGGGTTGCCGGACGGGACGGGGCACGATTTGATGAGGCAGTTGCGGCAGCGAGGTCTGCGGATGAACGGGATAGCGTTGAGCGGGTATGGGATGGAGAGCGACGTGCGTGGGAGCAAGGAGGTGGGGTTTGCGGAGCACCTGACGAAGCCGGTGGATGTGGGGAAGCTGGAGGCGGTGATTGAGCGGATCATGGAGGAGGGTGTGGGGACGCGGGCGGAGTGAAGTTGCGCGGAATTGGTTTTGCTATGGGGATGTGGCAATCAAGGGATGTGGCAAGTTGCCATGATGAGGGGGGCTTTGTGATTGAGACAGCGGGGCGAATTATGCCGACGATATTGATTGTGGAAAACGAGACGCGGGCGCGGGAGGGGATCTGCCGGGTGCTGGAGCGGCGGGGGTACGAGACGCGGTGTGCATCGACGGTGGAGGAGGCGATCGGGGAGATGGAGCGGGAGTTGCCGGACTTGATCGTGCTGGATTTGACGCTGGCGGGCGGGAGTGGTCGCGGGCTGCTGGACTTTGTGCGGGATTTTGAGGGGGCTGGGGTGTTTCCGGTGGTGGCGTATGCGTCGGCGCCGGTGAATGTGGAGGTGTCGGGGATTGTGAAGGCGTTGGGGATACGGCATGTGCTGACGAAGCAGGAGGTGACGGGGGAGGGGTTGGTTTATTGCATACAGACGCATTTGGGGGCGTGAGGGCCTGGGGTCCAGGGACTGGGGTCTGTGACGTTGGGGAGTTTTGGTTGTCTGGGGCTGTTGTGCGAAGTGGGGGAGAAGTTGTGGACGGGGGATGGGCGGTGCGTAGACTGGGCGGGATGAATAGACGAGAAGTTTTGAAAGCGGGCGCGGCGATGGTGGTGGCGGGGGTTTCGGCGCGCGGGTTGGCGGAAGAGGCGGCGACTTCGGTGGCGGGGGCGGCGGAGCGGGTGGAGCGGTGGGATGTGTTTGAGGTGACGTTGAAGGGGCCAAGCGGGGGGAATCCGTTTGTGGATGTGTGGGTGAAGGGGCGGTTTCAGATGGGGGCGCGGGAGGTGGTGGTGGAGGGGTTTTATGATGGGGAGGGGGTGTATAAGGTTCGGTTTATGCCGGATGCGGTGGGGAGTTGGCGTTTTGTGACGGAGAGCAATGTGGGGGAGTTGAGCGGGAAGGGCGGGGGGTTTGAGGTGGTGGAAGCGCGTGGTGGGACTCATGGGCCGGTGGGG
>JBQCGD010000129.1:0-17835 GCA_051955985.1 Phycisphaerae bacterium | reverse complement strand
AGCCCCGCTTTCCGCCGCCCGCCCCGCCCCCGCCCTACTTCTTCTCCCCCGCCCGCCGCGCCGCCACCCCCGGATCCGCGTCGATCACCTTCTGCACAATCTCCGCCGTCAGCTTCTCCTCTTCCGAAAACGGAAACCCCTGCCACCGCACCACGCCATCCGTCGAAATGATCAGCACATGCGGAATCCCCCTCACCCCGATCTTCGTCGCCGCCACATTCTTCGAATCGATCCCCACCGCATAATCAAACTCCGTCTTCTTCATGAACTCCTTCACCACCTCCGGATCCTCCTTGCTGATCCCGATCACCACCAGGTCATCCTTGAACTTCTTCTGCAACGCATTCAACTCCGGAATCGCCTCCCGGCACGGCGGACACCATGTCGCCCAGAAATCCACCAGCACCACCTTCCCCTTCGTCTCCGGCTTCGCCGTCAACCACTGCTCCACTACCAGCTCCGGCGCCGCCTTCCCCCGCACATCATTCGCATACAACTCCTTCTTCACCGGCGCCGGATACTCACCCGCAAACACCGTCATTGCCCCAAGCAATGCCACCAAACCCAGAATCATTACCCGCCGCATCGCATCCCCTTTCCAAATCAAATGTCACCGTTCATCCATAGAGAAGTCTACCTTCCACAACAATCCAAACAAGTCCCCTCGTCACACTCGACCCTCTCAAAACAATTACACCCTCAACGGCACCGGCATTGCCGCGAGCCGACCGCGATCGCACAGCCGCCGTAGCGGCGACGTGAATTTAGCCCATGGCGAAAGCCATGGGAAACCAGCAATGAGAAAATGCAGAAAAGCCCCGGGAGGGGCGCCTGAACGCTCGCCAGAACATGAGCGGTTGAAGATCAACAGCCGACCCGCCTCAGCCCACGTCTCACATGCATCCCCTGCGCGGAACCCGCACAACACATCCCCCTCCGCCAACGCTCGCGACTTCACGGCTCCCGGACAAACCACTCCGCTACACGCCTCTCTCGTGAAATCTGAAATTTCAAATCCTCCTCTCTGCTACTCCTCTCCGCACGGTGCATCATCAATGAGAACCAACTCCCATTGTCAGGATAACCCCTTCGTGGTCCTTCGCGCCTTCGTGCTCTTCGTGTTTACGTCGTCGGCGGGGCGGGGGGGGGGAAAACCTGCCAAACAAAGCAGGCCCATCTCCCGGCAAGACCGCTCGATTCCCGTTCCCCCTCACACCTGCGCCATCCCCCCATCTACAAACAACTCCACCCCCGTCACAAAACTCGAATCCGCCGACGCCAGAAACAAAGCCGCCGTCGCAATCTCCTCCGACTTCCCAAGCCGCCCCAGCGGCACCGCACTCTTCAACTGCTCCTTCGCCGTCCCATCCAGCGGCGCCAACGACGCCGTATCGATCGGCCCCGGCGAAATCACGTTCACCCGGATCCCCCGCCCCTTCAAATCCGTCGTCCAGCTCCGCGCAAACGACCGCACCGCCGCCTTGCTCGCCCCATACACGCTGAACGCTTCCATCCCCTTGCTCCCCGCGATCGACCCGTTCAAAATCACCGATGCCCCATCCGAGAGCAGCGGCAACGCCTTCACCACCGTAAACAACGTCCCCTTTACATTCACATCAAACGTCTTCTCATAATGCTCCTCCGTTACCTGCCCCACCGGCACCCACCACCCCACCCCCGCGCTCGCGAAAAGCACATCAATCTTCCCCTTCTCCTTCTTCACCGTCTCAAACAACCGGTCCAGGTCCGCAAGACTCGCGCTGTCCCCGCGCACCCCCGTCACATTGCTCCCGATCTCCTTCACCGCCGCATCAAGCTGCTCCTGCCGCCGCCCCGTGATGAACACATACGCCCCCTCCTTCACAAACAGTTTCGCAGTCGCCAGCGCCATCCCCGAAGATGCTCCCGTGATCACCGCCACTTTGCCCGACAGCTTTCCCATGACCTGCACCTTTCAATCGGAGATCCCGTCACCCCCGCGAACAACCGAAGCGGTTGCGTGACGCGGGGCGAACAAAACCACTCTAGCCCCTTGCCTTCCGCCGGACAAGTACCTACCTTTTGGTAAGTGACAAACACGGAGAACCCACCAGTGAAACGACCAACCTACACCTGCGGCCTCGAAGCCGCCCTCGAAATCGCCGGCGGCAAATGGACAACCCTCGTCCTCTGGCACCTCGCCTCCGGCCCAAAACGCTTCGGAGAACTCCGCCGACTCCTCCCCGCCATCAGCGAAAAAATGCTCATCCAAACCCTCCGCCAGATGCAATCCAACGCCATCATCTCCCGAAAAGACTTCCACGAAATCCCCCCACGCGTCACCTACTCCCTCACCCCCTTCGGCAAATCCCTCACCCAGGCCCTCCGCCCCCTCTGCGAATGGGGCGCCAGACACATGCAAAGAATCGCCACCCTCGAAGCCATCGCACAATAACCCAAATACCCCAAGCCCCTCATTAGCGCCGTTGCTTCGCAACGCTCCCAGCCGCGGAAACGACGCTCGCCATTATTGATCTTCACCTAAACAATGTCTCCCTTTTTCGCCGTCGCAACGCGACGCTTTCAGCCGCGGATGGGGCGGTCGTAATAGGCAGGGTGACCGAAGGGAACTGTATTATCCCCTCCAAATCTCTGTGCGCCCTCCGTGCCTCTGTGACCAACGTCCTTGGTGGTCCTCCGTGCTCTCCGTGTCCTCCGTGGTTCCACCCGGTCTCGCAAAAAACAAAGCGGGCCCACCTCTCGGCAGGCCCGCTCCATTCACATCAATTCAAACAAACCTTACTTCTGGCTCGCCAGAATTTCCGCCTGCACGTTCCCCGGAACCTGTGCATACGAGTGCGGCTCCATCGTGTACGTCGCACGACCCTGCGTCAACGACCGCAGAATCGTCGAATACCCGAACATCGACGCCAGCGGCACCGTCGCATCGATCACCTGCGTGTTCCCACGCTGCTCCGCGTTCTCGATCATCGCGCGACGCGACGAAATATCGCCCTGCACCGGACCCGCGAACTCGATCGGCGTCACCACCTGCAGCTTCATGATCGGCTCCAGCAGGCACGGCTTCGCCTTCTTCACGCCCGCCTGCATCGCCAGGATGCCCGCCTGTTCGAACGCGATCTGGCTCGAGTCGACGTCGTGGTACGAACCGTCGAACAAGGAGACCTTCACGTTGATCAGCGGATACCCGCCCAGCACGCCCGTCTTGGCAGCCTGCCGGCAACCATATTCCACCGACGGAATGAATTCCTTCGGAATCGCACCACCCTTGATCAAATTCTCGAACAGGATCGTGTCTTCCGAGTCGTCCCCTTCCACCGGGGTGTACGGTTCAACGTAAATCCAGCAGTCGCCGAACTGACCGCGCCCGCCGGACTGCTTCACGTGCTTGCCCTGCGCCTCGGCCTTCTGCGTGATCGTTTCCTTGTACGCGACCTTCGGCTTGCCGACGACCACGTCCACCTTCAGATCGCGCTTCAGCTTGTTCGCGATGATTTCCAGGTGCAACTCGCCCATCCCGTGGATGATCGTCTGGCCCGTTTCCGCATCGAAGTTCGAGCGGAACGTCGGGTCTTCACGACGCAGCGTCGTGAGCGCCTCGCCCAGCTTGTTCTTGTCGTTCGAGCTCTTCGGCTCGATCGACATCGAGATCACCGGCTCGGGGAATTCCATCTTCTCCAGCACGATCGGATGTTCCGGATCGCACACCGTGTCACCCGTCAGGCTGTACTTGAAGCCGTTGATGCCCACGATGTCGCCCGCTTCCGCGTAGTCACGCTGGAACCGGTTGTTCGCATGCATTTCCATGATGCGGCTCGCGTTTTCACGCTTGTCGCGCGTCGTGTTGATCACGCGGGCGCCCGACTCCAGCTTGCCCGAGTACACGCGCAGATAGGTCAGGTCGCCGTGCTGCTCCGACACGATCTTGAACACGATCCCGCAGAACGGCTCCTTGATGTCCGCCTTGCGCGTCAGCTCCACTTCCTTCTTCCGCGGGTCAAAACCGATCAACGCCGGCTTGTCCAGCGGGCTCGGAAGATAGTACACCACGTTGTTCAACAGCAGTTGCACGCCCTTGTACTTCAGCGCCGAACCGCACATCACCGGGTTGATCTGGATCGCAATCGTCCCCTTCCGGAGACCCTGCCGGATTTCGTCGATCGTCAGCTCTTCGCCCGAGAGGAACTTCTCGGTCAGCGTGTCGTCGCATTCCGCGGCCTTCTCGACCATGTAGGCACGGGCCTTCTCGACCTTTTCCTTCATGTCTTCCGGAATCGGAATTTCCTTCCAATCCATCCCCTTCGTCTCATCGTCCCACGAGTACGCCTTGCGCTCGACCAGGTCGATCACGCCCGAGAACGTGTCCGACGCGCCGATCGGAAGCTGGATCGGAACCGGGTTCGCGCCCAGGCGATCCCGGATCGTCCCGACCACGAACTCGAAGTCCGCGCCGATCTTGTCCATCTTGTTCACAAAGCACAGACGCGGAACGTTGTACTTCGTCGCCTGACGCCACACCGTTTCCGACTGCGCTTCGACGCCTTCACGGCCGTCGAACACCGCCACCGCCCCGTCCAGAATACGCAGCGACCGCTCCACTTCCACCGTGAAGTCCACGTGCCCCGGCGTGTCAATCAAATTGATCGTGTAATCATCCGGCGACAGCCGAACGTTTCCCGGCCCGTGCAGAAACCACGGGCAGGTCGTCGCCGCCGAAGTGATCGTGATGCCGCGCTCCTGCTCTTCCTGCAGGTGGTCCATCACCGCCGTCCCTTCGTGCACTTCGCCGATCTTGTGCGTCTTGCCGGTGTAAAAAAGAATACGTTCGGAGACGGTCGTCTTGCCCGCATCGATGTGAGCGGCAATCCCAATGTTGCGAAATTTGTTGAGGTCGCGTGCCATAGTCTTGTCCTTCTAACTGGTCGAAATCTGCTCTTGCTTTGCTCCTTTTGCCGCCCAAAACCATCCAAAACCGGTCCAAAGCGGGGCAAAAGGATTTCAAAATCGTACAACTTGTAGGTTTTTGTGGGGTTCTCAGCGGCACTGCCGTATAAACAACAAACCCGCCAGAAGCGTCCTTTTCTGCTGATTCCACCGCCTCTCGGCGAATAAGTCTCAGCGGGCGTTTCTCGCGGGCAACGGCTCTCGATTGTCACACTCAATCGCACCGTGCCGATGGTCGCCCATGCTTTCGGGCGATAACCCTCGGCATGGGCTTAGTATATATCGATGAGCAACTTCACGTTCGCATCCATTTCGCCCCGGCAAAAGCGACATTCACATATCGGCAACATCCCCGGGGAGAGCCCATTATTCTAGCGCCACCCCTCCCCGCATGCAAGCCCCTCCCCAAAATTCCTCCTCCACCGACTTGACCAAACCCCCAATCCCCGCGACAATAGTGAACTCTACATCGCGGGGTAGAGCAGCCTGGTAGCTCGTCGGGCTCATAACCCGGAGGTCGGAGGTTCGAATCCTCCCCCCGCTACTTCTTTCAGGAAAAGGACTTGCATTCGTGCGAGTCCTTTTTTTTTGTGCGCCAGTTTTGCTCCTGCGAACACTCGATCGATTTCTCGAGTGGTACGATTTACACAATTGCTAACGTGGAGCCAGTTGATTGCAGCGCGAACCAGCGTCTGCCGTGAGCGTATTATGTCTTGCCTTCGCTCGGGCGCGCCAGGTACAGTGTCGCCGCAACTCCAGTAAAAGAGGACGTTTGGGCAAGCGACTTGGACAACTTCCCTACGCAATACAAGGCCGCGCGGCGGGCATGATCGCCCTCGTGGTCTGTTTTGCGATGACAAGCCTAGCGCCGCTGGCGTGGGGCCGGGTGCTCTGCCGGGAACGGGACGGGCGTCAGCGGATCGAAGGCCCGCTGGAACGGCAGGCTTGCTGCAAAAGTGCGGTCCATACCGGTGAGAATGGCGCCGCGCCGCACGGTTGGAATGACCGATGCTGCATCGATACGGTGATTGGGGGCGAATGGGACGCGGTCTTTCGGCATGGGGCCGAACGCATCGTCCTCAGTCCTCCGCAATTTCTACCGATGGCTTTTGTTTTTGTGCCGGACCCTCCTGAACGCGTCGCCTTTCCGCGATCGCTTTCGGCCATTTCCGCGCGGCCACCGACATCGACGGTCGTGCTGCTTATTTGATCTCTTCACATGACTCAGCGGCTTTGCACGCAGATTTACTGCGCACACTCCGATGCTTGTGAAGAGGTTTTTTCATGCAATTCCGAAGTTCGGCCGTTCTTTTCGGCCTGATGTTGGCTGTTTGCAGCGGCTGTCAGGCCTTTCATCCGCCTGCGCCCGAGCGCGATATCGCTCATGCCGTGGGGGCAAACCGTGCAATCATTTTTGAGAAGCGTGTTTTGCCGGATGATGTGGCGGCGCCGGTGTCCGGTACATTGACTCTGGAGCAGGCGGTTGCGCGTGCATTGCAAAGCGATGCCACGCTTCAGGCGGCCCTGGCGAAGGTTCGCGTTGCCGAGGCGGAATCGGCCCAGACGCGACTGCTACCCAACCCAATCGTAAGCGTCGCGTTCCGCCTTCCGGAGGGGGGCGGCCAGTCGATTGTGGATGTCTCGCTGGCGGCAGAATTCCTGAACCTTCTCAAGAAACCGGGAGAGGTCAAAGCTGCGGACTTTCGAGTCCAAGAATCCGCGGCCGACGCCGTGGTCCAGGCGCTGGATGTTGTCTCGGAAGTGCGGACCCGCTACTCCGCAGTGCAGGCTTCTGAGGCGATTCTGCCGGTGTTGGAGGAGCGCAAACGCCTCCTCGACCGGCTGGTCAACATCGCCGGGGCCCGGCTGCGCGAGGGAGAGGGGACGCGCCTGGACCTCACGACCGTCGAAACGCAGCAGGTTGAGCTCCAGGTCGAAATCACCCAGCAGCACGCGGCCCGACAGGAGGCGCGCGTGGCCCTGGCTCGCGTCATCGGCCGGCCTTCCGATGAGGGGCAGTGGAACGTTACACGCTGGCAGGCCCCGGCCATTCCGCGGGCGACTAAGTCCGAGTGGGTACAAGTGGCACTTGCCAACCGGCCGGAACTCGCTTCCAAACGCATGGAACTCATGGCGCTCGGGGTGGAAGAGCGCATAGCGAAAATGGCAGTGTTCGACGGCTCGGAGATCGGCGTGGATTCCGAGCGGGACGGCACGTGGTCCGTGGGGCCCGCCGCGGCATTTCCGCTTCCACTTTTTGATTGGGGCCAGGCACAGCGTGCCAAGTTTGGTGCCCTGCGGCTCCAAACCGCCCACGAACTGACCGCCACGCGTCGAAAGGTGATCGAAGAAGTTCGGACGGCCTGGCTGGGTCTACAAGCGGCCCTCGAGGCCCATCGGATGCTGGAAAATGAGCTTGTGCCTTTACTGGAGAAGCGGCGCAGCGAAGCCGACGCCCAGTGGAAGGGGGGGCAAAGCGATGTTCTGCCGCTGATTCTGGCGGACCAGGATCTACAGGCGGCCAAGGCCCGAGGCATCGAGGCCGAGCAGAAGGTGACGGATGGCCTTGTGCAACTTGAACGTGCTGTGGGCGGCAGTGCGTACGTGCCTGCGGACGGCGCGTCCGAGTCTGCAAAGTCGGTTTCGGTGGCTCGCCATCAGCGAATTTTCAATTCAGAGGATTAATAGTATGAATCGACGTCATTCCTTCGCCATCATTGGGCTCAGCCTGTCGGCGCTGTGTGTTGTGTCGGGATGCAGGGGCGGGTCAGAAGCGGCTACAACGGAGTCGGTGCCCCAGGAGAGCGGAAGTGAGCATCCGGGCGAGGTCACGCTGAACGCGGAGTCGCGAGAGCGTTTCGGCGTGCAGGTCGCTAAAGTGCGCAAGCAGACGCTCACGCCGAGCTTTGTCGCGCCGGCCCGGGTGACATTGAACACTGAGGCCATGGCTCATGTGGGCTCGTTTGTTGCGGGGCGCGTCTCGCAGCTTGCCGTGCGGATGGGCGACCACGTGAAGAAGGGGGATCTGCTGCTCACGATTGACAGCCCGGAGCTTGGCGAGTCACAGAACGATTACCTGCAGCGTCGGACGGCTGTGAGCAGCGGGCAAACCGCGGTGGACATTGCCCAGAGCGCCTATGAGCGGGCCAAGAAGCTCTTCGACGAATCGCAAGGGATTGCGCTGACAGAAGTCCAGAAACGGGAAGGCGATTTCAAAGCGGCGCAAGGCAATCTCAAGTCCGCGCAGACCGCCTTGAACGTCGCGGAGAACAAGCTTCACCTTTTGGGCATGGACCAGGCGGCTGTCGAAGCGCTTGCTGCCTCGGGGGAAATCCGTCCGCGATATGAGGTGCACGCGCCGATCGAGGGGCAGGTGCTGGAGCGTCCCGTGACACTCGGCGAGCTGGTAGGGCCCGACCGTGACGCGCTGATCGTGCTGGCGGACCTGCGTACGCTCTGGGTCATTGCCGATGTGCCGGAAGTGCAACTGCCGGGGGTCGCGCTCGGGGCGGAAGCCAGGATTCACCTCGTCGCCGCCGAGAAGCAACCGATCACGGGGAAGGTGTCTTTTGTGGACCCGGAATTGGATCCCGGGACGCGCTCTGCCCGCATCCGCATTGAAGTCACGAATCCGGACGGCACGCTCCGTCCGGGGATGTTTGCTCAGGCGGAAATCGTTGGACGTCCGAGCGACCAGGCCGTGTTGGCTCTTCCAGAAGATGCGATCCAGACGATCGACGGCGTTCCGGCCGTATTCAAGCCGGTGGCGGGCGAAAGCGGCGTCTTTGCCAAACAGCCGGTTGAGGTCGGCGCGCCGGTGGGAGGCATGGTGCCGGTGATCTCCGGGCTCCGGGAGGGGGATGAGGCGGTGGTGCAGGGAAGTTTCATCCTGAAGGCGGAACTGGGCAAGAGCGCCGTGGAAGAGGACTAAAGAGGAGCGAACGATGAAAGAAATCAAAGCAATCATCCAGGCGCACATGCTGAACAAGGTGCTTGATGCATTGCATCAGTGCGATCATTTCCCGGGCGTCACGATCAGTGATTGCCAGGGGCAGAGCCGCGGCCGCGGCGTCGGCGGCCACTACGAGCCGCAGGCGGACACGATTTTCCTGGCCAAGAAGGTGAAGCTGGAAATCCTGTGCGGGGATTCCGCAGTGCAGCATCTCGTTGGGGTCATTGCACGCGCGGCCCACACGGGCAATCCCGGCGACGGCATTGTCATGGTGGCAGACCTCAACAGGGTGGTGCGCATTCGCACGGGGGAAGAACAAGAAGGGGCAGTCTGATGAAGGTGCCTGCTGCTGTTGTTCGCCCGTGCGCAAGCTGTGGGTCTCAATTGTCTTTTTGCAAGTGACGCTGATTGGAGTTTCTGGGAATGCTGCAGGCTTTATTGCGATTTTCCGTCCAAAATCGATGGCTGGTACTGCTCCTGACCATCGCGGCGGCCGCCGTGGGGGCCTTTGCGCTCAAGCGGCTGCCCATTGACGCCGTGCCGGACATCACGAATGTGCAGGTGCAGGTCAACACGCCCTACCCGGCGCTGAGCCCAAACGAAATCGAGAAGCAGGTGACTTTCCCGCTGGAAAACGCGATGGCGGGCATACCGGGGCTGGAATCGACGCGTTCGTTGAGCCGCAATGGCTTTTCGCAGATCACAGCGGTCTTCGAGGACGGCACGGACATCTGGTTTGCGCGCCAGCAGGTGAAGGAGCGGCTCGATGAAGCGAAAGAAAACCTGCCGCCGGGTGCTGAACCGGCGATGGGACCGGTTTCCACTGGCCTGGGCGAAATCTACATGTACGTGGTGCGCTATGGCCATCCGGGCGGCAAAGGCGCGACGCCGCTCGAGGGACAGCCGGGCTGGCAGAAGAACGGCGTGTATCTCACCCCCGAAGGCGAGCGGCTGACGACGCCGGAACAGCAGGCGTCCTATCTGCGCACGGTGCAGGACTGGATCATCAGTCCGCAGCTGCGGAACGTGGTGGGCGTTGCCGGCGTGGACTCGATCGGCGGATATCAGAAACAGTACGCCGTCCAGCCGGATCCGATGAAACTCGTAAGCTATGGCCTGACGTTCAGCGACGTGATCGATGCGCTGGAGAAAAACAACGTCAGCACCGGCGCCGGATTCCTGGAACACAAGGGGGAGATTTACCTCGTCCGCGCGGCGGCGCGCATCGAGAGCCAGGAAGAGATCGGCCAGATCGTCGTGGGGACGCGCGGCGGCACTCCCATCCATGTGCGCGATGTGGCGGAAGTGAGCATCGGCAAGGAACTGCGGACGGGCGCGGCCAGCCAGAATGGGAAGGAGGTTGTGGTCGGCACGGGCCTGATGCTGATCGGCGGCAACAGCCGCACCATTGCCGCGGCCGTCGATACAAAGATGAAGCAGGTGAACAAAACGCTTCCGCCGGACGTGGAGGCGCAGACCGTGCTGAATCGCACGAAATTCGTGAACCGCACCGTGGAGACGGTGCAGGGCAACCTGGTGGAAGGGGCGGTGTTCGTCATCGCGGTGTTCGTATTGCTGCTGGGGAACGTGCGAGCGGCGTTGATTATCGCGGCCATGATTCCCCTGGCCATGCTGATGACGGCGATCGGCATGGTCCGCACCGGAACGACCGGGAACCTGTTGAGCCTGGGTGCGATCGATTTCGGCATCATTGTGGATGGCGCGGTCTTTATCGTCGAGAACTGCCTGCGGGCACTGGGGCATAAGCAGCATGAACTCAAGCGGCCGCTTACTCTTCCCGAGCGGCTGCACGAAGTGACGAACGCCTCCTCGCAGATGGTTCGGCCGGTCGCGTTCGGGCAAGCGATCATCATGACAGTCTATGTCCCGCTGCTGGCGCTCACGGGGATCGAGGGCAAGATGTTTGAGCCCATGGGCGTGACCGTCCTCTTTGCGCTTCTCGCGGCGTTCGTGCTCTCGTTTACCTTCCTGCCCGCGATGGTTGCCATCTGCATGCGTGGCAAAGTCACCGAAAAGGAAAATTTCCTGGTGCGCGGGGCAGGCAGGCTGTACCGGCCGGCGCTCGCGTGGACGGTCCGCTGGCGATATGCGGTTCTTGCGGGAGCGGTGGTGCTCTTTGGCGCGAGCGCCTGGCTCTTTGGCAGGCTGGGCCAGGAGTTCATTCCATCGCTTGATGAAGGCAATATCGCCATCCAGATGCTGCGCATTCCCAGCACTTCTCTGACTGAATCGCTTCGGATTCAGCAGGCGGCCGAGGAAAAGCTTGAATCGTTCCCTGAGGTCGCCTTCATCTTTTCCAAAACCGGCACCGCGGAACTCGCCTCCGATCCGATGCCGCAGAACGCGACGGACACTTTCGTCATCCTTAAATCGCGCGACCAGTGGCCCGACCCGCGCGAGGAGAAGAATCACCTGATCGGCCGGATGGAAGAGGCGCTGAGCGAGGTTCCAGGCAACTCCATGGAGTTCACGCAGCCGATCCAGATGCGGTTCAACGAGCTGATCGCCGGCACGCGCGGGGATATCGCCGTGAAAGTGTTTGGGGAGGATTTCGATAAAATGGTGCCCGTTGCGGATCAGATAGCCAAGGTGCTCCGATCCATTCCGGGTTCAGCCGACGTCAAGGTCGAACAAACGAGTGGATTGCCGGTGATGAACATTCAGATCGATCGTCTGGCCGCGGCGCGCTACGGCCTCAATATTTCGGATGTGCAGGACGTGATCGCCACGGCGCTGGGCGGGCGCGAAGCGGGTCAGGTCTTCCAGGGGGACAAGCGATTTGACCTCGTGGTGCGACTGCCGGATCACCTGCGGCAACAGTTCGACAAGATCGGCTCAATCCCGGTGCCGCTGCCGTCGCAGGAGGGAGAAGCGCCGGTGGCGCTCGCCTCGGTTCATGAAGGGGCGCCGGCCGCCGTGAAGGCGTTTCCGTACGTGCCGTTGGGATCGATTGCGAAGATCACCGTTGCGGAGGGCCCCAACCAGATCAGCCGGGAAAACGGGAAGCGGCGCGTCGTCGTTCAAACCAACGTGCGGGGGCGCGACATCGGCTCTTTTGTGGAGGAAGCGCAGGGCAAGATCGAAGCACAGGTTAAATTTCCCCCGGGAACCTGGCTCACGTGGGGCGGGCAGTTTGAAAATCTCGCCGCAGCGCGTGCCCGGCTCTCGCTGGTCGTGCCAGTTTGCTTTTTCGTTATCTTCCTTTTTCTGTTCAGTTCATTCGGCTCGCTGAAGTATGCCGTGATGGTGTTTGCTTGCGTCCCCCTGGCGCTTACCGGCGGGATCATCGCGCTCTGGCTCAGGGACATGCCGTTTTCGATTTCGGCGGCTGTGGGGTTCATCGCCCTCTCCGGGGTGGCGGTCCTCAATGGTCTCGTCATGGTGTCGTACATCAATCAGTTGCGACAGGAAGGCATGAGCCTGGAAGATGCGGTCCTGCAAGGGCCGAGTGTGCGGCTGCGGCCAGTGCTGATGACGGCCATGGTGGCGATCGTCGGGTTCGTGCCGATGGCACTGGCGCATGGGGCGGGCGCGGAGGTGCAAAAGCCGCTCGCCACGGTGGTGATCGGCGGCCTTGTCTCCGCCACCCTGTTGACGTTGTTTGTCCTCCCGGCGCTTTACCGGTGGTGGCACCGCGTTCCTGCCCTCTCTCCCGGACGAAGTGAACGTTCACGAGTCGCAACACAACCGACCGGAGGTGCAGTATGAAACGATGCGTTGTCCTATTGGCGCTCGGGATCGCCGGAGTGATTGCCGGATGTGAAGCGCCCAGCAGCCATTACGCCGTTGGTCCCACTGGTGTCTCCTGCCAGGCGTCCCATAGGATGCGTTCGGAAGCGGCGGCTCGTCCAGGTCGGACGGTGCCGTACCAATCGATGACGTGCGGCGACTGCACACCGGCCGATTTCGGATTTTTCGGGCTTGGGGCCAAGCCTCACATCTGCGGAACGGCGTGCCGGGGAGAAAATTACGTGTGTCCCGTCTGCAAGGAGCATCCTTATGCACGGGTGGCGCAATGGCAGCAGCCGGCTCGTTAAGGCAGGGGGATGGAAATGTCGAGTGAAGCCGGTGGTGCGTTTGACTCGCGGGAGTTGCTGTATTCAATTGGAGAGCGTCACTACGATCTTTCACGGATTTGCGGCACCGCAGTGCAAGGACCGCTTGCATCGAACAGGATTTATATTCGAGGGACGATGACTCACACGCATACGCACGCAACGGCTGACCCTCCGCAGTACCGCGCACACGGGGGTGTTTCCTATGGCAAAATGGGGATGGCCGTTGGCCTCACGCTGGCATTTGTCATCGGCGAAGCGGTCGCCGGAATTTTCGGCCACAGTTTGGCCCTGCTTTCTGACGCCGGCCACAACTTCGCCGATGCCGCGGCGCTGGGATTCAGTTGGTATGCGCTCTGGATGGCGAAGCGTCCGTCCAATCGTGAGATGACCTTTGGATATCATCGGATTGGCGTCCTCGCGGCCCTGGTGAACGCTGTCTCCCTGGTCGTCATCGCCATTTTTATCGGCTGGGAAGGAATTGAGCGTCTCTTTCATCCCCATGCCGCCAGCGGCGGGATGATGGTGGGGGTCGCGGCGGCGGCGGTGGTGCTCAATGTCGTGATCAGCCTGTGGTTGCATGCCGGCTCCAAGGAGGACATCAATGTGCGCGGCGCGTATCTCCACATGATTGGAGATGCTGCCTCGGCGGCGGGAGTCGTTATTGCGGGAATCATCGTGCTCTTGACCGGGGCGACCCTCGCCGACCCGATTGTCTCATTCCTGATTGCCGTTCTGATTCTCTGGACCTCCTGGGACATCCTGAAAGAGAGCGTGAACGTGCTCCTGGAAGGGACGCCCGAGGGCATTGACATGTCGAAGGTGGAGGCGACGATCCAACAAGTTCCCGGGGTACGCGCCGCACACGATCTCCACGTCTGGATGATCGGCCCGGGCGCCATTGCCTGTTCGGTGCACATCGTGGTCCAAGAGCAAAGCATCGCTGGGGGCCAGCAGATCCTGAGGAGGGTCGTGCACGAACTCGAACATCATCACAAAATCACGCACACGACCGTGCAGGTGGAGGTGGAGGGACACGAAAGCAAGGAGATGTACTGCACCCTGCGACCCGCGCCGGAGGCTGATGCGGGACACCATCATTAATCCTCCAGCAGTTGCACCGGACTCCACATCTGTTCAGCGTCTCTCCGATGATGGTGCGGTTGTGACTTCCCGCTGTGTTCCCGCATCCCTGGTTCCGCGGTTTCCGATCGTTCCGCGCTGGCCCGGCGGTGACGACGCGGGCATTTCCCGAGGCAACTGATCTGCGCACAGTTCCAGTACCTCGATCGCCGTGAGCGATTCCTGCGCGGTGCTGTTGGTGCTCACCCTCGGCGCTTCATCGAATGGGTTAAGCGATTCCGGCGCCTCCACCCTGCGTGTCGTGTACGTATTCTGGTTGAACCGCTCGATGGCCCGAATTGCAAACTGTGCGTACGCCGGAACTTTCGTCAGGTGATAGGCATACGCCGCCAGCCGAGGAGTTCCCTGGCTGTTAATCCCTCCCTGCTCGCCCATGAGTGTCGCATCTGCGCCCTCGGCACCGGTCTGCTGATCCTTCTTGAGTATTTCCGCGTTGGCAGACCCGAGGCGGCAGTACTGGGACCACATCTTTGTCCACTCATCGCTGCCCAGCAGCGGCGTCAACTGAAACGCCACCTCTGCGCCTCCCTGGATCGTTGCGAGGTTGTATTTCCCGGGCTCTTGCGCCACCTGGAACATTCTGCCGGTGTGGTAGTCATATCCGACGACAAGATGCTCGCCCGACCGCATCCACCACGACATGTGATACAGCGAATCCACGCCGGCCATGATCTTGTCGCGCCATTTGGCATCGCCGGTGCGCTCCCACTCGATCATCCAGTTGCCTACGAATGCCAACCAGTCGGGCCCGATGCGGATCCGGCCCGGATGCTGTTTTTCTGCCTCAGTGATTGGCTGCGCCTTGCGCATCGGGTCGAGTTTCGACGCGACCTTGTCAACGACCTCGGCTTCATGAGCCATGATGTCGCCCAGCCGCTCGTCCGTGGTCAGAAAGTAATAAAATTGGGCGTGTGCCGCTTGCGACACCCGGGCCTCCTTGGCGGAGTCGCCCCAATGGCTGACGTTGTGCCGCGAGCCCAGGCCGTCGAATCGTCCCATGTGATAGGTATCCACCTCGCTGGTATGGCGAATCATCGCCTCGGCCATGCGGAATGTGTCGGGGCTGCCAGTGCGGATGTAGCTGTACCAGACCCATAAGACGCTACCGAGTTCCGAATTGTCCCACGCGTAGCCACCCAGATCGTAGCGCCATTCGTGCCGCTGTGCATCGTATGCATGCCGCACGTCGCCGTAATTCCAAAACCCGTACCAATGCTGCGAATCGATCGATTCCTTGTAGTATTTCACCGCGGCATCCAGCCGGTCCTCCACGGCGTTTTTAAAAGGCGTTGAGCGGTCCTGCACGCTCCACACCCCAAATACGCCGGCGTCGTGCAACCGTTTGCGGGCTCTCCGTCAGCAGCGGAGGCTTGCTATTCAGGCTTGCCTCAGTCGCCGCCTGCTCGTTTGTCGGCACGTTGTTGCGAGGGAAGAGTGTCAACTCACTCGTGCGCGCCACCCCATTGGGCGTTGCAAAATCGGCCTCGTAGTCTTCGTAGCTTCCTCCGGTATTCACGTTTCCATGCCCGTGCGTGTCGTAATGCCTCATGTCCATGGCATCCGCATCCGGCGACCAGAGCCAGGCTGTCACGTGGGCCGCATCTGAAAGCGCGCCATCCACCTCCAGCGACGCCGGGTAGGATTGCCAGAAATTCTTAACACCCAGCCCCAGGCCGCCCGACACGTCCCCGACATAGAGATAGCCGGCCGCCCGCCGGCCCTCACCGATGTTCACCCATGAACTTTTTGGATTCGTCCGCTTGTCCAGTGTGAAGCCCTCTGAAGACAACTGGCGCAGCCTGAATGAATCCCACTCGGCGTTTTCCGGCACACTTCCTGCCGCGGCGTTGTCGATGCGCTCTCCCCGCAACTGATCGCCGCCCCCCAGCCTGGCTCCGCGCCCGCGGCGCAGCACCAGTTGCAGCGGCTCCGCCCACACCCCACCGTTCGAGTTGGCAAACCGCACGTGTCGATTCTGCGATTGCTCACGCATCGGCACATCAAATGCAATTCCCAGCCCCGTGATGAAATCCTTCTGCTGATCCCCGTCAAAAACCACCGTGTGCACCAGCCGGACAGACTGCTGACCGGCATAAAAATAGAGCCGCACGGTGAAGGGCAGCCAGGTACGAGATTCCCCACCGGTCGTTGCATTCTGCTGATGCACTCCCTCAATCTTCACCACCGCTCGCACGGGGCCCTTCTGTTCCACGGTGACCTTCTGCACAAGGGATTCGTACAGTACGCGCGACGGCATGGAAAGATGATCGACACTCTCCGGTGCCGATTGATCGATGCACTCCAAAACGCCATGGGTCGCGACCGGCTTGCCGTCCACCGAGAGTGAATCAACAAGGTACTTCCCGCTTTTTGGCAGCCGCGCAATCACCTTGCCTGTGTCCACCGTCACCGCGTCGGCGTCATCCTTCACGGAGACCATGGAGCCTTGTTGATCGCTCGCTCCATTCCCCTCGGCCACGGTCACGGGTCCCTTCACGTCCGGTCCCGCTATCGTCGCGAAACCGATCCACTTCATCGAACCGTCCGGCCAATAGGCGAGCGGCCAGGTTTGCGTCGGCAGCGCAGTGCCCTCCGTGGTCTTGAGCGAAAATGCTTGCCCCTTCTTCACCGTGCCCCGCGCGAACGGCACGCCAAAGCTTACGCCTACCGTTTCCGCAGGCGGCGCCTTGTCGAGCCAGCTCACCGTCGTGTCCGTTCCTCGTGCGGTTCCCACCGTCAGCATTGCGGCCAAGGCGGCCACTCCAACTACGCCCAGTCGCATTGGCATCGCACAGCCCTCAAGTCATGGTTCCCTCGGCCTAACGTCCGCTACGGTTCGTTAATGCCGACCGGTCGGTCTTTTCGGAAGCGGGAGTCTTCGATCGCTCGTTAAGATTTGGCAGGACTCGCGGGCTGCAGTTGTGCTATTGGTTTCGGTATTTCGAGTTCCAGGTGAAGTGGGGGTTTGGGTGAGTGGGTTTCCTGGGTGCGGGTTTGTGTTTGGGGTGGGGTTTGGATTTGGGGTGGGGAAGCGGCTTCGGGTGGTGCGTTGGTGTGGGGATGTGGGCGGGCATGGGGGGGCTGGTGAGGGGGAGCGTGGGGGTGATATCGATGATAACCGTGGTTGTCGTGATGTCGGTTGTTGTTGGTGTGGTCGGTGTTGTGGGTGGAAGTGTTGCCGGGGCGGGGGCGGGTGTGGGGGTTGGGGTTGGGGATTGGGTGGTGGGGGTGGTGGTGATGAGGGTGGGGGTTATGGCGGGGGAGGGGAGGGAGGCGCCGAAGTTGTTGAGGACGAAGGAGAGGTCGGTGAGGTTGAGGGTGGCGGCGCCGTCGAAGTTGCCGTCGGTCCAGAGGGGGGATTGTTTGCCGAAGTTGTTCAGGACGATGGAGAGGTCGGTGAGGTCGATCTTGTTGTCCTGGTTGGCGTCGCCGGGGAGGACGTTGAGGGTCATGGTGCTGGTGGTGGTGAGGGTGGTGAGGGGGTTGGTGATGGAGACCTGGAGGGTGTAGTGGCCGGACTTGGAGAAGGTGGCGGTTGTGTTTTGGGCGGAGTTGGGGGAATTGTGGGCTATGGTGCCGGGGGCGGGCGGGGTGCCGAGGGTGGACCAGGTGTAGATCAGGGCGGGCTCGCCGGCGGTGACGTCGGTGGCGAGGATGGAGAGGTTGGCGGTGTTGGTGAGGGTGTTGGGCGTGGGGGTGTTGGCGGGGGTGATGACGGTG
>JBQCGD010000128.1:0-17655 GCA_051955985.1 Phycisphaerae bacterium | reverse complement strand
CGCCGCCCGTCCGGGCCCCACCCCCGGCACCCCCTCCCCCCCTCCCCGCGGGGGTGGCGGGGGCGGGCGCCGCGGGCGCCCCCCGGGGGGCTGGGGGGGCTGGCGTGGCGGGTGCTGATTTCGCCGCTGATGACACGGCTGACGGACCAGTTCCTGGCGAGCCGGGTGGAGAACATGCACCCGGGGCTTTCGGACGACCTGATGTCGGCGGTGCATTTCATTCACGCGGGGACGTATCGGACGAATGTGCTGGCCTCGCGGCACGTGGATGCGGCTGCGGAGAAGGCGGCGGGGATTCGGTTCGAAGAGGCGGTGGATTTTCGGCGGTCGGCGAAGGCGCTCCTCCTTGCGGTGCTGGTGGCGGGCGTTGTGGCGCTGATTGCGGGAATGAACAGCGGCCTGGCGCGGATTGGCATTTCGCGGTGGTTTGCCGGGAGCACGCAGGCATGGCCGCGGGTGACGACGGTGGAATTTGTGTGGGACACGCTGGACGGGAAGCCGCCGGCGGTGGCTCCGATCGGGGAGCAGTTGCTGGTGCGGGCGAAGGTGGTGCGCGGGGGGTATGCGAACCAGTACGTGACGCTGACGACGTGGTCGGACACGAAGCGTTCGACGGACGAGCTGATGACGTTTCAGCGGGGGATGAGCAGCGGGCAGGAGTATGTGTACGAGCGAACGATGGAGCCGGAGGGGCAGCATTCGTTTTCGATGAAGCTGTCGGCGGGGGACGACCGGGAGCAGGAGCCGGTGACGATCCGGCTGGCGCCGCGACCGGTGGTGAGGCAGTTGACGGCGTCGATTGTGCCGCCGGGCTATGTGCGGGACGTGAAGAATCCTGCGGTTCCGGCGCCGGCTGTGGTTGCAGATCTGATGAATCAATCGGGGCGGGCGGTGGAGGGGGCGACGATCACGCTGCATGTGAAGAGTTCGAAGCCCTTCGCGACGGACGGCAGCGGCGCCCCGGAGATTCGGTTTCTCGACCAGAACAAAGATGAGGATCTGGGGTTGGCGACGGAGCGGAAGCTGGTGAGCCCGGCGGATGCGGAGATTACTTTTCCGGCGCGCAAGACGGTGCAGGCGCGGCTGTCGATGCGGGACACGGATGGTTTTGAAAACCGGGTGGGCGGGTCGCTGACGATCGAAGTGGTTCCGGACAATCTGCCGTCGGTGGTGATCACGGAGCCGCGGACGACGGTGGAACGGGTGGCGGGCGGAACGGTGGATGTGAGCGTGCAGGCGACGGACGACCTGGGGCTGGACGGGTTGAAGCTGGTTGCGGAGAAATTCGACGCGAAGCCGGGGGAGCGGCCGGTGGTGCAGATGGCGCTTCCGTGGACGGATCGGAACGCGGACGCCGCGGCGGGGAGTACGACGGGGCGCTCGCAGTACACGTGGAATCTGGCACCGCTGAATCTCGCGCCGGGCGCGCGGCTGACGTTTTATGCGATGGTGCAGGACAATTACGAGGTGGCGGGGAAGCGGCATCCGTGGGTGAAATCGCCGGGGTTGAGCCTGCAGATCCGGAGCGAGGCGGAGATTGCGGACGCGCGGCGGCGGGAGCTCAACGAGATCAAGGAGCGGATCAAGGCGCTTCGGGGTCAGCAGGAGGAGACGCGTCGGAAGACGGATGCGATCCAGAAATCGGTGGCGGCGAGCGGGACGACGACGGCGCAGGAGAAGGCGATGCTGTCGCAGTTGGCGCAGCAGGAAAGCGAGGAGGCGGCGGCCGCGAATGCGATCCAGCAGCGGACGCAGCAGGTGGCGCAGGACCTGCGGCAGAACAACATGGGGGGGAGCGACCTCGGGAAGCTGGCGGAGAGCGTGTCTGCGGGGATGAAGGACGTGGGCGGGAACAACATGCCGGCAGCGGCGGGGAAATTGAACCAGGCCCGGGATGCCGCGGGGAATCAACAGCAGCAGAACGAGAAGGCCAAGCAGGAGGCGCAGCAGGCGGCGGCGGCCGCGGAGGAGGCGGGGGAGCAGCAATCGCAGGCGATCAGCAAACTCGACAGCATGATCGGGCAGCTTGGCGCGGCGGGCGATTTTGAGGCGATCCGGAGCGAACTGCAGCAACTGAAGGACAAGCAGGAAGCGGTGGCGAAGCAGACGCGGGACCTGTCGCTGAAGACGATCGGACAGAAGCCGGAGGAATTGCCAAAGGATCTGTGGGATGCGTTGAGCGGTCTTTCGGACCAGCAGAAAAATCTCTCAAACCAGAGCAGCGAGCTGATCAACCGGATGCAGAAGGCTGCCGAGCAGTTGAAGGGGAGCGATCCGGCATCGAGCGAATCGTTGCAGCGGAGCTCGCAGGCGGGGCAGGACAACCAGGTGAGTTCCGCGCAGGGGAGCGCTTCGAAGTCGATTTCGCAGAATGAAATGAACGATGCGGGGAATGAGCAAGGGCGGGCGCAGCGCGGGCTGCAGCAGATGCTCGACGAGATGAACAAGAACGAGAACCGGCAACTGGAGCAGTTGTCGCGCGACCTGCAGGAGCTGATCGACCAGGTGCGACAACTGCGGGAGAGCGAAGGGGGCCTGCAGAAGGAGACGACGGCCGCCGCGGATGCGGATCTTGCGAAGCTTGGGGACCGGCAGGGGCAACTGCAGATGAACACGATCGTGGTGCAGAAGCGGGCGGAGAGCACGCGCGGGGCGGAAAAGGCGGCGGGCGACATCCGGGCCGCGGGAGAGAGCATGGCCTCGGCGGCGGGGGCGCTGCTGGCGATGCACAAAGCGGATGCGGGGCCGCCGGAGGGGGAGGCGATCAAGTCGCTGGACGAAGCGATCAAGAAGCTGCAGGCGGAGAAGGAGAAGGTGGACAGCCAGATCAAGGAGAAGCAGCTTGGTGAGTTCGTGCAGCAGTATGAGCAGATCAAGGGGGGCCAGGCGGGGATCAAAAAGGCGTCGGATGACATCGACGCGCGCAAGCAGGCGGCGGCGGACAAGCAGGTGAGCCGTCTGGATCCGTTTCAACTGTTGAAGCTTGCGGCGAAGCAAGGGGGGCTGGCGGGGCAGATCGAGGGTCTGTCGAAAGATGACCGGCTGAAGGATTTTGCGGTCATCGTGTGGATGAACAAGCAGATTGCGGACTCGATGCACACGAGCCAGAAGGGGCTGCGGGCGTCGGACATGGGCAGGGAGCTGGCGGACGCGCAGCAGAACGCGATCGACCGGATCCAGGACATCATCGATGCGTTGAAGGAAGAGCAGAAGCGGCAGTCTGACTTCCGGAATGACAACGGCGGCGGTGGCGGCGGGGGCGGCGGCGGGAAGCAGCCGCTGGTGCCGCCGCTGGCGCAGTTGAAGCTGCTGAAGGCGATGCAACTGGTGGTGAACGGGAAGACGGTGGAGATTGACCGGAGCATTTCGAATGCGGCCGATAACGCGGCGAAATCGCACCTGCAGGAACAATCGAAAAAACTGGGTCAGCAGCAGGGCGAAATCAAGGATATTGCGAATAAGATCATTGAGCAGATGCAACAGTGAACTTCCGGCGGGCGCAAGCGTCCAAAGGAGTGGTGAATGATGAAGATGAATCGAACAGGCGTGGCGTGGATGACGGCGGCGGCGATGCTGGCGGTGCTGCCGCTGGGGATGGCAGCGCGCGGCCAAAGCATCCTGGACCAGCAGCTTGGCGACAAGCAGGCGGGGGCCGAGAAGCCTGCGGAGAAGGGGAAGTCGGCGGCGGCGGGGGCGGAGAAGAAGCCGGAGCAGAAGATGGCGCCGGAGATGGTCAGCCCGAGCGCCTCGAAGGCGGTGGACGACATGGACCTGGTCAACAAGCTGACTGGCACGGATGCGAACGGGCAGTCGGACGACGACCAGATGAAGCAGATGCTCGACCGGATGGGGCAGAGCGAGAAGCGTTTAAGCGCGGAGGATCCGGGGGCGGTGACGCAGGAGACGCAGAAGCGGATCATCACGGACCTGGACGTGATGATATCGATGGCGAGGAAGCAGCAGAGCCAGGGGAAGTCGAATCAGAACGGGAAGTCGCAGCCGGGGCAGCAGCGGCAGATGAGCCGGGGGCAGCAGCAGGGGCCGAGCCGGGAGGGCGGGACGCAGGCGGCGACGAATTCCGGGCCGCGGCAGGGTTCGGCGGAGTCGCCGCAGTCGAATGGGGAGGATTTGCACCAGAAGACGCCGCAGGAGTGGGGGAATCTTCCAGCGCGGGATCGTGACCTGATATCGAACGGGGCGAACGAGCAGTATCTGCCGAGCTACAAGGAGATGATCGACCGGTACTACCAGGCGCTGGCGGAGATGGGGAAATCGAAAGAGAAATGATGCGCGTTTTTCGGACAATCCGTGCGGCGGTGCTTGGGGGGCTTTTGCTGGGGCCGGGCATTTTGCCGAGGCAGGCGTGCGCGGAAGAGGCGCGGGATGCGTCGCTTTCGACGACGGGGGGGAGCGGTCCGTTGCCGGACGAAATCACGCCGGACCTGCAGCGGCGGGTGAAGCGGGGTCTGGACTGGCTGTCGAAGAGCGTGAGCAATGAGAACGCGATGAACGCGGTGGGGGTGGATCCGACGGCGATCATGGCGTTGGCGGGGATTGCGTTTGTGGCGGACGGGAATCTGCCGAACAACGGGCCGTACGGGAGGGAAGTGGATCGGATCCTGGATTTCATTCTTCACAACTGCCAGGAGTCGGGGCTGATTGCGTCGCCGGCGTATGCGTCGCCGATGTATGGGCATGGTTTTGCGACGCTGTTCCTGGCGGAAGTGTATGGGATGAGTCCGCGGCCGGATTTGAAGGAGAAGCTGCAGAATGCGATCCGGCTGATCGTGCACACGCAGAACAACGAGGGTGGGTGGCGTTACCAGCCGGTGCCACAGGATGCGGATTTGTCGGTGACGATCTGCCAGGTGATGGCGTTGCGGGCGGCGCGGAACGCGGGGATCAAGGTGCCGCGGCACACGATCGACCAGGCGCTGGAGTATGTGCGGAAGTCGCAGGAGCCGGACGGGGGGTTTGCGTACATGCTGAATTCGCGCGGGTCGGCGTTTCCGCGCTCGGCGGCGGGGGTTGCGTGCCTGTATTACATGGGGGCGTACGACGCGCCGGAGATCACGAAGGGGCTGAAGTATTTGATGCAGCGGCTGCCGGGGAAGAGCGAGAATTCAGGGGACTTTCATTATTTTTACGGCAATTATTACGCGACGCAGGCGATGTTCATGTCGGGCGGAGACGCGTGGGCGCAATACTGGCCGGCGATCCGGAAGGAGCTTTCGGAGCGGCAGCAGGCGGACGGGAGCTGGACGGATCAGAACGGGGCGATTTATGCGACGTCGATGTCGCTGATCATTCTGCAGGTGCCCGACCGTCTGCTGCCGGTTCTGCAGAAGTAGGAATGGTTTTGTTACTGGGAAGGGATTCATGGGGTTCAGAGGATTTTTGTCGGCGGCGGTTGCGTGTGTTGTGGCGTGCGCGGCGAGCGCGCGGGCTGACTGGACGTTGACGACCGCCGACTTTTCGCAGCAGCACCAGTTGACCGTGAACACGTGGGATGCGCAGGGGCTTTCGGTCACTGGGCCGGACGGCAAACTGAAGCGGGTCGCGACGCGGGATGTTGTGTCGCTGGTGTCGGACCGTGCGATGGCGATGGGGAAGGGGTGGCGGCTGGCGATGCGCAACGGCGATGTGCTTTACGGGGAGCCGATGGAGATCTCCGGGCAGACGCTGGAATTCAAGTGCGAGATCGGGAAGGTGGGTGTTCCGCTGAAGGGGGTGCGGTCGCTGTCGGCGGGTGCTGCGACGGGGGCGGGGGTTCATGCGGCCGTTGACAAGGATGTGGTGTTCTTGACGAACAGGGACAAGACGGAGGGGATTGTTGCGGACATCGGGCGGGAGAAGCTGCAGATTGCGAGTTCGGCGGATGCGGCGAATCCGACGATGTCGGAGATTCCGCTGTCGCATGTGGAGGAGGTGGCGTTTGCGGGGACTTCTTCGGCGCGGGGGATTCCGGCGCTGTCGGCACGTCTGACTTTTGCGGGAGGGAGCAGCATGACGGTGCCGGCGAGCGGCGGACATTTTGGGTGGACGATCACGGACGTTTCGTTCGATGATCCTGCGGGGCAGCCGCACAAGATTGCCTCGGATCAACTGGCGGCGATGGATATCCTGGGGGGGCGCGTGGTGTATTTGACGGAGTTGGATCCTGTGGAGAGCCGGCAGGTGTCGTACCTGGGGGGATCGTGGCCGGCGCAGATCAACAAGAACGTGGCGGGGAATCCGCTGAAGGTGCGTGGGGAAACGTATTCGCGCGGCATTGGCGTGCACACGCGCAGCGTGCTTGCGTATGACCTGGATGGGGGTTTTGAGAGCCTGCAGATGCGGGCGGGGATGGATGATTCGGCGGCGCCGCATGGGGAGGCGGAAGTCTCGGTTGTACTGGATGGGAAGGTGATCTGGTCGAAGCATCTGGAGGCGGGCGGCGGTGCGGAGGCGCTATCGGAGGCGTTGGATCTGCCGATCAAGGGGGGGCATCGGCTGGAGCTGCACGCTGATCCGGTGGCGCATTCGGGGAGGCTGGATGTTCTGGGGCGGGTTGATTTTGTGAATGTCGCGCTGGTGCGGCAGTGATGCGGCGGGAAAAAGCTTCCAAAATTCCGCAAGTTGGCGACAATACGATCTAACATGAACTATCAGATCACCTGCTTTTGCGGCAACCGGTTCCTGATTACGGACCAGCAGCTTGCCGGCCTTGTGAACTGTCCGGCCTGCAAACGTCCGCTGCAACCGATTGTCGGGGAGGCGTCCACGCCGGCGCCGCAACAGCCGGAACCGGCGCCGGCGACGGCGGTTTCGGGGGACGCAGAGGCAACCAAGCGATGTCCGTTCTGCGGCGAAGTCATCCTGGCAATCGCCAAGAAGTGCAAGCACTGCGGCGAATTCCTGGACCGGACGGCTCCAGTTGCGGGCGGCGCCCCGCTGGATTCTCCGGCGGACACTTCGCCGGTGTTTTCACTTCACGTTTCCCAGTGGGAGAATTTCTGGAAATACGTGATCTGCGTCACGATCGTCGCGCTGACGGCGATTGCGCTTCTTGGGATCCGGCCGCTGCAGGAGTATGCACCCGTGGGGATTTGCGCGGCGATGGCGATCATGGGGCTGGTGGCGTGGCTGCTTTACCTGTCGGTGAAGAACTCGCGGTGCTACATCCGGCCGACGCGGATCGACACGGAGGTCGGGATCTTCGCCAAGGACCTCAACTCGATCGAACTGTTCCGCATCACGGACATGGAGCTGCGGCAGGGGATCGTGCAGCGGCTGCTCGGGATCGGCACGATCCGCATCACGTCGAGCGATCCGAACACGCCGGAGCTGGTGTTGTACCAGATTCCGCATGCCCGGAAGGTGCTGAAGTACCTGCAGGACCAGATTCCGGTGGCCACGAAGCAGCGCGGCGCGGTCTTCATGGAAAAATGAGGCGGCCGCGCCGGACCCGACATAGAATCTCCCGCCATGCCTGAATTGCCGGAAGTTGAAGAAGTCCGCCGGACGCTGGAACCGCACCTGCTGAACGTGCCGATCACGTCGGTGGAAGTGAGGCGGGGGGATTTCGTCACGCCGGTTGGCGCGCCGCTGAAGAAGCTCGCGGGGCGCCGGATTGTTTCGACGTTTCGGCATGGGAAAAAGCTCTTCTGCATTGCGGATGACGACCAGACGCTGGTGATTCATCTGGGCATGTCGGGCCGGGTTGACTGCCTTCCCGTGGCGGCGGGCGTTGCCAAGCACACGCATGTGATCTTTCATCTCGCTTCCGGGACGGATGTGCGGCTTCGCGATCCACGGCGCTTCGGGGGGCTGTGGTATTACCCGACGTCCGCGGCTGCCCGCGCGCGGGAATTGCGGAACCTGGGCAGAGACGCGCTGGAACTGGAAGTGGGCGATCTGGCGCACTGGCGGAGGACGCGGGGGCGCATGAAGCAGCGGCTGCTTTCCCAGAAGGACGTTGCCGGGCTGGGGAACATTTACGTGGATGAAGCGCTGTGGATGGTGAAGCTGCATCCGCTGCAGCGGGTGGACCGGGTGCGCCCGGAGGTGGTTGAGGAGCTGGTGGCGGCGATTCGCGCGGTGCTGGAGCACTCCATCCGCGCGGGGGGGACGACGCTTCGGGATTACCGGAACGTGGCGGACCAGCCGGGGGAGTTCGCGCGGCAACTGCAGGCGTACGGGCGCGGGGGCAAGCCGTGCCTGCGGTGCGGGACGGTGATGTCGGTAATGGTGGTGGGGGGGCGGACGACGGTGTTCTGCCGGGCATGCCAGCGGCGGCGGTGATCGGCTGAATCGTCGGGGGAGATGAGCAGAAAATCTTCCTGATTTGGCTAATCTTAATTCCTAAAGGGCCGATATCTGGTGTGAGTCCCGGCTGTTTTGGGCATTCGCGTATTTGGGTTCTGGCCGACTTGCGAGCGCGTTATGCAGATACTGGACGTTGCGAATCTGAAGAGCGGTCGGAGTTTTCCGCAGGCGCTGTTTCACAGCTCGGGCCGCAAGCTTCTCGCAGCAAAGTCCGTCCTGACGCAGGAACACATCGATGCGATGGTGCGTTCCGGGGTGCAGCAGGTGTTCATGGCGGAGAGCGCCCGGCCGGTGGTGGAGTTCGGCAGCAAGACGGCGACGATGGTGCCGGTAAACAGCCTGGCGCTAAATTCCATCGCGGAAACCGATCTTCTCAGCCCGGACGGGGTGGTGGTGATCCAGCAGAACGAAGAGGTGGAAGAACACCACCTGGCGGCGCTTCGAGATTCCCATATTGAATTCCTGATTGCGCGTCCGGCGGCGGATATCGACCTGGTGCGCGGGTCGCTGGACGTGCTGTCGCATGTGGTCGTCGCCCGCATGCAGAACCTGATCAGCCGCGCCGAGTACACGCGTGCGCCTGAATCGCGCGCGGCGTTCCTGAACAACATCCGGATCCCGTCAACCGTGGAACCGCTGGACATCAATGTGCTCCAGGCGTTCCGGAAGAAGCTCGCGCTGAAGCTTCAGCCGGTGTTCGGGATGCTCGAAACAGGGAGCGCGCCGAATTTGCGAGTGCTCCAGGAAATCACGGAGGAGCTGCTCAACTTCATGAAATCGGAGCCGCGGCAGTTCCCGCAACTGGCGCTGATGACGGCGCGGCGTGAGGACCACCTGCCGGACCATGCCATATCGGTGGCGGTGCTTTCAATGGCGATCGCGACGCACATGAAGCTGGCGCTCGAGACGATCCGGGAAGTTGTCATGGGGGCGCTGCTCTGCGACGTGGGCATGCTGGCGATACCCAAACGCCTCCGGGCCAGTTCGTCCCAGCTCACGCATGGCGAGCGGCAGCGCATCCAGCAGCACCCGATATACTCGCTGACGATGCTGGAACTGGTCCCGGGCCTGTCGCCGATTGCGCGGCTGATGGCGCTGCAGCATCACGAGCGGCTCAACGGCGGGGGATATCCGCAGGCGGCGGTGGGGCCGGCGATTTCGGATTTCGCCAGGATCGCCGCGGTCGCCGACATATTCGCCGCCAGCACGAATCCGCGAGCATATAAAGCGCAGAAGCTCCCGTATACCTCCGTGGAGGAACTGGTGCTCATGGCCCACAAGGGGCTTCTGGATGCGCGGGTCATCAAAGCGTTCCTCTCGGCGATCGGCATTTTCCCGGTGAGCTCCTTCGTCATTCTCTCCGATACCACGGGCGCCCAGATCGTGGGGACGAACGCCAAGATCGACCGTCCGCTCGTTCGGCCGGTCGGGCCCACCGGCAGCGGCGGGGCGATCATTGACCTGGCGGCGCCGCAGCACGCCCACCTGAAAATTGTGAAAGCCATTCCCGACCCGACGAAGCCCTCCGACGCGTCCGTCGTTTCCACGCCAGAGCGGGATTCGCAGGCTGCTGGCTCAGCTGTGGCGGTGTGAACGGAACGCGGGGGCATCCGGCGGGGGGGGAAGCGCGTAATACCTGCGACAGAATAGACGTCGCAGGTGGTGAATGACTCAGCCCAACCCTACGGAACCCACTACAGAGGCCGCTGTGCGGCGGCCGCCCCTCAGCCGGACATTGCGGCGGCAGGCGATCGTGCTGCTCGCGATCTTCGCGATGCTCAGCTCGGCCGTGTTTCTGCTGGCGGCCCGTCTGCAGCGGTCGTATGCGTCCCGAGGGGCGATCCAGGTAAGCGCGCAGGCATTCGATCCCATCCCGGAACTGCAACATCTGCCCGAAGCGGCCGTCGAGCACTTCCAGCACGATGCGGCGGCTGACGGGATTGAGCTTCGCACAACGACGGAAAACGCAGTGAAGACCCTGCACCTGTCCGCGAGTGCACCCAACCGGGCCCTCGCACAGGCGCGCGTGCGGCGTCTCGGCGACGGCATCACAACATACCTGCAGCACCGCGTCGACGAGCTCGCCACTGCGTACCGGACGGAGTTGACGAAGCAGTCGGAAGCCCTGGCGGCGCGCGAAGGTAAGCTGACGAAGGAGATCCAGACGTTCCGGCTCTCGCATCGCGGCGTGCTGCCGGACGATCCGACGAGCGTGATCGCCCAGTTCGAGAAGCTGAGCACGAAGCTGGATGACAAGCAGCAGCGGCAGCACATCGTGACCGACCAGATCAAGCGGCTCGAGGACTACAAGGCCAAGCGGCAGACGGCGGGGGGCCAATCGCTCGCGCCGCCGCCGCCGATCGCTCCCGCGCCGCAGGATTCCGCGGACGGGTCGGGGGCGGCGGGTCCGGATCCGGAAGTGGCGACGCTTTCGGCGCAACTGCAACTGGTCAACCAGCAGATCGATGAACAGATCAACAAATGGCACCGGACGGAGGAGCATCCGTACGTGAAGGATTTGCGCAGCCAGCAGGCGGACCTGCAGAAGAAGCTGGAGGCGGCGAGGCATCGCGTCGCCGCGGGCCAGCCGGCGCCGGCCGACAGCGCGATGCCGACTCCGCCGGCCCACGCCGCGGGCAACGATGCGAGCCTGGCGGCGGCGCAGCAGGTGGATCTGGAGCTGCAATCGCTGCAGGCGGAGAATGACACGCTCGATGCGGAGATTCGCAAGCTCAGCGCGCAGCGCGAAGTGATGCAGCGGGAAGTCGACCAGGTGATGCCTGTACGGCAGGAATATGAGAAGTTGACCGGCCAGCTCGCCGCCACGCAGAAGGACCAGCAGGCTGTCGCGGGCAAGATGGAGTCGCTGAACCATGCGTTCAGTGATGCTGCCGGTGGTTCGGGGACGGGTCCGGTGGAAATCACGGCCCTGGCGCTGGAACCCTCTTCATCGCTGCCGACGTATCCGCAGCTTCCGCTGATTTATATGGCCGGCGTGGTGCTCGGCGGGGGCGTTGCGTGGTTGATCGCGCTGGCCCTTCACCGGCTGGATCACACGTTTCACTCGGGGCGGGAGGCTTCGGCGGTGCTGGGGATTCCGGTGCTGGGGGTTGTTTCCGAGATTCGCTCGCGTGGTCGGGCAAGGCTCCATCGCGCCTGGCTGCATGTGCTGCGGCCGGTGATTGGGGTGGCGCTGCTGCTGGTTGTGATCGGGAGCGCGTTTGTGTGCTATCGCGACCTGGCCGATCCGGGAATTGCGGGAGCGAATGCTACGCAGCAGCCGGTGGCTTCGATCGACATGTCCAACAAGTCCGGAGTAAGCCGTCTATGAGCTCGATTGCCGACGCCCTCAAGCGAGCACAGCAGGAACGCGAGCGTCTACGTCTTCCGCAGCAGGCGGCGACCGTTTCGGATCCGCGCGCTGCGGATCAATCCCTGGCCTCGGTGGTGTTGCGGAAAAATCAGCAGCGGCTGCAGGGAACCGGGGAGGGTGAGACGGCGGTGGAAACGCCCCTCGCAGTTGCGCCCGCAATGCCGCTGACCGAAGCGATCCGCCAGGCGCCCGTGGCGCCGCCGCCGGCGGTGGTTGCCCACCGGCAGGTCGCGGAAACGATCGTGGAAGACTACGCGTCGAAGCGGAAGCTGAATCTGCCGCACGCGATGGTGGTATATCACGACCGTTCGGGGCCCGTGGCGGAGCAGTACCGCCGCATGCGCGACGGCCTGATGTCGCAGAATCCCAAACGCGAGCCGCAGGCGCTGGTGGTGACGTCGGCAGTTGCGGGGGAAGGGAAAACGGTCAGCGTTTTGAACCTTGGACTGTCGCTGGTGGAGATCCGGGCGAACCGGGTGCTGCTGATCGACGGCTGCATGCACGCGTCCAGTTCGCCATCGCTGACGGAGCTATTGAAGATGGGGCCGGAGCAGGGGCTTGCGGAGCTGCTGCTCACGCCGGAAGCGGACATGGAACCGTTTCTGAAGGCGACGCCGTGGCATCACCTGTTTGTGCTGCCGTCGGGGGTGAAGACGACGCCGTCGGCGGCGGCGGAGCTGCTGACGACGCCGAACTGGCGGACGATGCTGAAGCGGCTGCGGGGCAATTTTGACTGGATTCTCATCGACGTGCCGCCGGTGCTGGCGTTGCCGGACGCGGGGCTGATCGCGGCGGCGTCGGACGGCATTCTGCTGGCGGCGGCGCTCCACCACACGGCGCGGTCGAAGATTCAGACGGCCATTCGCCGGCTCAAGTCGATGAATCTGCCGGTGAAATCCTGCATTCTGACGCGGGCTTGAACGGGGCGGGCTTGTTTCCCCAAACGCTTATACAACCGGCCTGAGCGTCAGGTTTGACCTGTCCGGCCGGACGGGTTTCAATAGCGCGATGATCATTGCCGTCGATGCGCGTCCCCTTGTCACCCGCCAGATCGGCGGGACGGAGCAGCGTGCCCGCAACATCGTTTCGGCGTGGATTCAGCAGCGGATCGAGCACGAAATTCACCTGATCTACACACCGGCGGCGGGGGCCTCGGATGAGCTTTACGACGACTCGCTGCTGATCGACCTTCCGGACAATTTTCGGCGCGTGGAGATTTCGTCGTACCAGCTTCCTTCGCGTTTTCACATGGGGACGCGGATGCTGAACGCGCTGGCCCGTTCGCTGGGGCGCATCCGGGCGGATGTGTATCACGCATTTACGCCCTATGCGCCGCGGACGGGGACTTGCCCGGTGGTTCCGACGATTCACGATCTTTCGTTCGAGCTGGATCCGGTCGTGCGGGATACGGCGGGGGGGCGGGAGCTTCGCAGCCTCACGGCGATGACGATGCGTTTCGCCGAACGGTTGATCGCGGTGTCTTCGCAGACGAAGTACGACATCGCGTCGATCTACCGCATGTCGCCGGACCGGATCGACGTCATTTACAACGGGATCGATCCGGAATTTGCGCCGCCGCCGCCGACGGATCTGTTTACGCCGGCGGAGATTCACACGCGCAACCACATCAGCGGGCAGTACGTGCTGGCGGTGGGGGCGGACATTCCGCGGCGGAACTATTCGCGGATGCTGGCGGCGATGCGGAGCGTCTGGGCGGCCGGCGCGAAAGCGAAGTGGGTGCTGGCGGGGCGTGATGACTGGAAAATATCGGACATTTATGCGGAGGCGCGAACCGCGGGGGTGCTGGATCGGATGCGGTTTGTGGCCGCACCGACGAACACGGAACTGGCGGACCTTTACCGCGGGGCGACGATCACGTGCTGCGCGTCGTCATTTGAGGGGTTCGGCCTGTCGGTGCTGGAGTCGATGGCGTGCGGGACGGCGGCGTGCTGTTCGGACATGCGGTCGCTGCGCGAGGTGGCGGAGGATGCGGCGGTTTATTTTCCGCACGACGATGCCGAGGCGATGGGGGAGGCGATCGGGGGGTTGCTTGAGGATGCGGAGTACCGGCGGCAGTTGAAGTACCGGGGGCTGCGGCGGGCGCAGATGTTCACGTGGGGGACGGCGGCGCAACTGACGCTGGCATCGCTGGAGACGGCGGCGCGCAAGCGGTAAGGGTGCGGCGGTTTGGGCTTACTGCGGGGGAGGGCCATCGCCGCCGGGACCATCGGGGTCGCCGCCTCGGGGTCCGCCGCGGGGGCGATCGCGGCCGCCGGGGCCGCGCGGGCGGACGTTCATTCCGTTGACGGACTGTGCGTCGATGAATTGGCCACCGCCGGGGAGGGTTTGTGCCATTCCTTCGACGGTGATTTTCATATTGGGGGCGAGGCCGAGGTCTTGGGATTCGCGCGGGCCGATGTGGACGACGTCGCCGTTGTCGAGGTGGGCGCCGGCGATCATTCCGCGGCGATCGTAGTTCAGCGATTTGATTGTTCCTTCGATGCGGACCTGCTTGCGGGATTGGGGGTTCTGGGCGTGGTAGTGGTTGCCCTTGGCGTCGGTGAGGGTGAGGAGGCGATAGACGGGGTGATCGGACTGGGGGCGCTGCGGGGCGTCGGGGCCCGGGCCGCCGGGTCCGTCCTGCGGTCCGCCGTTGGGGCCGCCCATGGCATCGGGGCCACGGGGCGGGGGCGGCGGGGGGCCGTTGTCGATGCGGCCGGTGACCTGGATCTGATCGCCGACGGCGACGGTGCGGGCGATCTGGTCGGCGAGTTCGGGGGGCAGGTTGAGTTGCACGATGGTGCCATTGGTGGAGAGGATGATTCCTTCGATGCCGCGCGGGCCGAAGTTGAAACTTTGCACGGGGCCGACCATCGTTCGGTGCTGATCGTCGGAGGAGGCGGCTTGTGCGGCGGGATCGTCCGCGGCGATGGCGGAGGCTGGGAAGAGGGCGGCGGCGGCGAGGATGGCGGTCAGCAGGAAGCGGGGCGACGTTTTCATCGGAAGCTCCTTTGAAGGTGTCACACGGATGGGGGTGGGGCGGCGGTGGATTCGGTGTAACGGCGTTCGAGCCGGGAGAAGGCGATGCGGACGAGTCCGAGGGCGGCGAGGATGGCGCCGGAGCAGAGGGCGACGAGGCCGATGAGTTTCTGGCTTTCGACGCGGTGCCAGCGGTCCATGGCGGGGTTTTGCGGCGGGCGGGGCGGCGGGCGATCGTCGCGTTGCGGGCGGCCGTCGACGCGGGGCGGGGGAGGGGGGCGGTCATCGAGGTCGGCGGGGCGCTGGAACGCGGCGGCGGGGGGCTCGGCGATGGAGGAGGCGGTGGCGTGGAGCGCGATGCCGGTGGAGGCGATTCCGAGGCCGAGCAGGAGGGCGAGGACGCCCTGGCGGAGGGAGAGCATCCAGCCCGGGATCGTGCCGGGCATGGCGGTGATTCCTTTTTCGAGGGCGGTTTGCAGGAGTTGGAATTGCTGGCGGTCGCGTTGCAGGCGGAGGTAGATCGCGCCCCCGATGAGGAGGATGGCACCGGCGGTGCCGAAGCTTCCGATCAGAATTTCCCATATCATTCCTGGGGGCATGGTGATCTCCGTTTGGCTGCCCATTGGTGCGGGCGGGAGGCTGCGGGGTTTCAGATTTGTCGGGATTATGGCCGAAGATTCTGAAACCTGAACAGGAGAGGCCAGCACTAAACGGGTGTGAGGGTGAATTTTCGCGTGACGTCGGTGCCGGAACAACCGCTCGATCTGGAACGCCTGCGCCGGCAGGAGGAGCGGGAATTTTCGGCGTTTGTGGGCGCGTACCAGCGGCTGGTGTTCGGTCTTGGGCAGAGCATGGGGCTTTCCGGGGCGGACTGCGACGACCTGGCGGCGGAGACGTTTGCGATGGCGTATCGGGCGTTGCCGGGGTTTCGGGGCGAGTCGGAGCTTTCGACGTGGATTTATCGGATCGCGTACCGGACGGCGTTGAAGTTGCGGCGGCGGTACCCGGTGCATCCGGCGTTTCCGGAGGTGGAGGTGGCGGACGGCGGCGGTTCCGGGCCGGCGGCGGTGACCGAGGCGGCGGAGACGAATGAGCAGATCTGGAAGGCGGTGGCGCGTCTGGAGCCGGATCAGTCGGTGGCGATTGAATTGTTCTACCGGCGGCAGATGTCGGTGGAGGAGATCGGGAAGGTGATGCAGAAGCCGGCGGGAACGGTGAAGACGCTGTTGTTTCGCGGGCGGGAGCGGTTGAAGACGTTGTTGAAGACGTTGGAGAAGACGGTATGAGCGAAGAAAGGGATTTGTTTGATGATGTGCTTGCGGGAGCGCTGCGGGCGCGGCCGGAGCATGTGCCGATGGTGGATGTGGCGGCGCTGGCGATGGAGCGGGCACGGGTGCGGGAGGCGGGGGTGAGGCGGCTGGCGCGGATTTCGATCTGGACGCGGGTGTGCAGTGCGGCGGCGGTGTTGCTGGTGGTGGCGACGGTGGCGGTGGCGTATTGGGAGTGGCCGGCGTCGAGTTCCACGAGTTCTTCGACGTCGGTTTCGGACTCGACGGGCACGGGCAGCAGCACGAGTTCGAGTTCTTCGCTCGACTGGACGACGGTTGGGGGCGGGGCGTTCGTGCTGGCGCTGCTGGCGGTGGGCGGGTTAATGGTGCTGACGCCGGAGCGGCCTTCCTATCGATTGACGCCGGCGTGAGTCGCATTCTTGTCCCCCCAATCTTTCGATCACTTTAGCCGATGATGGTGCGGAGTTTTCCGTTGGCTTCTTTCAATAGGTTGTCGGCGGTGAAGACGTCGCAGTGTTTGTGGTGCATGACGATGGCGCGTTTTACCTTGCCGCCGGCCTGGTTGAGGAGTTGGAGGGAATCTTCGCGGGGGAGTTTTGTGAGGCGGGAGATGATGCGTGCGGCGCGGTCGATGAGCTTGGCGTTTTTGAGGGCGTCGATGTCGACCATGAGGTTGCCGTAGGTTTTGCCGATCTGGACCATGGCGAGGGTGGTGAGGGTGTTGAGGACGAGCTTGGTGGCGGTGCCGGCCTTGAGGCGGGTGGAGCCGGTGAGGATTTCGGGGCCGGTGTTGAGGGGGATGAAGAGGTCGGGGATTCCGGGGGGGAGGTGGACGTGGGCGGGGTCGGTGCAGATGAGGAAGATCGTTTTGGCGCCGCGGGCGTGTGCTTCGCGGAGTGCGCCGTGGACGTAAGGGGTGGTGCCGCCGGCGGCGATGCCCATGACGACATCGTTTTCGGCGACGGCTTGGTCGATGATGGCTTGTTTGCCGGCGGCGGGATCGTCCTCGACATTTTCGATGGAGCGGCGGAGGGCGGGGTCGCCGCCGGCGATGATGCCGACGACCATGGCGGGGTCGGAGCAGAAGGTGGGGGGGCATTCGGAGGCGTCGAGGACGCCGAGGCGGCCGGAGGTGCCGGCACCGATGTAGAGGAGGCGGCCGTTATTGGCGAAGGCGGTGGCAACGAGTTGGACGGCCTGGGCGATGGCGGGGCGTTGCTCGGCGACGGCGGCGACGGCTCTGGCGTCTTCGGCGTTCATGAGGGCGACAGCGTCTTCGATGGGGAGGGCATCGAGCTGGGCGCTTGCGGGGTTGGGGAGTTCGGTGTGGATGTGGGAGCGGTCGGCGATCATGGGGGTAGTTTCGCGGTTTTCGGAGGGGGATGCCAGCGTGAGGGGCGGAGGGAATGGGCGTTTTTGGGAGAATATGCGAAGGTGATCAGGTTGTTTTTGGGGGAACCGCGTTTTTGGGGGCGCCAGCCGAAGGTGATCAAGTTCGGGGTTTTGAAAACCGCGTTTTTGATAGCGCCAGCCGAAGGTGATCAAGTTGTTGGGGGGAGAGAGGAGCGGTTGGCCGGTGGGCCGGGCGGGTTTAGTGAAGTATGCTGCACCGGGGTGCAGTGTGTGCGTTTTTGAGCGGAAAATGGGGGTGGTGGGGAAGCTGGCTGCACAGAGGAGCAGGGTGGGGGTGGACAGACGCGATGGCGA
>JBQCGD010000127.1:0-7967 GCA_051955985.1 Phycisphaerae bacterium | reverse complement strand
ATTGTTGGCAAAGTGTTGAGGGAGAGTGGGGCGGAGTAGGATGTGGGGGGGTTAAATGCGTCGCACTCGATTGCGGACCAGTTGTCGAACACGTTTACGGGGAAGTATACGGATTCGACTGCGGGGTACATTTATGGGGGGCTTGCGGCGGCGATTGCGGGGGGTTTGATGACGGGGTTGGGCGGGACGCGGCGGCATGCGTAAGGGTGGCGGGGGCGTGGTTTTGAAAGGCCCAGGGAAGCGGTTCCCGGGCCTTCGTTTTTGCGCGGGGGGCGTGGTTAGTGGTGGGGGGATTCGAGGGCGACGCGGATGGCGACGACGGCGAGGACGAGCGTGATGGCGCCGGCGATGAGGAGGGCGCGGATCCAGAGGGGTTTTTGAGCGGGTTTGGCGCGTTCCTCATGGGGGCGGGCGTCGTGGACGGGGGCGTCGGCGGGGGTGAGCTCGGTGTTGAGTGGCCAGCCGAGTTCGGCGAGTTTGCGGGGGGTGGCGTAGATTTTGAAGAGGCTGGTGTGGAGGGAGAAGTTGTCGGCGCCGGCGGAGATTTTGATGACGTTGTTGAAGCCGCCGGCCTTGACGAAAGAGACGGTCGAGAGGGGGATGATGACGACGGCTTTTTTTCCGGATTTTTGTTTGGGGTCGAGCTGGGCGCGGATGGGGGGCGGGAGGTCTTCGGCGGTGCAGGTGGAGAGGTTGTCTTCCTTGGCGAGGGCGATGGAGACGAGAGCGCCGGCGAGGCCGCCGCCGTGGGCGTTGTTGTTTTTTGATTTTTTGAGGAGGTAGATGGCGGTGGGGGAAGCGATGGCTTTTCCGAGCCACTTGGCGCCGTTGCAGGCGAAATGGGAGCCGATGGGGAGGAAGGGGCCGTTGTCGGTACGGACGGCGAAGAGGGGGTTGAAGGCGGACGGGGCGCGGGGAGGGGGCGGCGGCGGCGGGGGGATTTGCGGCATGTGGAGGTCTCCGAGAGATGTGCGTTCAAGATGGCGGAATGGGGGAGGGGCGTCAAGATAATTCTTGAGCGGGAGAGGATGAAGCGGGAGAACGGCGGAAAGCGGAAGGCGCTGAGGAGGTCAGGCGGGTTGAAGAAGGGGGACGCCGTAGGGGTGGAGGGTGGGGTTGCAGGTGATGAGGGTGAGGGATTCGGCGAGGGCCTGGGCGACGAGGAGGCGGTCGAAGAGGTCGCGGTGGTGGTTGGGGAGCTGGTGGAATTTGAAGAGGTGCGGGAGGTCGATAGGGAGGAGGGTGATGCGGTCGTGGGCGAGGATCTGGGGGATGGTTTGTTCGAAGGGGGTGGGGAAGAAGAGTTTGCCGAGCTGGTGCTTGGTGACGATTTCCCAGACGGAGGCGGCGGAGAGGAAGATGTCGGCGTTGGGGTTGGCGATGGCGGCGCGTGCGGATTGGGGGAGGCTGGGGGAATTTTCGATCCACCAGAGGAAGATGGGGGTATCGAGGAGGTACTTCACTGGGCCCCCAGGGAGTAGTTGTCGGGGAGTTCGGCGTCGAAATCGTCGGCGAGCCAGATTTTTCCCTGGAAGAAGCCGGGGGTGCGGGGTTTGTCGGCGTCGGTGTGAAGGGTGGCGGGGCGGAGGTGGGCGATGGGGTGGTTGTTGTGGGTGATGGTGAGCTCTTCGGTGAGGGCGGGGAGGAGGTGCGCGGCGGTGGCCTGGAGGTCGGAGAGTGTGATGGTTTTGGACATGCGGGGAGTTTAACGGGGGGTGGGGGTGGGGGCAATTGGGTGAACGTGCGGGTGCGGTGAGAAGGGATCTGGTATATTGAAGAAAAGAACGAGGTGAATGGATGAAGCGCGAATTCAGTGTGATTATTGAACGGGATGAGGAGGGGTATTTTGTGGGGACGGTGCCGGAGTTGCGGGGGTGCCATACGCAGGCGAAGTCGCTGGATACGTTGATGAAGCGGGTGAAGGAGGCGATTGAGTTGTGTTTGGAGGTGGAGGGGAATCGGCGGAAGAGGGGGGAATTTATCGGCGTGCAGCGGATTGCGGTGTAAGGATGCCGAAGCTGCCGCGGATCAAGGGGAAGGAGCTGGTGAAGGCGCTCGGGCGGGCGGGGTTTGTGGTGATTCGGATCAAGGGGAGTCATCATTTTCTGCGGCACGGGGATGGTCGATGCACGGTCGTGCCGGTGCACGCGGGGGAGACGATCGGGCCGGGGTTATTGGGGAAGATTCTGGACGATTGCGAGATGAGTGTGGAGGCGCTTCAGGATTTGCTTTGAGTGATGGGGGGACGGGGGTGCCGCATTCGGGGCAGTTGGTGCCGGGGGAGTGGGCGCGGAGGTCGTAGGAGCAGGTGGGGCAGAGGCGATCGCTTTTGTTTCGCCAAAGGTGGTGCGCCGTGACCGCTAATATGAGCGCGCAGACCATCAGCGGAAACCAGAGGGGAATGATAAGAGCACGAATGGTGTATGTGCCGAAATGCGGATTGCCGGGAACATCCTCACTGTGAAAAGAAAAGCCCACCAGGCTAACACGCGATCCTGTGGGCCGGAGTTCGGGTCTGCCCCACGATTTGCTGGTAATGATCGATTCCAACGAACCGGGCGTCGGAGGGTCGAGCGCGGGCGCCCAGTGGATGGTGAAGTCGCCATGGTCGAGAGAGACGAGGAGAACGGGGCGCTCGGACGACCAATAGACTGGTCCCTGGTCCGCGACCGTTCTTGCGACCATTTCCTGAGTAATGCGATATGAGAGCGGGTAAACAAGCGAGATCGCGAGCATCGCCAGCGCCAGAACAAAAAAAATCGCGGCAAGCCAACGGATGCAACGATTCAATGGAGCGTTCATCTTCTCTCGATCAGGCGGAGGAATGCCCGGCATACCGCACGGGAGCGGGTCAGACGACCTTTTCAGTGCGGAGCCAGTCGATGAAGTTTTTTAGGCCTTGTTCGACTTGGATTTTGGGCTGGTAGCCGAGGAGTTTTTGCGCCTTTGTGGTGTCGGCGTAGGTGATGAGGGGTTCGGTGGGCGGGGTGGGGGTGTCGATGATATGGGCTTTTTCTCCGAGGACGTTTTCGAGGACTTGGACGAAGCGGAGGTTTTCGACGGGGTTGGAGCATCCGAGGTTTAGGATTTCGAAATCGAACGGGTTGTCGAGGGCGGCGATGAGGCCGTTGACGATGTCGTCGATGTAGGTCCAGTCGCGTTTGATGTGGCCGGCGTTGTAGAGGGTGAGGGGTTTGCCGGCGAGGATGTCGAGGGTCCATTGCCAGGGCATCATGTCGGGGCGGCCGTGGGGGCCGTAGACGTTGAAGAAGCGGACGATCGTGGTGGGGAGTTTCCAGAGGTGGTGGAAGCAGTGGGCCATGAGTTCCATGGCGCGTTTGGCGGCGGGGTAGGGGGCGAGGGGTCGATCGGCGGGTGCGTCTTCTTTGAAGGGGACGGGGGTCGAAGTGCCGTAGACGGAGCCGGTGGAGGCGAGGACCGCGCGTGGGGGTGGACTGCCTGCGGCGGCGAGTTGGCGAGCGGCGTCGAGGAGGTTCATGGTGCCCTGGACGTTGGTTTCGCCGTAGATAAGGGGGTGGTTCATGGAGTAGCGGACGGCGGCCATGGCGGCCATGTGGGCGATGGCTTCGGGCTTGTGCTTCGTGACGAGTTCGAGAATGTGGGGGGCATTGCGGAGGTCGGCTTCTTCGAAGTGGAAGTGCTTGTGGGGGAGGAGGTCGCGGAGGTGGCGGTCTTTGTGGGGGCGGGGGTAATAGGGGTCGAAGTTGTCGAGGCCGATGACGTGGTCGCCACGGTCGAGGAGGGCTTTGGAGAGGCGGGAGCCGACGAAGCCGGCGGCACCGGTGACGAGGATGCGCATGGGGGGATCTCCGAACGGGAAAGGGATGAGTATAGGGGGAGGGGGCGGGTTTGATCGAGGCGGGCGGCGAAAATCGGGAGCTCTGCGGCATAGGGGTTGTTACAGAGAGTCGAGGTGCGAAAGAGAGGCGGAGAATTGCCGCGCGAGCAGACGGGCGTAAAGACGAGAGGAGCATGGCGATGAAGCGGGCGATGATGCTGGCGGGAGCGGTTCTGGCGTCGAGTTTTGGGGCGTGTTCATCGAACCGGGGGAGTGGGAGCGCATCGGAGACGCCGACGGCGAGCGCGGACAAGCGGATGGAGGTGACGCCGCAGTTGTCGACGCAGGACAAGGATTTCATCGGGTCGGCGTCGGGGAGCGGGAATTATGAGGTGGCGGCGGGGAAGCTGGCGCTGCAGAAGACGCAGGACGCGCGGGTGCGGATGATCGCAGAGCGGATGGTTCATGACCACACGCAGGCGAATGAACAGTTGGCGCTGCTGACGCACCAGATGGGGATGATTCCGAGCAGTGCGCCGGGGCTGAAGGAGTCGCGGGAGCTGGACGAGCTGCGGGGGTTGAACGGGACGGATTTTGACCAGGCGTACCTGCAGCAGCAGCGGCAGGCGCACCAGCAGGCGATTGCGTTGTTTGAGAAGGAAGCGAACAACGGGAGCGACAACAAGGTGCGGCAGTTCGCGGCGCAGACGTTGCCGACGCTGCAGGAGCACCTGCGGATGATCAACGGTGAAAACAGCAGCATGAGCAACGAGCGGCGGTGAGGAGATCAGAACAAGGAGCGTCTTGGTGCGGGCGTTGTGCCGGCATGGGGCGTTTTGATTCTGGAAACAGTAAGGAGCAGAGATGACACGGGCATTGATAGTTGCGGGGGTGGCGTTGAGCATGGCGGCGTGTTCGAGCACGAACGGCTGGTGGAATCACGGGTCGAGCCGGGACTCGGCGAACGACAATGGGACGTCGATGGCGGACGGGACGGGGAACATGGGGGCGAACCAGCGGGCGGACAACGGGAGCAGCGCGTCGATGAACACGGACCAGGGGCAGGGGGAGAATGCGCGATCGGGGAACGTTTCGGAGCAGGACCGGCAGTTTGTGCAGCAGGCTTCGGAGGGTGGGATGTATGAAGTGAAGTCGAGCCAGTTGGCGCTGCAGAAGACGCAGGATGCGCGGGTGCGGATGATTGCGCAGCACATGATTCATGACCACACGCAGGCGAACCAGCAACTGAAGCAGACGGCGCAGCAGGATGGATTGAGCGCGGCATCACAGCCGGGCGATCAGCAGCAGCAGATGATCGAGCAGTTGCAGAAGCTGAACGGGACGGATTTTGACCAGCAGTACATTCAGCAGCAGACACAGGCGCACCAGGAGACGATCGCGTTGTTCCAGAAAGAGGCGAGCAACGGCCAGGATGCGCTCAGGAGTTTTGCAGCGCAGACGCTGCCGACGCTGCAGCAGCATCTGCAGATGATCAGAGGGAATGGCAACAACAACATGAGCAGCGAGCGGCAGTAGCCCCCCTACCGCGATAATTGATTGAGAAGATGAGTTGTGCGCAAGCCGGCGTGCTGGTTCAGGCGCCGGCTTGTGCTTTCTGGAGGGTGACGACCCACGCGGGCGTCTGGGCGAGGTAATCGGCGAGGACGCGTTTGCGGGTGAAGTAGTAGAGGGCGGTGAGTCCCTGGGCGACGATGCTGGAGAAAGCGAGGCCGCCGTAGAGGGCGAGCATGATGTTCCAGGTGAGGGATTTCATGTCGACGCCGAGGTTGGCGAGCTGCGGGTCGCTGAGTTCCTTGGCGAGGTCGCTGTTGCCACGGGAGAATGCCCAGAAGGCGTAGAAGCAGTAGAGGACGAGGACGGCGGCGAGGAGGAGCTGGTTGATGGCGAGGAGGCGCGGCGCGGAGAGGTCGAAGCGTTTGAGGCGGCGTGCGCCGCGGAAGGCGTTGACCGAGAGGACGGCAAGGGCGACGCCGAGAACGAGGGCGGAGGGATCGAAGAGGCCAAAGAGGATAGTGGTGGCGGCGCCGATGGCGGTGAAGTAGCCATCGGTCATGGCGACGGCGACGGCGCGGCGGACTTTTTTTCCGCGGGTTTGCGCGTGTTGAAACTGGAGGACCTGCTCGGGTGTGAGCGGGGAAGCGGCGGCGGGGACGGGGTGAGAGGCGGGCGGTGCGGATGGAAGGGGAACTGCGGTCATGGGAGGAGTATCGACCGGAACGGGATGGGGGTTGGGCACTGGGATTTGGTTATCGGTCGACATGAAGGATCAGCGCTCCATGAGGCTGGGGAGAAGGAGGCGATTCATGGAAGTGTAGGCGAGGGATCACATCTGGACGAGTTTTCCTCCGCAGGGGCAGGTGGTGATGTTGTCGAGTTCTTCGACGGGGACGACAACTTCGGCCTGACAGCGGGAGCAGCGGAAGGTGGCCTGCATTTCAACGGCGGCGGTGTCGTCGGCGGATTGGAGTTGGTCGGTGTCGGAGAGAACGGGGGTGTTGTCGTTGGCGGAGAGCTGGGCGAAGAGGGCGTCGAGGTCGGCGTCGGGGGGGATTTCCTCGGGTTTTTCGGTCTGCTGCTGCGAGAAGTAAAGGCGGTAGACGAGGCGGACGCGGGAACGGTAGGCGTAGATGGTGCGCAGGAGCGCGGCACCGAAGGCCAGATCGACGAGCAGGATGCCGACGGCGGCGTTCAGGGTACCGGAGTCGGTGGTGATGATCTTGGCGTACCAGAGGACGAGGAGGATGGGGACAGCGCCAACGAGGTAAAGGAGGGTGCGGAAGAAGGTGGCGCGGATGAGCGGCCCGCGCATGCGGCGACCTTCGGGCGTGTGGAAGATGTACGCCAGGAACTGATGAAAGAACTCTTCCGTTTGCTGGACTCGGCCAGACAAATCAGGCTTGGGAGCGCCCATGGTTGCCCTTTTTTGACCTTCCCCGGAGACATGTTTCCTTCTCGTGTCTCAATCGTAATAGAGGAGGTGTGGGGTGTAAATGGGAAAAGGCAAAAAGGGCAGGAATTCCCGGAGGAAATGCGAATTATTTGCCGGCGGTGAAGAAGGATTTGATGGATTCGTAGATGTCTTCCTTGGTGTTGACGCGATTGGTGATGAGATTATCGCGGCCGGGGAGCTGGTCGTGGAGGACGTTGATGAAGTTACCGGAGCCGTAGGCGCTGGCGACCTGGCAATAGCCGAAGAGATTCACCGTGGGGAGGAGGTGTTCCTGGAGGAAGCGGCAGCATTCGCGAGAGTCGGATTCGGAGCAGTTGTCGCCGTCGGAGAAGTGGAAGAGGTAGATGTTCCATTCCTGCGGATCGTAGTGGCCGTCGAGAAGTTGCTTGGCGCATTTGAAGGCGGAGGAGATTTTCGTGCCGCCGTCTTCGCGGAGGTGGTAGAAGGTTTGTTTGTCGACTTCGCGGGCGGAGACATCGTGGACGATGTAGCGGGATTCGATGCCCTTGTAATTGCGGCGGAGCCAGGTGTCGATCCAGAAGGCTTCGATGCGAACGAGTTCTTTTTGTTCGTCGCCCATGGAGCCGGAGACATCCATCATGTAGACGATGACGGCGTTGGATTGCGGGGCGAGGACTTCCTTCCAGGAGCGGAAGCGTTTGTCGTTTTTGATGGGGACGATGACGGGGTTTTCGGGGTTGTACATGCCGAGCATGATCTGGCGTTTGAGGGCTTCGCGGTAGGTGCGTTTGAAGTGCTTGAGGGATTCGGGGCCGACGCGGCGGATGCCGGAGTATTTGTCGCGGATGGCGGTGATTTGTTTGCGGCCACGGGGTTCGATGCGCGGGAGCTGGAGTTCTTCGCCGAGGATGTCGGCGAGTTCCTCCAGCGACACGTCGACTTCGAGGATGTGCTGGCCGGGTTCTGCGCCGCCCTGGCCCTTGCCGGAGCCGGGCTGGCCTTGTCCGACGGTCTGGCCTTCTTCGCCATCGCCCGCGCCGACGCCGGAGGAGTTGTCGCCGTAGCGGAAGGTGGGGATTTCGATGCCGTGGACGGGGATGGAGATGAGGTGCTTGCCTTCTTTTCCGATGAGCTCTCCGCGGGTGATGAATTTGCGGAGGTCGCCACGGATGCGGCCTTTGACGATCTGGCGGAAGCGTTGGTGGTCTTGTTCGATCATGGTGCTAGAGGAGGCTT
>JBQCGD010000126.1:0-6185 GCA_051955985.1 Phycisphaerae bacterium | reverse complement strand
GCCAAGCGGGGGGAGACCGCCAAGTGGGGGTACGTCATTGGCGGTCTCCCCCCATCTCCGATAGGAATAGTAGGAGATCACCAAGGAGGGGGGTGTTACTTGCGGCGGTTGCGGCGGCGCCATTCGGGGTTGACGGGGCCGTGCCACCAGTAGTAGTGGTCGAAGTCGGCGTAGTGGGCGAGGAATTGGTAGGCGGTGACGAGGAGGAGGAGGGTGCCGAGGAGGCCGACGCCGGTGGGGGTGAGGGAGAGGAGGGGTTGTTGAAAGACGAAGCCGGTGGGGATGAGGGCGAGGGCGAGGAGGCCGAGGGGGATCCAGCGGGTGGGGTAGGTGGGTTTGGGTGGGGGAGTGGGGTTCAAGTGGGGGGATTGTAGCGGGAGATGGAGCCGCAGGGATTCAATCCCCGGGCTTTGGTGGTTGGGTGCGAGTGTTCGGAGGAAGAGGCCGAAGCGGGGTGACGACGAAGCCGAAGCCCATCATGGCGAGGGCGGTGGGCATCCAGGCGAGGGTGGTTCGCTCGGCGGCGAGTGCGGTGCGGGGGTCGATTTGGGGGTGGAGTGGTGGTTTTGTGCGTGGTCATTATTCTACACGGTTTTCGTTTGGGTGTGGATGGATCAGTTATTGTTTGGGTTCCACTGGGAAGCCTCTGGCAGAAATGTTGCGAGACCAACTGAGGAAAACGATGGCGATGGCGGCGAGGGGAATATCGACCATCCAATCAGTGAGGTAGCCGATCGAAAAGTCTCCGCCTTGATATTCGAAAGTTCCTTTATCGAGGACGTATCGACTGTAAAGAGGGATGGGTTTTTCGTATGACCATTGGCAGACAATGAGGGACACCGCGAGCAGTATGAGGGCGAGCAGGCCGATCTTTCGCATGCCTTAATTGTAACCGATCGGTGGCGGCGGCTTGTACGATTCGAGGACCCCTAGGATCTGATCCCTAGGCTTTCTCTCGTCGTACGATTCGTGTGGTGATCTGGGCGACTGCCGATCGGTCGAGGAGTTGTCGTGCCGGCGCTGACGCTACGGGTTCCCTTGGGTTGGCACTGTGGGATATGTGGTAGGATGTGCGGGTATGGCGAAGTTGAAGGATATGCATCGGGAGGTGAGTGGGGGGCCGTTGGCTTATTTTGTGACGGTGCGGACGTATGGGACTTGGTTGCATGGGGATGAGAAAGGGGCAGTGGATCGGGAGAACAATCAGTATGGGGCGGAGTTGGTGGAGGTGAGTGAGGCGAAGCGGCGGTCGGAGGAGGGGCGGTTGAAGCATCCGCCTACGGTGTTGACGGCGGAGGGGGCGGCGGTGGTGGAGAAGACGATTCGGGAGGTTTGTGCGCATCGGGGGTGGAAGCTGTTTGAGGTGGCGGCGCGCACGAATCATTTTCACGCGATTGTGGGAGCGCGGGTGACGGGGGAGCGGGTGATGAATGATTTGAAGGCGTGGGGGACGCGGCGGCTGCGGGAGGGTGGGTTTGTCGGCGCGACCCAGGAGGTGTGGGTGCAGCATGGGAGTACGCCGCACTTGTATACGGAGGGGGAGTTGATGGCGGCGATTGAGTATGTGCGCGATGGGCAGGGGCCGCCGTTGAAGCCGGGGGGCGGAGCGCAAGGGAACCCGTAGCGTGAGCGCCGGTTGGTCTTGCTTGCGGGGAGCGGGGAGGTGCGTTGGGCGTGGATGGATGCGAAGAGAGAGACTTGCTGGGTGGAAGGTTGTGGTGCCGCCTGCGCGGGGTGGCGTCCGGATTGGGGAGGGGGAGATGGGCCGGCGCTGACGCTACGGGTTCCCTGCGACCATCAGGTGGTGGTGCTTCTCACGCCTTGTTTCGTGAGGAACGTGGCCCGGGCATTCGAGGAATTTCATGCCGAATTTTTGGATCATTGCGTGGTCTTTGTCTTCGCCGGGGTTCGACTGGGTCAGCAACTTCTCTCCCGCAAAAATCGAATTGGCGCCGGCGAGGAAGCAGAGGGCTTGGGTGGATTCGGACATTTCGATGCGGCCGGCGGAGAGGCGGACGTAGCTGGTGGGCATGAGGATGCGGGCGGTGGCGACCATGCGGACGAAGTCGATGGGGTCGATGGGTTTTTCGTTGGCGAGGGGGGTGCCTTCGACTCTTTGAAGGGCGTTGATGGGGACGGATTCGGGGTGGGGGTTTTGGGTGGCGAGTTGGAGGAGGAGGTTGAGGCGGTCGTTGATGGATTCGCCCATGCCGATGATGCCGCCGCAGCAGACGGTGATGCCGGCGTTGCGGACGTTTTTGAGGGTGTCGAGGCGGTCGTTGTAGGTGCGGGTGGAGATGATGTTGCCGTAGAATTCGGGGGAGGTGTCGAGGTTGTGGTTGTAGGCGTGGCAGCCGGCGTCTTTGAGGCGTTGGGCCTGGGAGGGGGAGAGCATGCCGAGGGTGCAGCAGACTTCGAGGCCGAGGTTGTGGACTTCTTTGACGAGGGTGAGGACCTGGTCGAAGTCTTTGCCGTCTTTGACTTCGCGCCAGGCGGCGCCCATGCAGAAGCGGGTGGAGCCTTCGGCCTGGGCTTGCTTGGCTTTTTGCACGACGTAGTCGGTGGGGAGGACGGCGTGTTTTTCGATGCCTGTCGAGTAGTGGGCGGACTGGGGGCAGTAGGAGCAGTTTTCGGGGCAGCCGCCGGTTTTGATGGAGAGGAGAGTGGAGCGTTGGATGACGGTGGGGTCGAAGTTTTCGCGATGGGTTTGGGCGGCGCGGAAGAGGAGTTCGGGGAGGGGGAGGTTGTGGATGGATTGGGCTTCGGGGAGGGTCCAGTCGTAGCGGATTTCTGAGGGCATTCGTTACGTCCTGCAAAACGGGAAACGGGGGATTTTAACCACGAAGGTGCCAAGACACCAAGGGGCGGGGAATGACGAAATTCGAATGACGAATGACGAATCAAATTCCAATGACGAATGACTGAATGACGAAACGGGGTGCGCGGTGGGGCTATAGTGGAGGTGGAGGTTATTTTATGCGTGATGGGGTTTGTGTGTTGTGTGGGCGGGTGGTGGGGGAGCGGTATTTGACGTGGCATCATGTGGTGCCGCGGGAGGAGGGGGGAGGGGCGGAGGATCGGGTGGCGATGTGCAAGACGTGCCATAAGCAGGTGCATGCGGTGTATACGAATAAGGAGTTGGCGCGGGAGTTGAACACGGTGGAGAAGCTGCGCGGGGCGGAGGGGTTGCAGGGGTATTTGAAGTGGGTGCGGAAGCAGGATGCGGGGGCGGTGTTTCAGGTGAAGGCGGCGAGGAGGAAGAGGGGGTGAGGGCGATGGTGGACGGCGAAACGGTTAGCGGCGGGGTGTTTCGAAGAGCTTTTTGATGTCGGGGCGGCGGAGAATGCGGTACTGCCAGAGAGAGAGGGAGAAAAGGGTGATGCTGATGGTGAGCGAGAGTGCGAGGTTAAGCCAGTATGGCGTGATCGAAGCGCCAGCGAACCTGATGTCTGCTTTATCCACGAAGACATTCAGCGCGATGAGTACGGCGAATATCATGGCACCCCAGAGCACGACAAGTGCCATCGAGTAGCAGGCAGCGTTTTGACGGAGAAGTCCGATCCCCCAGACGATGATTAATGGGGATGCGCAGTCGAGGCTAACTCGGCCGCCGTAGAGGAGTGACGCGAAAATGGAGGCGATCCCAATGCCTCCATACGCAATAAAGATGGCGGCGACGACATTGAGGACAGGTGGATTGGGGGTCGAGCGTGGGGAGCGATATTGCAGGAGTTGCGACATCCCGGCACGTTAACTCAAGAGGGTTGTGTTGTCCAACTTTGTATTGTAAAGTGATTGAGAACCGAAAGCCGATGAGGGGCGTAGTACTGGGAGAAGCCAGGATTCAGGAGTCGGAAGTCAGAAGGGATGCGGGTATGGAACTGCGGGATGCGCTGGTGCAGATTGCGGAGATACGCGAGTCGATGGCCCGCGGGGCGGTGTTCCGGGGTTATCGGGCGGCGACGACGGGGTTTTCGGGGGCGGTGGCGGTGGCGACGGGGATTCTGCAGGCGATGATCGTGCCCGACGTGGCGAAGTATCCGGCGGGGTTTATTGGGCTCTGGGTGGGGGCGGCGGCGATTTGTTTGATGGCGGTGGGGGTGGAGATGTTTGTGCGGACGAAGCGTTCGAGATCGGATGTGCAGCGGAGTTTGACGATTATGGCGGCGGAGGGGTTTGTGCCGAGCGTGGTGGCGGGAGCGTTGATGGCGTATGTGTTTGGGGCGTTTATTGCGGGGGGTGTGTGGATGTTGCCGGGGGTGTGGATGGTGTTGTTTGCGATGGGGGTGTTTGCGTCTGGGCGGTTGTTGCCTCGGGAGGTGTTTTGGGTGGCGGGGTATTACCTGCTGGCGGGGGTGGCGGCATTGGTGGTGGGGTCGAAGGGGCTGGTTTCGCCGGGGGTGGAGATGATGGTGGGGTTTGGGGTGGGGCAGAGTTTGGCGGCGGGGGTGTTGTGGTTCAAGCTGGAGCGTGGCGCGAAGAAAGTTTCCGAGGTGTGTGATGAGTGAGAAATTGGAAAAAGGGGAAGGGCGGTTTGCGTACGACGGGATTGATCGGGTGATTCATGAGAAGGCGCGGTTGAGCATTGTGGCGTCGCTGGCGGCGCATGCGGAGGGGCTGATGTTCAATGATTTGAAGGAGCTCTGTGCGCTGACGGATGGGAATTTGAGCCGGCATCTGGCGGTGTTGCAGGAGGCGGGGGTGGTGAAGGTGGAGAAGAGTTTTGTAAGGAATCGGCCGCAGACGTGGTGCCGGTTGACGGGGAATGGGCGGAAGCGGTTTGGGGAGTATGTGGCGGAGCTGGAGAAGGTGGTGTCGGATGCGGTGCGGATGAAAACAGTGGGGCGGGCGGCGCCGGCGTGATTCCCCCCCCCCCGACGACGACGTAAACACGAAGGCACGAAGACACGAAGGACCACGAAGATGGAATTCACCACAGATAACACGGAGGTCGCCGAGATGGGACGGATTGAAACCACAGATGAACGCGGATAAACACGGATAATTTTTTTGCGTTTTAGCTTTGTATTGTAAAGTGCTTTGTTTGGTGGTGATTTATGCGGGTGATTTGTGCGGAAGCGATGGGGGTTTGTTTTGGGGTGGCCGATGCGCTGGAGGTAATGCGCGGGATGGAGCGGGCGGTGGAGGTGACGGTGCGCGGGGAGCTGGTGCATAACGCGCGGGTGATGCGGGAGGTGCGGGAGCGGGGGTTTTCGGTGATGGGGGAGGAGGAGGCGGCGAGCGGGCGGGTGCCGGGGACAGAGGTGGTGGTGGTGACGGCGCATGGGGTGAGTGATTCGGAGCGGGGGCGACTGCTTGCTGCGGGGAAGAAGATTGTGGATACGACGTGTCCGCTGGTGCGGCGTGCGCATCGGGCGGCGGTGGGGCTTTCGCGCGAGGGGTATTTTGTGGTGGTGGTGGGGAAGCGCGGGCATGTGGAGGTGCGCGGGTTGACGGGGGATTTGGGGGATGGCGGGTTTGTGGTGGTGGAAGCGGTGGGGGAGGTGCGGGAGTACGGGCGGGAAAAGATCGGAGTGATGGCGCAGACGACGGCGGTGGAGCGGGAGTTGGAGGAGATCTGTGCGCGGGTGCGGGAGAAGAATCCGCGTGCGGAGGTGCGGGTGGTGAACACGGTGTGCGGGCCGACGCGGGAGCGACAGGCGGCATTGGAGCGGGTGCTGGAGCGCGTGGATGTGGTGGTGGTGGTGGGCGGGAGGAATTCGAACAACACGCTGCGGCTGGTCGAGCGGGCGCGGGAGCGCGGGGTGCGGGCGGTGCGGGTGGAAGAGGCTTCGGAGTTGTCGGAAGAAATGTTTTTGCCATGGGAGGCGGTGGGGCTGACGGCGGGGACGAGCGTGATGCCGGAGGTGGTGGAGGGGGTGCGGAGGAAGCTGGAGTCGTGTTTTGCGGAGGGGCGGGAAATGACGAGTGACGAAGCACGAATGACGAATCAAATTCGAATGACGAATGACTGAATGACGAAACGGATTATTAGAGAGCGGTGACAGATTTTAATGAGGGTTGCATGGTGAGTGTGCATCGGGTGTTGAAGGGGCGGGTTTTTCTGGTGGGGAGTTGCTTGGGGATGGCGGGGTTGGCGGATTGGTTGTTTTATGGGCGGGTGGTGGGGTGGACGGTGGGGGCGTTTTCGCTGGTATTTTTGCGGGTGATGTTTTTGCGCGGGG
>JBQCGD010000125.1:0-6606 GCA_051955985.1 Phycisphaerae bacterium | reverse complement strand
CGGTGTTTACGACGTCCCGGAATGCTTATTTGAAGAAGGTGTGGGAGGGGCCTGAGGGTGGGGGGATTGTGGGGCGGATGAAGTCGCGGCGGGCGGTGAAGAGTGAGGGGGTGCCTTCGGGGGAGGGGTTGGGGTGTGAGGGGTGTACGCTGGATGTGCGACCGGGGGAGGGGGCGGGTGCGCGGTTGTTGGAGGGGTTTTGTGGGGAGGGGGTTTTGCGGTATCGGGAGACGCGGGATGTGCCGGCGTTGTCGATCAGGTGTGAGGGGACATCGCGGTTGTCGGCGCATTTGAATGCGGGAACGGTTTCGATTCGGCAGGCGATGTGTGCGGCGATTGGGGCGCACAAGAAGGGGTTGGGGCAGGAGGGGATTGGGACGTTTGTGGGGGAGCTGATCTGGCGGGAGTTTTACCGGATGATTTTGTTTCATTTTCCGCGGACGGTGTCGTTTGCGTTTCAGCGGAAGTATCTGGGGGTGAAGTGGTCGAATGATGCGGGGCTTTTTCGTGCGTGGTGTGAAGGGCGGACGGGGTATCCGCTGGTGGATGCGGGGATGCGGCAGTTGCGGGCGACGGGGTTTATGCATAACCGGCTGCGGATGATTACGGCGATGTTTTTGACGAAGGACCTGGATGTGCACTGGGTGATGGGGGAGCGGTTTTTCATGCGGATGCTGGTGGATTATGACCAGGCGTGCAATGTCGGGGGGTGGCAGTGGGCGGCTTCGACGGGGACGGATGCGGCGCCGTATTTTCGGGTGATGAATCCGGTGTTGCAGTCGGAGCGGTTTGATGCAGAGGGGGAGTTTATTCGGTGGTTTGTGCCGGAGTTGAGGCGGGTGCCGGTGGAGTTTTTGCATGCGCCGTGGGAGATGCCGGGGGAGGTGCAGCGGGAGAGTGGGTGTGTGATTGGGGGGGATTATCCGGGGCCGGTGGTGGATCATGCGGAGGCGAAGGTGCGGGCGGTTTTGAAGTTTCGGGGGGGAGGGCGGTAAACAGGAAGGCACGAAGAGACGCAGGGGCACGAAGACGGAATTAACCATGGAGGACACGGAGGCAGGGAGTAGATTTGAAGGTGCGGTCAGGTGCATTGGTGGGCTGATGTTGGGAGGGAGATTGGGAGGGGCGTGGCGGTTTGGAAGAGAGTGAGTTCTTTGCGATTGATGTTGACGAGTTCGGAGGATTTCCATGATTTGTCGCGTTGGAAGCCGATGTAGAAGCCCCAGTAGATTTTGTTGGGGAAGGGGAGGTAGGCCATGAGGCTGCCGCGGGCGTTTTTGGCGGAGTTGCTGCTGAACCAGAAGAGGGCGGCGTTGGGGGCGAAGTGTTTGGCGCGGCGGGTAAGGTTGTCGCTGGAGGGGCCGTCGTGGTGGATTTCGGGGCCGTCGCCGGCGTAGCGGTAGGTTTGAGTAGATTCATCGTGTTCGAAGAGGCTGCGGGCGGTCAGGCGGTTGCGGACGAATGGCGGGATGACGTGTTCGCCCTTCCAGACAGCCACGGCGCCGAGGATTTTGCCGCCGAATTGGAGCCATTTTCTATCGAACCAGTTTTCGATGCGGAAGATGCGGAGTTGTTGGGGAGAGTGGCGCGCGGCGATGGCGGAGATAATTTGGTCGATTTGTTCGAGGAAGAGGGGGTCGTCGGAGTCATCCGTGAAGGTCAGCGGCATGGGACATCCCGGTTTGCGTTGCGTATCGTTTGGAGTATAGCTTCGGCGGAGCGTTCGTTGGAAAAAATCGCACATTGGCCCCGCGCCGCCCGCGCTGGCGGCATTGAGCGGGTGGAATGCGAACATTGGAATTTGGCGGGCGTATAAGGATCGTATGGAGAGAAACGAGTTGGACATGCCGGCGCTGGAGTATGCGAGGGGTCGGCGAGGTGGCGCGCGGGCTTGGGGGATTGTGGGGGCGGTTTGTTTTGGCTTGTGTGTTATTTTGCTGATCGTGATTGGGATTGTGGTGTTTGATCGCAACTGGGTTCCGTGGGAGATTTACCAGCGTCTTGAGGTGGTTGCTCTAGCGGGGGTCCCGGTGGGGATTCTGGCGATGATTGCGGGCGGATTGCGAGAAACGATTTGGGAGGGGTGGATTTTGATGGGACTTGGGTTTTTGGTCATGGTGGGGGGCTTTATGTCGCTGGTATTTGGGCATGGGTAAAGACTCGCCTCGCTCCGCATTGGCGGACTGCCCGGCCCAAGAGTCGGGGCTAAACGTTGGGAAGATGTTGGGGGATGATGGGTGGCGGAAAGAATGATGGAGGGGGTGGGAGGCGTCGATACGGTGGGTGGACCGTGTTTCTTTTGTTTCTCTTTTGAAGAAAAGTGATGTCGATTTCCGGGGTTTCTTCGGGTGCGAGTTCGAGCGTTCATTTGCCGAAGGTGAATGCGGGGGTGCAGCCGGCGCAGGTTACGGGACCGACGGATGCGGATGGGGATCATGATGGGGATACGGGGGCTGGGGAGAGTGGGAAGTCGGGGGGACTTGATGTGACGGCTTGAGGGTGAGGTGAGATGAGAGTTCTTTTGGGCCGCCGGTGGAAGCCGGCGGCTTTTTTTGTTGGGGGGTTCGCTGGGCTTTGTTTCGTGCGAGGTTTTGCACCGCGTGCGCGGGGAGGGAACCGGGAGTTCGAGGGGGTGTTTCACCGGCGCTTACGCTACGGGCTCCCTTGGTTTGGGAGTGGGAGGAGGAGGCGGTGGTTTTGCCAGTCGCGGGGGCCGGTGTTGATGGGTTCCATGCCGCCTTTTTTGTGGTAGACGGCGAGGGCGATGTGGGTGAGGGTGGGGAGGGTTGTGGGGAGGGGGAGCTGGATGTGGTCGATCCAGAAGGGGTCGATGGGGGTGAGGGCGGGGAGGGGTGAGGGGCGGGAGAGGGTGGGGTGGAGTGGGTAGTCGCGTTGGGCGAGGATTTTGCCGGTGTTGTCGACGAGGTGGACGGCGATGAGGGTGTCGTTGGGGATTGGGCCGATGGTTTGCCAGGCGAGGTTGAGCTGGAGGGAGTTGGGTTGTGGGGTGAGGGTGGCGGCGAGGAGTTGGAGCTTGTTGTCAAAGCGGATGTTTTGGGAATCGGGGAGGGCGTGGGCGCGCATCGATTGAATTTCGGCGCGGGTCTGGTGGGCGATGGCACGGTAGGCGGGGTAGAGGGCGGCGAGGAGAGCGGCGGAGACGAGGAGGATGGCGGGGAGGCGGGGTTGGAGGAGGGAGAAGCGCGGGGTGGATTTTGGTGGGGCGTCGGAGGGGGCGCGTTCTTTCTGGTGTTTGGGCCAGCGGTTGACGATCCAGGTGCGCAAGGGGCGTTCGATGGCGGCCCAGACGAACCAGGAAGTGAGGAGGACGATGAGCCAGAAGAGTGCGTAGGCTTGCCAGTTGGGCCAGTTGGCGAAGGCGTTTTCGTGGATGCGGTAGAAGGAGAGGAGGACGTAGTGGGTAAGGTAGACGGAGTAGGAGATTTCGCCGAGGAGGACGCCGAGGGGGGTGGAGAGGATTTTGGAGAGGTAGCCGGCGTGGAGGGCCATGACGTAGATGAGGAGCATGAAGGAGAGGGAGCAGCAGGGGCCGACGGAGATCCAGATGGGGACGGGGGAGTTGGGGAAGAGTTGTGCGGCGAGGGAGATGATGTTGTTGACGAAGTACATGTTGGCGATGACGAGTGCGAGGGCGGCGAGTTCGAGGGCGGTACCGGCGAATTTGGAGAGGCGGACGCGGCCGGCGGTTTTGCGGAAGGGGATGGCGATGCACATGCCGAGGGTGAATTCGAAGAGGCGTGCGATGGGGTTGATGTAGAGGAGGCCGGTGGAGGAGACGGCCCAGGGGTGTTCGGCGGAGCCTTCGGGGAGGTGGAGGAGCTGGGTGGCGAGGATGGCGGCGATGGCGAGTGCGCCGGTGAGGGGGAGTTTCCAGTACCAGGAGTTGTTCCAGTTTTTGTTGAGGAAGAGGAAGGCGAGGTAGAAGAAGAATTCGGTGGAGATGGTCCAGGAGACGGGGTTGAAGGAGAAGAAGACGTTCCAGACGGGGATCCAGCCGTGGAGGAGGGAGAGGTTGAGGAGCGCGAGGGGGGCGGAGGCGTAGCGGGTGGGGAATTGGTTGGGGGATTGGAGGAGGAGCCAGAGGAGGGCGAAGGCGGCGAGGTGTGCGGGCCAGATGCGGGCGAAGCGTGCGAGGAGGAAGCGGGCGCGTTGTTCGAGAGATTCGAAGGAGGGGTAGACGTAGGTGAGGATGAAGCCGGAGAGTTCGAAGAAGAAGGAGACGGCGAGGGAGAGGTTGAAGCGGCCGCCGACGGTGTGGGGGAAGCCCCAGAGGTCGGCGGAGTGGTGGAAGACGATCATGGCGGCGGCGAAGAAGCGGAGGGTGGTGAGGGCGTGGAGTTTTGGGGCGGAGGTTTGTTTCATGATGGGGGGATGGTAATGGGGGGAGGGGGAATGGGCGAGGGGAGGGGATTTTCGATTTTTGATTTTCGATTTTCGATTTTTTGGAGGTTTGGTGTGGGGGGAGTGTTGTGTGGCCGCGTGCGCGAGGAGGGTGCCGGTGATTCGCGTGGGTGAGGACCCCTCGCTTACGCTTGGGATTCTGTAGGGTCTGGGAGGTGCGTGGGGTTAGCTGGCGCGGGCGCGGAGGTTGTCGAGGATGTTCATGAAGTTGATGTAGGCGTCGTAGGGGGAGTCGTAGGGGCGGAAGTGTGCGTGGACTTGGCCGTCGGCGTTTTGCTTGGTGGACATGTAGTAGGCGTGGTCGGAGGTGGTGAGTTTTCGCCAGTCGGCGAGGAGTTTGGGTTTGGCGTGGCTTTTGATGGCGGGTTCGAGTTTGTAGAGGGCGTCGAGGGCGTCTTTCTGCATGGCGTTACCGAGCCAGGCGCCGAGGTCGCGGGCTTCGTCGGCCCAGGAGATGGGGGAGGGTACGGAGATTTCGCCAGCGGTATCGCCGCCGCTGCCGGCGATGATGTCGCGGGGGAGTTGGAACTGGATGTGGTGGGCGAGGAGTTTTTTGGGGAAGGATTGGAGGAAGTCGAGGATGCCGGTGTCGGCGTGGTGGTGTTCACCGAAGGTTTCGGCGTCCATGAAGAGGTTGCAGAGCTGACCGCCGATCTGGTCGACGAGGTGGGCGAATTTTTCATCGGTGAGGGGGAAGTCGGGGGAGAGGGGGTCGTTGAAGCGGAAGGCGATGGCGTCGGAGAGGTGGTGGTTGCGGAGGAGGAGTGCGGGGGGATTTGGAGAGGGGATGGCGGCCTTGTAGAGGAATGCGGCGGAGCGGTTGTTGAGGACGGGTTCCCATCCTTCGGCGAGGATGGCGGTGAAGTTGAGTTCGGCGGCGAGTTTTGCGATGTCGTCGGAGAAGATGAGTTCGGTGTTGCGGAAGGTGGTGGGGGTCTGGTTGAAGAGGCGTTTGATCATCTGGGAGTGGAGGTGGACCTGTTCGATGAATTCGTTGCGGGAGAAGAGGGAGGCGAGGGAGTGGAAGTAGGTTTCGGCGAGGAATTCGACGGCGCCGGTTTCGGCAAGCGCGTGGAGGTGGTGGAGGACTTCGGGTGCGTGGACTTCGAGTTGTTCGACGGCGGCGCCGGTGATGGAGAGGGCGAAGCGGAATTTTCCGTTGGTGGAATTGACGAGGTGGAGGAGTGCGCGCGTGAGGGGGAGGTAGCAGTTGTCGGCGATGCGTTTGACGAGGCTGGCGTTGAGGGGGTTGTCGAAGTAGGAAGGGTCGGAGTCGAAGACGGTGTATTTCCGAAGTCGGAACGGCTGGTGGATCTGGAGATACAGGCAGACGTCGGGCATGGCGGAATTATACCGGTGCGGGCGGAGGGCACCACGCGCGGGGGTGTGAAGGGAGAAGATGGGGCGGTGGAGGAGCAGGGCTCAGCCGTTTTGCGGTTTTTGCGGGGATGGCTTGCGTGCGGGGTGCGGGCTCATTACAACGCTGCGATGAGTTTTGGACGGATATGCTTTTCGGGTGTTGCTGCGGTTGTGCTGCTTTTTTGTGCAGCGGGTCCGTTGCGGGTGGAGGCGGAGGAGGGGGCGGGGTTGGGGGTGCAGTGGGCGGGAGCGGATCACGCGTCGGGGGTGTATTATCCGAACGGGACGGGGCGGGTGACGGTGGTGATTGAGAATCCGACGGGCGGGGCGTTGCCGCTGGGGGGGGCGTTGGAGTTTGGGCCGGCGGTGGAGGGCGGCGGGGCGTTCAAGGCGATGTCGGTGACGCCGATTAAGCCGACGACGCTGGCGGCGGGGGAGCGTGCGACGGTGAACCTGGGGCTGCAGTTTGGGAACGTGGGGGCGTATGAGTTGCGGTGGGTGCATGAGGGGGCGTCGAGGGTTTTGGAGAATGGGGCGGGGGAGAAGTTGGAGTGCATTTTTGCGCCGCGGGTGAATGCGGAGGGGCGGTGGCTGGGGATTTTGCCGCAGCAGGCGGCGCGGGTGCCGGGGTATTTGAGCGATTTGGCGGCGGAGACGGGGGTGCGTCGGTTTTTGCTGGAGGAGCGGTTTGCGTTTGACCTGGAGCAGAACGTGGGGCTGGCGGCGGGGGCGTCGCTGGGGGCGTCGGAGCAGCAGATTGACGGGATGTTCCAGGAGGCGTCGAAGAGTCACGTGGGGGTGGTGCTGCGGGTGACGGTGCCGGGG
>JBQCGD010000124.1:0-7216 GCA_051955985.1 Phycisphaerae bacterium | reverse complement strand
GTTTAACGGAACCGTGTGGTTTAATAATGGTTTGGTGTCCCGCTTTTGGGGGGCGTCGACCGCCTTTGCGGCGCGCGGCGTCCACTCCCTTCCCTCCCCCGCCCCCCCCGGCATCCCCCCGCACCGCCTAAAGGCGGAACTCCAAACTCCCCGCTATACTCTCCCCCACGAATGCTCAAGTACCGCGTCATCTTCGGCCTGCTCTTCGGCGCTCTCTTCGTCGCCCTCATCGCCCTCGACTCCCACCTCTCCCACCACTGGCCCGACGCCTCCTTCTCCGCGCCCCCCGGCCTGTTCGTCGCGCTCGGCTGCCTTGTCGTTATTCCCATCGCCCTGCGCGAAATGCAGAAACTCCTCGCCTCCGAAAACGTCATCATCTCCATGCGCATCACCATCGTCTCCAGCCTCCTCTGCATGCTCTGGCCCTGGATCGAACAGGTCTCCGAGTCCGTGATGCAGCTCCACACCCGCATCGAGCACTCCGCCGCCACCAACCCCGCCACGCAGACCGCCGAACTTCGCACCCTCGAGCACACCCCCTGGTACCACATCGCCCTCTCCACGCGGACCGTCAAGCCGCACTACCTCATCCCCACGATCCTCGCCATCGCCCTCGTCGCCGCCATCGTGAAGCACTCCCGCCACCACCGCGTCGAAGGCGCCATGGCCAACGCCGGGGGCACCCTCCTCGCCATCGTCTATCTCGGCGTCCTCCCCGGTTTCTTCCTCCCCATCTGCATGACCCACTCCGCCTGGATGCTCCTCGCCATCGTCTGCATCGTGAAGTCCGCCGACATCGGCGCCTACGCCACCGGCCACGCCATCGGCAAACACAAGCTCATTCCCTGGCTCTCCCCCGGCAAAACCATCGAAGGCTTCTTCGGCGGCCTCGCCTTCTCCGGCGCCGTCGGCGCCGCTTTCTCCCTCCTCTTCTTTTTCTCGTGGCCCCAGGGCCTCATCGCCGGCATCCTCCTGGGCGCCGTCGGACAGCTCGGCGACCTCCTCGAATCGCTCCTCAAACGCGACGCCGGCGTCAAAGACTCCGGCACCGTCCCCGGGTTCGGCGGGGTCCTCGATATCCTCGATTCCCCGCTCCTCGCCGCTCCCGTCGCGTACTGGCTCCTCAAATTGATTTAAAACTCGTGAGTTCATGAAGAAGACGTCCTACTCCATCATTCACCACGACGACGCGATCATCGCCATCAATAAACCCGCGCACCTCGCCGTCCTCCCCGGCCGCGGCCGCAACGAAAACCTCGTCGACCTCCTCACCGCCGACCCCGCCCTCCACGGCCAAAAACCCCTCATCGTCCACCGAATCGACGCCGACACCTCCGGTCTCATCCTCTTCGCCCTCACCCCCGACGCCCACAAGGCCCTCTCCGAACAATTCCGCACCCGCACCGTCACCAAGGAATACCTCGCCCTCGTCCGCGGCACCCCGCTCCACGAGTCCGGCTCCGTCGACCTCCCCATCGGCCAGGACCCCAACAACAAAAACCGCATGGTCATCCGCGGAATTGAACCGAAAAAATCCCGCACCAAGTGGATCGTCGCCCAACGCTTCGCCGGCATCACGTTGCTCAAGGTCTACCCCGTCACCGGCCGCCGCCACCAGATCCGCGTCCACCTTAAAGCCATGGGCTACCCCCTCGCCGTCGACCCCCTCTACGGCGGCGAAAAACTCCTCCTCTCCGAATTCAAACGCCACTACAAGCTCGGCAAATTCCAGGAAGAACGCCCCCTCATGGAGCGCCTCACCCTCCACGCCAACGCCCTCACCTTCATCCACCCCACCACCCAGCAGCAGACCACCCTCACTGCCGACCTCCCCAAAGACTTCCGCTCCACCCTCACCGCCCTCGAAAAATGGGCCAACCGCGTGTAATTGCCAATTGCGCTCCAATCGGCAACGGGCAATCGTCAATGGGCAATGGCTCACCCCTGAAACTTATACTTCTTCAACAACCCATTAATCGCCACCAACCCCTCCTCATGCGTATGCTCCGCCTTCTCCAGGTAACTCTTCAACGCCGGATCCGTCACCCGTTGCAGCAGCGCCTTGTCCAAGCTCGCATCCCACCCGTAATCCTGCTTCATGTTGATCAGCATGTCCCGATCAAAATCCTCCTTCCCCGCCGACTTCGCCTCCTTCTCCGAATCATCCTCCATGATTTTCTGCGCCTGCCCCATCGGATCCGATCCATAGTGATACGTCAGATCCACCCCATGCTTCTTCGCCCACCCCTCCAGCTCCGACGCCAGCTCCTTCTGCCGCGTCCCCATGTCCTTGTAAAACGGCCGCATCGCCGGCGCCACCGATTTGAACGGCGAACTCACATACCACGCCAATTTCATCTTGTCGTGATGCCCCTTGTCCAATTCCGCCAGCGCATCCTGCAGATCTGACGCACTCACCCCCGGCGCCGCCGCCGCCCCCGAACCGTTTTCCCCCGGCGCCGCCCCATTCACCGAAGGCGCATCATCCGCCATCGCCTCCCGTTTCCCACCTGTCTGACACCCAACCACCATCGCCAACACCGCCGCCACCCCCGCGCACTTCCCAACAAATCCCATCATCACCTCTCCACGTGAAAAAAGACTCATTTCCCTGGGCTCGCTCCCGCTCAGCCAAGCCTCTTCGTGGTCCTTCGTGCCTTTGTGCCCTTCGTGTTTCCGTCGCTCCTCACGCCACCTGGTCGCCAATCATCCCCACATTCACCAACGCATTGCGAATCGTGCGCCGCGCCCCATCCGAAACTTCCCACAACGGCAACCGCATCTCGCCCGTATCCCGCCCCAGCATCTGCATCGCCGCCTTGATCCCCATCGGATTCCCCTCCACGAAGAGCGCCTTGAACAACTCCATGTTCCTCAGATGAATCTTCCGTGCGGAAGCAAAATCATTCGCCAACGCCGCATCGACCATCCCCCGAACGTCCTTCGGAATAATGTTCGTCGCCACCGAAATCACCCCCACCGCGCCCAACGCCATGAACGGCAACGTCAGCGAATCATCCCCCGACAACACCGGAAACCCCATCGCGCACAGCTCCGCGCACGAATCGCAAGATCCCGTCGCCTCCTTCATCGCCACAATATTCTTAAACTCCTTCGCCAGCCGCCCTACCGTCGAATTCGCCATCGTCACCCCCGTCCGCCCCGGAATGTTGTACAGCACGATCGGCAAATCCACCTTCCGCGCAATCTCCGCAAAATGCCGGTACATCCCCTCCTGCGTCGGCTTGTTGTAATACGGATTCACCATCAGCGCCCCGTCGGCCCCGACGCGCTTCGCAAACGCCGTCAAATCCAGCGCCTCATCCGTCGAGTTCGATCCCGTCCCCGCGATCACCTTCACCCCCGTCCCCTTCGCCGCCTTCACCGCCACCTCGATCACCAGGTGATGCTCCTCGTGCGACAGCGTCGGCGACTCCCCCGTCGTCCCCACCGGCACAATCCCCTGCGTCCCATTCTTGATCTGAAACTCAATCTGCTTCTCAAACGCCGCCCGATCAAATTGCCCATTCCGAAACGGCGTCACCAAAGCAGTATAAGAACCCGAAAACATGGCAGCTCCTGAAACTTCGAAAGCCCGCCGGCATGGGGGCAGAGAAGTCCCTCATTCTAGCACACCCCGCCTCCTCCCGCCCACCGAATGTGAATTTGCGAGAAGGCCACCCGCTCTGCCGAAGCTTAGAATCCCGTTGCCTTTTCCGCCTTCAACCCCGCCGCCACCACCGCCACCTGCACCGTCTGCTCCGGCGTCATCACCAGCCGCCGCACCACATCCGTCGTCTTCTTCGTCGGCTTTCCCTTCTTGTTCTGCGTCAGCACCGTCCGCGTCACCGTCAGCGTCTGCACGTTGTCGCACGTCGGGCATCCCTCGATCTTGACGTCGCACCACGAAGGCATCGCATACGTCCGCGCTGTCACCCCGTTGAGCGCATTCACTTCCCCCGCCTTCAGGGCATTCTGCAACTCCCGCCAGTTCGCATCGCTGATCTCCATGATCGGCCGCGAGGTTCCCCACGTCTCGCAGTGCTCGCAGAACGTTCGTTTGTTCAACTGCCTCGTCGCCGTCTTCAATGCGATGGCCGCCACAATAAAAAATTCCGCGATCCAGAACCCCGCCAGGACAATCCCCTTGGGAAACGTGTCCTTGTCGAAAATCGACCACACCCCCTGCTCAAAAAACATCTTCATCGCCCGGCCAATCACGCGCGGATCGCCCGCTTCCCCCAACGAGATCGGCAACTTGTTGTACTGAATGAACGCGAACACAAACACCGCCCATGCCGCGTAAAAGCTCGCAACCACTCCCAGCATGGTGCAAAGAACCGTCGCCGCCGGCGACCGCCCCTTGAACCGCATCATGACCGCCGCTGGAATCCATCCCAGCGCAAACCCCCACCCGAGCAATCCGAAAATCATTCCCGCAATCATCAGCTTCCCGGGCGCCAGGTGTAGATACAGTTCCAGCGGCCCCCACGCCGCCCCAAGCCCCAGCCCCGCGACAATCGCGACCACAATCCCCGCGACCAGCGCGTTCGCCGGTACCCGCCCCGAATGCCTGTAAAACCGCGAACCCCCTCCCATCACCGGACCCGCAGCCAAGGGCGTCACTGGTAGATTGTCGGTCATATCTCACCTCGGTCCGGATTATAACGGAGACCACCGCCGGACCTCCGATAAAAACCAGGCCCGACTGGGGCGGCCCCAACACAGCATCCCTGGAAATTCCGCTTGCCTTCCGATTTTACTTTTACTACAGTAATTTCTGTTGTAACAGAAAAGAAGGGATAGCATGACACCTGGTCCAAAGATTGTCATCCCCGGCGGCACCGGCGCACTCGGAACCGGGCTCGCGGAATTCCTCCTCCACAGGAACTATGACGTCCTGATCCTCGGTCGCCGTCCCGCCTTCCAAACTCCCGCCCGCTATCTTCAATGGAACGCCGACACGCCGGGCTCTTGGATTGGCGAACTCGAATCGGCATTCGCCGTCATCAACCTCGCCGGCCGGAGCGTCAATTGCCGCTACACCCGGAGGAACAAGAAACAGATCCTCAAAAGCCGCACCCGCTCGACCCAGCTCCTCGGAGAAGTAATCGCCCAATGCAAATCCCCGCCCCAAATCTGGCTCAACGCCAGCACCGCCACCATCTACAAGCACGCCACCAATGGCCCGCACGACGAACTCCACGGTCACATCGGTGCCACGCCCGAAGCCCACGACGCCTTCTCCATCCACGTCGCCCAGTCCTGGGAACACGCGATCTTCACCGCGCCCACGCCCCCTGGCACGCGCAAAATCGCCCTCCGCACCGCCATCGTCTTCAGCCGCCGCCCGCATACCGTCCTCCCCATCCTCGCCCGCCTCACGCGCCTTGGCCTCGGCGGCAGAATGGGAACCGGCGCCCAATGGGTTTCCTGGATCCATGAACAGGATTTCTGCCGCGCTGTCCTCTTCCTCCTCCAGCGCCCCGATCTCCGCGGCATCTTCAATCTCGCTGCCCCCCGCCCGCTCCGCAACGCCGACATGATGCATCTCCTCCAGCAAACCCTCCGCATTCCGGTCGCTCTCCCCGCCACCACCACCATGCTGCGTCTTGGCGCCCTCTTCCTCCGCACCGAGCCGGAACTCGTCCTCAAAAGTCGCCGCGTCATCCCCACGCGCCTCCAGCAAGCCGGTTTTCAATTCGAGTATCCCAAGCTCGAAGCAGCCCTCAAAAATCTTCTCTCCCCGCAGCAACACGAGCCCGCTCTCCACGCGCCGCGATGCGATCGATAGCTCGCCGGAGAACCATCCACCAACCCCAACATCCGCGCCCATCGGCGGCCGCTTCCCATCCTGTCCCTCGGTACGCAAAAACAACGAGAGCGGCCCCATTCGGACCGCTCTCGCTCATCTTCTTCAGTTGCAGTAGGGGGGCTGAATCAAGACTGCCCGGCCGGCGCACCCGCCGCGGCATGCTCTTCCACCTGCGGCTTCTCCGCCGCGGCAGCTTCTTCCTCGGCCTGCGCCGAAGTCGTCGGCCGCCGACGCCCGCCGCGCTCGCGACGCCCGCCTTCATTGCCCCGGTCCTCTTCCTTGGTCGTCCGACCCGCTTTGCCTTCGACCACCGCATCCCCAACTTCCTTGAGGATCAGCTCAATGGCCCGCATCGCGTCGTCATTGCCCGGAATCGCGATATCCACTTCATCCGGATCCGAATCCGTATCGATCAAAGCGACCACCGGAATCCCCAGCTTCTTCGCTTCCTTGATCGCAATGTGCTCGCGCTTCACATCCACCACGAACAACGCCCCAGGCAGCTTGTCCATCGTGCGGATGCCCGACAGGTTTCGCAGAATCTTCCGGTACTCGCGCTTCAGCGACGATTCCATCTTCTTCGAAAAGTTCTTCGACAGGTCCGGCGAGTTGAGGATCTGTTCCAGTTCCTCCAGACGCTGCAACCGCGAACGAATCGTGCGGTAGTTCGTCAACGTCCCGCCCAGCCACCGTTCCGCCACGTACGGCATCCCGGAGCGCTTGCCAACTTCCTCGATCACCGACCGCGCCTGCCGCTTCGTGCCGACAAACACCACATCCTTGCCCGACCCCACCATGCGGTTCAGGAACCGCTTGGCCGCCAGCAGCCCTTTGAGCGTCTCCCGCACATCGATGATGTGAATCAGGTTGCGCTTCCCGTAGATGTACGGCTTCATCTTCGGATTCCACCGGCTCTGCCGGTGCCCAAAGTGAATGCCCGCATCAATCAGATCCTTGACCAGTTGAGGATTCGCCATGGCAAAAACTCCACGAACTTGCAGCGATCTCTTAGCAGGCCCGCCGCCTCGGCATCCGCTCCGGATCATCCCGGTTCACTACGCCCAAGTGGCCCGCTGTGCATCGCTTATATCCCGGCCTTCTTCTAAGTGGCCCGTCTCGGACCTCCGCCAACCGGGAAATGAAAAAGACGAACCCGCCGGACAGAATTGCTCCCGCCCAGATCGGTTCACACGACGGCGAATAAGTAAGCTTACCTTTCCCCCCTCCCACCGTCAACAAACCCCTCGCACTTTCACCACAATCAACGCACTTCGTCGAACCCCCCCTGCAATGGCGCGGGCTACCATGTTCGAACAAATGAGTCCGCCCGCGTTAAAAACGCCCCTCCCTCGAAAGATACCCCTCCCTCCCCCTCCTGCTCCTCCCCCATTCGCGAAGTAC
>JBQCGD010000123.1:0-54318 GCA_051955985.1 Phycisphaerae bacterium | reverse complement strand
CATCCCCATCAAATCCAACCTCTCCCACCCCACCCACGCCCTCGCCTTCACCATCCCCCAAAGCCCTCCCCCCCAAAGCCCGCCGTCTCCAACGGCGCGGGCCGATGGACTCTCCAAGTCAGAAGGCCCTCTCCCCCCCACCTCCAGCCCACCCACCCCCCCAAGCCCAGGGACCGCAGTCCCTGCGGCTCCGATCATCGAGTACACCCCCACCCCCATTACCAACCACCCCCTACTGAACGGCACCCGCCCCGTCCCCCAATCCGACCAATACACCAAATCCCAACTCGACCTCGCCGAACACTTCCTCCGCACCACTCTGCAAGACGGCCCCCTCCCCAGCGCCGACCTCCTCAAACAAGCCCGCACCCTCGCCCTCTCCCAACGAACCCTCCACCGCGCCCGCGCAAATCTCAACATCTCCTGCTACTTCGACGGCACCACCCGCCAATGGCTCCTCGCCCTCCCCCCCGATGAAACCACCCACAACCCACAAAACGTTTAGCGCGTGCCACATGCGAGCGATCAGCCGCGGGAGCGGCGCCTGAACTTAGCCCATGGCGAAAGCCATGGGAAAGCAACGACAAGAGAAGCAAAAAGCCCCGGTAGGGGCGCTTGAATCGGTCCGACCTCCTCTCGATCCCCTCCCGCAAGACACCGACCTCCGCAAACGCTTGCGTCGAACCCTCCATTCCGCACATTGCACCCTCCACGCGATCCCAACCCCTTGCAGAGCCCTCGGCCCTTTAGAAACCCAAACGGCTGCGGACGCAGCTCTGACCGAGGGGGTCAGAGTGGTGGGTGTCCTCGCGAAAATTAGTTTGCACCGCGATTCAACTATGACAAAAATGCCCCGATGACCAAGCCGAGTTGGACAACAATGCTCAAGAAGTGGGGCGAGATAATGCTCGCTTCAGGAGAGTTTTCGCAGGTGCTGGATCCAAGCATGGCTGCAAAGCGGTGGGCAGGTTTCAACCCGGCAAGTGAGGCCGCCATCGAGGCCGCGGAAGCCCGATTGGGTGCGCGGCTGCCCCGTTCGTACCGGGACTTCTTGAAAGTGAGCAATGGGTGGTGGATCGGAGGAACAAGTGGACCGGTAAGGCTCTGGCCCGTCGAGGAGATTCGGCCGTTGCGGGAAACCTGTCCGGATTTGGTGGCGGGATGGGCGGAAATGAGCGGAAGTGATGATACTTGGGAGGACGGTCTGGCGCCAGCGCATTACTCCCACGCAATCCAGATCAGCGACGACAATGACGGGTTTTACCTGTTGAACCCGCGGAAGACCCGCAGGGGCGAGTGGCAGGCGGCGTTCTATGCGAACTGGGTACCAGGGGCGGAATGCCACGACTCGTTCAAAGAACTCATGTATGGATTGTACGAGGCGTTCACCGCAGCACACCCCGCTTCGGGAGCGGAGCCAAAAAAACGAAAGTTGATCCTCTCAACGCCCCCGGCCGTGCGTGGAGAAGATCCCGCAGCATTTATGGGCGATTTGAAACGGTTAGGTTTTTTCAAGTACGCAGGCGCCCAGGCAGCGGAGCAAATGGAAAGGGAGTTCTTCGCCAATAGTGAGGCCAATAAGCTTCGCGAAGGACGGCGGACGCGAGGATATTCCTCACCTGGAGCAGCAATTCTTACGGAAGCGTGCGGTCGAATAGCAAGATTGGACTGCGCGCGCCTCGCAACCGAACGCGCACGCTATGGGCTGGAGGTGGCGCGAGGATTGCTCGCCACTGCCGGAGTCGAACTGGCTCAGGCGCAAGAGGTTTCCGGTGATGGCGTTTACGGCGCACAATTGGAGGGTATCCATCAGCAATTTTTCCGCCTTCGCAATGGGCATCCAGCGAAATTGGGAGGAGAGCACGAAGTAAACGCCGCCCGTTATGTGATGTACGAGTGCGCAAAGTTGGTGAACCGCGTTTTGCAACGGCGAGATCGCGACGAGCGGATTGCGACGCTGGAGCAGTGGCACGACGACAAGGGACCGGGGGAAGGATTGGCGTTCGTGATGCTGGACGACGAGCTTTCTTATTTGTTCATGTGGTCCGGAGCAATTGACAATTTTTGTCGACCGATGCGCGGCGATGCGTTTCGGTGAGTTCGAGGAGGAAAACCACTACAAGATCCAGCCATTGCCGGCTCAGCCGGGACCCCCGCGGGACAAGCCACCATTTTCGCACTCCAAGCCATCCCCGATCACACCCCCCTCCCCCTCCTGGCATGCGCCACCACCCTCCTCCTCACCCCCCTGCCGCCCCAAAACTTACCCATCTTAACCTCCAACCCTCATTTTCAGCCCAAAATCGACAGGTTGCCAAGGACGTACCCACACTTGGCAACCTCTCTCCTGCACCCCAGCAACCCGTCAATCAAACGTAATGCACACCTTCCCGGTCTGCCCCTTGTCGGCGAGGTCATACGCCTCGGCGGCCTGTTCGAGTTTCAGCCGGTGCGTGCAGGTGATTTCCGGATGGATCTTCCACCGATCCAGATGCTCGAGAAGTTCCTCGAGATGCTTGAGCGAGGTGACCCACGACCCAAAAAGCGTGATTTGCTGGTGGATGAGGACGGGCGACACGTCGAACTGGACCGTCCCCCCTTCGCCGACGAACGCGCAGCGCCCCCACTGCCGGGTGCCTTGCAGCGCGAGCAGGCGCGCGGGCGCCGCGCCCGAACAATCGATGGCAACTTCGCACCCTTTGCCGTTCGTGACATCAAGGATCTTCTTGAGGGCGCTTTCATCCGCATTGAAAGTATGGGTGACGAGCCCGAGGTCTTCCGCAAGCTTGCGCCGCGCGGGAGAGATGTCCACGCCAATGACGGAAGTCGCACCGCGCGCTTTCCCAAGTTGCGCCGCCGCAAGCCCGACAGGCCCGAGACCGGTGACGAGAAGCCGATCCTGCCCCGAGAGTTTCATCCGGGTGAGCGCTTCCCACGCAGTAGCGGTGCCGCAGGCGCACAGGGCCCCGTCGATATAAGTGAGCGAGTCCGGAAGTTTGAGGCAGACCACTTCCTCGGCAAGGAGGAACGGCGCGTGCCCGCCATTGCGTTGCCAGCCGTAGGCCGCCCGGTACGGACTGTGGCAGGAAATCATGTACCCGTGCCGGCAATCTTCGCACACGCCGCAGCCATTGATGTGGTACACAACGACGCGATCGCCGACCTTGAGGCTTTTGCACCCCGGTCCGACCTTTTCAATGATGCCGGCGGGTTCATGGCCGGCGATCATCCCGGCCTGGTAGCCTTCCGGGCCCTTGCCAAGATGGGCGCGGTAGATGGCCCGGATATCGGAGCCGCAGATCGAGCTGGCCTTGGTCCGAATGAGAACTTCGCCATGGCCCGGTTCAGGGATGGGGATTTCCCGGAACTGGACGGTGGAGTTGCCGGGGAGAACGACGCCTTTCATGGTGGGCATAGGGTGCCTTCTTTTAGGGAGAGTGAAGCGAAGAGGGACGCACATTCCGGCGATGCCATCGCCGGCTTTATTCTACTGCGGGATCGTGCCGTCGAGGTCCCACAGGTCTTCCCAGGATTGGTCTTCTTTCCAGAGAAAAACCTGTCCTTTGATGAGGCGGCAGTTCTTGTCGATTTTGGCGATATCGGCCATGTCCTGCTCGGTGAGGCGCGGAGTGACGGCAGCTTTGAGGTTGGCGAGATAGTTGCGGCGATTGACGGAGAAGGGAATGGGGATCTGCCCGCGCTGGATCGCCCACTTGATGCAGACGACGGCGGGGTGGATGCCGATGCGGTTCGCGATGCGCACGATCACCGGATCCTCGACATCGACCGTGTCCTCCGGCGTGCGGTCGCGCTCCGGGCGGCCAGGGGAGCCGATGGGCGAGTAGCCGATGGGAAGGATGTCGTGGGAGCGGACGAAGTCGAAAAGTTCGGGCTGCTGGAAGTGGGGGTGGAGTTCCATTTCGTTGGCGGCGGGCTTGATGCGCGCGTCGCGGAGAAGGAGCTTGAGTTTCGGAATGGTCATGTTGGACGTGCCGATGTGGCGGACGAGGCCGCGATCGACGAGAGTTTCCATCTGTCGCCAGGTCTTCATGTAGTTGTCGTGGATGTAGGGCTTGGCGTCGGGGCTGCGGGAGGAGACATCGCAGTGCGGCGGGTGGAAGTTGGGGAAGGGCCAGTGGACGAGGTAGAGGTCGAGGTAGTCGAGCTGGAGGTCGCGGAGGGATTGTTCGCACGAGCCGATGACATCGTGGTGGCGATCGTTCCAGACCTTGGAGGTGATCCAGAGCTCGGAGCGTTGGATGCTGTAGAAGGATTGGAGCGTGCGGAGGGATTCGCCGATTTCTTTTTCGTTGCCGTAGACGGAGGCGCAATCGAAGTGGCGGTAGCCCAGGGCGCCGGCATCGAGCACCGCGGCGGCGACGGTGGCCGGCGAGATGGCGTCGGAGCCAAACGTGCCGAGGCCGACGACGGGGATTCTGGCGCCGGACGGAAGGGTGTGCGAGGGGACGGATTCGGGGTCGACGGCATCGGGGGGGCGTACGGCAGTGAGGGGGCGCGTGGTCATGTTCATTCCTGTTTTCAGTGTGCGGACAAGAAGAATGAGTGTGACTTGGTGACGGGGGGGGAGGACATGGCTAAACTTGACATGGTATGGCGAAGATTGACTTGGCGGCGAAGAGCATGAAAACGACGGGTGCGGATACCCCGCTGCCGCCGCCGCCCGGATTTTTTTCCTCGCAGATCCAGGAGGCGCGGCGGTTCGTCCTGGCGTTGCGCCCGCAGGCGCGGACCGGGCTGTCGGTGGTGTGCGGGGGATTGGAACACTGTGCGGCGGGTTATCATGTGGAGCGAAGGACGTTTCGCTATTACTCGGTCGAGTATGTGGCGGGCGGGCGCGGAACGGTGGTCCTGGACGGGAAGAAATATTCGCTGGGACCGGGGCAGGTGTTCTCGTACGGGCCGCGGATAGGGCATGTGATCGAGAGCGATCCGCGGCAGCGGCTGGTGAAATATTTTGTGGATTTTACCGGCGGAAACGCGAGGCGGCTGCTGGAACAGTGCGGGCTCAAGGCGGGGACGTTGGTGCAGACAAGCGCTCCGGGGTGGATAGGCCGGTGGTTCGAGGAACTGATTGAGACGGGGGAGCGGCGCGGGCAGAGGTCCGCGGAGATTTGCGGTTTGATGGTGGAGCAGATGCTGCACCGGGTGTACGAGACGGCGATTCCGGCGGGGTCTTTGGAGAGCAAGGCGTTTGCGACATTTGAGAGGTGCCGGGGGTACATCGAAGCCCATGCGGTGGAATTGCAGGAGGTGGGGGATGCGGCGAAGGCGTGCGATGTGGATGTGGCGTATCTGTGCCGGTTGTTCCAGCGGTTTGAGAAGCGTGGGGCTTATCAATATTTGATGCAGGTGAAGATGGCGCGGGCAGCGCGGATTCTGCAGGAGCCGGGGGTGCTGGTGAAGCAGGTGGCGGGGCGAATGGGGTTTCGGGATCAGTTCCAGTTTTCGCGGGCGTTTCGCCGGGTGCATGGGGTGTCGCCGCGAGAGATGCTGCGGTTGAAGGGGAGTGGGCGGGGTTAGCGCGGGGTGTGTTCGTCAATGAATTGGAGGATGGGGGAAGGGTCGTCGAGGCTGTGGGGGTGGTGGTCCATGCCGTGCTTGATGTGGAGGATGCAGGGGCCGCCGAGCTGGGTATAGCGGTCGTAGGCGAGTTTGGCGTTTTTCTCGAAGGAGACGAGCGTGTCGGCGTCGGCGGCGAGGAAGAAGATGGGGATATGGGCGGCGGCGAGCGGCTCGAGGTTATCAACGGGATTGAGTTTGTAATTGAGGGCTTCGTCGTCGGTTTTGAAGTGGTAGGCATTGAGCATGGCTTGCCAGTCTTTTTTGGTTTTGTCAGCGCGGTGGTCGCCGGGCCAGGTTTTGAAGTCGAGGACGGCGTTGTCGGCGATGAGGAGGGAGACCTTGTCCGGGTTTTGCGCGGCCCAGTTGAAGATGTAAAGGCCCCCGCGGGAGAGGCCCTCCATGATGGGCTTTTTGTTGAGGTGGCGGGTTTCGGTCATCTCTTTGTAGAAGGGCTGCCAGTGAGCGAGGGCGGCCGGGGCGCCGAAGGTGTTGCCGATTTCCATGTAGGCGAGGTGGTAACCTTTCGCGAGGAGGGCGCGATCGAGCTGGTCGTAGGCGCCAAAGAATTTGGCGCGCCAGATCCAGGGATTGCCCGGCGCGGCGGTTTTTGGGGAGACGAGGATGCAGTCGCAGGAGTCGAGAGTGAAATTTTCTCGAGAGTAACCGTGGTAGGTGGTGGGTTGGATGGCGGGGGCGGTGGTTGTGGCCGCAAATGTGCTCCCGGCGAGGAGGAGCATGACAGAGACTGCGGTGAAAGGGGTGCGCTTCATTTGGGCTCCAGTGTCACTTCGGATTGATTGCGAGAGATGACCAGGGATTGGGGGGATGCGGGGAGATGGCCGGGGGAGGTCGCGGGGGAATGATCGGCTTCGAGGATGACGTCGAGTTTTTGGAGACCGAGTTTGGCGGCGGGGGAGTTGGCGGGGAGGTCGAGGATGAGGATGCCTTTTTTGTCGGGAAGTCCGGCGGCGGAGACTTCGGCGTCGGTGGTGACGGGTTTGATGCGGGCGCCAAGCCAGAAGGTGGGGGTTTCCCGCGGGTTGGGGATGTCGTCGTTGTTCGTGAGAGAGGGAATGGTGGAGGTGCGGGCGAGTTTGCGGAGGGCGGGCTCGGTGACACCGAACTGATCCATCGGGAAGTTTTTGAAGCCGACCGCGAGGGCGGGGGAGTTTTCGGCGACGTTGAAGTTACCGGCGGTGGGGTCGAGGAATTGAGGGGCGCCGGCGGCGGAGTGGGGGTCGAGGCCGAGGTCGTGGGCTTTCTGGAGCGCGGTGGGTTGGGTGAAGAAGTTGTTGTCGATGGTGGAGCCCCAGTCGGCGCCATTCTTGGGCATGCCGGTGGGACGATAGGAGCGCATGAGGATGTTGTGCGTGCAGGTGTCGTGGGAGTGGTCGAGCCAGACGTGAGCGAAGAGGGTGTTGTTGAGGAGGATGTTGTTGTCGGCATGGCGGTCGTAGCCTTCGCGGAGTTTGAGGCCGCCGGCGAGGCAGAGGTTGTTTTGGATGAGGTAGTTGGAGGAGCCGTCGTCGAGGTCGATATCCCAGCCGTGGTCGCAGCGGAAGCGGTTGTTGGCGAGAGTGTTGGGTTGGGGGATGTCGAGGAGGGGGAGGGCGGGATTTTGTGCGACGCGCTGGTTGATTTGTTTGCGGTCGGGGGTCCAGAAGCGGTCGCGGCCCCAGGAATTGAAGGCGCCGTGGTCGGAGGTTTCGAGGACGGTGTCGAAGACGTCGTTGAATTCGATGCGGTGGCCGCCGAAGCAGCCGTCGCCGATGTTGATGCCGGCGCGGGGGGTGTCGTAGATGGAGCAGTGGGAAACGGTGATGCGGGCGGCGATGTCGATGTCGACGCCGGCGGATTGTTTTTCGATCTGGCCGATGCTGTGGATGAGGCAGTTGGAGACTTGGCAGTCCTGGGGGAAATTTTGGGTGAGGGGGCCGGGGGTGAGGTCGGGGTTCGTGAGGTTGGGCGTGGCTTTGTAGTTGAAGAGGGGGTCGCGGACGGAGTGGGGGTCGCCGAGGAAGACGATGGCGGAGGCGCCGATGTCGTGGATATGGCAGGCCTCGATGGAGTCGTGTTGATTGAAGTTGCTAAGGAAGATGGCGTTGCCGCCGAGGTTTTCGAAGGTGCAGTTTTCGATTTTGATGTTGGCGGTATTTTCGAGGAAGAGGGCGGCAGTGCGGGCGATGCACCAGTCGGAGCGGAGGATGGGTTCTTTCGTTTGCATGAAGGTGCGGTTGGTGTGGGTGAAGGTGAGGCCGCGGAGGGTGATGTTGGCCGCGGGGTTCTTGTCGTAATCCCTCCCACCGCTGCCGTGCATGTCGATGAGGGTTTCGAGGTTGTTGATTTCGACGGTAGCGTGGGAGGGGTCGAGGCCGTTGGGCGGGTAGAAGTAGAGGGTGTGGGATTTGGGGTTGAAGAAGAATTCGTTGGGGGCGTCGAGTTCTTCGAAGATGTTTTCGACGAAGCGGAATTGCTTGTGCATGGGGGAGGGGCGGTTGATTTGCCAGCCGCCGTCGGTGGCGAGGGAGCCGTCGGGGTTTTTGCCGGTGATGAGGAAGTCCATGGAGCCCCAGCGGCCGTTGTGGAGGGCGTGGATGTAGCCGCCTGTTGGGTCGGACCAGATTTTGATGCGTTCGGGGGAGAGGGCGTCGGGAGAGTAGCTGTTGAAGATGGGGATGGCGGGGTCGAAGTTGGGGTAGCGGGCGAGGTGCTGGGGGTGGTTATTGATGAGGAGTTGGTCGATGGATTTTATTCCGGCGGGGATGGTGGCTTGGAGGATGTTGTTTTTGTAGTGGGTCCAGGTGAGGGTGAGGGGGCGGGAGCCGGAGAGGATGACGGGTTCATTGAGGGCGGCTTTGAGGGTGAGGTGGTTGTCGGCTTCGGTGAGGCGGAGGGGATGATCGAGGTGGTAGGTGCCGGCGTGCAGGAGGAGGGTGTTGTGAGCGGCGGGCGAGATTCTTTCGAGATGGGCGATCGCTTCGGAGATGGAATCGTTCGGATGGAGCTCGACGGTTTTGGCCAAAGTGTGTTGTGTGGCGGAAAGTGCGGCGGCGATTAGGATGAATGAGCGCATGAGAGAATCGTACAAAGTGAAACGACATTGAGCTAACGAAGGCGGTAGATGTTGATTGCGTTGAACAAGCCGTATGGGGTGATTTCGCAGTTTACGAGCGATGGGTCGAAGAATCGGACGCTGGCGGAGATTGAGCCGCGGATGCCGCGGGGAGTTTATCCAATTGGGCGGTTGGATGCGGACAGCGAGGGGCTTTTGCTTTTGAGTGATGAGGGGGAAATGAATGCGCGGTTGCTGCGGCCGGAGCAGGCGCATGGGCGGGAATATTGGGTGCAGGTGGAGCGGGTGCCGGACGAGGGGGCGTTAGCGAAGTTGCGAAGTGGGGTGGTGATTGAGGGGAGGAGGACGTTGCCCTGCGGGGCGCGGGTGCTGGAGCCGCAGCCGACGGTGGAGGAGCGGGATCCGCCGATTCGGTTTCGGAAGACGGTGCCGACGTGCTGGGTGGCGATGGAACTGGTGGAGGGGAAGAACCGGCAGGTGCGTCGGATGACGGCGGCGGTGGGGTTTCCGACGCTGCGGCTGATGCGGGTGCGGATTGGGGGGTTGGTGCTTTCGGCGTTGGGGTTGGGGAGTGGGGAGGGGCGGGAGTTGGATGCGCGGGAGCGGGGGTTGGTGTTTGCTCGCGAGAGAGGACGTTAAACACAAAGAGCACGAAGGCACGAAGGACCACGAAGAGATTGACCACGGAGCACGGAGGAGGGGGATTGGCGGGAAATGGAGATTCGGGGAGGTGCGGGCGGGGGTAGAATTCGGGTTCATTTCTGATTCTATTTTTTGGGAGCGTGGCATGGTGGCGCGTGCGTTGCGGTTCGGGGTTGGTTGTTTGCTGATGGTGGCGGCGGTGCGGAGTGTGGCGGGGTTGACCGTGTTGACGAATCAGATTGGGTATGACGTGGGCGGGGCGAAGCGGGCGGTGGTGATGGGGAGGGAGGGGGAGGAGGTTTCGACTTTTCGAGTGCTGGAGAGTGGGACGGGGAAGGATGTTTTGGATGGGAAGGTGGTGAACGTGGGAAGGGTGGATCATTGGAAGGAGTGGGTGTTCTGGACGGTGGATTTTTCTTCACTGGGCGCAGAGGGAAATTATGTGATTTCGTGTGCGACGACCGAGGGGGAGTTGCGGTCGTTTCCGTTTTTAGTTGAGCGCGATCTGCTTAAGCGGCGGACGCTTTCGGATGTGGCGTATTACTTCAAGGACATGCGGGTGGTGGGGAAGCAGGAGGAAGAGGATCGGTATCTGAGGTTTGAGGATTCGGCGGATCCGAAGAAGGTGGTGGATCTGCATGGGGGGTGGGCGGATGCGACGGGGGATTCGGGGAAGCATTTGTCGCATCTGAACTTTGCGAACTATTTCAATCCGCAGCATGGGCCGTTGACGACGTGGGCGTTGTTTTATGCAGGGGATGAACTGGGGGCGCGGAAAACGCTGGGGAATGTGCGGCGGCGGATGGTGGATGAGGCGTATTACGGGGCGGATTATTTGTATCGGAGCAAGAATCCTGCGGGGTCGTTTTATCGATCGGTGGATGATGGGAAGCCGCGGTTTGTGGCGAAGGATGGGAGTGGGGGGATTTTTGGGAAGATGGAGATTCAGAATCCGCTGCAGAAGGGGGATGTTGGGAAGATCAGCGAGAACTTTTTTTATGAGGTGGGGTTTCGGTGCGGCGGGGGGATGGCAATTGCGGGGTTGGCGGCGGCGGCTTCGCATGGCGGGCATGGGGAATTTTCGCGCGAGCAGTATTTGCGGGCGGCGGAGGAGGGGTATGCGTTCTTGTCGAAGAATGACAGCGTTTACTCGCATGATGGGAAGAACAATATTATTGATGATTACTGCGTGCTGATGGCGGCGACGGAGTTGTTCAAGGCGACCGGGAAGGAGGCGTACAAGCGCGATGCGGAGGGGCGGGCGAAGAGTTTAATGGGGCGATGGGTGGAGAATGGGCCGATGGGTGGGTATTGGCGGGCGGATGATAAGGAGCGGCCGTTTTTTCATGCGTCGGATGCGGGGTTGCCGGTGGTTGCGTTGTTGAATTAATGGGGGATTGCGGGGGTGGAAACGCGCGAGGGGGTTTTGGCAGTGGTAAGGAAGGCGATGGAGGGGGAGATGCGACGGACGCAGGCGGTGGCGAATCCATTTGGATATGCGCGGCAGTTGGTGCAGACGAAATCGGGAGAGCGGCGGGAGGCGTTTTTCTTTCCGCATGATTCGGATGTGGCGCCTTGGTGGCAGGGGGAGAATGCGCGGCTGGCGTCACTGGCGGCGGCGGCACGGATGACGGCTTCGCATTTTGCGGAGGATGCGGCTTTTCATGCGCGGCTGGAGCGGTATGCGAGCGACCAGTTGAATTGGATCCTGGGGTGCAATCCGTATGACGTCTGCATGCTGCATGGGTGGGGGCGGAACAGTTCGGAGTATACGCGCGGGGGGTATGACTACATCGGGGCGCCGGGGGGGATTTGCAATGGGATTACGTCGGCGATCGATGATCCGCGGGGGATTGGGTTTAACGAGAAGACGGAGTCAGGGAATGATGAGAGCTGGCGGTGGAATGAGCAGTGGTTGCCGCACTCGACGTGGTTCATGGTGGCGGCGGTGCAGGGGGAGTGATAGCGCAATTCATTTGAGATCGGGGCAGACCTTGGAAAGGTTCGGGGTGACATCGTCGCCGGCGAGGCGGGTGGCCCAGGTGATGCCGGCCATGACGATCTGTTTGTAGCGGTCGGATTGCCAGACGTCGTCACGGTGGCCCATGGAGGTGTAAAAGACGCGGCCTTTTCTGTGCATGCGCGCCCAGGTGGAGGGATAGGGGACGCCGCGGTATTGCGGATCACGCTGATGGGTTTTGGGATCGACCTTCATGCTGGTCGTGTCCTGGACAAGGAGGACGTGAAGATCGGAGGCGATGTTGGTGAAGGCGTACCATTCTTCGAGGATTTCGAAATCCGGCAGCGTTTGGAGGCCGGGGAAATCGTGGGTGGCGACGCGGGTTCTGGCGGTTGGCTGTTTGGCGTGGGAGGTGAATTCGGCGCCGATCATTTGTGTGTAGGGATCGACGGGGGGACCGGGCCTGGCGAGGGCGACAGGGGCGGTTTTGTTGGCGGGGTTGTTGAAGGTGTCGGTGGCGGAGTGGAGGCCGACGAAGCCCTTGCCGTTCGCGATGGCATCGAGGAGGGCGCGTTTGCCTTCTTCAGTCATGGCGGGGGTTTTGTCGGAGGCGGGAGTTGCGGGGGGTTTTGTCAGATCGCCGGTGGTGTAAAAGATGAAGGCGTCGAAAGAGGCGATGAAGTCGGGGGTGAAGAGGGAGCCGTCCTTGGAGATGGTGAGGTCGTGGCCGGCGGCGGTGGTCCATTCCTTGAGGAGTTTTTCGGCGAGGGGGACGGGGTGCTGCGGGGTTCGCGTGATGACGGAGTGGGGGTAGCCTTGGGATTTGGTGAAGAAGAGGAGGCGTTTGGGTTTGGCTGCGGGTTGGGTGGGTTGGGCGCGGAGGTTGGTGGTGATGAAGGAGGAGAGGGCGAGGCCGGCGGTGCTCTGGAGAAGTTGTCGGCGGGTGATGGGCATAATGGGAGAGATTCTACGTTGGGTTGGTGAGATCGCAACGGATATGGCTCAGTGTGGTTGCGGGCCGAGATGAACTAAATTAACCAAACCGCTGTTCCAATAGGTGCATCTTCCTTCGCAAGCTTAAGTAGAACTACCACATCGCGTCGCGGATTTGGATCCAGCAATTCGAGACCCGCGATGCAGGTTCGCAGGGTTGTCCCGTCGGGCCGTTTCAGCAACACAGAGTCGCCGATACGAAACACTTCACCTTCGATCGGTTGAATTCCGGGAGCGAGAACGATGCCGCGGCTCCGGATCTCGAACACGTGTTCTATAGAGAAGAGGCGACGTGGGGTTGCCATAATCACTTGCCGCGCCAGACGGGGTCGACGTGGGAGTCGGCGCTGGATTGGAACCAGCGGGTCATGGTCATTTTCTGCTGGGTGTAGAACTGGACGGATTCAGTGCCCTGGATGTGGAGGTCGCCGAAGAAGGATTGGTTCCAGCCGGTGAAGGGGAACCAGGCCATGGGTGCGGGGACGCCGATGTTGATGCCGATCATGCCGGCGTTGAAGTGGTGTTTGAACTGGCGTGCGGCGTAGCCGTCGCGGGTGAAGATGGAGGCGCCGTTGCCGTAGGGGGATTGTTTTCCGATGGCGAGTGCTTCGTCGAGGGTTTTGGCGCGGACGACGGAGAGGACGGGACCGAAGATTTCTTCCCTGGCGAGTCGCATGGTGGGGGAAACGTTGTCGACGATCGAGGGGGCGAGGACGAAGCCGTCGGATTTGGGGGCGTTGGCGCGGCCGTCGAGGGCGACGGTGGCGCCTTCGGATTTGGCGACATCGATGTAGGAGGCGACTTTGTTCATGTGGTCGCGGGTGATGACGGGGCCCATGTCGACATCCTGGCCCTGGTCGGTGGGGCCGACCTTCATTTTGCTGGCCTTGTCGACGAGTCGTTCGACGAGGGGGTCGCTGATCCCCCCTACCGAGAGGGCGATGGAGCCGGCCATGCAGCGTTCGCCGGCGCATCCGAAGGCGGAGGCCTGCAGCGCGGCGACGGCCTGGTCGAGGTCGGCGTCGGGCATGATGATCAGGTGGTTCTTGGCGCCGCCGGCGGCCTGGACGCGTTTGCCATTCTTGGTGCCGGTTTCATAGATGTACTTGGCGATCGGCGTGGAGCCGACGAAGGAAACGGCACGGACGAGCGGGTGGTGGAGAAGGGCGTCGACGGCTTCCTTGTCGCCGTGGACGATGCTAAAGACGCCGGCGGGGATTCCGGCTTCGACGAGGAGGCGGCCGAGGAAGTTGGCGGAGAGGGGGACTTTTTCGGAAGGTTTGAGGATGAAGGTGTTGCCGCAGACGAGGGCGACGGGGAACATCCAGAGGGGGACCATGGCGGGGAAGTTGAAGGGGGTGATGCCGGCGCAGACGCCGACGGGGTGGCGGATGGTTTCGCAATCGACGTTGCGAGCGATGTTTTGCAGAGACTGGCCCATGATGAGGGAGGGGATGCCGCAGGCGAATTCGACGACTTCGACGCCGCGCTGGACGGAGGCGCGGGCTTCGACGGCGGTTTTGCCGTGCTCGCGAGTGACGGTCTTGGCGAGCTCTTCGAAATTTTTGAGGAGGAGTTCGCGGAATTTGAACATGACCTGAGCGCGGTTGACGACGGGGGTTTCTGCCCAGGCGGGAAGGGCGGCGTGGGCGGATTCGATGATGGCGTTCACTTCGGCAGCGGGGGCGAAAGGGACTCTGGCGATGACTTTTCCGGTGGAGGGATTGAAGACGTCGCCGGCGCGAGAGGCGGAGGAGGATTTCCATTGGCCGTTGGCGAGGTACTGGAGGGTTTCGACGACGGGCGCAGCGGCAGTGGTCATAGGGCGGCTCCACAAATTGGGGTGGGGGTCAGCACGGAGAATGTGTAGGCGAATGACGCAAAACGCCGTCACTATATCATGCTTTTGTGGGGAAATTGCGGACAAAAATCCGATTTTCTTTGAAAAAGGTCACCGGGGTTTGTAACTTGGAATGGTTTGCCCGGTGTTTGAGTTCTGCTTTTGGGTCATTGCTCGTGTTCACCGCGATGTGCCACGTCCCACGCCTCGGCCGCTTTTCCGAATAGGAGTATTCGATGACTGCCATTGATCCCGCCACCGTTGCGCCCAGTGTTGCTGCTCCTCGCAAGGTGTCGTTGCCGGTGTCGGCGCATAAGCCGCGGCCGTATACGGGGCCGTCAAAGGCGGAGGTGGTGAAGATGCGGCAGGAGTACCTGTCGCCGGGGCTCTTTCACATTTATAAGGAGCCGCTGATGGTGGTGGAGGGGAGCATGCAGTACGTGTGGGACGAGACAGGGAAGCAGTACCTGGACGGGTTCGGCGGAATTGTGACGGTGAGCGTGGGGCATTGCCATCCGAAGGTGACGGCGGCGGTGCAGAAGCAGCAGGAAACGATCACGCACACGACGACGATTTATTTTCATCCGACGATCGGGCAGTTCGGCAAGCTGCTGGCGGAGCATTTTCCGACGGGGAGCGGGCTGACGCAGACGTACTTCACGAACTCCGGCAGCGAAGCGAACGAAGTGGCGATACTGAGCGCGCGCGAGTTCACGGGGAATATTGATTTTATTTCGCTGCGGAACGGATATCACGGGGGAACATCGGCGACGATGGGGGCGGTGGCGCATTCGTCGTGGAAGTTCAAGACGAACACGACGGTGAACAACAAGTATGCGACGCCGGGGTATTGTTATCGCTGTCCGCATCAATTGACGTATCCGTCCTGCGAGCTGAAGTGCGCGCGCGATACGGAGGACATGATCAAGTATGAGACGAGCGGACAGGTGGCGGGGTTCATTGGGGAGCCGATCCAGGGCGTGGGCGGGACGATCGTGCCGCCACCGGAGTATTTCAAGATTGTGTACGAGATTGTGCGGAAGTATGGCGGGGTGTGCATTGCGGATGAAGTGCAGACGGGGTTCGGGCGGACGGGGACGAAGTTCTGGGGATTTGAGAACTGGGGGGTAGTGCCGGACATGGTGACGATGGCGAAGGGGATCGGGAACGGGTGCCCGCTGGGTGCGATGACGACGCGGCCGGAGATTGCGAAGGTGATGAAGAACAAGATTCACTTCAACACGTTCGGCGGGAACCCGGTGTCGATGGCACAAGGATTGGCGACGCTGCAGGTGATCGATGAAGAGAAGATTCAGAACAATGCGCTGGTGGTGGGCGGGTATTTGAAGGGGCTTCTGACGGAGATGATGGGCAAGCACAAGTTGATCGGTGAGGTGCGCGGGATGGGGTTGATGCTGGGCGTGGAGCTGGTGAAGGATCGGAAGACGAAGGAGCCGGCGACGGCGGAGGCGGTGGAGCTGCTGGAGCTTTGCCGGGAGCGCCAGGTGCTTCTGGGGAAGGGCGGGTTGTTCGGGAACGTGCTGCGGATCAAGCCGCCGATGTGCTTGACGATCGATGATGCGGCTTACATGGTGCAGGCGATTGATGAGGGGCTGGCGATTCTGGAATCGCGGATGAAGTGAAAGTGACCCAGCAATGAAACGCGAAACGCGGACGGATTTTCCGCCCGCGTTTTTTATTGCGCGCCGAGGAGTTTGAGAATCAGGTTTTGGTTCTGATTGGCCTGGACGAGGGCGGATTCGGAGGTTTGGACGAGGATCTGCTGGCGGGTGAGTTCCGCGGTTTCGGTGGCGAAGTCGGTGTCGCGGATGGCGCTTTCGGAACTGGCGAGGTTTTCGAGAGCGACATTGAGCGAGTTAATGGTAGAGGCGAGGGTGTATTGGCGCTGGGCACCGATGAAGGCGCGGCGAGAGGAGATATCGTTGATGGCGGCGCTCACGATTTTCTGGGCGAGTTCGCTGTTGCCGGACTTGAGGGAGGCTTTGCCGGAGGTGGCGAGGTCGGCGAGGGAGTAGGTAAGCGCACTTTGGGTGTAGCTGCCGATGTCCTGGGTGCCGTCGATGGAGATGCCGAGGGAATCGATGCCGGCGGTGGAGACCTGGGGGGTGATGGAGAAGTTCGCCCCGCCGCCGGTAATTGAAAATTGTGCGGTGGCGTTGTTGGTGTTGGCGGCGGTGGCGAGGTCGAAACTGAACTGGGCGCCGTTGGCGTTGAAGATTGTGGAGAGGCCCTGAGTGGCGGCGACGGTGCCGTTGATGGTGATGGTGGCGTCGCGGCCGGCGGCGCGGATGGTGGCGGCACCAGCGGCCCGGGTTTGGAAATTGGAATTGCTACTGGAGACGCTGACGAACTGCGCGGAGCCGTAGCCGGTGCTGAGGAACGTAATGTTGTTGCCGGTAGCGGAGGCGGTGACGCCGGTGGAGTCGGCGAGTTCGTTCACAGCCTGGACAATGGACGCAGCGTTTGTGGAGCTGGCGAAGGAGAGGATGGACTGGCCGGCGTTGCCGGCGATGGTGAGGGTGGTGGGACCGTTGAGGCCGTTGGTGTCGCCCTGATAGAGGAGCGACGCGTGCTGCGCGGAGGCGACGACCTGCATGGAAAAGGTTTGGGGCTGGGCATTGACCGAGGCGGTGCGAATCTGCAGGTTTTGCAAAGTCTGCGCGTTCGGGCCGGCGGAGGTGATGTAGCCGAGTTCGCCGCCGCTGAAAGGCTTGATGCCGTCGAATGTAGTGGTGCCGGTGATGCGGTTGATGCTGGAGATGATGGAATCGACCTGGAGCTGCTCGGCATCGATTTCATCGGAGCTGAGGCCGCCCTTGTTGGCGCTGGAGACGACGAGGCTCTGCAGGCTGACGAGGAGAGTGGACACCTCGGAGAGGGCGCCATCGGCGGTGGCGAGGACGTTGTCGGCGCGCTGGGCATTGGCGATGGCGGACTTGGTGGAGGCTTCTTCGGCGCGGAGGAGTTCGCTTTGCATCAGGCCGGCGGGGTCATCCGCGGCGGTGTTGATGCGGAAGCCGGTGGAGAGACGCTTGAGAGACGTCTGGAGTGCGGCGGTGTGGAATGCGAGCTGGTGGGCAGCGCGAAGGGAGTCGACATTGGTAATGGTGGTGAACGCCATGCGCGATCCGTCGAGAAATGTGCGTCACACAGAAAACAGGTACTGCGTACAACGCACAGAACGCGCGCGTGGTCCCCGCCGGGTGCATCCGTGCAATCCCCCGTATCGGCGATATCTATAAAATTAGATGAATGAACCTTGTTGGGATTGTGACGACGCTGGGCGGAGAGAGGTGCCAGGGGGAGACATCCGAGCGACGAGCAATTTTGTGGAAAGTCCGAAAAAGAATGCATTTTCAGTACCGTCGGCGAAGGTTGCGTCCGAGGCGGTATGATTCTGGGGTGATGGCGGCGAAGGTCAGGACGGCGGATCGGGAAAACCATACGCTTTCAATTGAGCGTCGCGTTCATCGAGGTCCTTCTTTCCAAGCGCCTTGGAGAACTCGTAATCGCGGCGGCGGAGTGCGTCGAGGAGCAGTTGAAGCTGCGCTTTGGAGGATTTCCTTGCGGCATTGGGATCGGCGAAGATTTGCGCCAACAGCTCGACGTTCGTATCTCCCGGGTGTGCGCCAGCATACCGGCTTTTCAGGTGGTAATTTCGACGGTACAGCCCGTCGATGATGTTCTTTGCTGCGTTGCGCTCGTCGGGCGTGGCGGCGAAGCGGGTGAGTGACAACAGGTCGGCGGCGCGTTGTTCCCCAGCGAGACAGTTCACCACGGCGGCGAGACGCGTGGGGAAGGTGGATGTGCGTCTGGCGTTCTGGATTTGCTGATCCACATAGTTCGCATAAATCGGCGGGCAGGTGATCCATCCAGCGGAGGGATAGGAGACTGCAATGGTTGTTACCGGCGACCAGCGGAGGTTTGTCCAGAAGCCGGCATCTTCGAAATACTGCCGAAGGGTGGGGTTCATGCGCCAGGAGTAGCGCAGATCCTGGTATTTGGGGCGGTAGGAGATTTCCTCCAAGGATGCGCTGCCGATCGACGCCTGCAATTCTGTGAACTTACCGATGTGCAGCGAAGCTTTACCGTCGGGGCCGGTAATTGCCGTTCCGCTGTCGCCGAAGTGGACGAGAAAGGACTGTAGCATGTCGTCGCATTTGGTGTGGTAGCGGATTGGGACTGCGGCAAGTGGGCGTCCGTTTTCGTCCTGCACGACGAAGTCCACTTCACATCGGGTGGGCCTGAGAATGCAGGCATAAACAAGAAGTGGGATGACCAGAACGAACACCACCGGCGGGGCGAGAATGGCAGACCACTTTTGTCCGTCGTGCACCGGCACCAGCGTGAAATACTTGCAAATGCAGATCAACCCGGCGATAGCCAGGAGCGTACAGACTCCTGCGGCCGGCAGAAAGAGGAGCGCGGCAAGTCCCGCCCATGCGCTGCCGCCTACGATCTCGGCGAGGCACATAACGGCGATGCGGGCTATCGCCAGCGTAAAACTCAGTGCCAACAGGAACGTGGGGGTCCAGACCCACATCGCCCAGGGCCTCTCTTTTATTGAGCGGAGCAACTGGATGGAGCCTCCGAGGAGCCCCAGCAGGGTGAGAACGAGCAGTGCGGCGAGGAACAAAATGTTCATATTCAGAGTGTCTTGAAGGAGCTGAAGATCATGTTGTTTGGCGCGTGAGCCAGCCGATGGTTTTGGTGGCGAGGCGGTCGAGGGCCTGAACGGAGAGGGCGATGTGTTCTTCGTTTGTGTCTTCGATCTTGTTGTGCGAGATGCCGTGGAGGGATTGCACGAAGAGCATGATGGTGGGAATGCCGGTGCGGCAGACTTCGGCGGCGTCGTGCAGGGGCCCCGAGGGGAGGCGGTGGGATTGGCCGCAGATTTCGACGATCGATTGATCGGCAAGTTCGATGAGGTCGGGGTGGAAGGGGAACGGCTGGATGGTCCAGAGCTTTTTCCAATCGACGGCGATTTTCTCCTCCGCGGCGATGCGGTGGCTGGCATGCTGTGCGTCCCGGTACATCGAGGCGAGGACGGACGCATCAAGATGGCGCTGGTCGAGAGTCATGACCGCTTCACCGACGACCGCAGTGACGATGCCCGGCCTCGTGACCACGGAGCCGACGGTGCAGACAGCCCCCCCACCGAGCGTGTTGGCGATATCGCGGACGGCAAGGTGCAGTTTGCTGACGCCGCCGAGGGCATCTTTGCGGTGGGACATCGGGGTGGAACCGGAGTGGGCGGCCTGGCCGGTAAATGTGATCTGGTGGCGTTCGACGCCGAAGGTGCCGAGAACGACGCCCATAGGGAGTTTTTTGGATTCGAGGACGGGGCCCTGCTCAATGTGGAGTTCGAGATAAGCGGCGGCGTTTTTCTGTTCGGCTTGGGCGTCGAGCACTTTCTCGAAATCGATGCCGACCGATTTGAGAGCATCCGGGAGCGCTATGCCTTGCTTGTCCTTGAGGTGGCGGACTTCATCGAGGACGAGGGCGCCGGAGAAGGCGGAGGAGCCGAAGAGGGAACGGCCGAAGCGGGCGCCTTCTTCGTCGGCCCAATCGACGAGTTTGATGGTAACGGGGGGAGCATCCGGAAATTCGGCGGTGATGCGGCGGAGGACTTCGACGCCGGCGAGGAGGTTGAGACAGCCGTCGAGCCAGCCGCCGTTGGGGACGGAGTCGATGTGGCCGCCGATCAGGAGCGCTTTCTCCGATTTACCTTTCAACGTCGCCCAGACATTTCCGGCGGCATCCTGGCGGACTTCGACGTTCGGAATCTGCGCAAGCTTTTCGCGCATGAACTTGCGTGCAGTCACCCACATCGGCGAGAAGGCGACACGCTGTGCGCCGTCGTCGTTGCCGGTGAGGGCGCGGAGTTCTTTGAGTTCGGCGATGGTGCGTTGCGGGTTAAGCTTCGACATAACTCCCCTCTGAGCGGATCGACGGAGATTAACCACGGAGAGCCCGGAGCAGACGGAGAATTTTCCGACTTCCGCTCGTCTTCGCCGTGCCCCGTGGTTTTATTCGGATTACGTCAGGGCAGCGCCGGTTTTCTTGGGCTTGATCTTTTCGACTTTGCCTTCGGCGAGCAGCGATTGGTATTGGTTCCACGTCATTGGCGGTTTGCCGGTGGAGATTTCGTCCATGGTGATGCAGCCCTCGACCGGGCAGGCGAGGGCGCACATGTTGCAGCCGACGCAGGTGTCGGCCTTGATGGTGAAGACGTCGATCGGCGGAGCAGCCTTCGTCGTCGTGGCGCCATCAGTAGAACTGAGGGCCATGGCGGGGGCGTTTTGATCGGCCCGTGATTTCTTCGGCTCCCCGAAGCGCGTGATGTAGTCGTCCTTGTTCATCTTGGTCCAGTCGATCGCCTGGTAGCAGCCGTCCTCGCAGCAGGCGTAACAGATACCGCAGTGGATGCACTTTTCTTCGTGGATGTGGGCGACGACCTTGTAATTGAGGTTGAGGTCGCCCCACTTGTGGATGCGGGGCGTGGCCTTGCCGGAGAAGTCGGCGATCGTGTTGAAGCCTTTCTTGGCCATGTATTCTTCAAGACCGCGCGTCATCGCCTTCACCACGCCGAATCCTTTGTGCATGACGGCGGTGCAGACCTGGAGCGAACTCGCTCCCAGCAAAATGAATTCGACGCAATCCTGCCAGGACTTGATGCCGCCAATGCCTGAAATGGGCAGGCCGTTTTCGGGATCGCAGGCGAGTGAGGCGACCATGTTGAGGGCGATCGGTTTGACCGCCGGCCCGCAGTACCCGCCGTGCGAGCCTAGGCCGTCGACGGAGGGCTTCGGAGAGAAAGTGTCGATGTCGACGCCCATGATGGAATTCAGCGTGTTGATCAGGGAGATGCCGTCCGCGCCGCCGTTTTTCGCCGCCCGGCCCATGGGGACGATGTCGGTGACGTTGGGGGTGAGCTTCACCAGCACCGGGACGGTGGAGACTTCCTTCACCCATGCGGTGATGCGTTCACAATATTCCGGCACCTGGCCGACGGCGGAGCCCTGCCCGCGCTCGGACATGCCGTGGGGGCAACCGAAGTTGAGTTCGAAGCCATCGACGCCGGAGTCCTGGATTTGTTTGACCGCTTCGTGCCAGGCTTCGCGTTTGGATTCAACCATGACGGAGGCGATGACCGCGTGGCGGGGAAACTCGCGCTTGACTGCGGAGATTTCCTTGAGGTTGTCTTCGAGCGGGCGATCGGAGATGAGCTCAATGTTGTTAAGGCCCATGAGGCGCTGGTTGCCGAGAGCAATGCCGCCGTAGCGCGAGGCGACGTTGACGATCGGGTCGGTGGTGAGGGTTTTCCAGACCGCGCCGCCCCAGCCGGCGCGGAACGCGTTGGCGACCTGGTAGGCGGTGTTGGTCGGTGGTCCGCTGGCGAGCCAGAAGGGACTCGGTGATTTGATGCCGGCGAAGTTGATGGAGAGGTCGGGCATGAGGACTCCTGCGAATCTGAATTCTGAGAGATGAACGCTGAATCTCAGAAGTGGTTAGGTTCGCGCTTAAGGAATTTGCCGCGATTGGGGTCGCCGACGAACTTGCCTTCACGAACGGCGACGCGGCCGCGGACGGTGACGACGCTCGGGCGACCGGTGATTTCCATGCCTTCAAAGGCGTTGTAGTCGACGTTCTGCCGCTGGGTTTTCACGGAGAGTCTGCCACGGTACCGAGGGTCGTAGACGACGAGGTCGGCATCGGCGCCGAGGGCGATGGTGCCCTTGCGTGGAAAGAGTCCGAAGAGTTTGGCCGCCTGGGTGCTGGCGGCGTCGACGAAGCGGTGCAGGGAGAGTCGCCCTCCCCCCTCTCTGGCGGGGCCGTGGGTATAGAAAAGATTCACGCGGTCTTCGAGTGAGGGAATACCGTTGGGAATTTTGGTGAAGTCGTCCTTGCCCATGATTTTCTGCGTGGCGAAATCGAAGGGGGCGTGGTCGGTGGCAAGAGTGGAGATCAGGCCGGAGGCGAGTCCGTCCCAGAGGATCTTCTGGTTTTTCTTGTCGCGCAGGGGCGGAGACATCACGTATTTGGCGCCCTCAAAGTTCTCCTTTTCCGCCCAGGTTTTGTCGAGGAGGAGGTACTGGATGAGGGTTTCAACCCAGACGTTGACGCCGCGGAACCTGGCGGCCATCGCGGCGGCGAGCGCTTCTTCGCAGGAGAGGTGGACGACGTATACGTGGGCATCGTGCATGGCGGCGAACGTCATGAGGTGATGCGTGCCCTCCGCTTCGATCAGGGGGGGACGCGAATCGTGGTGATAACCGGGGCCCGTTTTCCCGGCCGCGAGCAGTTCGCGCTGGCGTTCCAGGACGGCAGTGTCATTCTCGCAATGCGCCGTCGTAATCACCCCCAGCGATTTGGCAAGTTTGAGCGTATTCCAGAGCTCGCTGTCATCGATGCCGAACGCGCCTTTGTAGGCGAGGAAAATTTTGAAGGAGGAGAGGCCGGCTTTGACGATTTCACGCAACTGGCTTTCGGCGGCGGCGTCGTAGCGTGTGACGCCCATGTGAAAGGTGAAGTCACAGGCGGATTTTCCTTCGCCCTTGGATTTCCAGAGTTCGAAGGCTTCAAGCGGCTCTTCTTTCCGGCTGGGGCAGATCATCTCGATGATGGTGGTGGTGCCGCCGATCAGCGCCGCCTGGCTGGCACTCGTGTAATCGTCCTTGGCGAAGGTCCTCATGAACGGCAGATAGATGTGCGTGTGCGGATCGATGAAGCCGGGGAACACATATTTTCCGGTTGCGTCGATCACTTCAACCGATTCGCCGCCTTCTTTCGGTCGCGGCACCGGCAAGTCCTTGCCGATCTGGGTGATCGTTTCCCCCTCGCAATAGATGTCAGCAACGTAACGGTCCGTGGCGGTCACGATTTCGCCGTTCCGAATGAGCAACGACATGTGCGGATGCCTCAATTGAAGACCGAGGACGCTCAATCTGAAGCATCGTCGCGCTGCGCGCGAGGACGCGATCAGGCCAGTCGTACACGCCTTGGGAACTCCGTTCGGTTGTTTGAGGTGTGTACTGCGTGAGTATAACTTTTGATCAATTCAATGCAATTTTATTTTTCCCGGCGGCGCAGGAAGTTATACTCGCCCCGTTTGCCTGCAAGCGTTCATTCGCTGTGTCTTGAGGAGTCCGCATGCCCGCACCGGTCCCCTCCCCGTCCCCAGCTGACATCAACAGTGACATCGTTGAACTTCACTCCGATCTTTCCGGTTCCCCTTACTTCTCCCCCGATATGGCGCCGGTCCCTCGCGCCGGTCGCAGGTGGGGCGTGTGGGATATCGCGGCGCTCTGGATCTCCATGTCCGCCTGCGTGACGACTTATACGCTGGCGTCGAATTTCATCAACGGCGGGATGAACTGGTGGGAGGCGGTCCTCACGATTTTCATCGGCAACGCGATCGTGCTGATTCCCATGGTTCTCAATGCCCACGCGGGAACGCGCTACGGCATTCCGTTCCCGGTCTATTGCCGGGCCTCGTTCGGGATTCGCGGCGCGAATATTCCCGCGATCCTGCGGGCGCTTGTCGCCTGCGGATGGTTCGGGATTCAGACGTGGATCGGGGGCTCGGCCATTTACCAGATCCTGCTCGTGTGGTTCCCGGGATTCGAACAATGGGCGCCCCTCGGGTTCCTCGGGGTCAACGCCATGCAGTTGATCTGCTTCCTCGCGTTCTGGGCCGTGAACATGCTGGTCATATACCTGGGCATTGACTCGATCCGCGTTCTGCTCAATATCAAGGCGCCGCTGCTGATTCTGATGGGACTGGCGCTTTTGTGGTGGGCGGTGAGCCATGCGGGCGGGTGGGGGCCGATGCTGTCGCAGCCCTCCGAGTTTGAGCCCGGCAGGCCGCAGGCGGGGAAATTCTGGCTGGTGTTTTTTCCCGCGTTGACGGGGGCAGTGGGGTATTGGGCAACGCTCTCGTTGAATATTCCGGATTTTTCTCGCTATGCGAAATCGCAGCGAGGGCAGGTGCTCGGGCAGGCGATCGGTTTGCCGACGACGATGGCGCTTTACTCGTTCATCGGCGTCGCGGTGACCTCCGCCACGATCATCATTTACGGAAAGGCGATCTGGGATCCCGTGGTGCTGGTGGGAAAGTTCACCAACCCCGTCGTGCTGGTGGTGGCGCTTTTCTGCCTGACGCTGGCAACGCTTGCCACGAACATCGCCGCGAACGTGGTCTCCCCGGCGAACGATTTTGCGCACCTGGCGCCCCGGCTGATTTCGTTTCGGGTGGGCGGTCTCATCACCGGAGTCATCGGCATCCTGATGATGCCGTGGAAGCTCTATGCAGATCCCAACGGCTACATCTTCCGCTGGCTGATTGCCTATTCTGCGCTGCTTGGCGCGGTTGGCGGAATTCTCATCGCCGATTACTTCTGGATTCGGAGGACAAACTTGGACCTGGAGGGCCTTTACCGGCAGGATGGGCCCTATTTCTATAGAAGAGGGGTGAACTGGATTGCCGTGACGGCGTTCGTGGTGGCGGTGGTTCCGTGCGCGCCCGGCTTCATCAACGCCGTGGCTCCGTCCCCGCTGTTCGGCGCTTTCTGGACGACGCTTTACAACTACGCATGGTTTCTGTCGTTCGGGATTGCTTTCAGCGTGTATGGGGTGGCGATGAAGGGGACAGGGGCCGGATCAGGTGCGTAGTCCGCCAGGCTCGTGAATTTCGAGGCGATTGCCAAAAGGATCATGCACGAAAAATCGCTTCCACGGGGCGGCGCGGCCGGGATCGATCGTGATGCCGGCCGCGAGGAGACGCGTCTTGACCGCCTCGAGATTCTCCATTTCAAGACCGAAGTGCCGGTAGCTGTCGGGGCCACCGCGGCCGTCTTCGATGGACAGGTGCAGGTCGATTCCGCCAATGTCGTACCACAGCCCGCCGCGCGAGCGGATGGCCTCGGGCTTTGGAATTTCACTCAATCCGAGCAGATCGGAATAGAACTCCCGCGCCTGAGGTTCGGCGCCGCGGGGAATCGTGATGTTCACGTGAGAGATGCGCATGCGCGCATGTTACCGGGCGAAGTGGCCCGATGCACTCATGGCGCGCGCGGGCTGACGAGCGACCGAATCGTCTCATCAAGCCGGCGGAGGTCGATCGGTTTCGTGAGATGGGCGAAGAATCCGGCTTCCTCGCTCCGACGGATGTCCTCTTGCATGCCGTAGCCGCTTAAAGCGACCCCCTTCAGGCCGTAGCGATCGGCAAGATGGCGCATCAGATCGGTGCCGGAGCCGTCGGGGAGTCCGATGTCAGAGATGACAAGATCAAGTTTTTCAGTCTCGGCGATTTCGATCGCCCGCGCCACGCTGGCGGCGGGGACGACGGCGCACCCAATCGTCTCCAGGTAGCGAACCATGACTTTTCGGGTGTCGTCGTGGTCCTCAACGAGCAGGATGGAAACACGGAAGTGCGGATGCGACGACGTGATGCCATCACGATCGCTCCGGTCGGCGAGTTCTTCCCGCAGGGCCGGCAGGCTCACCGTGAACATGGCACCCTTGCCAAGGCCGGCACTGCTGGCCTGAATGGTTCCGTCATGGAGTTCCACCAGCACCTTGGCGATCGCCAGCCCCAGCCCGAGCCCGCCGAACTGCCGCGTGACGTCTCGCCCGCCCTGCTCGAAGGCATTGAAAATGCGGGGCAGCGTTCCACCGTCGATTCCAATGCCATGATCCTTCACAATCACCTCGACGCGTCCATCGTCGCCATTGCGCGTCTGCACTTCGATCAGCCCATGGCGGAAGCTGAACTTGACGGCATTCTTCAGGAGATTCCAGAACACCTGCTGCAGCCGCGCCGCATCGCCGCGCATCACATGCGGCTGGGCGGCAAGGTCGGTGACGATGCGCAGGTCCTTGTCGCCGATATCCGGGGCACAAATCCTCAACGCCTGGTCGATCGCCTGGTGCACATCGACAGTGCCGATGTTCAGGGCCAGTTTGTCGCGCGCAATGCGCGTGAGGTCCAGCAAATCATCAATCAGTCGCGCCTCGAGTTCCACGTTCCGCCGAATCATGGTGGCAAGTTGTCGGTTTTCGGCGCTCAGCGTCGCATCCTCCTCCATCATCTGCGCGCTGGTGAGCACAGGGGTAAGCGGGGTGCGCAACTCGTGGCTGAGCACCGCGAGAAAATCGTCCTTCGCGCGGCTGGCCTGCTCCGCCTGGGCCTGCGCTTCGCGCAGCGCCACTTCCGCCGCTTTCTGCCGGGTGATGTCGGCGTGGGCCCCGATCAGCCGCACGGGCTTGCCGCTTTTGTCCAGGAGCGCCTTGCCGCGGGAGAGCACCCACAGGTAATGCCCCTTCTTGTGGCGGATGCGAAACTCCGCTTCGTACGAGAGGGTTTCGCCACGGAGGTGGCGGTTCACGGCTTCCCGGACGCGATCGATGTCCTCGGGATGTATCAGGCGATCGGCGGTTTCGGCCGTTGCGTCAATTTCCCCGGGCTTGTAGCCAATCGATTCATACAGGTGGTCCGACCACTCGTATTTGCCGGTGGCCAAATCGACATCCCAGATGCCATCCTGCGTTGCATTTTCAATGAATCGCAGCCGGTCGAACGTTTTCCGCTGCTCCGTGAGGTCTTCGACCATTCCTGCAAAATAAAGCGGTGCGCCGGCGGCATCGCGCAGCAGGGAAACGGTCACGGCGGTGGGCACGAGGACTTGGTCCTTACGCACGCAGTGTTTTTCGACACGGTGGCTGGTGAAATCACCACGCACCATCCGCTCCAGCAGCTCGCGGAGGGGCTCGACGTCGGGCGGATAGGTGATTTCTGCAACGCTGTGGCCAATTAAGTCCTCCGCGGCATATCGCAGCATTGAGCAAATCGTGGGATTGACGCTCACGAGGCGCAGTTCAAGATCGGCCAGCACGATGCCCAGGGGCGCCTGCTCAAACAGGATGCGAAAGTTCTGCTCGCTGAGCGGCATGGTCTTTCAATCAAACAGCGATGGGTTTCGACCAGCGATGCACCGGGACCGGAAAGAAATGAGGGTCCGGTCGGCAACAATCGTGCACCTGCGGAGCGTAAAGAGCAAGAAAAAAGCCAATCCGCGCCAAATGGGGGATAATTCCGGTTGGCCGCCGTCCATTCTTTGACAAATAGGGGAGCAGGGGAGCGCTTCGAGCAGAGACCCAATGGATGAGCTGAGGAATCCGCAAACTGCCGTGGTCAAGCGCTCCGCATTCCTGGCTGCACTCAGCAAGATTACCCAAATTCACAAACCGCCATGGGTTATGGCAGGCCGATAACCGATTCCTGGAGGTCTCGCGCGACGTGCGTCAGAAACCATGCGGATTTCCGCGGTTTTCCCGTACCTGCCCCTTTCCCCTCTCCGTGAAGAGAGGCTCAACTGTCGGACGATACATACGCATAGCGGTTCACACCCTCCGCGGGGTAAGTTCCGCCTTTGTAAACCTTTCTGGGGAGATGCGCGTGGCCCCAACGCCCCGACCAGTCCTCGATCCGACCTCCTTCGAGCAAGCTGTGGAGACCCTGCAGCGGCGTCTGGACCAGCTCCAGACCAATCTCGCGCAGCAGAACAAGCTGGCGACGCTTGGCATGGTGACCGCCGTGCTTGCCCATGAGTTCAACAACATCCTCACCCCGATGATCTCGTACACGAAGTTCGCCCTTTCCGACAAGGCGGACGAGGCCTTGCGCAACAAAGCCCTGGCCAAGGCGCTCAACGGGGCTGAGCGGCTGGCCAATATCTCCAAGAGCCTGCTCGGGTTTGCCCGGGGAGACGACAGTGCGGTGGCGAACGTTCAGAACGCCATTACCGAGACGCTGGCCTGTCTTTCGCGTGAGCTCTCCAAGGACGGCATTACGCTTGCCATGGATGTGCCGGAAACGCTGAATGTCGCGATGAACGCCGGGCAACTCCAGCAGGTGCTGATGAACCTGATTGTCAATGCCCGCAGCGCGATGCTCGCCGGCTCGGGAGCGCTGGGCAGCTCCGGCCTGCAGCGCTCGCGGGGCGGGATCAAGCGGCTGACGATCCGCGGCACCGTGATCAAAAGCGGCAAGATCGCGGAGATTTGCGTTTCCGACACCGGCCCGGGCATTCCGCAGGAAGTGCTGCCGCGGGTGTTTGATCCGTTCTTTTCGACCAAGAAGCGCGGCGAAGAACTTCCGGCGCCCGAGATCGACGAAGCGATGCCGCGCGGGGGCACTGGTCTGGGCCTCACGATCTGCCAGGAACTCATCATTGCGGCGGGCGGGACGATCCGCGTGGCCAGCGAGGAGGGGAAAGGCGCGACGTTCACGATCGAACTGCCGCTGGGCCAGGCGGTGCCGGCGGCCGCCGCTTCTTAGAGATCCCTTGAACAGCCCGAACTTGACAGAGGGTGCCGCTGGGTTACGCTAGCGGCAAATATAACTTTCTTGCATCGCCATAGCGCGATGAGTGGGTTTGTTCCAACAAGGAGATGACGTATGTCCGAAACGCCACCGCCTTCCCCGAATCCCACGCCAGAACCCACGCCGAATTCGACGCCGGCTCCTGACTACACGTCAGGCGCTCCGGTCGCAGACCCCGCCGATGTCGAAAAGAACAAGATCATGGCGATCCTGGCCTATCTCGGCATTCTGGTGCTCGTGCCGCTGCTGGCGGCGAAAGAGTCCCCGTTCGCGCGCTACCACACGAACCAGGGCCTGATTCTCGCCATTTGTGCCGTGGTCGGCGGCATCTGCCTGATGATCATCGGCTTCGTTGCGATCTTCATCCCGTTCGTCGGCTTCTGTGTCGGGTGCACCGCCGATTTAGTTGTCGTCGTGGGTATCCTTGTCCTGGCGATCATGGGTATCATTAATGCAGCGAACGGCAAGATGGTGCCGCTGCCGGTGATCGGGAATCTGTTTACGATCATCAAGTGATGTCCGCTGGAGTTGGATGAGATGTCGGAGCCAGGCCAGGGGTCGGAGTATGAGCTCAAGCCGCCGATTCCCCCTGCCGACGTGCCGCCGCCGGACCTCGTTTCCAACGCCACTCCCGCGACGCCCGGATTGAAGCCCGGAGATCCCGGCTGGGTTCCTCCAACCCCCATCATCGAAAAGGCGGACCCAGAGCCGGAGCCGGCGCCGGAAGTTGTCGAGGACCCGGACATCCAGAAGCACAAAGGCGTGGCGATTCTCGCTTACATCTTCTTTGTGATTCCCCTGGTCCTCGCCCCCCATTCGAAATTCGCCCGATTCCACGCCAACCAGGGGCTGCTGGTTTTTATTCTGTGGTGCGTTGCGCTTGTGGGAACCGTTGCGCTCACCATCGGATGGAGAGTGACTGCCCATCTGCTCGACAGCATTGGGATCCTGCAGTTCTTTTTTGGCTGCCTGGCGCACGTGATTCCGGTCTTCCTGATGTTTGGTGCGCTGGCGGTGACGATCATGGGAATCGTTCACGCCGCCAACGGGGAGAAAAAGGAATTGCCGCTGTTCGGGCATGTGACGCTGATCAAATGACGAAAGTCTCGGGCGGCTCTGCCGGGGACGTATCCATGAGAAGAAGGAAGGAACTACCATGACGAATCCGAACATTCCCGCCCCCGCCGGCGGCGGCATGCCCAAGTGGGTCATCGTGCTCATCGTTGTCCTGCTTGTGATCGTGCTGGGCTGCTGCGGCGGCATCGCCACCTGTGTCTTCCTCGTCCGCAAAGGCGCGCAAAAGATCCAGGAAAATGCCCCCGCCTGGCAGAAGCAACTGGAAAACGCGGCCAAGGAGAACGCAAAAGCCAACGGCGTCGAGCTCAACACACCGGATGCCGGCGGCAACGCGCCGATGCCTTCGAATTTCCCCGCCGACCTGCCCAAGTATTCCGGCGCAAAGGTCCTCAGCTCCATGGCGAGCATCAAGGACAACGGCGGCCAGGTGATGGCGCAAACCACCGACTCCGCCAGTGACGTCAAGGACTTCTACGCCAAGCAGATGACCGATCAGGGCTGGACCGAGGAATCGAACACCTCCGAAGGGGCCGACAATTACCACATGATCTACTCCAAGGACGACCGCACCGCGAGCATCCACATCAGCCGCGGCGACAAGGAAACCTCCATCGTGGTGATTTACGGAAAGAAATAACGTGACGCTCCGCTGGTTTGACGGCCACCTCGATCTCGCCTACCTGGCCCAGCACGGACGTGATCTGACACGCTCTGCGGAATCTTCCGGCGGCGGGCTGCAACCCGCCGCCGTCACGTTTCCGGAGCTCAAGAAGGGGAACGTTCGCGCGGCGTTCGCGACGCTCTTCGTCCAGCCGCGCGTCGACGAAGCGACAGCCAAAGGCCGCAACGAAGATCCCCTCACCGGCCCCTGGACGTACACCACGCCCACCGAAGCCTTCGCCGCGGCCACCGCCCAGATCGGCATCTACCAGCAATGGGCCCGCTCGGGCCTGGTCGACCTCGTTGCCGGCGCGAACCGCTGGGGCGGCAGCGACCGGCTGAAAATCGTGCTGCTGCTTGAAGGGGCGGACTGCCTCCGCACGCTGCATGACCTGCGCGATTTTGTCGATGCCGGCGTGCGCATCGTCTCCCTGGCGTGGCGGTGGGGAAACACCTGGTCGGGCGGGGACTCGTCGGGCGGCGATGTCACTCCATTGGGGCGGCAACTTCTCACTGAAATCGATCGCCTTGGCTGCGTGCACGATCTCTCGCATCTCAGCGACGCGGCATTCTGGACCGTGCTGAACACGACAAAGAATCGCAAGATCGCTTCCCACTCGAACGCGCGCACCCTCCTGCCCGGGAAGCAGTTCCCGGAACGCAACCTTTCGGACGAGCAGATTCGCGAGCTCGCGCAGGCCGGCGGCCTCATCGGCATCAACCTGTTCTCGCCTTTCCTCAATTCCGATCCCGCCGTCTCCCGCGCCGGCATTCACGACGTCCTGCGGCACATCCGGCACATCGAACAAATCGCCGGGCGGCGCGACGTTCTCGCCCTCGGCTCGGATTTCGACGGCGGCTATCCGCGCACGTCCTGGGCGGAAAATCTCGACGGGCCGGCGTTGCTGCAGAATCTCGCCGACGCGCTGGCCGCCACCGGTTGGTCGGATGCCGAGATCCACCGATTCGCGTGGCAAAACTGGGCCGACGTTCTCACGTCCATTGGCGTTCCCATTGATGGTTCAATGGAATAGACGCCCCGCTCCCACGTTGCTCTGGAACTTCCCGTCCGGCCGCCGCTGATGGCGGGGCTTTGTATGCGCCGCAACAAAAAGGAGCTTCACCATGACCCGTTCCCGATGGATGCTCGTTGCTCTTCTCCCGTTCGCCGCAGCGGTTCCCGTTCGCGCCCAGCTCAATGATGCCGAGGCGAAGACCGTCGCGGCCGACAATCCGACCGCCGCTGCGTCACAGAGTTTCCCCGCGAAGCCGCCGGTCCTTCCGCCCAAATGGGCTTTCGGCGTTCTGTATGGTTCCTATTACGACCAGGCCAAAGTTCTCGACGCGATGCAGAAGCTTCGCAACGGCTTCTGCGGCGATCTGATCTGGGTGGATTCCTCCTGGCTCTCCGGGGATTACACCGACAAAGGCCAGAACCACTACATCAATTTCACCTTCGACCCCGCGCAGTTCCCCGATCCCAGGTCCATGATCGCCACCCTGCGGCAAAAGCACTTCCACTTCGGCGTGTGGGAATGGCCCTTCATCGAAAAATCGATCACGCCGCTGTTTACCTACGGCGAAGAACATCACCTCTTCATCACGAACCAGAAGGGCGGCAGCGGCAAGGTCGTCAACGGCGGGGGCTGGCATGGCGTGAAATTCTCGGGCCAGTTCGACTTCACCAACCCCGCCGCCACGCAGTGGTTCATCGATCTCAACAAGCCTCTCACCGACATGGGGCTCGACTTCCTCAAGATCGACACCTATTCGACGGTTCCGAAAGGAGGCGCCACGTTCGACGGCTCCGGCTCCGACATTCTCCGGATGGATTACCACAAGGCCACCTATGCCGTCACACAAGGAGGCGATCCCAACAAGCGCGGCTTCTACCTTGCCCACCACACCCCGACGCCGGACAACAACCAATACCCGGGCATGTGGACGGGCGATGTCAAAACCTCCTGGGCCGGCTTTGAAGACGACATGAAAATCGCCTCCAAACTCAACACTCCCGATACCGCGGCGTACTGGTGCTCCGATACCGGCGGCTACAACGGCGACGTGCAGGGGGATGAGCTCTACATCCGCTGGCTGCAGTACGGCACGTTTTGCCCCATCAACGAGTTCTTCTCCTCAAAGGGTGCAAAAGGCCGCTTCCCCTGGATCTTTGGCCCGGACGCCCAGCGCAATTTCACCTTCTACACGCAGCTTCGTTACAAGCTCCTGCCCTTCCGCTATTCGAACGCGCAAGCCGCTTACCACGAGTCGCCGGTGCAGTACCCCGTGCGGTTCGTCGATCGCACGCAGGACGAAATACTCGTCGGCCACGGGGACTCGCAACTCCTCGTCGCGCCGGTTCACGAAGAACACGCCACATCGCGCGCCGTTAAACTCCCCAGGGGGCAGTGGATCAACTTCTGGACCGGCCAAACGGTCGAAGGAGAAAGTTCTCCCACGGTTGATGCGCCGCTTGATCACGTGCCGCTGTTCGTCAAAGCCGGCAGCATCATTCCGATGGGCCCCGGCATGCAGTACGTCGATGAGAAACCCGCCGATCCGCTCACGCTCCAGATCTACCCCGCCGGCAAATCGAGCTATACGCTCTACGAAGACGACGGGATCACCAACGGATATCAGCACGATCAGTACTCGAAAACCACATTTACCTGTGATGCCGACGCCCGCACCTTTACCATTTCCCCCGCGCAGGGCGACTACCCGAACAAGCTGGCCAATCGCACCTACATGCTGGAGATTCACGATGCGCAGAAGCCGTCCGCGGTGAAGATCAACGAAAAGAACTGGCCGGAGGTCCCCGCCATCGTCTCGTCTGATCCGAACGGTTGGACGTATGACGCGGCCAGCAGGATATTGCGCATCAAATTCAGCACGGCCACGGATGCTTCCGCCACCCTCACCTTCGCGCCTGCAAAATAAAGGAGTGACAACCACCCCGCGCCCGCCAACAATACCCCGGTGCACTTCTTACCGCGGAGCTCTTATGGAAATCCATTTCCACGGCGCCACCCAGACCGTCACCGGCAGCCTCCACGAAATCCGCGGCGGAGGAAAAACCATCCTCCTCGACTGCGGACTCTTCCAGGGCCCGCGCGAACAAGCCAAAAAGATCAATTGCTGCTTCGATTTTGACCCCAAAACTATAGACGCCGTCGTCCTCTCCCACGGCCACACCGATCATTGCGGCAATCTTCCCAACCTCGTCAAACAGGGTTACCGCGGCCCCATCTACTGCACCCCCGCCACCGCAGCCATCACGGCGTTCATGCTGATGGACTCCGCGAAGATCCAGGAAGAAGACGCCGCATATCTCAACCAGAAAACGCACAAATCCTGGCAAGGCGAGATCCAGCCGCTCTACACCCGCGAAGACGCCGAACAGACGATCGCCCTCTTCAAGCCTCTCCACTACAAACAAACCCTCGAGCTCGGCGGGCTTGTCGTCGAATTCCACGATGCCGGCCACACGCTGGGATCCGCCGCGGTCAGAGTGACCGAGACTTCCACAGGAAAAAAACTCGTCTTCACCGGTGACGTCGGCCGCCCCAACGCCCCCCTCCTCCACGACCCCGATCCCTTCACCAAAGCCGACGCCCTTATTTCCGAATGCACCTACGGCGGCAAAGTCCATGGCCCGATGTCCGCCGTCGCCGAACAGCTCGCCGATGTAATCAACCGCACCTTGCATCGCGGCGGCGTTCTCATGGTCCCCGCCTTCGCCCTCGGCCGTACGCAGGTCATGATCGAAGAAATCCACATCCTGCGAGACCAGAAAAAAATTCCGGCCTGGCTGCCCGTCTACATCGACTCCCCCCTCGCCACGCGCCTCACCCAGGTGCATCGCGATTTCGAAGAACTCCTCGACGAAGAAACTCGTCGCATGCTGGAACCGTTCGACTTCCCGAACCTTACTTACATTCACAATGTCCAGGAAAGCATCGCCCTCAACGCCCTCAAACACCCCTACATCGTCATCGCCGGCTCCGGCATGTGTGAAAGCGGCCGCATCCTCCACCACCTCAAGCACCATATCCGCGACTCCCGCTCCACCGTCCTGCTCCCCGGATTCCAGGCCCAGAACACGCTCGGCCGAAAAATCCAGGACCGCCAACGCACCGTTCCTATCCTTGGCGACATCATCCCGTTGAACTGCGAAGTGGAAACACTCAACGGCCTCTCCGCCCATGCCGACGGGCCCGAGCTCCTCGAATACACCGCGCCGCTCAAACCGACCAACGTCTTCCTCGTCCACGGCGAACTCCCCCAGGCCCATGCTCACCAGCAAGCCCTCAACTCCCATGGTTTCCCCAACGTCACCATCCCCGCCCGGGGAGATGTCGTCACCGTGTGACGCCGCAATCTGCAGGGCCGGAGTTTCGCATTCCGGCGGCATTCGACACGTCGCCACCTGCGTGGCAAGCCGTCCTTCACGCCTCGTTCACAACTCTCCGCCCCGCGAGACGCGCCAGTGCCCCGTCCACCCGCGGCGCCACCCACCCTGCCACCATCCCCACCAGCAGCGCCGTGACGGCCCCCGCATACACATCCATCGTCCAATGCGCCCGCAACGCCAGCACCGTCAACACCTCAAACAACACAATCCATACGCCCACCACCACCCACCACCGTCCACGACGCCCCAACTCAAAAGCGCCGAACACCGCCATCGCCGTGTGCCCGGAAAAAAACAAATCGTTCCCCACCCCGTACGTCACCAGCAAGCTCGGAAACCCCGGCCCCTCCTTTGGCCAGATCATCTCCGGTGGCGTCGGCAGCACGCAGACGGCCTGGCATATCTGCCGCAGTGCAAACAACATCAGCAGCCCGACAAACGGCCGCATCGTCTTCCCCACGATGGAACTCGCCAGCAGAAAAATACCCAGCGCATCGATCACCGCCGAGCTCGAGATGAGCAGCGCGTTTCGCGCCCCCACATGTGTCATCAGGTAATCGTGCACCGGCGTCAGTACATCCAGCAGCCCGTCCCCGATGCTCCCCGTAAATGGCCGGCTCCCGATCAACGCCTGCGTCTTAAACCACGCCAGAAGCCCGAGTGCGACCAAGACCGTCCGCACCCCCCACAACAACGGCGCGGCGCCTGGGCGCTTCACCGTTTCATTCGCCGGCCGCTCCTGTTCCGACAATCGCACCACGCTGACGCCTCCGAACAGATGACACCCCCTCGGGCAACTCCGCCGAATTGTCCCCCACCTTGCGCGCGGCGTCCATCATCATCCCTATGGACAATTCAGCAAAAAAGAAAAACACCCACCGCCCAAAGGCGATGGGTGCGACAAAGAAGGTTGCCCCCCCGGTCCTCCGCCCCCGCACGCTCCCCGCTTATCCCCACAGCGGAATGTAATTGAGCAGCGCCAGCACCAGGATGATCACCAGCACCAGGCCGAGACCACCCGCCGGGAAATAACCCCATTCGCGGCTATAACCCCATGTCGGCAGCGCGCCCACGATCAACAGGATCAGAACGATCAAAAGCACAAGGCCCATGGCCGATTCCTTTCACTCCGCAAGGAGCAAATTGAACCGCGCTCCGGAGGGCCACCGTGGCTCGATTCGCCGAAGCGCTCGAAAGTACGGTATTGCAAACAGCGGGCCAGATTCTCGGCGCGAAGCTCCACTCGACCTAACACCGCTGCCAGTTGCTGTGCTTGAACACGCACCGGGCCCAGGTTCACTTATCTCAAACCCTAGGCACATCTTCGCTATGCGGCGTCTTTCACCCCGCTCCGGAATTATGAGATAGATCTCCGCACCCAGACTCGCTCCGATCATTGAGCACGGCCCCATAATCCATCCGCGCTGACCTGAGGCCCAATATCCAGCCAATTATCGACACACCCCTTTCTCAATTTCCCACCCTACCCAGAACCCTCAAAAGGCATAGTCCGGGCAGCCGTAAATACTTGCCCCATCCCCCGAAATATAGAATGTTTTAGTGCAACCGAACATGGATCACGGCAACGGATTTGAACCCTACCAAGGAGGCACCACGTGAGCCCGAAAAAATCACTCTCGATCGAGAACATGGAAACGCGGCTGAATCTATCAGCCCTTAGCGCGCACATCGTGGCCGCCGTGCTCCCCCTCAATTTTTCCCACAGCTTCGTCATTTCCCGCTACGGGGGACGCATCATGACGATTCCTATGAACGCTACGGCCTCGTCGCCCCCATCCGCTTCCGCGAACACAAAGCACGACATAAAGACCCCCACGCCCACGCCGACGCCCCATACCATCCCGAAACAGAATACACCGACGGCGCACACCATCAGGACTACCCCGCCATTTATCCGCAGCGTCGCTACTACCCCGCGTCAGATGCCACAAACACCAAAAGTTCCCGTCCGTGCCCCTAGCAAATCCACCGCGCCCAGAGTCACCCCACATGTCACCCCGCCAGCCGTAACGCCCCCAGTTATTACGTCGTACGATGTTACCGTATTCCCAGCCCCCACCCCGCCGGTTAGCCCCCCGACTGTGACCACCCCAACCGTCACTCCAACAACTGCACCTACAGTTCCTAATCCCACTGTTAATACCACAACGCCTGCCCCATCTATGGTTCCGGCGCAGACCGCCACAACCGACAGTTCGCAAGTCACGAGTCCGACAGCAGCAAATTCTGTCGACCCGACTACAGCGCCATCCGCTTCTACTTCTGTTGCGTCCTCCACGACAACAACGACAGTTGCACCGGGTATCGAGAAGCGCCTCTATAACTCTCTTATTTACGCGAATGTCCCCACGGCCATTCCCAATATGGTTCGCCTCGATACCAACAGCACTGCTTGGTTCGATGCCGACGGTGCTCTCAATCAGCATGAGATTCAGCAGTACGCCAAGTCCATGCTCGCCAAGGGAGTGAACATGGTGGCTATCGACATCGAGGACTCGAAAATCGATCTTCGAAACGCTGGCATCGATGTTGTAAATTCGAAAATCCAGACGATGGTGCAGATCGTCAACTTGCTGAAAACTTCTGCCCCGGGCCTGTCCGTCGGAGCCTACGGTTTCCCATTTGATGACTACTACTCCGTCGAACTCTATGCCATGGGCCAAGCATACAACAATGGTATCAAGCTCGACGACCCGGGGGCATCTTACTGGGCAAATGCAGGACTTGGTGATGCCACAAAGCGTTTCACAAACCTCCAAAAGGCCAACGATGCGCTCAAGCCACTATTGAATGTCCTCGATTTCGCCGCTCCCGACCTATATACTCACGTCGATCTTAGCACACCAGGCGCTATGCAGGATTGGGACCTCTACGCCACTGCTGCGATTCAGGAAGCTCGCCGCGTCATGCCGGGCAAACCGGTGCTCCCCTTCTTGCAACCACAATACACGCCGGAAATGGACCACCTCGCCGGCACAGACATCCCTGCCAATTATTTCCGCGAGGAACTTCATACCGTGTGGACCCAGGCCGATGGCGGAATCGTCTGGGGCGGCTGGAACGCACAAGGTCGAGAACAGTGGAACCCCTCCGCCGGCTGGGTCAGCGTCATCGTCGACGGCTCATTCAAAAACTGATCCCCTCGCCACAAGAGGTGCTCGAAATTTACGCCCTTCCCCGCACTTGGCGTGTCTGACGGGCCGCGCGCCGTCAGTCAGTCTGCACGGACCAAGACTTCACCCGCAAAGGCCAACTCGCCACCTTCGAGGCCTACCGTGCCATGTACGAGTGCCGCTTCGCCGAACTCTTCCACCCCGTCACCGGCGTCATCACCTGGATTTCCAACCCCGCCCAACCCAGTTTCGTCTGGCAACTCCACTCCCACGACCTCGAACCCCACGCCGCCCTTTTCGCCACGCGCCATGCCTGCGAACCCCTGCACCTCCAGTTCAACCAATCCACCGATCACCTCCAAATCATCAACGTCACCCCCACTGCCCGCCGCGATCTCCACGTCCGCCTCCGCCTCTTCGACCTCGAATCCCACCTCCTCTCCAACCAGACCCTCCCCGCAAATGCTCCCGCCCTCGCCGCCACCGACCTCGGCCCTACCCAATTCCCCGAAAACCTGCCCGACCTGCACTTCCTCAAGCTCGAACTCTTCGACGCAGGCAACCCTCACCCACCTGACGGATCACCCCTCCTCACCCACCTCCAACTCCGCAGCGATATCAGCCGTGCCCTCTTTGCATGCTGCGCAGAACCGTCGCTCGCCGCTTCCAGCGTATGCTGAGTACATACGCCCACAACCCAATCCCACACACCGCCCCGACCCCGTAAGATGCCAGGTGAGCAAACGCATCAAACATAAATCCCGCGTGATGCTCCGCGGGAATCGCTTCCGCCCACACCCTCGGCACTTGAACCGCGCCGTGTTCAAACGCCCAAAGCCCACACAGCCCAGCGAGCATTGCTACCACCAGCAAGCCGCCCAATACCGCCGGAAGCACCGGCACAATCTCGCGTACCCCCACCCGCGGCAATCGACCTGCCCGCGCACAAACTCCCAACGGCACGCCGAGGATCATCCCGACCCACCAGGTCGCGATCACGCCCCATCCCAGTCCCAGCAACGTCGGCGACTGCAAATTCCCGAACACCGGCGGATGCGCTACGGAAAAATATTCCACGCACACCCGCGCCGTAATCTGATCATGCACGATTCCATACGCGACCGCTGCCGCCACACACAGAATGACGACCTTCAACACCTCCCACAGTTCCTTCATCCCGTCGCCTTTCACATTTGAAAGTGGAAATCGACTCCACTCTCCGTTACCCCTTCCCCGCCCGCAGCGTAAACATCACCGCCTGGGGCGGACAGAAAAACCGCACCTTTACCCCCGCAGCGCCGATTCCCCGGTTCACGATCATCCACGTCCCGTTGATGCGATGGATGCCCGTGCACTGCGCCGGGGTTAACGTATCCTGACCAAACAGCGGCGATCCGTCCGGCCAGCACACCTGCCCCCCGTGCGTATGGCCCGCCAGGCAGATATCGGCTCCCGCGGCGATGGCCGGATGCACCAGATCCGGATAGTGCAGCAGCATCAACTTGAAGTCCCGGGCCCGTACCCCCCCACCGCGCATCGCTGCGAGAATGTCCGTATCGATTCGCCGATGCTGATGCACGCCGATCAGCGCCATCCGCTCCGCAGCTTCTCCCCCGGGGCGCTCCTCAATGCGATAACCCGATTTCTCACGCACCACAAAAACGGTTTCGTTCCGCAGCATCACCCGGCGCCCACCGGCGGGATCGCGCGTTTCCGCAAGCGCCGGCCCCAGTTTCGCCGAGTCATGATTCCCCAGGATAAAAAATGTCCCAAGCTTAGGCTGCAGCGGCTCTAGCAGTCTTTGCACGTTTTCCAGAGAGGTCTTCCACAACCACGAGCGGTGCCCCAGGTCCCCTGTGATGACCACCACATCCGGTTTCAGCTTGCCCAGCTCCTCCCGCCACACGTCCAGCTTCTTCGTCCATTTTGTCACGTGGAGGTCTGACAGATGCAGGACCCCCAGCCCGTCGAAACCACCAGGCAACCGGTCGCACGGCAAATCAAGGACGTCAATCTGAGGTCGAAACAAGATCGCCATCTCGCACCCACGAATTCCTTTTTCAAGTATACGCCTTCCGCAGAGCGCTGGTGCAATTCGCTTTGCGAGAGTTCTCCGACTTCTCCCAACAAAGAAAGGCGGCGCAGAGCTTCCGCTGTGCGCCGCCGCGTGGTTCTTATGTCTATTCTGCGCGGTTCGTTACACCTTGATGACGGTGGAAGAAACCAGGTGCATGCCGGTCATGCTCATCGCCAGCACTCGCATGGGGTGGCCGTTCGAATGGTAAAAATATTTCCGCGTGCCGGCGGTAACCCTCGCCACGGTGGTCCAGGTTCCGCTCGCCGTCTGCTGCTGCACGACGTAGCCGCGGGACCGGACGGCCGGGGACCAGGTCAGCTCGGAGAGGGTGCCGCTGGCGGTGGTGGTGGTCTTGGCAGCGATGCTCAGTTTGCGGAGAGCGGTTGTTCCGGATGCGATATTGGAATAGGCGGAATAGCGCTTGGGGCCGAGGATTGCCCGCACGCGGAAGAAGTACCTGGTGCCGGCCGAGAGGCCGTTGTTCGTGAATGTCGTCACGTTCGCACCGGTGGCCCAGACTGGTTTCCAATTGTTGCTTCCATTGGGCGAGCGCTCGATTGCGTAACCTGTTTCCCCAGTGACGTTTGTCCACTTCAGCTGCAATTGCGAAGGACTGACGGGAATAACGGTGAGGGCCGGCGTGGTGACCGGCGTGGAAGTGGGGGGCGGGGTTGGCGGTGGGGTGGGCCCAGTTGTGGTGGTGCTCGACGGGGTGCCGGTGAAATTGAGGGCGTGCACGCCGAATCCCCCGCTGCTGAGCTGGAGTCGGATGTCGTGCAGCCCGGCGGAAAGGGCGCCCAGCGACACGCTTCCCGTGTTCGTATAGGTTGTCTGCGACCCGGTGCCGGCGATGCTGAGGGTTCCCGCGGGCTTCCCATCCACGAGGACGGTGACGTTGACGCTTGTCGCCGCACCTGCGGTCAGGTTCAGCGTGTATTGCCCGTCGGGTGCTGTGTTTACGAGATAATCATAGGTCTGGGCATTCCAGGCCTGCGCATCTCCCCCGGCGCCCGCATTCTCGTACATGTCGGAGATATAGCTACCGCCGGCGATCGTGGTCTGGCCGGAAGTCGTCAGCTTGGTTCCCACGGCGAGCGCGGGGAGCGTTCCCTGAGTGAAGGCGTTGAACGCCCCGAATTTGTAGCCAGTGAGATAACCCGGATTTTCGGTGAGGCCCCAGGTACCCGAAGGCGTGTAGGCGCTGGAGAGCGAGTAGTACATCAGCAGGTCGGCGTTGCTGGCGTAAGCGTTGGTGAGGTAATCGGTAATAACCTGGGCCATGCGTGGATCGTAGTTGGCCTGGACCTTGGCGTCGGCGAAGCCGTTCGAACCGGAGAGATCGACGCCGCCTTCGTAGAAGTCCATTTTGAGGCCGTAATTCTTCGCCATCGCGCCGTACTGTTGGATGACGTTGGCGTTGGCGGCGATGGCGTTTTCCAGGCCGGAGATAACTTGGTCGGTGGTCAGCGTCAGGCTGTCGGAGAGGCCGCCGATGTTGATGTAAGGGGCGCCTGCAACGGCATATATATATTGGCTGGGGGCGCCGTACTCGGCGTTGATAAACTCGAGCTGGTTGCGCAGCACGTAGCTCCAGCCGATCTGGCTGGCGAGGACGGGGCGCACGGTCGTGTTGATGGCGGACTGGCCGTAAACGCTGGCGAAGTCCTGGGAGATCTGGACGGTGCGTTCGCCGACGCGGCGCCAGGCGTAGTAGTAGACATTGTTGGAGCCGTCGTAATTGAGCACGGAGGGGTTGGCGGCGACTTCCTGCTGCGCGGCGTCGTAGTTGGCGCCGAACTGACTAAAGCCAGAATTCCACACCTCGTTGGAAAACTCGACGTAGACATGCAGGGACGGGTCGAGGTCGTTTTTAAAGAGCAAGGCGAGGTTCTTGACGTAGGCGTCGGTGGCGCCTTCGGGGACGTTGATCCAGAGGTCCTTGTGGGTCTGGTTGGCGAGGATAATGGCGTATTCCCAGGCGGCGCCTTTGTTTGTGGTCTGGATGGCGTCGGTGATCTGGGAACGGTCGCCCCAGTTGACGACCGGGTTGAAGTTGGTCTGGGCGTAATCCATCATCCGGAGCGTCGAGACGTTGGCGATGGCGTTGAGGAAAGAGTTTGTGAAAATCTGGGAGGTATTCGCGGCGTAGCCGGGGCGAACCAGCTTGATGTTTTTGACGCCGCCGGTGGTTCCGGTGAAGGCGAGATACACCTGGGTTGCACCGGGGTTGACGTTTACATCGGCGGTGGTGGTGTTCGTGGCGGGGTTGTAGACCTGGTTGGAGATCGAGAGGTTGCTGGCGACGCCGCTGACGTCGCATTTACCGGTGGCGGAAAAGTGGTAAGTGCCGCTGATATCGGCGAGTTGCTGTGAGGAACTGTATTGCGTGGGGCGGGTGATGAAGCAGGCGCCGGCATCCTGGGTGGGCCAGCCGTTGGCGTCGGTGGGGACGCTGCCGACGTCCCAGGGGGCGGAGGGGGAGCCGAACCCGCGGGCGCTTTTCATGGCGTCGACGAACATCTGGGTGGGGGTGTAATCGGCGACGTTTTCGATATTTGCGCCGACGGCCACCGAAAACAACGTTCGTGATTCGAGCCCCTCGAGCAGTTGCTGGGTGGTTTTGGCCGCTCGTCGGGCCCTGTGCATCCGTGCCATTCGCCTCTCCGTGGTAGGTACAACAAATCCGTGTTGAGACGCTACTTGAACGGATGGGCTCAGCTAGTCGGTTCCCATTTCAAAAAGTTTGCAGAATCATTTTTTTCCAGGACTTACGCTGCTAACTTTCGACGCCAGACCATGTCTTCCGATAATTCGTAACCCACCACTACAAGCGCTGCGGGTTCGGCACGTTTCGCGTGCTTATCGCGGTCTTTTGAAAGCGCGGGATTTCTTTAAAAAAATTGCGTCTCCCTTTTTTCGGTTCTCCGGCGGCCGCCTTGCGGCGTGCGTCGCGGGGCCCCATACTTGGGTCATGCCGTCGCTTGCGCAATTGTTCGATGCCGCCGCCCGCTTTCATCAATCGGGCCAGCTTGCGCAGGCGGAGAACTACTATCGACAGATTCTGAAGCAAGAACCGAATCAGCCGCATGCCCTGCATCTGCTTGGACTTGTGAACCTGCAACTGGGGCGGCAGGAGGCGGCGATCGATTTGATTCGCCAGGCGATCAGCGCCCATCCTTCGTTTCCGGAGGCGTGGTCGAACCTGGCGATCGCTTATCGGCAGGTGGGGCGAACGACGGATGCGGTGGCGGCGCTGAAAAAATCGATTGCGCTGAGGCGCAGTAACCCGGAAGCGCATAACAACTTGGGCGCGCTGCTGGTGGCGCTGGATCAGACGGACGAAGCGATTGCATCATTCCGGCAGGCGCTGGTGATTGCGCCGAATTATCCGGAAGCACTTAATAATTTAGGCAATGCACTGCGGACCAAGGGGCACGTGGATGAAGCGATTGAGGTTCTGCAGAAGGCGGTGGCGCTGCGGCCGAATTATGCGGAAGCACTGAATGCGCTTGGAATTGCGCTGGCGCAGAAGGGGAATTATGCGGAGGCGGGGCCGACGTTTCAGAAGGCGTTAGCGCTGGCGCCGGACAATGCGAGCGTGCACACCAATCTGGGGAATGCGCTGCGGGAGAAGGGGGATGTGGATGCGGCGGCGGTTTCGTTCCGGCGGGCGATTGCGCTATCGCCGAATACGGCGCAACTTCATGCGAACCTTGCCAATGTGTTGAAAGACCAGGGGCTGACGGGGGAGGCGATTGCGGCTTCGCGCAAGGCGGTGACGCTGGCGCCGAAGAGCACGCCGATTCTCAGTAACCTGTTGTTCAATCTGCACTTCGATCCGGACGCGACGGCGCATCTGCTGTATGAGGAACATCGGGCGTGGGCGGGGACGGTTTCGGTTTCAGAGATGGCGGGGGTGGAGCGGGAGAGGGTGGCGAATCGGCGGGTGCGGGTGGGGTATTTGTCGCCGGATTTGCGGGAGCATCCGGTGGGGCGGTTTTTGTTGCCGCTGCTGATGCATCATGATCGGCAGGCGTTTGAGGTATTTGCGTATTCGGCGGGGGTGGCGCCGGACGAAATGACGGAGAAGATTCGCGCGCAAACGGAGCATTGGCGGGACATTGCGACGCTTTCGGATGAAGATGCGGCGAAGCAGATTCGAAAGGATGGGATCGACATCCTGGTGGATCTGGCGATGCATGCGGCGGGGAATCGGATTTTGATTTTTGCACGGAAGCCGGCGCCGGTGCAGATGACGTGGCTGGCGTATTGTTCCACAACTGGGCTTCCGCAAATGGATTACCGCGTGAGCGATCCCTACTTGGATCCGGTGGGGACGGAGGCGGATTATTCGGAGGAGACGCTGCGGCTCAACGGGCCTTTCTGGTGTTATCAACCTGTTGCGGCGCCTGCGGTTACGGCGTTGCCAGCGAAGGGGAAGGGGTATGTGACTTTTGGGTCGTTGAACAGTCCGTCGAAGCTAACCCCCCCTACCGTGGCGACGTGGCTGAAGCTGTTGGCGGAAGTTCCTAACTCGCGATTGCTGCTGCATATTATGAGCGGCGAGTTGGCGGGGCGGATTCGAGAAATGGGGCAGCGGGAAGGGATTGCAGGGGAGCGGATCGAGACGGTGGGGCGGATGGGGTTTGGGGAGTACCTTGAGGCGTACGGGCGGATGGATATCGGGTTGGATCCGTTTCCATATGGTGGTGGGACAACGACTTGCGATGCATTGTACATGGGAGTGCCGGTGGTGACGCTCCGGGGGCAGACGGGGGTGGGGCGCGGGGGGAGCACATTGCTGCAACATCTTGGGATGCAGGAGCTTGTGGCGGGGACGCGGGAGGAATATGTGCGGATTGCCGCGGGGCTGGCGGGGGACCTGGGGCGGCTGGCGGGGTTTCGGGCGGGGCTGCGGGGGCGGATGGAAGCGTCGTTACTGATGGATGGGGCGAGGTTTGCGCGGAGCATGGAGGGGGTGTTCCGGGAGGCGTTGGGGCAGGGTTGACCAGGGTAGAGGTTTTCGGGTAGATTGCGTGGCTCTACATTCGCCGAGGAGGCCTGGGAATCGAGTGGTTGCCAGGTACGCCGGCTTCATATGGGGAGTTGCTAGTGGTCCGGCACTTTTCGTAAGTGCTGTTGAGCCGGCGGCTTCCGATCAGGAGTTCACATGTCCCGTTACACTGGACCGAAGGTCCGTCTCTCCCGTCGTCTTGGCGTTGCGATCGCCGATCTTCCGAAGCACAACAAGTCTGAGTTTACCCCGCCGGGGATGCATTCTTTCCGCAGCCAGCGGCTGTCGGAGTATGGGGTTCGGCTGCGGGAAAAGCAGCGTGTGAAAGCGCATTACTCCGTGCTGGAAAAGCAGTTCCGGCGCTACATGGCGCAGGCGAAGAAGGCCAAGGGGAACACGGCGGTGACGCTGCAGCAGCTGTTGGAGACGCGGTTGGACAATGTGGTTCGGCGTCTGGGTGTTGTGCGGTCGATCTGGGCGGCGCGGCAGCTGGTGGCGCATGGGCATGTGAAGGTGAACGGTAAGAAGGTGGACGTGGCGTCGGCGGCTGTAAGTGTTGGCGACACCATCACTTTCAAAGAGAAGACCGGGAAGATCCTGCGGGAGAACATGGAGTCTCTGGCGGGGCACAATGTGCCGGCGTGGATTGAGTTCAATCCGGCGCAGCTGGAAGCGAAGGTCGTGGCGTTGCCGGTGCCGGAACAGATTCCGTTTGAGATTAATGCGAACCTGATCATCGAATTTTACAGATAATTCGGTATCAAACCGGAACCTTTTGGTACGATTGTGTGGGGGTTTGGTACCTTGGAGGTACGGTTCTGGACGGGTTTTGGGGGGGGAAAGCGCGTTTTTTGTGCTGAGTTTTTGCGAGACCCCCGCCTTGAATGAGGCGGGGGTTTTCGTTTTTGCGAGTGATCACGGAGGGGGGGGGGGAAAGGCCGACGAGGGCGTCGGCCCCACTTTTGGGATTCGCCACCTGCATATATATGCTTATATTTTAATATTTATATTCCGATTAGAAATGACGCGGGTCTTCGTGTCGATCGTTGGTCGAGGGGCTGCATGTTCAATGGGTGAATGTGGGCGGGTTGTTGGTTTTGAAATTCCGGGGGGTGTGTTTTGTTTTTCGTTTCAGGAGTGCACTTTTTGTTTTTAGGGGTGGAGATTTGGCGCTTACGGGATTTTATGTGGTATGAGGAGGATGAGCGGCGCGATGGGCCTTCGTGGTGGAGGTGATTGAGGCGGCGCGGGTGTATTGCGCGATGTGGGACGGCAGGTCGCACGTGGGCGCGGAGGAGAGAGCGTATGGGTCGGCGGCAGCAGCAGTGGGTGCGAGGGAGTGTGCGCGGTTTGATGGGGGTGGTGGGTTTGATGGGTGTGGTGGGGTTGGGGGGACGGGTGGTGGCGGGGGCGGTGGCGGCGTTTCCGGGGGCGGTGGGGTTTGGGGCGGCGGCGACGGGGGGGCGCGGGGGGACGATTGTGCATGTGACGAATTTGAATGATTCGGGGGCGGGGAGTTTTCGGGATGCGGTGTCGCATTCGAACAGGATCGTGGTGTTTGATGTGGGCGGGTATGTGAACCTGCAGTCGGCGGTGAGCGTGTCGGGGAATATTACGATCCTGGGGCAGACGGCGCCGGGGGAGGGGATCGGGTTCATGGGGCGGGAGGTGTCGTTCAGTAACAAGAGCAATGCGATCGTGCAGTATGTGCGGTTTCGGCAGGGGGACCTGGATCCGGCGACGGGGAAGAGTTCGCTGGCGTTCAGCAATGCCACGAACATGATTTTTGATCATGTGTCGGTGCAGTTCGGGCAGTGGGACAACGTGGATTCGGGGGAGGACACGAGCGCGACGCCGCAGACGTTTACGATTCAGAATTCGATGCTGGCGGGGCCGATCGGGCAGCAGTTCAATGCGCACATCCAGGGGGCGAGCATTGATTTTACGTGGGCGAACAACCTGTTTGTGGACGGGCATAACCGGAATCCGCTGACGAAGGCGGATTCGCAGTTTGTGAACAACGTGGTTTACAACTGGGAGCTGGGCGGGTTCACGACGCATTCGTCGAGCAGGTTCAAGGACGATGTGATCAACAATTATTTTATTTCGGGGCCGAGCACGGGGAGCCATGCGCCGTTTTACCAGGTGGACGCGAACCAGAAGGTGTACATGAGCGGGAACCTGTGGGACAACACGCCGGGGGATGGGGTGTTGAATGGGACGACCTACAATTCGATTGATGGGGGGACGCGGGCGGACTCGGTGCAGTTGGGGACGGATGCGCTGGCGACGCGGACGGCGGCGCAGGCGTTTGATTACGTGGTTGGGGATGCGGGAGCGTCGCTGCATCGGGATGCGGTGGATCAGTTTTTTATCGACGAGGTGATGAGCAAAGGGAAGAAGGGGCGGATGTGGAAATCGCAGACGGCGGACGGGTTGGGGAACCAGGGGTATGGGTTTATCAGCGGGGGGACGTTGCCGACGGATTCGGATGGGGATGGGATTGCGGATTACTGGGAGGTGGCGAACGGGTTGAATCCGAAGAATGCGGGGGATGCGGGGCGGATTGATGCGGGGACGGGGTATGCGTTTATTGAGGAGTATGCGAGTTATTTGGCGGGTGGCGGGACGGCGCCGGTGCCGGAGGGTGGGACGGTTTTGGTGTTGGGGGTGGGCGTGGGGATGTTAGTGGGGCGCCGGGGGCGTGGGCGGGTTGGGGAGGGTGAGCGCGGGATGCAATGTGTTGTGTGCACGGTTCGCGACGACGCAAGCGTTGGCGGGTGACAGCGTGTTGTGGGAGAAATTGTGCTGGTGAAGAGCGATCGGCGGGGTGGAGGTGGGGGTGTCAGGGGTTGAGGTGTCTTGTGAAGAAAGTGTAGATGCGGGAGAGGGTGGCGGGGTCGGTGGAGACGTGGTGGCCGCGGCCGTCGTGGTCGAGTTGGAGGGTGTGGTCGGCGTGGAGGTCGTCGAGGCGTTTGGAGAAGCCGAGGAGGCCGTTGCGGAATTCGTTGGATTCCTTGTCGCTGGTGTTGAGGAACATGGGGGCGACGGATTGTTTGGCGGCGGCGGGGTCCTTGGGGAGGTAGTAGGCGGGGCCGTGGGCTGCCCATTTTTCGGGGTTGTCTTCGCGTGTGCCCCAGGCTTTTTCGAAGCGTTTGTACATGGGGTCGTCGGGGGTGATGGCGGAGAGGTCGTAGCGGGCGCCGTGGATGAGGGCGGCCTGGACGTTGCTGCTGACATCCTTGTGGAGGCCGGGGGGGGCGTCGCCTTCGAGGGAGGGATTTTTGCTTTCGTTGGTGACGGCGAGGATGGCGGCCCACTCGGAGCCGCGGGAGAATCCGATGGCGCCGATGTTGCCGTTGAGGCCGAGGGATTTTCCTTCGAAGCGGAGGGTGCGGACGGCGCTTTTCATTTCGGCAATGGACTGGGGCATGGGGTCGTCGAGGCCCTTGTAGGGTGGGGCGATGGGGTGATCGATCATGGCGCCGGCGAAACCGGCGAGTTCACCGCCTTCGATGAGGGTGTCGTGGCAGAAGACGATGGAGAAGTTGCCCATGCGGTTGGCGTTGTCGCAGGTGATTTCCATGAGGGCGGGGACGGGGGATTTGGGGTGAGCGGGGTAGAGGATGTCCATGGCGAGGGTGCGTGAGCCGGCGGTGTAGAAGGGGACGTCGCGTTTGAGGCGGAAGCCTTCGGCGAGGATGTAGATGTGGGCCTGATCGACCTTTCGGTCGGCGAGGAATTTTTTGGAGAAGATCTGGGACCGCAGTTGGAGCATGTCGGCGTTGAGTTTTGGGGAGACGGCGTTGGGGTCGTGGGCGTAATCGATGACGACGACGCGGTCGCCGTCGTTGCGGAGGTCGTGGAGGATGGCGTCGTCGGTGTCGGTGCCGATGCGGGGGATGGAGAGGTTTTGCAGGTAGATGACGGTGGGGGCGGATTCGGGGTTGGGGGGTTCGGTGATTTTGCAGGGGAGGTCTTTGCCGAGGGCGGGGGAGGAGAAGTAGGTGTCGGCGGCGTGGAGGGCGGGGGTGAAGAGGGAGAGGCAGAGGGTGAAGGCGCAGCGGAGGGCGAAGGGGGAGGGATTGTGCGGGCGGCGCGATTCGGCCTTGGCGTGATTCATCGTGAGCTCCTGAATGTGGGATCGGGTCGAGCCCCACGCTCGACGGGCTCATCGTATGTCGATTGAGGCGGCGTACCAACCGTTTTTCGCAGGGCATTCGGGCAAAATTTTCCTGCACAAGGAGTGGGGGTGCGGCGTACTTTTTGGGCGGGCTCTGGTATATTGTGGGGTTATGGGAAGACAATGGTTACATGCGAAGCGTTTGATTGCCGGCGCGAAGAAGGCGAAGACGAACACGAAGCTGGTTCGTGAAATCACGATCGCGGCGAAGATGGGGGATGCGGATCCGGCGTTGAATGCGCGGCTTTTTGCGGCGGTGGAGAAGGCGAAGAAGGAGAGCGTGCCGAAGGACGCGATCCAGCGGGCGATCAACAAGGGGGCGGGGATTGGGGGGGAGAAGGTGGTGATGGAGCACGTGGTGTATGAGGGGCGTGCGCCGCACAACGTGCCGGTGATGGTTGAGGTTTATACGGACAATGTGAACCGGACGGCGCCGGAGATCCGGGTGCTGTTCCGGAAGGGGCAACTGGCGTCGTCGGGGGCGAACAAGTTTGTGTTTGAGAATGTGGGGCTGGTGGAGGCGTATCACCCGGACAAGACGCAGGACCTGGAGACGGCGGCGATTGAGGCGGGGGCGAACGATGTGCAGCCGTTGACGCATGAGCAGGAGGATGCGATTCCGAAGGATGCGTTGGGGGCGAAGTTTATCTGTGAGCGGACGGATGTGGGGACGGTGACGAAGTGGTTGTCGGGGAATGGGTGGACGGTGATCACGAGCGAGATTGGGTATTTGCCGAAGATGTTTCCGGAATTGACGGAAGAGGAGCGGGCGGATGTGGGGGAGTTTTTGCAGGCGCTGGAAGACAATGATGATGTGCATCGGGTGTGGGCGGCGGTGAAGTGAGGGGGGAGGTGTGGACGGGGAGCGGATTTGTGCGGGGGTCGGGGTTCGGGTTTCGGGGGTCGTTTTTGGTGAGAGTTTTTCGCGTGTGGGGGTGGGGAGACGCGAAGTTATGAGTGTCGGCGAGAGGGGTGTGGGGTGTGGGGATCGTTACTGGATCGGATTGGCCGACGGGGGCGTCGGCCCCACTTTAGAATTCGGAGATGGTGGGGCGGTGTTGTTTCCAGGCGAGGATGTTGGTGACGAGGTAGTTCCAGTTTTGGAAGTTTGGGTTGATGATGGGGGCGCCGGTGTCGGGGTTGTAGTATTCGTGGAGGGTGTGGGATTTCTGGTAGTCCATGGCGAAGAGGTGGATGGTTTTGTCGGCGAGGTCGTTGGCTTCGGTGGTGAAGCCGTAGTTGAGGAGTGCGCGGAAGGTGAGGTAGTTGGAGATGCCCCAGATGGGGCCGTTCCAGTTGGAGGGGTTGGAGGAGGGGTAGAGGGCGTACATTTTTTCCTGTTTGGAGAGTGAGCGGATGCCGAAGTTGGCGAAGAGGGTGTTGGGGTTTTTGTAGCGTTCGTTGACCATGCGTTTGGCTTGTTCGGGGGTGGCGACTTGGGCCCACATGGCCATCATGCCGGTCCAGGATTCGAGGCGTTGGATGAGGCATTCGTAGTCGCGGGGGTGGCCTTTGTGGAGGGTGAAGTGGGCGCCGAGGTAGTCGGCGGGCTGGGTGGTGATGGGGAGGAGGTTGAGGTCGACGGAGTAGAAGTAGCCGTCGCGTTCGTCCCAGCAGTTTTTCTGGATGGCGGCTTTGAGGTCGGCGGCTTGCTGGGTGTATTGGGCGGTGATGGAGGGATCGAGGTGGAGGGATTGGGCGAGGTAGGCCATGGCGAGGAGTTCTTTGAACATGAGGCAGTTGAGGAAGATGCTGGCGGAGGAGTTGGGTGGGCGGAAGAAGGTGGCGGGGTCGTTGTCGACGCCGATGGCGAGGTCGTCCTTCCAGAAGTAGAGACCGGTGGGTGGGTGGAATTGTTCGTTGCGGTATTTGGCTTCGAATTTTTGGAGGGTGGGGAATTCTTGGCGGAGCCATTCGGCGTTGCCTTTGTCGAGCTGGACGAGGAAGGCGGCGTGCTGGGCGAGGACGGGTTTGTGCATGTTGTGGGCGGGGTTGTGGGGGGTGGGTTTTTGCTTGGGATTGATTTGGAGGCGGATGGGGATGAAGCCGTCGGGAGTGGCGGCGGCGAGGAAGTTGAGGACGCAGCCCTGGCCGTAGGAGAGCATTTGGGCGTGATCGGTGTTGCCTTCGTCGGTGAGGATCTGGAGGAGGGCGATGTCGGAGAGCCAGGAGTCCCAGTCCCAGAGTTCTTTGGCGTAGACGGAGCCGGGGGTGATGAAGGGGTGGGCGAGTTGGCCGGTGGGTTGGTGGAGCATGCCGGGGTAGTCGTGGAGGATGTGGGATTGGATGAGGGAGGCGTCGTCGTCGGGTTGGGGGGATTGGGCGTGGAGTTGGGTGGTGATTAAGAGGAGGGGGAGGAGGAGGGTGGGTTTCATGGGGGCTCCGTGGGGATTTTCGAATTTCGATTTTCAATTTTCGATTGGGGGGATGCAATGTGTTATATGCGGGGTTTCTCTGGTCCGAAATAGCCGACGAGGGCGTCGGCTCCACTTTTTCTTTGACGTTGTGCGGGGAGTCGGTAGAGTTTGAGGTATGGAGAAGGAACCCCTTGCGATTGATGAGTTGCCGGGTGCGCCGGTGCCTGCGGCGCCGCATTTGACGGCGGCGGGTGGAGGGGATGCGCCGTTGGGGACGGTGTTGCTTTCGCTGGAGAGGGTGCGGGTGGAGTTTGGGAAGTTGGTGGCGGTGCGGGATGTGAGTTTTGAGTTGCGGGCGGGGAGTTTGCTAGGGTTGATTGGGCCGAACGGGGCGGGGAAGACGACGTTGCTGCGGGCGATTGCGTCGTTGCAGCCGATATCGGGGGGGTCGATCGCGGTGCTGGGGGAGAAGATTTATCCGGGGCATGAGGAGGGGGCGCGGATGATCGGGTTTACGCCGGATGTGCCGCCGGCGTATGAGAAGCTGACGGTGAAGCAGTTTTTGAATTTTATTGCGGCGGGGTACGGGTTGACGCGGGAGGACACGGAGCCGGCGATTGGGATGTGGCTGGAGAAGGTGTGGTTGACGGACAAGGCCGGGCAGAAGGTGAAGGGGTTGTCGCGGGGGATGCGGCAGCGGCTGGGGATTGCGCGGACGCTTTTGCCGAACCCGCAGATCATTCTGCTGGATGAGCCGGCGGCGGGGCTGGATCCGGCGGGGCGGGTGCAGTTTCGGAAGTTGCTGACGGATTTGCGGGACCAGGGGAAGACGCTGATTGTGTCGTCGCACATATTGTCGGACATGGAGGAGTACTGCACGCACATTGGGATCATGTCGCATGGGGCGATGGTGCAGTTTGGGACGGTGCGGGAGATTGCGGCGGGGGTAGACGATGGGCGGTGTTCTTACACGGTGCAGTTGGCGGAGCCGGCGGCGGGGATCGGGGAGTTGCTGGAGAAGATCGAGGGGGTTTCGGATGTGCAGGCGGAGCGGATGCAGGTGGGGTTGCGGTATTGGAGCGATCGGGGTCGGGCGGCGGAGTTGCTGGCGGAGCTGGTGAGGCAGGGGGTAAAGGTGGCGGGATTTTCGGCGAATGCGGCGGGGTTGGAGGAGGCGTATTTGAGGAGTGGGGTGCGGCAGGTGGATTGATTTCATTTTCGATTTTGGATTTTCGATTTTCGATTTGGCCCCCCCCCCCGCCGACGACGGAAACACGAAGGGATGAAGGGATGAAGGACCACGAAGAGGGGTTTGGAACCACGGAGGACACGGAGGGGACGGAGATGGGTGACGATTCGAGATTTGAGATTTCAGAGAATGGGTTGAGAAGGTGAGATGATGATTGGGTCTTCGCGGACGTATGCGATTGGGATGGCGCACTTTCAGATGGGGGGTGGGTGGAAGTCGCTGGTGACGGTGTGTGCGGCGTACCTGGTGCTGGTACTGGCGGTGGTGGGGTTGGTGTATTACGCGGAGATGAGTTCGGGGATGACGCGTGGGCCGCGGGGGGTGTTGACGGATGTGGCAGTGACGCTGGTGGTGATCATGGAGTGCATTTCGCTGGTGGTGTTTGGGGGGTTTCGGGTGGCGGGGGCGATCCGGGGGGACCTGGGGTCGCACATGATTGAGTCGCACCGGTTGATGCCGGTGCCGAACTGGCGTGCGGTGATGGGGTACATGTTCTGGCCGACGACGCAGACGATCGGGTTTGCGGTGTTGAACCTGGTGCTGGCGTATGTGTTTGCGGGGCTGACGGGGACGGACCTGGGGAAGGTGACGATGGGGCAGGCGACGCTGTTTGCGTTTGCGTTGCTGGTGTGGTCGGGTTGTGCGGTGGGGACGTTTGTGGCGCGGTACCTGGTGTTTGTGGCGTTGGCGGTGGCGATGCCGGGGGCGTGTATTTTGTACTGGGTGTACGTGGGGTTGCCGGCTGTGTCGTTGTTGACGAGTCCGCTGATCGGGCAGTCGATCTTTGTGTTTACGCGGGGGGTGGCGGTGAATCCGTGGATTTACACGGCGTCATTCCTGGCGCAGGGGGCGTTTTTCGCGTTGTTTTTTGCGGGGGCGTGCCGGCGGTACCGGGGGACGTATTTGACGACATTTTCGATGGGGCAGTCGCTGCTGCTGGTGGTGACGTGGAGCGCGGCGACGGCGGCGGCGTTGGCGTTGGGGAATGATGTGCGGTTGCAGGGGATGTTCGGGCGGATGCGGGAGGAGGATTTTCATGTGGGGCAGATTATTTGTTCGGTGATTGCGGGGATGTTGATTGCGCTGGTGCCGCTGCGGACGCTGGTGATTGTGCAGCGTGGGAAGCGGCGGTCGTGGGTGGTGGTTGCGGGGATGATGCTGGGGATCATCGTGGCGTTGTCGCTGATGCCTGTGGGGGCGATGGGGTTGTACGTGGTTCCGTGGGAGAATGTGACGGCGACGGCGATGGGGATCGGGGCGTTTGTGGTGACGATGTATGGGTTGTTGTATTTGACGCGGAACTTTCGGCCGTGGGTGATGGGGTTGATTGTGGGGGCGGTGATGCTGGCGTTGTGGTGTGTGCCGTTGTTTCTGGAGGTGGTGCGGGCGATTTATTTGAGCAATCACGGGGCGGGTGCGGAGGTGGATGCGGGGTTCGGGGTGTTTGGGAATTTCAGTCCGGTGGGGATGCTGATTGATGTGTGGAATGATGGGAAGGTGTCGCCGGTGGCGGGGTTGGTGGGGCAGTGGGTGGTGGGGGTTTCGGTGGGGGTGTGGGGGGTGGTGGCGCGGGAGAGGGTGGAGGGAGTTAAATAGTTAAGTAGTTAAGTGGTTAAGTACGGGGTGGGGGGTTGCAATGGGTTTTTGCGGGTCCA
>JBQCGD010000122.1:0-41702 GCA_051955985.1 Phycisphaerae bacterium | reverse complement strand
GCGGGGCGCGGCGGGGCCGGGGGCGGCGGGGATTGGCATCGCGATGGCGCGGGGCAGCGGGTGGGGCGGCGCGGGGGTCAAACCATGAAGCCCAGGGCGGGCACGGAGCGGGGGGTGGAGGTTTCGTTGGCGCAGGCGGGGTGGGAGATTGCGACGATTGTGCCGGTGGGGCGCGGCGAGCCGGTGGCGGTGATTGGGTTGTTGGACAAGATGAATTCTTACGGGGCGGTGGGGGAGACCGGCAGGGGTGATGGGGAGGTGTGGGCGGTGGTGCGGGATGGGGGGGTGTTTGGCGCGTATTGCGCGGAGCGGCCGCGGCGGGTGGTGTTTGAGGGGCGGGAGATGGAGTTTGCGTGGGGGGACTGTCTTTTGCGGGTGGAGATTGCGGGCGCTGGAAAGGTTGTTGTTTACCGGTGAGGATTCCGGTGGCTCGAGGGCCTGAGTCGTGTGCGAGAGTCCGTCATCCCCATGGCGTGGAAGCCATGGGCTTGGGTTTTGCGGCGGCGGGGTGTGGGAAAATTCTGGCGCGGGGGTGATGGGGCATGCTATGATTCGAAGGGCATCGATGTGATGGTGAAGTATGGAATCTCCGCTTAAGGGCAAGGTGCTGGTGGCTTCGGCAGAGTTGCTGGACCCGAATTTTGCGCGGTCGATCGTGCGGATTGTGCAGCACGATGAGAACGGGGCGATGGGGCTGGTGCTGAATAGGCCGCTGGAGACGACGGTGGCGGAGGCGTGGACGCAGGTGTCGTCGGTGCCTTATCCGAACAACGATCCCCTGTTCCAGGGTGGGCCGTGCGAGGGGCCGCTGATGGTGGTCCACCGGGAGAAGGCGCGGGCGCAGATGGAGATTTTGAAGGGGATTTACCTGTCGTCGGATGCGGATGCGGTGAAGGGGCTGGTGGGGGACATGGTGGAGCCGATGAAGTTTTTCGTGGGGTATGCGGGGTGGTCGCCGATGCAGTTGGAGGCGGAGCTGGCGGAGGGTGCGTGGAGCGTGGCGGCGGTGGAGATGGAGGAGGTGTTTGAGACGCCGGAGCGGTGCTGGGAGAAGTTGATGAAGGAGAGCCGGGGGCGGGTGTTGCCGGCGGTGGATCCGCGGCGGATACCGCCGGATCCGAGCGTGAATTAAGGTGGAGGGTCTGGGGACTGGGGGCTGGGGTCTGCGAGACGGTTGCGTGTGCTGGAATGCTCCCCTAATGCCGCGGGATGCGGTATTCTTTTCTGCATGATGAATCAACTTTCGGATCAGGAACTGCTGGAGGGGGCGCGGGAGGTGGTGCGGTCGGAGGCGGAGTCGATTGGGTCGGTGGCGGGGATGTTGGATGAGGCGGTGGTGCGGGCGATTCGGCTGGTGTTTGAGCGGACGGATGACGAAAGAGGCGGGCATGGGGCGGTGGTGGTCTCGGGGGTGGGGAAGTCGGGATTGGTGGGGCAGCGGATATCGGCTTCGTTTGCATCCACGGGGACGCCTTCGCATTTTCTGCATCCGGTGGAGGCGCTGCATGGGGATTTGGGGCGGGTGCGGCGGAATGATGTGGCGTTGCTTTTGAGTTATTCGGGGGAGACGGATGAACTGGTGCGGCTGCTGGATTTTTTGAAGCGGCAGCAGGTGCCGGTGGTGGCGATTACGGGGTCGCGGGAATCGACGCTGGGGAAGCGGGCGGAGTTGACGATTGCGATGGGGCGGATTGAGGAAGTGTGTCCGCATGGGTTGGCGCCGACGACGTCGGTGAACTGCATTTCGGCGGTGGGGGATGCGCTGGTGCTGGGGGTGATGTCGCTGCGGAATTTTTCGAAGGAGGATTTTGCGGGGTTCCATCCGGGCGGATCGCTGGGGCGGAAGCTGCTGTCGGTGTCGCAGGTGATGGAGTTCCAGGTGGGGGAGAATTTTGAGGCGATGGCGGAGGAGATGACGGTGGGGGAGGTGCTGGCGAAAGATCAGGCGAGCGGCCGGCGCGCGGGGGCGGTCGTGGTGGTGGATGGGGCGGGGAAGTTGAGCGGGGTGTTTACGGACGGGGACTTGCGGAGGCAGTTGCGGTTGCGGCCGGGGTTGCTGGAGGTGGCGATCGGGGAGGTGATGACGCGGAATCCGAAGCGGATCGGGCGGGAGGCGCTGGCATCGGAGGCGCTGGCGGTGTTGAACAAATTTCGGATTGACGAGTTGCCGGTGGTGGATGAGGAGGGGCGGCCGGTGGGGTTGGTGGATGTGCAGGATCTGGTGAGGTTGCGGGTGGTGGAGTGAGGGGGGAAGTGAGAATTCTTTTGGGTGAATGCCGTGGCATTCGTATAATCAGGGCATGGTTAAAAGCGATTTAGTTGCGGAAGTCTTGAAGCTAGATCCCACCGAGAGGGAATATCTTCGCGACGTATTGAACGCCAGCTTGGAGAAGGATGTTCCTTGCGAATTAACGGCGGAGGAACAGGCAACGATACTGCGGCGGCTAGAGGATTATCGAAAGAATCCTGACAGCTTCCTGTCGTGGGACCAAGTCAAAGCACAACTCGCCGAGCAGCGAAACAGGAAGCGTGCGTGAAGCTTCCGATCTCGATTTCGACGGATGTAAGCACCCAAATCCTGTCGTGCTCCGCCTCCTTGGAGGGAGTTCGCGAGGGGTTAGGAGAGGAATTTGAGGGGGAGCTTGCCTCTTTGCTCGAACGAATTTCCGAAAATCCCAATGTGTATCCGCGCAGCTTTGGCGAAATCCGCAAGGCGTTGCTACGGCGGTTTTCACAGAATGTATTTTATGCCGTTGAGCCTCAGCGTGTTGTGATACTGGAACTGCGGGATGCGCGACGTGAGCCGCCGGATTGGAAGGCGATGGGGTATCAATCGAATTGACGGGGGAGGAAGCAGGGATGCTTCAGGGAAGTGGGTTACTTCATTTTTTTACCAACTTCCGCGACAATTGGCGGTTTCCATATTGTCCCGAGGAGTTTTCATGGCGCTCTCCAATATTAATCTGCTGATTCTCGACGTTGACGGCGTGCTGACCGATGGGGGGATCATCCGGGACGATGCGGGGCAGCAGATCAAGCGGTTTCATGTGCGGGACGGGGCGGGGATCGTCTTGTGGCGGCGGCTGGGGAAAGAGGTGGCGATCATCACGGGGAAGGAGTCGGATGTGGTGACGTTCCGGGCGCAGGAACTGGGGATTGAGCATGTGTATCAGAACGTGGGGAACAAGCTGGAAGCGTATGACCAGGTGAAGGAGGAACTGGGGGTGAACGATTCGGAGATTGCGTACGTGGGGGATGATCTGCCGGACCTGCCGGTGATGCGGCGGGTGGCGGTGCCGATCGCGGTGGCGGATGCGGTGGAGGAGGTGCGGGCGGTGGCGAAGTACGTGGCGAAGTTTCCGGGGGGATACGGGGCGGTGCGGGATGCGATCGAGTTTTTGTGCAAGGAGCAGGGGATTTGGCAGCAGGTGATGGATCGGTATCTGTAACGGAGGGTCTGGGGACCGGGGTATGGGGTTTGTGCTGTCGAGCGTGAGAACAGGCAACAAAAAAACCGGCGGATGCGAGTCCGCCGGTTTTTTGTTTTGCACTGAGTTGCACCACCCGTTAGTCGGCCGCGGTCTTGCCGGTGAAGAAGCCGAGGCCGGCGAAGGCGAAGGAGACGACGATGAGGGCGACGGCGAAGATGGCGAGGCTGCTGGTGGAGGAGGTGATCCATTCGACCCAGCCGGGGCTGAATCCGGCGAACATGCAGAGGGCGATGACCGCGGTGGCGATGAGGATGACGACGGAGGCGAAGGCGAGGCCGCCGAAGGCGCCGGCGGCGGGGTCCGTGGCTTCGACGTATTCGGTGACGGGGGCGGTGGAGGTGGTGGTGCCGGCCATGTGTTCAAGGCCGGAGGGGCCGGAGGTTTCGCTGCCGGCGGAGGTTTGTTCGAAGATGCCGGAGGCGGAGGCGATGCCGGAGTCGCCGGGCTTGGAGTCGCCGGAGCCGGGGTAAATTTCGTCGAGGAGTTCAGCGCCGAGGGAGGTATCGTCGGATTCGCGGGTGAGGTCGAGGAGGCCGGAGCCGGAGCCGACGCCTTCGAGGGAGAGCTGGTCATCGACAGCGGACTGGATGCGGGTCTGGGCGCCGGTGTCGGCGGACTTGATTTCACCGGACTCGAAGACCTGCTTGCCGGGCTGGGTGCCGGTGTCGGCGAGGCCGGTGACGACGGTATCGTCCTTGGCGGAGGGGACCTGGGTGCCGGTGTCGGAGAGGGAGATGACATCGGAGGCGTGGGAATCGCCGGCGAGGGCGATGCCGGAGTCGGAGAGGCCGACGCCGGTGCCGGTGCTGGACTTGGCCTTGTCGCCGGCGAGCTTATCGACCTGGTCGACCTTGAACATGACGCGGGCGCCGTCGCGGAATTCGCGGAGCTTGTTGGAGGAGACCATATCCTTGAGCTGATCGCCGGAGACGCCGAGCTTCTGGGCGGCTTCTTCTGCCGTGTAGAACATTTTTGCCATGACAAACTCCTCGAGAGATGGACGGGTTAGGGGTTGTAACGCGCCTCTATGGTTTAGTCTAGCCTTGCGTTGCGGAACGGTCCAAGGGTTTCGGGGGTTGGCCGTCCCGGGTTACTTCGGGGCGTCGGGGGCGTTTTCGTCGGGTTTGGGGGACTGGTCGACGGTGGGCTGCGTGGTCTGGGAGGCGAGGTTCAGGCGCTGGCGCTCCTGGGCGACCATCTTTTCCACATCTTTGGGAAGGGGGGCCTCGTTGTTGAAATTTTCGAGGAAGCGGTCGTTCTTGAAGCTGCGGACAGCCATGAGCCGGAAGCGATTGGTTTCGGGCAGCGCGCGGTAGACGGAGATGGTCTGGGAGTCGACATCCATGAGGTAGACGCCCCAGGCGTTGTTGCCGAGCTGGGCCGGCATCATGTAGATGCCGCGGGCACCGAGGGGTTGTCCGGCGCCGGGGGAGGCTTGGGCAAAGGCGGCGCGGTCGAGGAGGAGGTCGGATGCCCCGCGGCCGGAGAACTGGCCGTAGAGCATGACCGCGGCATTGGCGAGCAGGCCGAGGCCGACGATCCAGAGGCCTTTGTTGAGGGAAGAGGCGCGTGGACGCAAGCCTTGGGCGGGCGTGTCGTGTGTCATAAGGGACCCTGCGGGAATAGGTTGTGGGGCCACGTGCCTGCCATAACACGCGGGGTGACTGTGCGTTGTATCGTAGCTCGGGGCGGGCGTGAGGGGCAAGGGGAAAGTGGCCGGAGGAATTTTCGATTTTTGATTTTCGATTTTCGATTGATTGAGGGCGATCTTGGTGCAACGGCGGGGTGGCGCGGGGCATCCAAGGATAGAATGATGCAGTTCTGCGGAGGTGTGCGATGCGATATGCGGTAGCGGTGGTCGTGGTGGCGGCGCTGGCGGCGATCTGGTTCTGGCAGGGCACGGGCCGGGCGGCGGCGGTGACGCGCACGCCGATGCCGGCGAATCCGGCGCACGTGAAGACGGCGATTTTTGCGGCGGGGTGCTTCTGGGGCGTGCAGGAGCGGTTTGATCACGTGAAGGGGGTGATCTCGACGGAGGCGGGGTACTGCGGCGGGGATGTGGCCAATCCGACCTACGAAATGGTCTCCTCCCACACCACGGGGCATGCAGAATCGGTGAAGGTGACCTACGACCAGACGAAGGTGAGTTACGCGGAACTGCTGGATGCGTTCTGGACGATGCACGACCCGACGACGAAAGACCGGCAGGGGCCGGACTGGGGATCAAATTACCGCTCCGTGATCTTCTACATGGATGCAGAGCAGGAGAAGGTCGCGAAGGCATCGCGGGATGAGGTGCAGGCGTCGGGGATTTTTCCGGGGAAGATCGTGACGCAGATTGTGCCGGCAGGGAAGTTTTATCCGGCGGAGGATTACCACCAGGAGTATTTCGAGAAGAACGGCGGGACGTGCCACAACGGGATTGCCGTGGTGCATACGAAGCTGGCGGCGGAGGCGAAGAAGGCGCGGGAAAGCGCGGCGGCGACGCAGCCGAATTGAGGGAAGAGAATCAAGAAGCAAGAATCAAGAAGAGGGAGCGGATTGCGCCCTTCTTGATTCTTGCTTCTTTATTCTTGATTCTTCCTGCCTCACAGCCACCACCGGAGGGACCAGGCGAGGTAGTTGAAAACGCGCTGCATTCGGGGGACCTGCTGGCAGCGGGCGAGGGTGATGCGTTCGGAGTTGGCGATTTCGAATTTGCAGATGTCGCGCAGGATCTCGGCGAAGCGGCGCGAGCGGATGACGGCAAGGAACTCGAGGTTGATGTAGAGCGAGCGGGGGTCGAGGTTGCAGGAGCCGACGATGGTGTAATGGCCGTCGACGATCATGGTTTTGGAGTGGAGCATCTGCTGGCGGCGTTCGTAGATCCGGAAGCCGCGGCGGATGAGTTTGTCGTAGAGGAAGGAGGTGGCGCGCTGGACGATGGGGACGTCGGACTTGCCGGGGACGATGATGCGGATGCGGGCCCCGCGGCGGCGTGCGGCGAGGAGGGCGCGGAGCGTTTTGCCGGTGGGAATGAAATAGGCCATGGAGATGGTGATCTGGAACTGGGCGTGGCGGATGAGCTTGGTGAAGACGCGGGCGGCGCGGGAGTATTTGAAGCCGGGGCCGGAGTCGAAGAAGCGGATCGATTCGGGGACGGGCTCCGTGGACCCATTCGAGAGGCCGTTGAGGTGGAGGGCGCGGCGATAAGCGCGCGGTCGCCGCGGCACCTGTTCACCGTGGGCGCGGCGCCAGGAGCGGTCGAAAGACTCGGCGAGTTCGGACTGATGGGGGCCTTCGAGGCGGACGTGGACATCGCGCCAGCCGGACGAGGCGGGGCGATCCTCTTCTTTCTGCTGTTTCACGTCTTCGACATTGTCGATGATGTTCATGCCGCCGAAGTAGCCGACGGCGTCGTCGATGATCATCAGCTTGCGGTGATTGCGGCGATTGAGGAGGGTGAAGGGGCGGAACCGGCGGAGGCTTTCCCAGAACGAGTGAAAGGCGTGCACCTCGATGCCGGCGGCGATGAGGTCGTTGAAAAACGCGCTTGGGGTGGAGGCGGAACCAAGCGCATCGTAGAGGACGCGCACCTCGAGACCCTCACGGGCCTTGGCCTTGAGGGCCTCGGCGATCCGGGTGGCGCCCTGGTCATTGTAAAAGATGTAGACTTCGACCCAGATGCGCGATTTCGCGTTGCGAATATCGCGTTCCATGGAATCGAACAGGGGCGGCGATTCCACAAAGACGGTGAGCCGGCTGCCGGCGACTTCGACGGTGCGCGGGGCCTCGGCGCGGGGAAGGGGAGGCGGGCTGAACTCCGGCGTGATGTCCGGCGGGTGCACAGTGCGAGGATGTCGAGTCAGCGTATGCATGAGGTGTTCCCCCCTTCACTCTACGATAGGCGCTGGCGGCGGATGGGTACAGAGAAAAGGTTTTTTTGGGCGATCCCCTGAAGCGCGACGCGGCTATTGCCGGATGGCCACGTACAGCCCGGCGTGCGTCGCCGCGAGGGTGTCCTCGCTGAGGATGCGGGATTCCACGGTGATGCGGCCGCGGCGCTTCTGCTGGAGCGTAAGCAGAAACGGGTCGAGCTCGGTAGGCGGAGGGAGGGTGGCGGTGGCGGTCAGGCTGGAGTTGATGGGCCGCAGAAAATCGATGGCCGTTTTCTGAATGAGCAGGTGCGCCGGGATGGCGCGGTCGCGCAGGAGCAGGAAGAGGGCGGTGTAGCCGGCGAGGATGGCGAGCGAGGCGATGGAGCCGCCGAACGCGGTGGCGGTGTGGTTGACGTTGGGTTCAAGCGGCGCGGTGAGTTGGACGGTGGCGCCGTCCCACGCGCTGAGCTGCACGCCCATGGCACGGGTGAGCGGCAGTTCCTGGTGAAGCAGGGCGGTGATTTCGGCGAGGTATGGCGGGAGTGCGGCCATGGTTCTACTTCGCGGCGGCGGCGGGATCGCACGCGCAATCGACCGGTTTGGGTGCGGCGCCCCCCGCGGCGCCGGGCTTGTGCACGAACGCGGGAACAAGGCAGATGAACTGGAGCGGGATGCCGGCGGTGTTGCGGAACTGGTGCAGTTCATTGGCGGGGACGTACATCACATCGCCGGACTTGATGGGCTGTTCCTTCCCGTTGCCGAAGACGACACCTTCGCCGGAGAGGATGAGGACTTCGTGCTCGTAGTCATGCTGGTGCTTGGGGGTACAGCCGCCGGGCGCGACGATGAACTTGCGCATGGCGAAATTGGGGCACCCGTCGCCGGGCCCGCAGAGGAGCTGCATCTGCACCTTCTCGGCGCCGGCCATGGTGACGGTCTGCTTTTCGACGGAGTTGAGGTTTTTGAGGATCATGGGGGGATTATAGCAGAGGAGCCGCTGCGCGGGCGAGTTTGTTCGGGGGCCGGGATCCGGGGTTCGGGGTCCGTTTTTGGCGGTGGATTATAGTGTTGCCGACACATTTCTCTTTCTGAGGACTTCCATGGCGGTTGTTACCTATCGGGATCTCGATGTTTGGCGCGTGGCGATGGATCTTTGTGAGCAGGTTTACCTGGTGAGTGCGATGTTCCCGGGGGATGAGCGGTTTGGGCTGACTTCGCAGGTGCGTCGTGCTTCGGTATCGGTGCCTTCCAACATTGCGGAGGGGTACGGGCGGATTCATCGCGCGGAGTATGTCCACCACTTATCGATCGCCCGTGGATCGTTGATGGAGATGGAAACGCAATTGACGCTCGCCGTGCGATTGCGTCACGTGGACCGCGAACCGGTGCTGCCATTGTGGGACGCCTGCCAGCGTGTGGGACAGATGCTCAATAAGCTGATCGACTCTCTCGGCTGACACGGACCCCGAATCCCGGACCCCGGACCCCGAGCCATTCTGCTCCTATTCCAAATTCTTCCGCAGAAACTCGATCGTCGTCGGCCATGCCTGCTCCGAGGCTTTCAGGTTGGCGCCGCCCCGTTGGTCCTGGGCGCGGAGGAAACCGTGCCCGGCGCCGTCATAGATGTGCGGCGTGTATTCCTTGCCGGCGGCCTTCATTTTTTCGGCGGTCGGCTTGGCGGTGGAGGTGACGCGGTTGTCGTCGCCGCCGTAGAACGCGGAGACGGGGGCGTGGATGTTTTTGAGCTGGTTGTCCTTGGGCGGGGTGCCGTAGTAAACGACCGCGGCGTTGAGGGCGGGTTGGGAGGCGGCGTAGAGGAAGCTCATGCCGCCGCCCCAGCAGAAGCCGACGGTGGCGGATTTGTCGGAGGCGGCGGGGAGTTTCAGGGCGTAATCGCGGGCGGCGTTGAGGTCGGCGACGACGGTGTCGGGTTTGACGTTGCGGATGGCGCGGGTGACGTCATCGCGCGAGGGGAAGGCATCGGTGCCGCCGCCGTTGGGGCCCTGGCCGGAGAGAAAGTCGGGGGCGATGGCGATGAAGCCGTCGGCGGCGAGCTGGTCGGCGACGGCGCGGGCCCAGTCGGAGAGGCCGAAGATTTCGTGGATGACGAGGACCACCGGGGCCTTGTCTTTGCGTTCGGGATAGACGATGTAGGCTTTCAGCGGCGTCTTGGCGTTCGGGAGGTCGATGTCGACGAATTCGCCGTGGCGCGGGGAGGCGTTGAGCCGGGCCTTGGCGTCGACTTCACCGGGGGGCAACTGACCGGCGGGTTGCGTGGTGTCGGCACCGCGCAGGGTGGCGGCCGCAAGACAAATTGCGAAGGCGGCGACGAGGGAACGGCGACGGGTGCGCATGGGTTCCTCCGGTTATTCAGTTGTCTGTGCATATTCCGGCAACGGCAATCGCCGGGTGATTCGGGCTTACTCGGGGCTGCCCTTGGAGAAATCGTACGTCCAGACGCGGTTGGCGAGGTCGTAGGTGAGCAGTTCGTCGGGCTTGAACCAGAGGGCGAGTTCGGCCTTTGCCGCTTCGGGCGAATCGGAGCCGTGGATCAGGTTGAACGAGGAGGAGACGCCGTAATCGCCGCGGATGGTGCCGGGCTCGGCCTTGAAGCCGAAGGTGGCGCCCATCATTTTGCGGGAGATTTCGATCGCGCCCTTGCCCTGCAGGGCGAGGACGACGACCGGGGAGGAGGTCATGAAGCGCACGAGGCCTTCATAGAACGGCTTGCCCTTGTGCGGGGCGTAGTGCTTGGCGGCGAGTTCCTCGGTGATCATCAGGAGCTTCATGCCGACGATCTGCAGGCCTTTTTCTTCAAAGCGGGTGAGGATCTTGCCGACCAGGCCGCGCTGCAGGGAATCCGGCTTGAGGATGATGAGGGTGCGTTCCATGACGATCTCCAGGAAGAAACGATTCAGGGGGAGCCATCATAAGAGAAACTCGCGGCCTTGTCAGCGACTGCACCAGGTGTGCCACATCCGGCGATAGGCGGCTTCGAGGTTCCGGACGAAGGCGGGGGCATCCATGATCGGCGAGTGTCGCAGGCGGTCGCGGAGCGTCGCCCGGAGCTGCTGCAGGCGCGGCAGATCGCTGGCGAGGGCGACGGCCTTCTCAATGTACTCCTCGCGCGTTTTGGCCAGCAGTTCCGTGAGCTGCATGTTCGTCAGCACGCTGACGCCGAGGCGCGAGGCGTACTTGATCCCTTCCAGCGACACCACCGGCACGCCCATCCACAAGGCGTTGCAGGAAATGGTGTGCCCCGCGACGGGGAAAGGATCAAGCAGGATGTCCACCCGGTGATGCGAAGCGAAATACTCCGGCAGCGGGCGCGAGCCGTAGAACTCGAGCCGGTCGCGCCCAATGCCGGCGGCTTCCATGATGGAATGGGTACGTTTCTGCACCGAGGCGTTGAGGAGGCCGTTGCCCGCGAGGATCAGGCGCGATCCGGGCACCTGAGAAAGAATTTCCGCCCACGTGCTGATCAGCGGCGCGTTCATCTTGGCGGCAATACTGAAGGCGCCGAAGGTCACGTGGCCGGCGGCGAGCGCGGGCAGCGGCGAGACGTCCCCCATCTCCGCATGCGGGCGGTAGCAGGCGAAGGCGTGCGGCAGGCGGACGAGCGTTTCCGTGTGGAGATGCTCGGTGGCGCCCGGCGGGTCCGTGTGTTCATCGCACAGGCGGTAATCGATCTGCGACATGCCGGTCGTGTCGATGTAGCCGAGGTAGGAGACCTGCACCGGCGCGGGCCGCGTGGCGAGGGCGAGAAGCCGGTTGCCCGCGGTGTGGCCGGCGAGATCGACGAGGAGATCGATTTGATCGGCGCGGATCTGTTCGGCGATCTGCGGGTCCTTCAGCATGGAGACATCGCGCCAGTGGTGGGCGTATCCCTTGAAGCGCTCCGTCACCGCATCGGTGAAGCGGTTGGTGTTGTAGCAGAACACCTCGACTTCTGCGGGATCGTGCAGCGCCAGGATGTCTTCGAGAAAAAACGCCACGGCGTGCTGGCGGAAGTCCGGCGAAACGTAGCCGATGCGCAGGCGCCGCGCGGGGCTGCGGTCGTTCGCGTGCGTGGAGGCGGGGACCTTGGCGGGGTCCGCGTACCGCTTCGCCCAGCGGACGTGCTCCTCGAACACGAACTCCGGCTTCTGCCCGGGCGGGTATTCCAGCGACAGCAGGTAGCCGGAATACAGCACCTGGTCCTGCGGCGCACGCTCGAGGTAATGGCGGAACGGAACCATCGCCTCTTCCACCTGCCCCAGGTCGCGCAGCGTCGCCGCAACACCGCCGAGCGGGTCGGGATAATCCGGCTTCAACGCCATCGCCTTGCGGAACATGGCGAGCGCCTCGTCGAGCTTTCCCTGCTTGCGCAGCGCGCTGCCGGTGTTGTTCCACGCCTCGGCGTACGCGGGCCGGATGCGGACGGCCTGTTCGTAAGCGGCAATCGCCTCGTCGATCTTCTGCTGGTCCTGCAGCACGTTGCCCAGGTTGTAATAGGCTTCCGCGTAATCGGGCTTGAGCGCGATCGCCCGCCGCAGCGCCGCCGCGGCCTCCTCCAGCCGGCCGAGCGGTTTCAGCGAGGTGCCGAGGTTGTAAAGCACCACCGGCGTGTCCGGCTGATACGTGAGGTACTGCTGGAACGCGCGGACCGCATCGTCGAAACGCTCGAGACAATGAAACGACGCGCCGATGTTGGCGTTGGCCAGCAGCGAATAAGGCTGGATCGCGAGAGCCTGCTGGAAAAAGTCGACCGCCTCCGTGTAACGCCGCGTCGCGTTGCACACCAGCCCCATCCCCACCAGCGCATCGACGTTCCGGGACCGCAGCGCGAGCACCTGCTTCAAGAGCGGTTCCGCCTCGGCCATCCGGCCGCGCATCAGGTACTGCTGCGCCTGCGAAAGAAGTTGCTGGTAGCTCGGCATCGTTGCTTCACGAGGCGGCGCACCAGGTGCGCCACATCTCCCTGTATGCATGTTCCACATCCGCGGCGAACGCGGGGTAATCCATCAGCGGCGAGCCCTGCATGCGCTCGCGCATCGATTCGCGCAAAAGCGACAGCTTCGGCACATCATGGGCGAGCTCCACCGCCGCCTCCACATATTCCTCTTCGCTCGAGGCGACGAGCTCCGGCAAGGCCAGGTTCTGCAGCACGCTCGCACCCAGCCGCGACACGTAGCGGTTGCCCGCCCGCGTGATCACCGGCACGCCCATCCACAGCGCGTGACACGTGATCGTATGCCCGTTCACGGGGAAGGTGTCGAAAAGAATGTCGATTGCACCGTGCACCGCGAGGTACTCCGGTATCGACTTCCACCCCTCGAAGCGAAGGCGTCCGCCCTCCACGCCCTGCTTCGCGAAGTTGTCTTGAATCCACTTGCGGACGGACGCACTGTCGAAGGCGCCCCCGACGATCAGCAGGCGTGAGTGCGGCACCGCCTGTAGGATGCGCGCCCAGCAGGCCATCAGCTCCGCGTTCCATTTGGACGGCAGGTTGAAAGACCCGAACGTGATGTGGCCGTTCGCCTGCACCGGGGCGGCGGCCACCGCGGGCGCGTTTTCCGGCGGGCGATAGCAGGCGAAGGTGCGCGGAAGGCGATGGAGCATCTCCGTCCAGGCGGCATCGGTGAGGCCCGGCGGATCGGTGTGAATGTCCACGAGGCGGTAATCCATCTGCGGAAGCCCGGAGGTGGCGGTGTGGCCGAGATACGAGACCTGCACCGGCGCGGGCTTTCTCGCAAACGTGGCGAGGCGCCCGCCGCTGGTGTGCCCGGCAAGGTCGATCAGCACATCGATGCCATCGGCGCGGATCAGGTTCGCCTGCTTCGCGGGGGAGAGGTGCACCGTGTCGCGCCAGTGTTGGGCGTACGTCTTTAACCGCTGCGTGATTGCATCCGGCGAGGCGACGTCGGAATAGCAGTAGACCTCAACCTGCTCCGCCCGGTGAAACTTCAGCAGGTTCTCGATGAAAAACGCCACGGAATGCTCGCGAAAATCCGGCGAGATATACCCGATGCGCAGCCGGCGCTCCGTTTCTCGCTCATTATGGTGCGGCGGGATTTCCGCCTTCGGCAGGTGGCGCTCGCACCACTGGACATAGCCCTCGCGCACGGTCGCGACGGAATGCGCCGGCAACTGCTCCATGGCCGAAAGCATGATCGCGTGCGTCGCCCCATCGTTCGGATGCCGCTGCAGGTGCTGCGTGAAGAGCGGCATCGCCTCCGCCGCCTGCCCCATGTCGTACAGCAGCGTCGCCACGCCCCCCAGAGAGCGCGTGAATGGCGGCGTGATTGCAAGCGCACGGCGGAATTCAATCATTGCCTCGTCGTAGCGATATCGCGAGCGCAGCGTCATGCCGAGGTTCTGCATCGCCTCGCCGTAATTCGGATTGCAGCGGATCGCCTGGCGAAAGGACTCGATCGCTTCCTCCGGGCGGTGCATGTCGCGCAGCGCATTGGCCAGGTTGAAGTGCGATTCCGCGTGGTTCGGATCGATCGCCAGCGCCTCGCGAAAGCGTGCGGCCGCCTCCTCATTCCGCCCCAGCGATTTGAGCACAAAGCCGAGATTGCAGTGGAGCGCCGGATCCTGCGGCCGCAGGCGAAGCGCGGTTTCGATCGCGCTCAGCGCCTCCGCACCCCGATCGAGCGACAGCAGCGCCGCCCCCAGATTCGCATGAGCCTCCACCGACAAAGGCTTGATCGCGACCAGTTGCTGCAGAACCTCCGCCGCCTCCCCGCGCCGCCCCGTGCGCAGGCAGATGATCCCCAAACCATAAAGCGCATCCGCCTCCCGCGGCCGCACCTGCAGCACCTGCCGGAACAGCGGCTCCGCGTTCGCCATCCGCCCGAACTGCAGCAGCCGGTTCGCTTCCCCCAGAATCTGTCGCCAGTTGGTCGCCATGGCGTTACTCGGGAAGCAGCGGCGACTTGTCCGGGTGCAGCGTGCCGGCGAGCTCGCGGCTGCGCTTGTCGATTTTCGCGGGCTCCGGCAGATCCTTGTCCGACTTGGCCCCCAGCTCCGAAATCTTCCGCGCCGACACCAGAACGCGCGATTCCAGCGTCCCCACCGTCTTGTTGTAATGATCCACCGCCGTGTCCAGCGATTTCCCCAGGCTCACCATGTTCGTCGCCAGCGTGGCGAGCCGGTCGTAAATCTCCGTGCCCAGCTTCCGGATCGATTCGGCGTTCTCCGACACCGCCTGCTGCCGCCAGCCGTACTCGATCGACTTGAGCAGCGCGATCAGCGTCGTGGGCGTGGCGATGATCACCCGGCTGGCGATGCAGTCTTCCAGCAGCGTGGCATCGTGCTCGCACGCGGCGTACAGAAACGCTTCCCCTGGCAGAAAGAGCACCACGAACTCCGGCGTGTTGCTGAACTGCGACCAGTACGCCTTGCTTGAAAGGTCCTTCGCCCGGGCGCGAATCAGGTTGGCATGCCGCTTCAAATGGTCCAGCCGCACGCCGTCATCCGCCGACCCCGCCGCATCCAGGAACGCGCCCAGCACCGCCTTGCAGTCGATCACCACGCGGCGATCCGCCGGCAGATGCACCACCATGTCCGGCCGCAACCGGTTCCCCTCGCTGTCCGCCACCGTCGTCTGCTCCGCAAAATCGCAGCGGCTCGCCATCCCGGCCAGCTCCACCAGCTTGCGCAGCGTGATCTCCCCCCACTGCCCGCGCACGTTCGGCCGCGTCAGGGCCGACACCAGCTGCGTCGTGTGCTGCGTCAAAGTCGATTGCACCTGCGACATCGCCCCGATCTGCTGCCGCAGCTCCGCGTACGCCCCCGTGCGCTGCGTCTCCAGCTCCGCCAGCCGCTTCTGGTAATTCCCCAGCATCTCCTCGATCGGCTTGAGCAGCGTCCCGATCTGCGCCTTCCGCTCATCCAGCGTGCCCGTCCCCTCGGCGGAGAGCGCCTTGAACTTCTCGTGCGCCATCTGCAAAAACGCCTCGTTCGATTTGGCCAGGGCATCGCGCGACACCGCCGCAAACGTCGAGGTCAGGATCTCGTTCGCCTTGTCCAGAAGTGCCTGCTGCTCGGCCGCACTCTTCTGCGAAGCCGAAAGCTCCGCCCCCAGCCCCGCCACGCGCGCCTGCTGCTCCGCCAGCGCCTCGCGCAACGCTTTCCCGTCCGCCTCGTGCCGCTCCGCCTGCCGGGCCGCTTCCTGCCGCGTCTCTTCGACCGTCGCCGTCAGCGCCTCGGCGCGCTGCTCCGCGAGCGCCCGCGCCGTCTGCAGCTCGGCGCTCACGCCCCGCCACTTTCGGTCCACGTAGAGCCACGCAATCGTGCCCCCCGCCGCCGCGCCGATCAGCGCCGCCGGTACTGCAAGCAGATAAATATCCATGGCCACCAAAATAGCGTCCGCCCCCGGCCGAGTCTATCCGCGCCTCACTCCATCACCAGCACCAGCAGCGTCTGGTCGTCCGCCGGCGCCGCCTTTTCCGTAAACGTGCTGACATCCGCCAGGATATTCATCAGCACGGTGGACGCGTTGCCCGCACGCCCCGCCGCCGCCGCATCCAGCCGCTCGCTGCCGAAGAGATCCCCCGCCGCCCCGAACGCTTCAATGATCCCGTCCGTAAACAGCAGCACGCGGTCGCCCGGCTCCAGGTGCAGCGTGTGATCCACGTACGTCTCCTCCGTCGCCAGTCCCAGCGGAAGCGATGTCTCCACCGGGCACATCGTCGGAACGCCCTTGCGAATCACCCGCGGCAGCGGATGCCCCGCCGAGGAAATCACCAGCGTCCGCGCCGCCGGATCCAAAATCGCATACAGCGCCGTGACAAACGTCCCGTTGTCCCCCGTATACCGCTGCACCAGCCGGCTGTTGAGGTAACTCAGCATCCTGCCCGGCGGCGTCGGATGCCCCGGGTGCGAGTGCGCGATCGCATGCGTGATCGCCATCATCACCGCCGCCGGCGTCCCGTGCCCCGAAACATCCGCCACAAAGATCCCCCACTTCCCCTCCGGCAACGGAAAGAAATCGTAATAATCCCCGCCCGCCCGCGCGCTCGTCCGGTAGTGCGCCGCCATGTCGATCCCCGGAAGCTCCGGCAGCGCCCGCGGCAGCAGCGACTTCTGGATCTCCCCAACCACCTTCAGCTCCCGATCCAGCCGCCGATACGCCTCGTCCAGCTTCTGCCGGTTCACCAGGTTCAGCGTCGCACGCCCCCACAGGTTCGCCATCCACAGCATCATCGGCACCGAATCCAGTGGATACGCCTCGCACTTCCGGCACAGGATGATCCCGAAGTTGATCGACTCCCCGTTGTCAAAGTGCGGCAGCCCGACCAGCAGCTCCATGTCCTCCAGGTATTCGTACGCCGGATCGCCCTTCGAAAGCCGCGCGGGCAGGTCCGGAATCACCGCCGGCTCATTCGAATACAGGATCTCCGACAGGATCCCCCCCGAAAGCAGCGGCAGCTTGTGACGCTCCGTCCACGGATTCGGATGCTCCTTCCACGAAGAATTCCGCGTGATCCGAAACTGCGGCGCCCCCAGCTCGCGCCGCGACAGCCCCAGGTAACGGTCGTTCGGCACCAGTTTCAGCTTGCGCAACCCGTTCCCGTACAACTCCGCCGCATCGTCCGGATCGGTCAGCCGCGACAGCTCGCGCATGATGCTGGTGACCGTGCGAAGCGATTCCTGCGTGACTTCGGAAAGCGGCGTCTCGGAAAGCGGCATGACGAACCTCAACAGTGTGCAATGCCACCATTGTAGTCGCACCCGCCTCCCCCGTGCGCTCAGACTTGATGTGCCCGCCCCCAGCCCACGACCACCCCCACCGACGCTCCATCATAGAACCGATCCACCGCCGCCCCGCCCATCCAACCCTTTCGTGTCTTTAGTGTTTTTCGTGGCTACTTTATCGTTTCCAATCACCCCGTCACCGGTTCGCCGCATCCACCGTGTGCCGCACGGTCGCCAGGATCTTCGCATCCTCCGCTTTGGTCTTCTCCGGATCTGCCGCCTTCGCACGCATGTCCGCCTCAAACTTGTCGATGTTGTAGCGCCGCCCCGTCGCCTTGTTGAGCCCATACGCCGGCCCCGCCTTCTCCTGCTTCTCCATGTCCGCCAGCGCCGCCTCCATCCGCGCCTTGTATTCCGCGTTGCCCGGATCATCCACCGCCATCCGCATCGAAAAATACGCCCGGATCCACGCCTCCTGCAGCACCGCCGCATCCGCCAGGAAATCAAAGTCCCCGCGCACCTGCGCCGACTGCTCCGCGCTCAGGAACGGCGCCGCCTTCTCCACATCCGCCTGGCTTGCCCGCACCTGCCGAATCACCTCCTCCTTCTCCGCCACCAGCCGCTCATACGTCCCCTCGTCCGGATGAAACAGCTTCTCCTCCAGCTTGATATCGCTCGGCAACAGCGTCCACTTGCTCCGCCCCCGCTCCAGCAAATGCCCATAGTAATACGCGTAGCTCCCCCACTCCGACCCGATATCCTTCGTGAACCACTCCTCCAGGTGCCACCGCCCGTGATGCTGAATCCACTCCGTCCGCCCATACGCCGACACGATCGCCGGCACCGCTTCCTTCGGAAACCGCTTCGCCGCCCAGTCCGTCAGCACCTCCTCATCCGAAAGATCCGGATTCCGCATGAACCGCGAAAATGCATACAAATTCACTTCATGCGTGTTCGCAAACGGATCCGGATAATAGACATGCATCCGCCCCACCACCCCCGCCAGCCCCGTCTGCCGCGCCCGCAACACCACCCGCCGAATGAAATCCGTCTGCGCATACCCCCCCTGCGTCGACCACGCCTTCTCCGATCCCAGGTCCGTCTCAATAATCTGCTTCTTCTTTCCCACATCCCCATGCAGCGGATCGTACGGATAAAACGGATCAAACTCGTGCGTCATGTCCTTCGACATGATGATGATGTCGTCCGGCAACTTCGCAATCGCCTCGCGGAAATACCGCATCTCCATCGGCTCATAAAAGAAATTCCGCAGGATCAACTGCTTGTGATGCTTCGCCAGCACATCATGCAGCAGCATCGCCACCTTATAAATCCGCTCCGGCCGATCCACCGACGAAATCACATCGTCGTTCCGGAACACCTTGAAATCCGACTCGTGCAGCGTCAGCACAAACCCCGCACAGTTCGGCACCGCCGCCAGCAGTTTCTCGTACCGCTGCGTCAGGTACGCATACAACGCCGGATCATCCATATCCACCCGCGCCCGCCGCACGTCCTGCCCCTGCTCCCGCAGCCGGTTGATTTCCTGCGTCTTCAAATCCGTCCGCCCCCCCTTCAAAAACTTCAAAGGAATGTCATCCAGCTCATGCACCCACAGATAAAACGGAATCCCCTTCGCATTCGCCAGTTCCCCCAGATGATTGATGTCCCGAATCCAATGCGCATGCAGCGTGAAATACTCCGGCGTGTACAACTCCTTCAAATACGCCGGCGGATTCTTCACATCGAGCCTGTCATCCGACGCCAGGAACCCCTCCACCGAGCGAAACAGATTGTGCGAAAAGATAAAGAAATTCACCCCGTAATCCGGCGCATGCGCAATCGCATTCTCCAGTCGCGGCACGTTGTACTCGTGAAACTGCCACCCGTTCATCGTGAACGGCGAACCCGGCTGCGACGCCGCCGGCTCCGTCCCCATCGCCGCGCGGGCCAGGCAAAGAAGGCAAAGAACACCCACCATGCACCACGTGCGGAAAATCGCGATCATTTGAGTTGAGCTCCCAGAGAGGCGAGAGACATAACGCCCCGGATGCCGCCCGAATTGCGAGAGATTTTGCCGCCAGTTATTTCGGCCAAAAGGAAAAAGGAAGCGCCCGCTCAACGTGAGCGGGCGCTGTGGTGGGGGGTGACGCGAACCGTTCAGATCGCCAACTACCGGCGATCCAACTTTGCTGTTTCAATCACTCTTCTTGCGCCGCTCCATGCCGCGCCAGAAGAAGTGCCAAAGGACCGCAATCGAATTCTCACAAGGAATCAGCCATTGCGTCCGCGGGAAGCGAACGAAATCCCACACATTCCCTTAGATGCAAAAAATGCGCCGCTTTTATGGCTGAGCTTCTGCCGCTGCCCTGCGCCGCCCGCGACTCGGTAAAAACGCAGCTGTGCCCGCTTCCCTCCGTTCCTTCCCGCACGACGACTCGTCGCCCGCCGTCTATTTGCCAACGAAAAGAAACACGCCCGCTCCTTTCGGAAGCGGGCGCTGGAACTTGCACTTTTCCCAGGAAAAATCCGGGGTTCTACGGAGAGCAGCAGGCTTACGCCGACGGCGCCGCCCCTTCACCACCCTCCCCCTCCTCCTCCGGCACCACGCGCGCCACGCCCACGAGCTTGTCCTTCTCGTCCAGCCGCAGCAACCGCACCCCCTGCGTGTTCCGCCCCATCTCCCGCAGCTCCCCAGTCACCCCGATCCGCACCACCTGCCCGCCCTTCGTGATCATCATCAGCTCGTCACCGTCGCGCACCGCTTTCACGCCGACCACCGGCCCGTTGCGCTCCGTCGTCTTGATGTTGATGACCCCCTTCGCCCCACGCCGCGTCAGGCGATACTCCTCCACCGGCGTCCGCTTGCCGTAGCCATTCTCGCAGGCCGTCAGCACCGTCACCTGGTTCTCGCCCGACTCCTGCCCGTGCGGTATCACGACCAGGTCCACCACCTCGTCCCCCTTCGCCAGGTCCGCACCGGAAACACCCGATGCCGGCCGGCCCATGTCGCGCACATCGTCCTCCTGGAAACGAATCGCCATCCCCTCCTTCGTCGCCAGCAGGATCTGGTCATTGCCGTTCGTCACCGCGACACCGATCAACCGGTCCTTCGCCTCCAGCCCGATCGCAATGATCCCACGCTTCATCACATTCCCAAACGCCTTCAGCAGTGTCTTCTTCACCACCCCCTGGCAGGTCGCAAAGAACAGGTGCTTCCCTTCGTCCTCGAAGTCCCGCACCGCCAGCACCTCCGCCAGCTTCTCCTCCGCCTGCATCTCCAGCAGGTTCGCAATCGACCGCCCCTTGCTCTGCCGCGGCAAACTCGGAATGTCATAAACCTTCTGCCAGTACACCCGGCCCAGGCTCGTGAAGAACATCAAATAGTCCTTCGTGCTCGCAATGAACAGCGTCTCGATGAAGTCCCCCTCCTTCGCATCCGCCCCAACAACGCCGCGCCCGCCACGCCCCTGCTTCCGGTACGTATCCAGCGGCATCCGCTTGATGTACCCCTCATGCGAAATCGTCACCACGACCTGCTCGTCCGCGATCAGATCCTCAATATTGATGTCCGTCGCATCGTTCGTGATCTGCGTCCGGCGATCGTCCCCGTACTTCTCCTTCATCTCGATCGTGTCCTCGCGGATGATGTCGAGCACCAGCTTGTGATCCGCCAGGATCGCCTCGTACCCCTCGATCTCCTCCACGAGCCGGTTGTATTCTTCCGTCAGCTTGTCGATTTCCAGCCCGACCAGCCGCTGCAGTTGCATCGTCAGGATCGCATCCGCCTGCGCGCTCGACAGCGTCATGCCGCCGTTCCGCTTCGTCTCCTCATCGATGCGCTTCTTGAACGCCTTCGGAATCGCCGCCTTCCACGTCAGCGCCTCATCGATGGAGAATTTCTTCTTCATCAGGTTCGCCTTCGCCGTCGGGACGTCCGGCGACACCTTCCGATTCCTCAACAGCTCGATCACCCCCATGATGTCGATCTTCCCGCCGCTGCTCCGCCCCGTAATCTCTTCCGTATGGATATCCGCCAGCGCCAGGATCAACCCTTCCAAAATATGCGCCCGCTGCCGCGCCTTCTTCAACCGGAACTGCGTCCGCCGCCGAATCACTTCCACGCGGTGATCAATATAAAGCTGGATCATCTCCTTCAAACCCAGCGTCCGCGGCTGACGATTCACCAGCGCAATGTTGATGATCGAAAACGTATCCTGAAGCTGCGTGTTCTTGTAAAGCTGATTGATGACAACATTCGGATCCGCATCCCGCTTCAGTTCGACGACAATCCGCACCGCATGCTCGCGATCCGATTCATCCCGCACATCGCTGATGTCCTTGATCTTGTCTTCCTTCACGCAGTCCGCAATCTGCTCCACCAGGCTCTTCTTGATCACCTGGTACGGAATCTCCGTGATCACGATCTGCTCTTTCCCGCCACGCAGCCCCGTTTCGACTTTCACTTCACCGCGAACGGTAATACGCCCGCGCCCCGTCGTGTACCCATCCACAATCCCCTGCTTCCCGCAGATAATCCCCCCCGTCGGGAAGTCCGGCCCCTTCACGATCTTCATCAGATCCTTGATCGTCGCCTCCGGCTCATCGATCACCTTCACAATCCCGTCGCAAATCTCCCGCAAATTGTGCGGCGCCAAACTCGTCGCCATCCCCACCGCAATCCCCTGCGACCCATTCACCAGCAGGTTCGGGAACTTCGACGGCAACACCGTCGGCTCCTGCCGCGTCTCGTCGTAGTTCGGAATCAAATCAACCGTGTCTTCCTTGATGTCTTCCATCAACTCCATCGCCGGAGCCGCCATCCGCGCTTCCGTATACCGCATCGCCGCAGGCGGATCGCCATCCAAGGAACCAAAATTCCCCTGCCCATCCACCAGCTTGTACCGCATCGCCCAATCCTGCGCCATGCGCACCAGCGTCGGATAGATCACCGCTTCCCCGTGCGGGTGATAGTTGCCCGACGTGTCGCCCGCAATCTTCGCACACTTACGATGCTTCGACCGCGGCCCAAGCCCCAAATCATTCATCGCCACCAGAATCCGCCGCTGCGACGGCTTCAACCCGTCACGCACATCCGGAAGCGCCCGGTCCATGATGGTGGACATGGCATACGTCAAATAGCTTTCCTGCAGCTCGTGCTCGATCTGCAAGTCGGTAATACGGGAGTCCTGGTCGAACATGATTCGCCCTTTAACGATCCGAGTGGGTCTCATTCTGTAAACGGTGGAGAGTCGGCGCGCAAGCCCTGGAACAGGCTCACGAACGTGTCCTCCATGACGCCCTTCATTGTACGAGAAATGGCCGTCCTCTGCGAGCAACCCCGCTCACATCAACTGCTGAGGTTTGGACCTGATTGTTAGGTATATTTTAGGTTTACACAACCCGCAAATCTACCCTAACCTGCACCCGATTTTCGGTTTTTCTTCGGGTACGCTCAACTCCCCGCAGTGCCGCCGTCCGGACGCTTCCCGGAGGTGTCTTTTCATTCAAGGCGCCGTCGTCGCCCCCCCTGCATTGTTATCCCACAACCAATGCTCCCCCACCTCCCGCGGCCACCCTTTGCTTATCACCACCGCACGCTGATCCGCCATCGAATATCGCACCACCTCCGCCCCCTCCCCCGCCGGCCTCAAAAACGTCAGCTCGCTCACGGACCGCCACGTCGGAACGCTCGACAACTTCAACCGGTCGGAGCCCGGAAACGCCCGCCCCTGCACCATCGACACCTCCCCCGTCGCCAAATCAATCACCGACACCCGCCCATCCTGCCACGGCGTGCTTACCCGCCGCCCATCCGGACTGATCTCAAAATACTGCACCGCATCCCCCATCTGATCCAACTTTGACCGTGGCACCACCCGCTCCACCACCGCCGCCCGCCCTGGATCCACACAAAACAGCTCCGGCTTCGGATCAAAATCCGCCGCCGTCACCGGCAACGTCACCTCCGCACTCACAAAATAAATCCGACCATCCTTCGCCACCCGCACCCGCATCTGCGTGTCAAACAACACGCCTGCCAGATCCTCTGGCCTCGCATCCTTCCCTTGCGCCACCATCTTCCCGTGCTCATCCCACACCGCCACCCGCGACAAAGTCCCAAACTGCGCCTGGCCCTTACTCTTCGCCACGTCAAACGTCGGACGAATGTACACCAGGTACTTCCCGTCCGGGCTCCAATCCGGATACAGTGCCGCCAGCCCTACCTCCAACTCCTGCCCGCTCCCATCCGTCGCCATCACCTTCAGAATCGCCCGATTCCCATCCTTGTCCGTCCACGTAATCGCCACCGCCCGCCCGTCCGGCGACACCCGCAACTCATGCAACCCTTCCGAATACATGTACCACAACACCTTCCCCTCCGTTGCCCCCGCACCATCGATCCGAATCACCCGCACCGCATCCGCCTCAAACTCCATCCCCGCCACCGCCCCCCAATGGTCCCCCAACTGCTTCCGCAACGTCCCATCATCCCCATCCCGCAATGCCATCAGATTCCACGTCACCTCCACATCCTCCAGCCCCGTCTTCTTCATCAACTCCCCCTTCAAATTCCCCCAATCCCCTGCAAACCCCGCCAGTGCTGCTTGCACCGCCTCCTCCCGCCGCCGGCTCACCTGCCGCGCCGCCTCCTCCGGAAACGCCCCCTCCACCTCCTTCCACCTCTTCAACTCCACCTCCTCATCCACCACCACCCGCTTCCCGTCCGGCATCCACTGCACTGCCCTCACCTTCGGCGCTACCAGCGGCCCAAGCTTCCCCTCCCCATCACACAAATGCACCCCGTCCTCCCCCAGCACCGCCGCCCGCGATCCGTCCGGCGACCACACCACCCGCTCCGGCACCCCCCCCCCCACCACCAACGCCGCCACCGCAACCAATGCCATCCCCAAAACCCCCATCATAGCCCGCCTCCAAAAGAATGCCGAGAATTCAACACACTCCGCCACTCCGCCCCCTCACTCCGCGCATCGCTCTGTGAATCGCTCCGCGCTTCCTGCGCCGCCGCCCGCAACCGCTCCACCGACCAGAAATCCCGCACCCCGCCCGCCGACGCCCCCACCGGCACCACATCGGTCGTTTGCTCCCTTTCCACCCGCACCACCACCTCCTGCCCGCTCCGTCCCACCGTCCAGAACCATCCCGCCCACACCCCCACCGCAACACACGCCGCCATCGCCCCCGCCAACAAGGCTCTCCGCCTCCAAACCGCCCGCCCAATCGCCGCCCCCGGATACGCCGGCAACCGTGTGCCATGCTCAGGGAAGGGCCCCTGAGCATGCTTTGCAGGAGGAATATCCGATCTCAAAACCCCCTTTGCCATCCTGACCGTGCCACGCAACTCCTCCAGCCGCCGCCGTACCCCTTCATCCCGCTCCACATACGCCTCCACCAACACCCCCACCTCCTCATTCACCCCCCCCAGCACATACTCCCTCAACAACGCTTCAATCTTCACATCCATCTCAAACTCCTTCACGCCCCGCCCCCGGATTCAACTCCTCGCGCAGCATCCGCAGCGCCGCATGCAACCGCGACCGCACCGTCCCCACCGGAATCCCCATCACCCCCGCAATCTCCTCATACGTCAGCTCCTCCCGCAGCCGAAACTCCAACGTCTCCCGCACCTGCTCCGGCAACCGCCCAATCGCCGCCCGCATCTCCGCTACCCCTTCCTCCTCCTTCTCCTCCACCACCCGCTCCTTTCCCTCCTCCAGAACCTCCTCCCTCAACCCCCGCTTCCGCCGCACCGCCGCCAACCCCACATTCCGCGCAATCCCAAACAAAAACCCCCGCGCCGACGCCGCCTCCTTCAGTCCTCGCCGATTCCCCATCGCCTGCACAAACGTTTCCTGCAACAAATCCTCCGCCGCCGCCACCCGCCCAAACCGCCGCTGCAAATACCGCAGAATCGCCGGCCCATGCACCTGATAAAGCATCTCCATCGCCGCCAACTCTTCCTGCATTCAAAGCTCCCGCACCGGGACCTCTCACCACATACATTGCCCCACCCCCTGCAAAAGTTCATTCAAAATCCAAAATTCCCACCTCCACCCTCTGTGCGTCTCTGCGCCTTCTGTGGTTCTGTGGTCGCCCAACCTCTCACCAAAACACGACATTCCACGCGCAACACCCCCGCACCCACCTGGTTCTCTTCTTGGTCCTTCGTCCCTTCATCTCTTCGTTTTTACGTCGTCGGGGGGAGATCTCATTCCTCGCAGCCATCCAGATCACCTCCCCCGCAACACCTGCCCCGCCGCCCGCCGCCCCGACGCTATCGCCCCCGCCACCGTCCCCGACATCCCCTCATGCGCCGCCTCCCCCGCAAAATACAACACCCCCTCCACCGGCCTCCCCAGCTCCGCCGGCCCCCCCGCCCCGCCCACCGCCGCAAAACTGTACGCCCCGCGCGACAGCACCTCCGTCTGCCAGTTGCACACATGCGACGCCTCCAGCAGCTCCATCAACCGCCGCCGCGACACCCGCAACACCTTGCTCAAACTCCCGATCGCCAAAGTCAGAATCTCATCCGTCGTCTTCCCCGAAAGCTCCGCCGCCGCCGGACCCCCGCTCCACCCCGTCAATACCGTGCTCCGCAGCGGCAACGTCGTCCACCACGTCGGAAACAAATCCCCAGGCACATGAAAGAAATGCAGGTCCGCCTCCTGCTCCTCCCAAAACGCCTCCCGAAACCGCAAAAGCGTCTTCACCACCGGCCCCATCCGAATCCCCCCGATCGCCGCCCGCTTCTTCGCCGGCAGCTCCGGCTCAAACACAATCCGCCCCTCCTCGTTCCCCTCCAGTTGCAACACCCCCACCGGCACCGTGATCACCACCCGCCGCGCCCGGCACGTCATCACGTCCCCGCGCCCATTCACCGCATGCACCGTCGCCCCATCCTTCCCCCACTCGATCCGCCGCACCAGCGTGTTCAACTCCAACTGGTGCCGCGCATCCTCCAGCCCCGTCCGCAAAAACTGCACAATCCGGTCATACCCCCCCAGCACCCGAAACAACCGATCCCCCTCGATCTCATCCGACGCCTCCTGCGCCGCCCTCAGCCACTGTGATGACACTACCCGCACATCCGCCGCATCAAACCCCTCCACAAACGACTTCGCCAGCCGCTTCGCCTCCGCCTTAAACCGCCCCCCAAACTTCCCCACCGCCTCCTCAAACGTCATGTCCGCCCCCTTCACCCTCTCCACCCCCCCCAGCACCTTCTCCACCTCCTCAAAAAAATCATCCTTCTTCTGCAGCCGCCCCTTCTGAAACAACATGTGCGTGTCGTTCAAATCATAAAGACAGCACGCCCCCGCCCGCACGATCCCCCACGTCTCCGGCGGCTTGCCATGAATGAACTCCGCCCCCCGCTCGATCGGCACCATCCACGCCGGATCATGCATCGTCTCAATTCGCCCCCCGATCCGCCCCCGCCCCTCCAGGATCAACACCTGCTTCCCCTCCGCCACCAGCACATCCGCCGCCGCCAACCCCGAAACCCCCGCCCCCACCACAATCACATCCACATCGCCAGTCATAACTCCCTCCTGTCACCACCCCACCCCCACGGCTTCCACGCCGTGGGGATTATGGGCGCTCCCCCCCCAAAAGCGTATCGCAAATCCCCCAGAAACCCGCAATCTCATACCCCAGACCCCAGCCCCCAGACCCTCCCCCCCCCTCCCCCCAATCCATCTTTTTCGCACCCCCGTAATCCTCCCTGAACCCCGTTAGAAACCCCTCCCCGCCGGCGTCTTACCTGTAGAACGCGGCCGGAACTACCCACGGAGGACGACTTGGCCGATCTCGTGCACGAACTCGTCTCCCGCGCCCGCAACCGCAGCGCCGGGGACAGTGATGCAGCCGATGCCTTCGCAACCCTGATCGAGCGCTTCGAACGCGCGGCCCTCGCCGTCGCATACGCGCTCCTTCACGATCCCGATCGCGCCGGCGATGCCGTCCAGGACGCCTTCCTCCGCGCTTGGCAGGAGCTCCCGAAGCTCCTCGACGAAAACCGCTTCGGTGGCTGGCTCATGCAGATCGTCCGCAACGCCGCCATCGACCAGCGACGCCGCATCAAACCGACCGCCGCTGAGTTCCCGGACATCGCCTCCGCCGGACCCGACCCCGCCGCCGCCACCGCCGAACGCGAACGCGACGCCCAGGTCAAGGCCGCACTCGAAACCCTCGATGAAACCACAAGGACCGCCGTCATGCTCCGTTATTACGAAGGTCTCTCCGCCAAGGAAATCGCCGAGCTGCTCGACCTCTCCCCCCCAGCCGTCGACATGCGCCTCAGCCGCGGCCGCGCCCTCCTTCGTGAAAAACTCGCCGACGTCGCCGAAACCTTCTCCTGCGGAACCTCCGAGGGAGTGAAATAACATGACCGTACTGCCCCCCATGAACGATCCCGACAAAGTCGATGCCCTCGTCAGCGCCCACCTTCAAAAAACGCTCGACGCCCAGCGCGGCCGCGCCGTCAACGCCTTCCGCCAACACGTCCACTCGAATGCCCAAAACCCCGACCCCCTCTCCTTCGAAGCCCAAGCCCGCCGCCGCTCCATCCGCATGCTCCGCGTCTGGGCCGGCGCCGCCTCCGCACTCGCCGCCTGCCTCGCACTCGTCGTCACCCTCCAGTTCCTCCACACCACCGACAACCCCCTCCCCGCGCCGACCGAACACCAGGACCTCCCCCTCACCCCCGCCGGCGTCCCCGTCATGGACCAGGTCGAACTCTCCCGCGAAGTCGACGGGGGCACCCAGGTCCTCGACGACCAGACCCCCGTCCGCATCGTCCGCCAGCAACAGCTCAAACAAATGCAGTGGTTCGACCCCACCGAAAAAGCCACCTACAGCGTCACCGAACCCATCGAAAAAGTCGGCTACGTCCGCCTCCAACCCAACTGACCCCTGAATTGACCCCTGAATTGTTTCGCCGGCGATCTCAATCGCCCCGTCCTCTCAACCTGAGCGTGCCCCATGCGTAAAGCCATCGGAATGTCCGGCCTCCTCGCCGCCATCCTCGCCGCAGGACCCGTCCGCGCACAATCCTCCCGCAATGATTTCCCCCTCGTCATCATGCCCGACGGCTCCATCCTCACCGAACAATCCCCCCAGATCGACCAGATGCGCCAACTCCACCGCCAAATCACCGGCCAAATCCACGCCCGCATCTCCCGCGAACTCCACGACGCCCGCCTCCCCGACGAAGTCGTCGAAATCCCCGACGCCCCCTGCCTCCCCCGCATCAGCCCCCTCGCCCTCCAAACCCGGGAAAACATCATCACCCCCGCCCAGTGGACCTTCCAATCCCCCGCCGTCCAAACCGAAAAAGCCGCCTACATGGGCATCGCCACAGGACCCGTCTCCTCCGTCCTCCGCGACCAGCTCAAACTCCACCGCGGCATGGGCCTCGTCGTCCTCTACGTCGAAAAAGGCTCCCCCGCCGATCAGGCCGGTCTCCTCCAGAACGATGTCCTCGAAAAACTCGACGACCAGCTCCTCGTCAACACCCCCCAGTTCACCGCCCTCGTCCGCGCCCAAAAACCCGGCGATGAAGTCACCCTCTCCTACATCCGCGCCGGCAAACACCTCACCACCAGGGTCAAACTCATCGAAAAAGAAGTCCCCGTCCTCGAAGACTCCGGCACCTTCCGCATCGCCCCTCAGTTCGTCCCGCTCCCCACCCCCTCCAACCCCGGCCAGCAACTCAGCTTCGGCGTCCCCCCCGGCGCGGGCGCCCTCCAGTGGCAGCACGGCCAACGCAAAACCGTCACCGCCAACCCCGACGGCTCCACCACCCGCCGCCTCCTCAATGACCACTACGACATCACCCTCACCACCTCGCGCGACAACACCTCCACCCTCCTCGTCAAAGACAACGCCGGCCATGAACTCTTCAACGCCCCCTACACCACCGACGCCGACAAACAAAAACTCCCCCCCGACCTCGCACCCCTCGTCAAAGACCTCGCCGATACCCAGTCCGATGTCGCCATCCCCACCGCCCACGCCGCCATCACCCGCGTCGATGCACACCACCGCATCACCCTCCAGCAGAACGGCCCCGACCGCCGCCTCACCGTCACCGAACTCCCCTCCAACAAAACCCTCTACGACGGCCCCCCCGACTCCCCCGACATCCACAACCTCCCCCAAGACGTCCAACAAAAAATCCAGGCCCTCGAAGCCAAAGTCCACTTCGGCCAATAATTCCCACCGCTCCCCCTTCGTGGTCCTTCATCTCTTCGTGTTTACTTCGGCGTCGTTGGGGGGGCGGGGGGGGGCAGCGGGGGGGGGTCACACCATCACAGCCACCAGATGCCCCAACGTCTTGATCGCCCCCTCCTGCCCCCCGTCATAAAACGTCCCATTCAACCGGATAAAATTCCGATACAACCCCTTCGTCGAAAACAGCGGCCCCGGCGCAATCGAAATATTCTTCTCGATCGCCCGCGCATAAAGCGCCAGCGAATCCACCCCCTCCGGCATCTGCACCCACAGCACATGCCCGCCCCGCGCCCGCGAAATCTTCGTCCCGCTCGGAAAATGCCGCAGTACCGCATCCCCCAGTTCATGCAACTGCCGCCCCAGCGCCACCCGCAGCCGCCGCAAATGCCGCTCATACCCCCCATTCGCCAGGAAATCCGCCACCGCAAACTGCGTCAACGCCGGACTCGCCAGGTTGTTCACCAGCTTGTGATACCGCAGTTTCTCCATGTACTTCCCCGGCGCCATCCACCCCACCCGCAGCCCCGGCGACAGCGTCTTCGAAAACGAATCGCACAAAATCACGTTCCCCGTCTTATCGAACGACTTGCACGTCGTCGGCCGCGCCTCCCCGTAATGCAGGTCCCCGTAAATATCATCCTCCAGGAGCGGAATCTCATGCTTCGCCAGCATCGCCACCAGCGCCTTCTTCCGCGCCGCCGGCATGCAGCTCCCCAGCGGATTGTTGAAATTCGGAATCGCCAGCACCGCCTTGATGTCGTGCGTCCTGAGCGCCATCTCCAGCGCCTCCAGCGACAACCCCTCCGTCGGATGCGCCGGGATCTCCAGCCCCTTGATCCCCATCGCCTCCATCGCCTGCAAAAACCCGTAATAGCACGGCGACTCCAGCGCCACCGTCTCCCCTGCCTTGCAAAACGCCTGCAAACACAACGCGATCGCCTCCTGCCCGCCCGACGTGATCACCACCTCGTCCGGCGTCAACGTGCACCCCGCCGCCAGCGCCCGCCGCGCCACCTGCACCCGCAACTCCTGCACACCCCAGCTCGTCGCATATGCATTCACCCGCTCCCCAAATGTCCGCGTCATCCGCGCCAGCGTCCGATTCAATTTCGCCGTCGGCAGCAATTTCGGATTCGGTATCGCCGGCCCAAACTGCGTGATCCGCGAGTCCCGCCCATGCTCCATCAACTTCATCACCAGCTCACGCACCGACACCGGCGACGCCGTCTTCGGCACCTTCACCTTGCTCAAATCGCACATGCTCTCCCCCGCCACCTCCCGCGCCACCCGCGACTTCACAAAATACCCCGACTGCGGCCGCGACTGGATCAACCCCCGGCTCTCCAGCAGCCGATACGCCCCCAGCACCGTCGTCACCGACACATCCAACTGCGTCGACAAACTCCGCACCGACGGAATCCGATCCCCCACCCGAAACGTCCCCCCCTCCACCAGCCGCGTAATATGCTTCGCCACCGACTCATACAGCGGCATCTCCACATCCGTCGTCATCGCCCATCTCCAAAAAAACCCCCACAAAAACCCCTCCATTTTCCCCACCCCTCCCCCCAACATCAGCACACAGTTCCCGACAATCCCAACCAGCACAGTTCCCCCACATCCACAACTGTACTGGTCACAAATCCAATCCCGTGCATCTCGAAGCATAACAGTTCAAACCCCAAAATACCCCCATGATCACTTTCCTCCCCACCACCACCGGCCCCGCGCCCCTTGATTCCGAAACCCTCGCCCCCGGCGAAGTCCGCGCCCTCCACCTCCACCCCGGCCAATCCCTCCACGTCACCGAAGGCCTCCTCTGGCTCACCCGCTCCAACGACCCCGCCGACCACCTCCTCCCCGCAGGCCATGCCCTCTCCTTCCCACGCCCCGCTCTCGTCGTCATCCAGGCACTCCGCACCCCCGCGCGGTATAACCGCCTCCCATGATGCAAGGCTGGATCCAAACCTTCACCGGTCGCAAATTCTTCCCCCGCTCCCCACGCCCCCAGGATGTCGACATCCGCGACATCGCCCACGCCCTCTCCCTCAAATGCCGCTTCAACGGCCACTGCAAAACCTTCTACTCCATCGCCGAACACTCCCTCCGCGTCAGCCGCCTCCTCCAACCACAAGGCCCACGCCTCGCCCTCTGGGGCCTCCTCCACGACTCAGCCGAAGCCTACCTCCCCGACCTCGGCGCCCCCATCAAAAACCACTTCCACCTCCACGACGGCCCCCACCACGAATCCTTCGACGAAGCCGAAGACCGCCTCCTCGCCGTCATCGCCCGCGCCCTCCGCGTCGACCCCATCGACTACGCCTCCGTCCGCCAGGCCGACCTCACCCTCCTCGCCACCGAAGCCCGCGACCTCCTCTCCCCACCCCCCGAACCCTGGAACCTCCCCCATCCCCCCCTCGAAGACCGCATCACCCCCGCCTCCCCCACCCTCGCCGAATCCGCCTTCCTCGAACGCTTCACCCACCTCACCCGCTAACCCCCGCCCGCAACAACCCTCCCCATCGAACGCGACGAGCCTCCAACAACACGCCCCCAATCGCGCAGGTTAGCCGGCGGTTTCAACCGCCGCGTCCCCTCTCGAATGCATAAAACATAATCCGAGTCCCACAAACCGCCCGCCGCACGCCGTGGACGCCGGGCTCCTCTTCCAATCTGAAAAGGATGAAATCCCCACCCTGAAATGCGGGATTTCCTTGGATCCCATCGCCTCCAAAACCACAAAAACCCCCACGCCGCTTTTCACTCCTGCGCTTTGCCCTGTCCCCACGCGCTTCGCCTGCTTAAACTCGCGCCCATGGCTGAACTCACCTGCGAAACACCAAAGATCGAGAACCCCCAATACCGCTTCTTCCATATCGGCAGCAGCCTGGCCCTCCTCATCTTCTTCCCTGCACCTGCACACGCCTCGCCGTCTGGCTCCTCTACGCCTTCTTCAACGGCCACCCGCTCCTGTCCGCCCTCGCCTCCCTCCCCTTCCTCACGATCTCCCTCGCCATCCTGATCATCGGCATCGAACAGTGCTTAAAACGCAAACCCCCACCCCAGTAAGAGCGATGTCCTGCGGACGGGAGCCCTCGCCCTATGGGGGGCGGGGGAATCGCATACACACACAACCTCCCGCACAGGCGCGGGAACTCTCCTCACGGCAGGCGGGCAATCGGTAAAGCGCCAGCGAAAAAAACTCACTCCCCCAGCAACTTCTCAATCTCCCCCGCCACCTCCCGTCCCGTCGGCGACCCACGCACTACCCCCTTCTTATCAATCAAATACATCGACGTCGGATACTCCCGGCTGTCATACACCGACGCCGTCGCCCCCTCACCCTGCTTCTCCGTCACCCACGCCGGCGTCTTCTCCACGTCCGCATCAATCCCCACCGCCCATGTCACCCCATTCTCCCTGCACCGCTCCACCACCTCCGCCTCCGCCCCCGCCGCCACATGCCGGTGCACCGTCACCACCACCAGCCCCTTCGCCCCATACCGTTCCAGCAACCCCTTCGCCGACCGCAACTCGTCATCGTTTGGATCGCCCACCTGCAGCAACACCACCTTCCCACGCAGCCCCGCCCAACCCTCCCACTTCCCCTGCACCCACTCCTCCACAATCAAGTCGGGCGCCGCCTTCCCAAACCACATATGCCCCGGCCGAAACATCCGAAACTCCCCGCCCGTCTCCCCCGGCCCCACCGTCCAGTTCGAATACCCATACCCACTGCACCGCGCCCCCAACTCCACCTTCCGATCCGCCGCCACAGGCCCCAGCGTAAACCGCCCCGCCAGATCTGTAATCGCATCCGCCGGCCCCCCTTGCGCTCCCACCATCACCCCCGACAGCGGCTTCCCCCCATCTCCCACAATCCGCCCCGCAATCATCCGCTCCGCCGCCGCACGCGCCTCACCCCCGCGCCAGCGCAACTTCCACACATCCATCTCCTCCCCTCCATCCATCCACTCCACTTTCTTCGCATCAAACTGCTCCCCATCCCGCACCCCCTTCACCGTCATCGAGTACCCCGCCGGCACCGGTGCAATGCGAAACCGCCCGTCCGACTCCACATCCGTCTTCCACACCCACGACCCATTCTCCATCACCCCCGCGTCCGTCCCCCCGCCGAGATTCACCCACACCTCCACCGTCCCCACTCTCGCCCCCTGCCCATGCCCATCCACCATCTGCCCCACAATCGAACCCATCGGCAAAAGCGTCAAATCCAACCGCTCCCCATCCCCCGCTGCATACACAAACCCCGCCCCCAGCTTCTTCTCATCATCCATCGCCACCCCCATCTCCGTCCCCTGCGGCTCCAGCATCGCATACGCCCCATCCCCATTGCTTTCCACCCAATCATCATCAATATACACCCACCCCTTCACCCCCTTCCCCTGGTCATCCGTCAACCGCCCATGCAACACCGGCCGCCGATGCACCTTCCACACCACCTCCCCATCCCCTCGGTCACCGCCACATCTTCAATCACATCCTTGAAAAACCCCTTCTCCCAATTCTGCACCCACGCCTCCACCTCCCCCGGCGCCAGTCGCGCCGAAAACTCCCCTTCCTCGTTCGTATTCACCCGCATCAATGCCCTCCCCGTATCCTTGCTCCGCAGCAACACGCTCGTCAGAATCCCCTTCCCATCCGTCGCATCCACCACCCGCCCACGCACCTCCACTCCCCGCACACACGAAAGCTGAACCTCCTTCTCCACCCCCGTCTCCACCCGCACATGCAGCGCCGGTAACACCACCAGCCCCTCCGCCGGCTTCACCCACGTTGGCCCCACCGCCCACTCTCCGCCCGCCACCCCATGAATCACCGCCACCCCTTCCGCGTCCGTCACCGCACTGCACGACGCCCCGCGCCGCTCCACCTCGGTCGCTGCAAGTTGCACCCCGCCTCTCCGCAGCCGCTTCCCATCCATCATCAACTGCACCCGCACCGTCGCGCCCGCCCCCATTTGGATCGACACATCACTCGCCCCCGCCGCCACCGGCAAATCGTTCCCTTGCCCCAGCTCCTCATACGTCGCATACTTCGGATGCTCCACCCGCACCCCCAGCCGAGCTCCCCGCGGCAGCCGCTCGATCGCAAACCGCCCCGCCCCATCCGTCTTCACTTCCCCCGCCACATTCGACCACTGCACCCGGTCCGGATAATGCCCCTCCCGCGGCCCCTGCACATACGCTTCCACCCGCGCCCCCGCCACCGGCTCCCCACGCTCGTTCCGCACCACACCCGTCACCCTCTCCGACGGCATCAACACCACCTCCGTCATCATCGCCGAATTGAAAGGCCGCGGCTCCCGCGGTATCCACCACGCATACCCATGCCCCGGCGCATCAAACACCACCCGGTACGGCATCATCCACCACGGCGACGACTCAATGTTCCCCGTCCGAAACCTCCCATCCGCCCCCGTCACCCCACGCCCCACCTCCTCATAACCACCCTCCAACCGCCACCGAATCACCCGATAAGCCACCCCACCTACCCCGCGACCCGCCTCATCCACCAACCGCCCCGAATAATCCATCACCTTCGGCCTCGCCGGCAACGTCGCATCCCCCACCGCCGCCCCCGCTCTCGTCGCCCCCACCACTTCAACACGCCCCCCGACCCCGCGCGCCATCTCAAATCCCACAACCCCCGCCATCACCATCACCATTCCCACCACCACCGCCACCTTCCCCGCACCCCACATCAGCGCATTCGAAATCTTCCCCGCAATCCCCACCGCCCGCGCACCCGCCGCGCCACTCCCAATCGCCGCCCGCACCCCCGCCGGCGCCGCCACCATCCCCTTCGCCGCCAGCACCGCCCCAAACCCCGACCCCGCCCGCACCCCACGAACCTCAACAATCCCCCGCAACCTCCCCACCGCCCGCTCCACCCGCTTCCGCGCCGTCTCCTCCGAAATCCCCAGCAAATCCCCCACCTCGCGCACCGACAACCCCTCCAAATACCGCAACGCCACCACCTCCCGATCCCGCTCGCTCAACCGCATCAAAGCCCCATCCAGCACCCCCTCGATCTCCTCCCACCCCGCCTCCTCACATCTTTCCGCATCACGCATACGCCCCGCCTTCTCTTCATAATGCTTCCGCCGCCGCTCCGCCCGCAGCACCGCCCGACACCCAAAATAAGTCGCCTTCAACAACCACCCCGCCACCCGCCCTTCACGCCCCACAATCCCCTTCCGCGCAAACAACAAACACACCCCCTGCGTCACATCCTCCGCCAACCCCGGATCCCGCACCTGCCGCAACGCCGCCGCATACACCATGTCCACATGCGCCCCCATCACCCACTCCACATCCCGATGCCCAATATCACTCACAGCTGAATCTCCTCCTGCGCACACACCATCATGCCCGCCCGCCCCCTCTTTTCCGACACCCAATTTTTTCTGCCCGCTTGACCCTCCCGCCCCCTACACAGTACCCTCCTTTCATCCACGGCACCCCCCCTTACCGTCCGAGACCTCAGCCCCTCGCGACGAAACCAAATCGCTGCACATCATGTTCAAATGCCAACTCTGCGGAACGCAAGTCCCGCGCGGCACCCCCCAGCACAAACTCATCACTCAACGCCGCCCGCAAATCTACTCCCAGGAGTGGACCCGCGCCCCCAACACCCCCGCCAACAAACTCCGCCCCTGGCGCGAACTCCCACGCTCCAAATCCGGCGGCAAACGGCACGGCAAACCCCGCTTCATCGAAGTCCTCATCCCCAAACACACGGGCTGGGAAATCGCCGAAGAAAAAACCGTCTGCCCCCGCTGCGCCAAACACCCCGCCGCCCCGCCCATCCCCCCGAAATACTTCGCCATCGAATGGAACCCCCTCCCTCCCAAAACCGCCGCCCGAACGTCACCCCCCTCTCAATCGCGCAGGTTAGCCGGCGGTTTCAACCGCCGCGTCCCCTCGCACACGTAACCAACTCGCAAACTCAACCTCATGACGAAAAGCGCCCGCCGCAAGCCGTGGACGGCGGGCGCCTCCCTTCGTCAACGACTGCAAACGTCATTGCCGGACCCTCTCTACTCAAAATCCCGTACCGCGATGCGGAAAATCGCCGTCGATTGCCTCGCGTCGTCTCCACATCCCCGCTGCGGCTCAAAACAGGCTCTACGAACCTATTCGCAACCGATGCAAGCCCAAAGCTCGCCCGCGATGTCTGCATTCCCGCAATCCCCCGCACCAGCGCCCCCAGTAAGAGCGATGTCCTGCGGAGGCGAGCTCTTGCCCTATGGGGCGCGGCGGAAACGCACCCACGCACAACCTCCCGCACAGGCACGGGTACTCTCCTAGCGGTAGGGGGGTAATCGGTTAAGCGCCAGCGTTCATCCTTCCCCCGCCCCCTCCTCGCTCACTCCATTGCCGGCTGTGCTCGATCCACCGCCGCAATCAAATTCCCCCGAAGCCCCAACACCTCATCCCCAAACCGCACCAACTCCCGATGCGGAGAACACCCCGGCCGCATCCGAAAAACCTCTCGTGCCGCTCCTTCCTCCTCGCCAGGCCCCAGCCACGCCGCCAGGCAAAGCACCGCCGCCGCCGGCGACCTGCTGCGCCCGCCCGTGCAATGAACCAGCAGGATTCCATCCACCGACTGCACCTTCCGCGCAAAATCGATAATCGCCGCCGCATGCTCGCGTCTCGGCGCTCGCGGACCAACATTCGACGATGACCGCGCCCTCTCCGCAACGACATCCTCAAACTCCAATCGAATTCGCTGCTCCACGCGATCAAACCCCGCACACGGCCGGTCCTCTGCGCCCGTAATCGAAATGATCGCTCGTATCGGAAGCATCTCATGCTGCGACCACGAATCCGCTTCCGCGCGCGACGCAATAATGATGGATGGATGGGAAATCGACATCACACCGCCATTCTTTAACCATGAAATCCTAACACTCAATGTTAGAATTTCATGGTTCATTTATGGGACCAATCGAGCCGCGAATCAATCCAAATTCGCCCTTCTTCCTTTACCGCCCGCGCTTCCCGCACCCATCCGCCTCCAAGGTTTTGTATGTGTGTTTCGCGTTTCGTGTTTGCATTTCCTCCTCCCCGTGCCTCCTCGCCCCCATTATGTTATCTTCTCCTCTCACCCCACTTCCTGCGGAGAAACCCCAATGTCCGAACCCACCCCGCCCACCGCCTCCACCGCCACCACCAACGCCCCCATCATCGCCCGCGCCTCCTCCACCGTCCGCAACAAAAACCTCCTCATCGTCCTCATGTGCCTCGCTATGGCCTGCTGGTTCGCCTACGACGGCTTCATCGGCTGGCCCGCCAAAAACGATCAGCTCGTCGCAGGACCCATCGCCACACGCATCCACGACGACCCCCTCTACATCCAGTACCAGCCCCAGATCGACGCCTGGAACGCCGCCGGCGGCTGGAACAACGCCGACGCCAAAGCCCGCACCCTCATGTCCAACATCGCCCACTCCCTCAACACCGAAGGCTGGAAAACCGAAACCGATATCAAAAACCAGAAATACATCGTCGTCGCACTCATCCTCGCCACCCTCGGCGCCATCGGCTGGTTCCTCCACTGCCAGAAACGCCGCGCTATCGCCCACGGCGACACCGTCTCTCCCGCCCCCGGCATCTCCATCCCCTGGAACAAAATCACCGTCGTCGACAACACCCGCTGGAAGTCCATGGGCATCGTCACCATCACCTACGACCTCGCCGACGGCCGCGGACCCCAGAAAGCGAAATTCGACGATTACGAAACCGACCGCGAACCCCTCCTCCTCATCCTCGACCAGCTCGCCGAAAAAGCCGTCCACGCCGAGTTCATCCCCAAGGAAGAACCCGTGCAAGAACCCTCCGAATCCGCCCCAAACAATACCGAAACCGCTCCCTGACCCCCCAAAAATGTACCTTCACCCCCCTCCAGACGGCCCCGAATCCTCCCCGATTCCGGTCGTAGCGGCACGTTTCCGCAACGCAACATCCACGCCCCCCCACGTTGCCCCTACGCCCCGTCCCCGGAGCCCAAGCCTTCCAACCCCCCGCTGCAACCCCTGAAACCGCAAGTTTTTCGGACATTTCCCCCCATTCCCCCGCGGCACGCCCCTTGCGTTACCTCTCTCCAGTCCCTGGAGACCTCCCTATGTGCCGCAAGCTCCCCCTCATCCTCCTCCCCATCTCCATAACCCTTGCCGCCTGCAGCACTTCCACACCCAAAACCGCCGCCATCCCCCCCCTCTACGTCCCCTCCGCCACCCTCACTCAGCTCCCAAACACCCCGCCCGCCGCCAACGCCTACGCCGTCCTCCCCGAATCCGACTCCCTCACCCTCTGGGTCCCCCGCCAGGACAAAGGCGCCTGGGGCCCCTACATCTTGCAGCAAGCCTCGACCTATTCCGTATTTACGTATGATCAACAGTTGATTTCCAACCTCTGGGGGCCCAGTTATCGCTACCGCTGGATCACCCAGCAGGGCGTCACCATCCCGTGAAATTCCTGAGCGGCGACACGGAACCATTTGGGAAATCAAATCTTGACGCCGCCCCCCCGAAAGTAGATGATACTTTTATCCTAGTAACTTTCACGCCCTTCAGAGACCCAGGGCCTTTGAAGGCACCCGGTTACCCAATTGGTGACGCGTGGTGAGTTTGAGACCAAACTGTGCCTCGTCGGCAGGAAAAGGAAGAACATGGCTACGGTGACCAAAAAGGAACTTGTCGACCGGATCGCAGAACAACTCGGCGTGAAGCGCGTCGTGGTCAAACGCGTCACTCAGCAGTTCCTCGATGAAATCATCGCCGAACTCGGTCGCGGCAATCGCCTCGAATTCCGTGACTTCGGCGTCTTCGAATGCAAGCAGCGGGCCGCCCGCGTCGCCCAGAACCCCAAAACCATGGAACGCGTCACCGTCCCCTCCAAACGCACCGTCAAGTTCAAGGTCGGCCGCCTCATGAAACTCAAAATGCAGGAAATCGCCAAAGCCCACGCCGCCCGCGACGGCGCTGGCCGCGACGGCGCTTCCCAGGCCACCTCGGCCGCCAAGGTCTAACGGGCTTCCTTCTCCGAACTTTCTCGAGCCTCGGCGCTCCGCCGGGGCTCGATCGTTTTTGCCTCCTCCACTCCCTGACCAACGCGAATCGCCGCAAATGGGTACACACGACAAAGACACCGCACGGCAACGCTGGCGGCAGCAACTCCGCACGCTCCTCGACGAACGCCGAAGCGCCGGTCTCCATCGCCAGCTGCGCCGCGTCGACTCCCCCTCCGCCCCGCGCGTCACCATCGCCGGCCGCGAGTACCTCCAGTTCTGCACCAACAACTATCTCGGCCTCGCCACCGACCCCGAGGTCCTCGATGCCGCCCGCGACGCCCTCTCCAGATACGGCGCCGGCGCCGGCGCCTCGCGCCTCGTCGCCGGCTCCATGGCCCTGCATCACGAACTCGAAGAAGCCCTCGCACGCTTCAAACGCACGGAACGTGCCCTCCTCTTCCCTACCGGTTTCATGGCCAACCTCGCGGTCCTCACCACCTTCGCCGGCCAATCCGACCTCGTCGTCTCCGACAAGCTCAACCACGCCAGCCTGCTAGACGCGGCAAAATTCTCCGGCGCCGAATCGCGAACCTTCCCGCACCGCCGCTACGAACGCGCGGAAGAATTGCTCCAACGCAAAGACGCCGCCACCCGTTTCCTCGTCACCGACTCCGTCTTTTCCATGGATGGCGACCTCGCCGACCTCCCCGCCGCCTGCGCCGCTGCCGGCCGCACCGGCGCACTCGTCATCATCGACGAGGCGCACGGCACCGGCATCCTCGGCCCGCGCGGCGCCGGCCTTGCCGAACTCCAGGGCGTCGAGGAACAGATCGACGTCACCGTCGGCACGCTCTCCAAGGCCCTCGGCTCCATCGGCGGATTCGTCTGCGGCGACGCCGATGTCATCGAAATGCTGATCAACGCCGCCCGAAGTTTCATTTACACGACGGCGCTTCCCCCCGCCTCCGCCGGCGCCGCCCTCGCCGCACTCCGCATCGTGCAGCGTGAACCGCACCGCCGCCAGCGCGTGCTCGCCCTCGCCGCCCGCATCAAGCAGGCGCTTCTCGACATGGGCTTCCAGTGCGGCGAATCCGCCTCTCCCATCATTCCCGTCATCCTCGGCGAGCCCGGCGCCGCCCTTGCTGCCGCCGACTACCTCCGCGACCGCGGCATCTGGGTCCCCGCCATCCGCCCCCCAACCGTCCCCCGCGGTTCCGCCCGCCTGCGCATCAGCTTGATGGCCACCCACACCGACGCCGATGTCGAACAACTGCTCCACGCCATGCGCGGCCTCCGCGAAACCCCCGCCCTCTCCCCGCCCCAGTGACCCCCCAACCGATGCCCCCGGCCGGTGTCTGTCATGCTTCAGTTGGACAAACCACCGCCGGCCCTGACGCGCCGGCAGCAATTTGCCTCCCCGTCACAGGCGTGATGCTTGTTCCGGAGTGCGCCACCCGAGTAGACTGGCCTTCATGCGCAAAAAAATCGCTCTGTTCATCATCGGTGCCGTGCTTTCCATCGGCGCCTTCCTGATCTATCAGCACCTCACGGGCGCGACCTTCTCGTCGACCCGCCGCTCGACCCCCGTGGGTGGCGCGGAGTCCGACGATGAACGTCCTCCCACCTTCGAATCGCGCCGCCCCAATGGCGACCTCGAATATGTAATGAGCACCAAAAAAGCCATCCCCGCCAAGGACGCCGCCGGCAACGTCATCCCCGGCCAGTACGACCTCGTCGAGCCCACCGGCACCTACTACACCGATGACGGCAAAATGGTCTTCATCCGCGCCGACAGGGGCGTTCTCTCCGTCGATGAATCCGCCGTCGCCGCCGCCGGCAAAGGCGGAAGCAAACCCGCACCCAAGGGCGGACAACTCTCCGGCCATGTCCTCCTCACCTACGGACCGCGCGACTCCTTCTCCGGCAACTCCACCGACCTCCAGCCCGGCCAACTCCAGGTCCGCTTCGAAAAGGAACTCGATCTCAATTACGCCGAGCAGCTCATCACCAGCCCCGGCGTCGTCCACCTCCGCTCCGACCAACTCGAGTTCGACGGCGAAAACCTCACCATCGCCTTCAACCGCGGCATGAAACGCATCGAACTCCTCCGCATCGATCCCCCCGCCGGCCGCGGCAAAAACAATTACATGCTGATCAAGAACGTCGGCCGCGAAGCCCTCGGCATGGACGAAAACACCCCCGCGACCAAATCCCCCGCAAAGGCCGCCCCCACCGCCCCCCCCCCCCCCGCCGCCCCCCCCCCCCCGCCCCCCCCAACCGCCCCCGCCCCCCCCCCGCAAGCACAACCCCCCCACCACAAACAACACCTAGGCCACAAAAGGACCGCCCCCCCCCGCCCCCCCCGGCCACCCCC